>NZ_CP042437.1:1201755-1802633 GCF_007971525.1 Mucilaginibacter ginsenosidivorax
TGAGGTCATCCTTGATTCAAATTCACTTTGGTGGATGTACAAGTTGTATAGCGATATTCTATTCTTATCATTGAATACATAGTCAATTTTGTTATGGATACCTACACGTTGTGTTTGAGTTGAATAGGTACGGTCATAAGCATCGGAAAACTGTGGCGAGTTTGGCAGCGGGATAGCTGATGGCTGTGCATTTGGCGTAAGTTGCTTTGAATCAGAGCCACGGTAAATGTTTTGATAACTGGCCGCTACAATAATACCCAGTTTGTTGTTTAAAAACCTGTCGCCAATGGTGATACCCGCTGTCGAGCTAAAGGGGCTCGAGATATTTTTATCGCTGGTAAGCGCTTTGTTATTAAAATCGGCGTAGGTGGCTGCATAGCTGTTACCATTTAAGGCAGCCGGTGATTTACTATTTGGCGATGCGCTAAATCCTACAAATGGCCTGCTTGACGAAAACAAGGTTGAAAAGCCTCCCGAAACGTTGGCACTTAGCACAAAATGGCTTGGTGCGCTTTTCATTACCAGGTTCATGGCGCCACCTATCGCATCGCCTTCCATGCTTGGGGTTAACGCCTTTATCACTTCCAGGCGCTCCAACATTTCTGATGGAAATATATCCATCGGCACAAAGCGGTATTGTGGATCGGGGCTTGGGATTTTGATACCATTCACCAGGGTTGAATTGTAACGCTGATCCATACCACGGATAATAGCATAACGGCCCTCGCCCGATGCCGAACGTTGAATGGTAACACCGCTAACACGTTGTAATGCATTGGCCACTGTTACATCCGGAAGCAGTTGGATGGTATTGGCCGAAAGTATATTTAATACCATGGGGGCATTTTTTTCGATACCACGCACGGCGCGGTCACTTTCTTTACCTGCCAATCCGGATACTTTAACCTCGGCCATTTGCAGACTTGCATCCTGCATGCTAATATTGACATTTTTTATTTCATCGGCCGATGAAATTGTACCATCGTAATTCTGAGCGGCTTTATACCCTACATAGTTAATATGTAGTTGATATGATCCTGTTTTTACATTTTTAAAGCTGTATGAACCGTTTAGGCCAACCGCGGTGCTTTTATTTAAGCCGGATTGGATTAAGTTCACGGTAGCGCCAACCAGCGGTTCGCCGGTTTTAGAGTCGGTTACTTTACCCTTAATGGTTTGTGCAATGGATGAAATTGAAAATAACAGACATAATGCCGAAAACAACAAAAGCCTATGAACATAGTAATTGTATTTCATGAAGAACGGGTTTAATTTTTCGCAAAGAAACCCCATCAAATCTGTAGCAATTTTGAATTTTTGTTCCACTTTCCATTAATTAACCCAATGGTTTCTTAAACTTAACATAAGCGTAACGCCTTCATCAAAAACACATCTTTACTTAACATTAAGGGAACATTAATAGTTAATAAATTAACACATGCTGAACACATAAATGTGCTAAACTCCCTTTTTAGTTGTTTAATGCCATATTTTTGCTGCATATTTTTATTACTGTAAAAGCTTTACATTTAGTGATGAACGAATTTGACCGCAATAACTATGAATACTGGAAATGGGGCATTTTTTATAACAACCCTACTGACTCATCTATCTGGGTATCCAAACGCACCGGCCTCGGCTGGACGTTAAATTTTGCTCATCCTTTATCGTACCTGATTATGGTGTTGCTGGTGATAGCGCCGTTATTTATTGGATTGGTTAGCACTGGCCTGTTGAAGTTTTAACCGCGGCAAAACATTGGGGGCGAATTTGGGTTTGTTAATGCCGGATTATTACAGCCGCATCCTCGAACGATATCATATGACATCTATTTACATCTGGATCATCTCATTTTTAGCCATTGCCGGGGTTATTACCCGGCCGTTTAAAGTAGCCGAAGCGTGGTGGGCAACAATGGGCGCGGCATTGTTGATTGCCCTGGGGTTAATTACCTTAAGGGATGGCTTAGCCGGCATAGCCAAAGGAACGGATGTTTACCTGTTTTTAACAGGCATGATGCTGCTTGCAGAAACGGCCCGCGAAGAAAAGCTTTTTGACTGGCTGGCGGCCCACGCCACCCGATTGGCCAAAGGATCGGCAAACAGGCTTTTCCTGCTCATATACCTGGTAGGCGTTGTAGTTACCGTATTCCTATCAAACGATGCCACAGCGGTTGTGCTTACCCCTGCAGTGGCTGCCGCTGTAAAGGCAGCTAAAGTAGATAAACCTTTGCCCTACCTTTTAATTTGCGCGTTTATAGCCAATGCCGCCTCGTTTGTGTTGCCCATATCAAACCCTGCCAACCTGGTAATTTACGGCAGCCATATGCCGCCACTGTTACATTGGTTGCCGCAATATTTATTGCCCTCTTTTTTTGCCATAACGGTTACCTATATTATGTTGCGCTTTACACAGCGCGAGGCTTTAAAAGCAAAAATTGAAACGGATATAACTATCCCGGTTTTGACCCAGGGCGGCAAAACAGCCATCATTGGTGTAGGCGCCACAGCCATTATTTTACTGATTGCATCGGCGCTTGATATTCAGTTGGGTTTGCCCACTGCCATAACAGGAATTTTAACATCGGCCATTGTAGTGATCAGGGCTAAAAAAAATCCGTGGATGGTTGTAAAAGGGGTTTCATGGGCGGTGCTGCCCCTTGTTGCCGGGTTATTTATAATTGTGGAGGCATTGGGCAAAACCGGTATAATAGAACGTTTAACAACCCTGCTTCATGAAAATGCTGCACATTCTGTAAATGCAACGGCCTGGGGTAGCGGCATAATTACCGCCTTTGCCTGCAACCTGATGAATAACCTGCCAGCCGGATTAATAGCCGGAAATGTTGTTCAAGGTAATGTGCCCGAAATCATTAAAAGTTCGGTACTCATTGGTATCGACCTGGGGCCAAACCTGTCGGTAACGGGCTCGTTGGCAACTATCCTGTGGCTGGTTGCCCTACGCCGCGAAGGACTGGATGTAAGCTTTTGGACATTTTTAAAGCTGGGGGCGTTAGTTATGACAGCTGCGTTGCTGTTTGCGATCGCCGCGTTGTGGGTATAACGACTATTCCAAAACCTCACTTAACCCCGTGCTTTTTTATACTGATAAATACCAATTTTGATGTAGGCGTATTACTTCCCTCAGCTACGCTGTCAATTGGGATCAATACGTTGGCTTCGGGGTAATAGGTTGCTGTGTTTCCTTCGGGGACGTTATAAGGGACCACCACAAACAGGCGGGCCACGCGTTCAACCCCGCCAAAGTTATTGTAAAGGTCCACGTGTTCTCCTTGTTTAAAACCGGCTTTGGCAATGTCTTTTTCGTTCATAAATATTACCCTGCGCTCATTATGGACTCCGCGATAGCGGTCGTTCAGCCCGTAGATGGTTGTATTAAACTGATCATGGCTGCGGATGGTGGTCATCCGGAATTCTCCCGTTTTGGATTCGTGTAGGGGCAGGCCGGCAATGTTAAAATCAACCTTATTGCCGAACTTAATATTTTCAAACTTGCCTTCCCGCGGGCCATTAGGCAAATAAAAGCCAGCCGGTACACGTACCTTTTGATTATAATCATCAAAACCGGGAATCACTTTAGCAATGTCATCGCGCACTGCATCATAACTTTTGGCATACTTATCCCAATCAATAACAGAACGCTTGCCTAAGGTGGCTTTAGCCAGCCTGCAAACAATCTGGTTCTCGCTCAGCAAATCCTTAGAGATGGGTTCCAGCATCCCCTTCGACATTTGCACAACCCCCATTGAGTTTTCGCAGCTGATAAACTGCGCTTCGCCATTAACCATATCTTTATCACTGCGCGAAAGCGTTGGTAATATCAAAGCTTCATCGCCATGTACTAAATGACTGCGGTTGAGTTTGGTAGATACATGGACAGACATTTCGAGCTTTCGCATGGCATCGGCCGTATAAGTGGTATCTGGCGTAGCCGACAGGAAATTGCCTCCCATAGCAAAAAACACCTTCAGCTTCCCTTCATGCATCGCCTGTATCGACTCCACCACATCGTAACCGTGTTGACGTGGCGGCTCAAAACCAAAAACCTCTTTCAGCTTGTCCAGCTGTTTAGGTTTAGGCTTATCAAATATCATCATGGTTCGGTTGCCCTGCACATTGCTGTGGCCACGCACCGGGCAAAGGCCGGCGCCGGGTTTACCTATAGTGCCTTTCAGCATAGCCAGGTTAACAATTTCTTTAACGGTGGCAACGCCGTTTTTATGCTGGGTAACACCCATGGCCCAGCAAATAATAATGCGGGTTTTATCCTTAAGTATATCGGCGGCTTGCTCTATCTGCGCTAATGGCACTCCGGCTTCGTTAGCCAGGTGGTTTATATCATATTCGTTAAGATGGTTTAAAAATGCTACGTAGCCTTCGGTATTGTTTTTTATAAATTCATGGTCGAACACCGTACCGGGAGATTCCAGTTCGGCTTTATATAGCAGCTTTTCAATAGCTTTCAACAACGCCATATCACCGTTGATCTTCACCTGTAGGTACAAATCGGCTAATTGGGTGGTTATTCCTAATACGCCTTTCACCGTTTGCGGATTTTTAAAGCCCATCAACCCCGCCTCATGCAGCGGATTTACAGCAATGATCTTAGACCCATGTTTTTTAGCTTTTTCCAGGGCGCTAAGCATCCTGGGATGATTGGTGCCGGGGTTTTGCCCCATGATAATAATTACGTCGGTATCGTAAAAATCGTTCAGTGTAACTGTTCCTTTGCCTATGCCAATGGCCTCGGCCAGCCCCAGGCTGGTTGATTCGTGGCACATGTTTGAGCAATCGGGCATATTGTTGGTACCATACTCGCGAATAAACAGTTGGTAAGTAAACGAAGCCTCGTTACTGGTGCGCCCCGAGGTATAAAATGCAGCTTCATTTGGCGATGCCAGGCTATTCAATTTGTCGGCTATCTTTTTAAAAGCCTCGTCCCAACTTATCGGTTGGTAGTGCGACGCGCCTTTAGGCAGGTATACAGGCTGTGCTATCCGGCCTTTTTTGCCTATCTCGTAATCGTTCAGTTTGGCCAAATCAAAAACAGAGTTTTGGGCAAAAAATTCGGCAGTAAGCTTTTTGGTGGTGGCTTCTTCGGCAAGGGCTTTTGCGCCGTTCTCACAATACTCGGCAATTGGCGACCGGTCATCATCCGGATCGGGCCAGGCACAGCCAGAGCAGTCGAAACCATCTTTCTTGTTCATCTTAAACAAGCCTTCCATCCCGCGCACAAACCCCGACTCCTGCAAAATATCAACCATAGCAACCGTTACAGCCGGAATGCCGGCCGCCCATGTTTTGGGTTTAGTTAATTTCAGGTCGAGCAGTTCTTCCGGATTTTCTGCAGCAGGTTGCTCTTTGATGTGCTCGCTCATATCTTTTTAGTAAGCAATGGGTTTGGGTAGTTATCACTCTGGTCTTCAGCGACATTATCAAGACAGGTAAAATCTTTTTCAACTAATAAGTTCAGGCTGCCATGTTTACCTTCAAAACCCACCTTATCAGTTTCCGCCAGTTCTGTAATCACATTTTTTGGCACAAACAGGATAATCGTATTCTCCCTGAATATTGATGACAGGTGATCGTCATCAACAACTTTAATAGCGTAGTACAGTTGCTGGCTGCCAAAGTCCACCTCTTCCTGCAAATGGCCTTCCTCTACCAGTTGTGCAATATCGCTTTTGGTAAGCCTGTATCTTAATGAGTTGCCTTTAATACGTATTTTCATGGGTGTAGTATGTTTTCGGCGGGAACCCTGCCGCTATCGGCAATTTTACTGCCAGGTATCTGTACGCGGTGTGCCGCGGTGTAAATATTAAAACGTTCATCGCGCAAAAAACCTATCAGCGTAATATTAAACTCTTCGGCCAATTGCACGGCCAGGCTTGATGGCGCGCCAACGGCCGCTATAATGTTAATGCCTGCCATTGCTGCTTTCTGCACCAATTCAAAACTTGCCCTGCCACTAAGCAGCAATACAGTTTGCCGTAGGGGCAGCCAGCCATAGCCAAGTGCAGCCCCTATCAGCTTATCAAGCGCGTTGTGCCTGCCCACATCTTCGCGTAATAGTAAAAGTTCGCCTTCGGTAGTAAATAAGGCCGAAGCGTGTAAACCACCCGTATTGGCAAATACGCGCTGATGCCTTTCTAAAATGAGGGGTAACCGGTATAAAACATCCGTTAAAATGGTATCTTCATCGGCCTCCAGTGCAGCGAAACTGCTTACAGTGCGTATGGCATCGATAGAGCTTTTGCCGCAAACGCCACAGCTGGACGTAGTATAAAAATTACGCCCTGTATTTTGCAGACTGGGCTCAATTCCCGGGTTTAACGTAACCTGTATCACATTCTCTTTTTCCCCGGCACAGGCAATAAAGCTATGGGCCGTGGCGGCTATATCATCTACATTTTTGATAATGCCTTCTGTAAATAAAAAACCTTTGGCCAGTTCGGCATCGTGCCCCGGCGTTCGCATAGTTATCGATATATTCTGTATTTGGCGCCCGGGTTCGGTGCCGTATTCCAATCGTATTTCCAGTGGCTCTTCTACAGCAAGGGTATCAGTAGTTATAACACCCGATGATGCGTTCACTTTAATAATTGGAATATGCTTTTCAGAATTGGCGGCCATATGTAAATATACAATTTAGATGGAAAGTTGTTTACCCCCCCGGCCCCCTGAAGGGAGAGCTTTTGAATATCAATTATTTATATTTCTATGGCTTATCCTATCCTATTTTGCCCTAATTTTGAGGTATGAAGATCAATGTATTGGCATTTGGTGTTACAAAGGAGATATTTGGCAGCGGGTTGGTGAGTTTGGAACTTACAAATGATGCCACCATTTACAATTTAAAATATGCGCTGGAGCAGCAGTACCCCCGCCTAAAACAACTGGCATCGTACATGGTGGCCGTCAATAATGAATACGCTTTGCCGGGAGATACCATTCACGAGCGGGACGAAATAGCTATTATTCCTCCAGTGAGCGGAGGATAAATTTAGTCAGCAGGAGCTTTTTGTCGCATCCAAAAAGCCCGCTATTCAAAATTATTTTTCGTTATCAGACATCTTCTCTTCGAATTTTTTTTTGTCGTCCAAACATGAACATCAGAAAAGCCACATTGGCAGATCAGACAGCATTATCAGATTTACTGGACCAGCTTGGCTACCCGGGAACCGGGGATTTTTTGTCTGCCAATTTAGAACGAATACTTAGCCAGCCGCAATCGGAGGTTTTGATTTATGAAGCCGATGGCAAAGTTTTAGGCTTTATCGCTTTTGATTTTTTAACACAGTTGGTAGTTAAAGGTGATTTTGCGCGGATAAGCTGTTTTGCTGTAGATGAAAACGCCCGTGGCATGGGAGTAGGCAAAGCGCTGGAAGAACATTTTACCAATTTGGCCATCGCAAGAAAATGCGACCGGATTGAAGTGCATTGCCACTCACGAAGGGTTGATGCGCACCGGTTTTATTACCGGCAGGGCTACCACGAATCGCCAAAGTATTTAATGAAATCATTAGCCGACCGACAAGCATGACCAACACACAAATAATACTATCCGCAAACACACTGGATATCCAGGCTTGTATCAATTGGATTATGTCGCCCGAATCTGGCGGGATAGATGTGTTTATCGGTACAGTACGCAACGCTACCAAAGGCAAAACTGTGCTAAAGCTTGATTTTGAAGCGTACGAACCTATGGCCATCAGCGAAATGCACAAGATAGCCAGCCAGGCTTTTGATAAATGGCCTGTACAAAAAATATTGATCCATCACCGCACTGGTGAATTGCAGGTTGGCGAAGTACCGGTAATTATAGCGGTATCCGCCGCTCACCGGGATGCTGCTTTTGATGCCTGCCGTTATATTATAGATACTTTAAAACAAACCGTACCTATCTGGAAAAAGGAGGCTTTTGAAGATGGAGATGTTTGGGTAGCGGCCCATCCTTGAGGATTTCGGAATTGGGATTTCGGATTTATTTGATCACATAAAGCATTTTCAATTCTCCCCCTGTCATGCTGAGGAACGAAGCATGTATTCGCGAACATTTTTGGCGTTTTATGAATGGCGTAGATTAGATGCTTCGTTCCTACCTATGACATATCCAATTTTCCTGTCATCCTGAGTTGTAAAATCTCGCGAAATTCTGAAGGGGAATGACATCATAAAAAGGGCTGTCATGCTTAGCCCCGTCGAAGCATAGCGGGCAAAGGCCCGTCCGCGCGCGCCTTCGACAGTCTCAGGGTGAAAGGCCTACGCACCTCGAAAGTACGACATGTCATGGGTAGTTATAAAATCCGGCGGCCTCTGAAGGAAAGATCACACTTTACAATACCATACTTATAATCAGCATTTTATAAAAAAAGCGTAATAGGTAGGCACGAAGGAGCTGTCAGCTATGCATGACCGATAAAATAGTTCGCGAATAGATCCTTCGTACCTCAGGATGACAGCCTTTTATTTTTGAATTTCATTTATCCTTCAGAATCCTCGGATTTTGCTACTACTCATGACAAGTCAGCCATCACAACAATGACCTAATGATCCAATGAAACATAGCCAACAATCCCTCCCGCTAACGACAATACATCAGCCTCGGGGATCTTTTTTAATATCAGCTTCACTGCTTCTCCGCTCCTTTTACCGGTAGCGCAATAGAAAACCTTTGTATTGGTGCTGGCAAAATAAGGCAGGTAGCTTTCCAGTTCGTCCAGCGGAATATGGGTGCCCCCTATATCGCAGGCATCGCGTTCCTGTTCAGTACGTACATCAATCAACTCGATAGTCGGGTCCCGTTCCATTCGTGCTTTCAGCTCCTCGCCAGATATCGTTGGAATAGTTACCGTAGTTGCCAACCGCCTGATATTGGTTTTGGTAATCGACCCTATCCTGATGATGCGGCTTTGCATACTTTGTGCATCAAAAATCAGCACTTTACCCGCCAGCAGTTCGCCGGTTTTGGTGATGTATTTTATCACTTCATTGGCCTGCATGCAGCCAATTATACCTGCCAGGGTGGGTATTACACCGCCTTCGGTACAGTTAGGAATCTGGGTGGCATCAACCTGCGGGAACAAGTCACGGTAATTGGGCGAACGCTGATCGTCTTTAACCGCTACATTCCATAGGGCTACCTGGCCTTCAAACTGGTAAATAGCCCCATAAACCAGGGGCTTCCCGCTTATTACACAGGCGTCGTTTAGTAAATATCGTGTCTCGAAATTATCGGTACCATCCACAACAATATCATATCCACCAACAATTTCCAGGACATTATCAGATGTGATTTTGTCGGTATAAGGTATGAGTTTTACCCCAGGGTTTTGCAATTGCAAACGTTGGCAGGCAAGTGTAGCTTTTTGCCGGCCCACATCGCCGGGTGTATACAAGATCTGCCGGTGCAGGTTACTGATGGATACTACATCAAAATCGGCAATACCTATAGTACCCACACCTGAGGAGGTAAGGTATTGCGCCGAAGGGCAGCCTAATCCGCCCGCCCCTACTACCAGTACTTTGGCCTGCTGCAAAAGTTGCTGGGTGGTTTCGCTGAAACCCGGCAAGGCTATCTGGCAAGTGTATCTTAAATCATTATCGGTCATAAGTTGGCAGCTAATTTTTGGTGGATCGCCCTTTTAACAATCTCCATTTCTTCGGGCGTATTCACGTTAGTTAACGCTTCAGGGTCGGGTGCATTTAACAGGGTGATATCGGTATTAATCAACACCTTGCGTGGGCAGGAATATCCCTGTGCCAGGAATGACAATAGTATTGGATAACTCTTAGGCTCCCAAATGGCTATCAATGGTTCAGGAAATTCGGTAACAGGACTATGATAAGCGGTAGCAACTGACGAGCTATTGCGCCAGGCCACCAGTTTGCGCAAAGTGGCATCGTCCATTAAAGGCAAATCGCAAGCTATCACCAGCCAGGCACTGTCCGGGTTTTCCCTAAAGGCAGATAATATAGCCCCGTATGGACCAAGCCCGGTAAAGGTATCCTGCAAAACCGGGTACGGCTCTTCAGCTTCAGCCAGCTGGCCCTCCCTGTGCGATATAAATACCTGGTTACAAAATGGCTGTAACATATCGGCCATGTGATACCGCTGCGGCTTGCCATGCCAGTTGATGCTACCTTTATCAACGCCCATTCGCAAGCTTTGGCCTCCTGCCAATATAAGGCCGTTTAGTACTGGCCTGTTTTGTTTCAGGTTGGCTTCAAAAAAGGCAATGATCTTGTCCCTGTCGCCCAATTTATAAACCGGGATCTGTTGCCAGCAGGGCACGGTTTCCTTTATAAAATCAAAAACATCGTCGCTGTTATCGGCCAATAAAAACAACTGCACATTATTAAGTTGCTCAATGCGTTTTAATAACGATGCTTTTTTATTGTTATCGATAATAACCACCTGCGCTTTGGCCTGCTGATGGTTACCATTAACCAATACCAGATCGGCATTGGCAAATTGCTGTTTAAGCTGGTAGGGCATCAGCGGGTTTTGAAAGTTGAATTGCTGGTAGTTTACCTGGTCGCTATAATCCAGCATGGCCCCGCTTGCCAGGCGCCCGGGAACCAGAGTAATATCATCATTGTGCGATGTATCAGCATAAGCACATTTGTATGTTGCCGATAGTGTTGCTATCACATCGTCGGCCAGTAGTTTGATAACCGTACATGGCCCGCCAACAATGGCCCATTCGTTACGGCCAAAGTTACCTGTGGCCGGCCGCACCAGCTTAGCATGCTTTTTGTGCTTTTTTTCCGGCTGGTTATGCTCGTTTAAAATCACGTTTACCTCCTGTTTTTGCTATCAGTTTGGTTTCTTTTATAACAATGTCATGGCTCATGGCCTTGCACATATCATAAACGGTAAGCGCCGCTACAGAGGCACCAACCAGCGCCTCCATCTCGATACCCGTTTTAGCAGTTATGCTGGCCGTACATTCAATCACAATTTCCTGTTGTTCGTTCACCTGTACTGTAACGCTGCAATTATCCATTCCCAGCGGGTGGCAAAGCGGAATCAGATCGCCTGTTTTTTTGGCCGCCATAATACCGGCTATGATGGCTGTTTGAAATACAGGTCCTTTTTTACTAATCAAATCACCATCAGCCAAATGCTGCAAAACCTCATCAGGCAACACCACGATGCTGCGTGCCGTGGCTGTGCGGTGTGTAACCTGCTTTGCAGATACATCAACCATTGTTGGATTGCCTTGTTTATCTATGTGGGTTAACATTATTTTATTTGTCTGAACTCGAATTAAACGAATTTTTAGAATTTAAGAATTGCTTTGACGGCAGGGAAAGTACTGAAGCTAAAATCAGGAAATTCTATAAATTCCCGAATTTCCGGTTCAGACAAACCGCCATACCTTAAACACCTCGCCCTGCTTAAATTCACTCCTTTCCAGGGGCAATTCCAAAAATGCTTCGGTATCCGCTAAGTTAGCAAAATCGCCGGAACCATTGCCTTCAACAGGCGAGGCCATAAGCTGCCCTTGCGTGTTGCTGTACAGCTTTACCTGCAAATAGTATTGCAAAGCAGGCCCGAACTGAAAATCACTATCTAAAACAGCATAAACCGGCAATTGTTGGGGTAAACCTAAAGTGGCATTCAGCCAGGTTAAAAAATACCGGTTCAGGCACATAAAAGTGGCTACCGGGTTACCTGGAAACGCGAAAACCAATACCTTATCCTTGTATTGGCCAAACCAAAACGGTTTGCCAGGCCGCTGAGCTACTTTGTGAAAGAGCTTTGTTACCTGCAAATCATCCAGCGCCTGTGGAATATAATCAAACTTGCCCATGCTGATGCCGCCGCTTAACAGCAATACATCGTAATTTTGCAGGCAGTGTTGTATCTGCGTTTTGGTTACTTCAGGATCGTCCGGAATATGTAAAACATTTGGTTGCAAACCATGCTGCTGTAAAACCGCCTTAACGGTATAGCTATTTGATTTACGGATCTGGTAGGGCGATGGCATTTCATGCACATCAACCAATTCATCTCCCGATGAGATAATTACCACTTTTGGCATTTTCTTAACCAGCAGATGGGTTTTGCCTACCGATGCCGCCACGCCGATAATTGCCGGTGTAACTAACTGGCCGGCCGATGCCAATACTTCTCCCAGCCTTTTATCTATCCCCTGTACATGAATATTCTGGCCTTGCTTAATACCTTCTGCATCAATGCTGGCCAGACCATCTTTTATCTCTACATCCTCATAACGAATTATGGTATCTGCCGATGCGGGTAACACGGCTCCGGTCATAATCTCGATGCATCCATTCAGATCATCAATCTCCACAGGTTCATCGCCCGCGGCCTGGGTTGCTTTTATGCGGAAAGTATTGATGCCATCTTTTATAGCCTTAAAACTGATGGCGATGCCATCCATAGTTACCCGGTTAAAGGGGGGCAAGTCGCGGTCGGCTTTAATGTCTTCTGCCAATACCTTGCCCAGGGCCTGGTCAAAGGGAACGCTTTCATCCCCGTAATTTCTTAACCGGGCCAATATCAGATTTTCGGCTTGTTCAACAGTTGTCATTTATAAATTTAGCTTAAAGCAAAAGGCACAAAGCCTAAAGTCTTATTTGTATTTCAAAGTTTAGTCATTGGCACCAATGATTGTTTCTGCAGCTATCGCGTTTAAAATTTTTCACCTTATCATAATAGCTTTTAATGCTGATATAGGTAACCCTCTACGGGGCATAAAAGAATTTTAGATAGGATATTGCTACAAACTGATAGCCTCTACGAGGCAAGTGCCTTTATTAAGTATGACATTATGCCTCGTAGAGGCTACCGGTTTGTAGAATAAACGTTCAAATATATCTTTTGCCCCGTAGGGGTTACCTTTCTACATCAAGTTTTTAAAAGCGATTACTACCCATTGCCTGGGGCTTTTGGCTTTTTTCACCCGCCAATAGTAGCCATCGATTCATGGATGCCAGGATGCACGATACGTTTTTTTTCTGCTTCCCAGCCATCAGCAGCGCGGTTGCTAAATGCATTCAGCAAAGCAAGTTTAAGATTATCATCACTTGTTCCGGCGCGCATCAGGTCTTTAATGTTTAATCCGCCATCGTCGTATAAACAGGTTTTCAATTCGCCCTGCGGGGTTATCCTGATACGGTTGCAAGTGCCGCAAAAGGTACGCGAGTAAGCAGCAATAACGCCTACGGTACCCTTATGCCCCGGTACCTTGTAGTTGTATGATGTGGAGTAAGCCGGATCGTCTATCTTCTGTATCTGTGGATACTTCGTTTTAATCTCGTCCAGTATCCGTACATAATCCCATTGCAGGCCGGTGTATAAATGCCCATCGCCATTAAAAGGCATTTCTTCTATAAACCTTACGCTTACGGGCAAATCCCGGGTCATTTCAACCAATGGGATAATATCCTGCGTATTTTTGCCATCCATTACTACCGCATTTATCTTTACTTCGATGTCATGATGCAGCAAAGCCTCTAAAGCGGCCATCACATTGGCAAATTCGTCGCGGCGGGTGATGGTAAAAAAACGATTGGCATCCAGCGTATCCAGGCTCAGGTTTACCGAGCGCACACCTATTTTCTTCAGCTCGGGCACATAGGGTGCTGTTAACACACCATTGGTTGTGAGACTTAACTCCTGCAAGCCATCTAATGCTGATATCGAAGTAAGCAGCTGCATGATGTCCTTACGCACAAATGGCTCTCCGCCGGTAATCCTTATCTTTTGGATGCCCATGTTCACCATCAAGGCGCAGGCTTTCAGCATTTCTTCGTAGCTCATCAGCTCCTTACGCGATAGCCAGTTAAGGCCATCCTCGGGCATGCAATAAAAACAGCGCAGGTTACAGCGGTCTGTAACTGCTAAGCGCAGGTAATTGATATTTCGGCCGTGGTTATCTGTTAACAAGTGAAAAAATTTACTGCGTTTATAAGTTAATTAACAAATTTGTTGTTTTTGGCTGATGATCGTTAATGTAAAAGTAAAAATTACAAATTTGACCTTTGTGGTTTAAATGTATTTTTTTGCCGGTTAAAATTGGCTAAATCCACTTATACCCCGATATTCACTTATCCATTGCCAACTCATTGAAATTTCAAGGTGAAAGAACTTAAAGATATAATTGCCGCTTTTGATGCGGCCCATAATGCCGGCAGGCAAACCGCACTGGCCACTGTTGTACATGTTGAAGGGTCATCATACCGCCGGGCCGGCGCACGCATGCTTATTACCGAAGACGGGCAGCTTACCGGCGCTATAAGTGGCGGCTGCCTGGAGGGCGATGCCCTGCGCAAAGCACGCCTGGTAATGGCCCAAAACAAACCCATGCTGGTTACTTACGATACTACCGACGATGACGACGCCAAGTTTGGCGTTGGGCTGGGTTGCAACGGGATTATCCATATTATGATTGAACCCATTTTTGCCGATAGGCCGGACAACCCAATACAGTTGTTTAAACAATTTTTAAGCAAACGTGAACCGGTGGTACTTATCACCCTGTTTACCATGAACGACAAACAGGCCCCGCAGCCAGGCACCTGCCTATTGCTCAATAAGGACGAAGAAATACGTGGCCAATTTCCTGATGATGCCATTAAGGAAGCCCTGCTGCAAGATGCCAAACATGTATTGACCAACGGCAATTCGGTAACTAAAACCTATTTGTATGGCGATAAATTTACCTGCTTTATCGAGTTGCTGCAACCTGCCGTTTCTTTGGTGCTATTTGGTGCCGGCAATGACGCTATCCCGCTGGTACAAATAGCTGCCGCTCTGGGTTGGATAATTCACCTGGTAGATGGCCGCGCCAACTATGCTGTACCCGAGCGATTTCCGTTTGCTGCAAAAATAACCATATCAAAACCCGAGAACGCTTTGCAGTATGTAAAAATAGATAACCGTACTGTAATTATTTTGATGACACACAACTATAATTACGATGCCTGCGTATTAAAGCAACTGCTGCCGCTCAGCCCCTCATACATCGGGGTGCTGGGACCAAAAAAACGATTACAAAGAATGCTGGATGAATTTGCCGGTGAAGGTATAGAAACTACACCGCAACAACTGGAAAGCATATTTGGACCCGCGGGATTGGATATAGGATCTGAAAATGCCGATGAAATTGCACTCTCTATAGTTGCCGAAATGCAGGCGATATTAAAGAGCCGTGCAGGAACATCATTACGTTATAAAACTACTATCCATAACCATGTGGCGCAGCAAATTGTACATCAATCTATGCCTTAAAAAAACTTAAAAAAACGAATGACGGGGGTAATTATACTTGCAGCCGGCTCTTCAAGCCGCTTCGGATCGCCAAAGCAAAACCTGGTTTACCAGGGTAAAACTTTATTACAGCGCGCCATACAAACCGCTTTAACCTCGGCTTGCTGCGATTGCGCGGTTGTAGTATTAGGTGCCAATGAAGGCGAAATTCGCCCAAACATATCCGACCAGCAAATTAACATTACCTACAACCCCGACTGGCATGAAGGCATGGCTTCTTCTATTCGCCTGGGCATAACCGAACTGCTGCGCTTAGAACCTTCAGTTACAACAGCAATATTGATGCTTTGCGATCAGCCATTTGTTGACCCATTGCTACTGTACCAGTTAACCGAACGAAAGGCCGAAAACGACGCCGGCATAATTGCCTGCACGTATAAAAACACATTGGGAGTACCCGCTTTGTTCGACAAAAAGTACTTTCCGGAATTAATGGAACTGACCGGCAGCGAAGGCGCCAAAAAACTCATCAATGCCTACCCGGATGATGTAATGTCGGTACCATTTGGCCTTGGCGCCATTGATATTGACACCATTGAAGATTTTGAACGATTGAACCGGGGATGATTCTGTGTTGTGAAATGTGAGGCCTGAGGGCTGATTTTTCCCATACCGGCAAATTCAGACCTCAGACCACCCAACTCAAACCTCAGGCTTACGCCGTAGCTACCAGCCTGCTTACGCTGCGGTAAACGTACTCGTTATAAATATGCCTGCGCGCAAACCTGCCCGGCGAATCGGCATTAATCAGCTTTACATAAACCGCTTTGGGAACGTCAAAATACTCATATTCATTACCATCCAAAAACGAAATTTTTAACACCTGCGATTTGTATTCAAAATCGGCAATGTTTGACAGCGTGGTGGTGGCCGTATATTCGGTTAACGATTGCGCACGGGTTTCGGGCGCTATGCTAACCAAAAAGTGGTATGCTTCAATAATGGTTTTACTTTTTTCTTCCGCTTCAACCCTGCTCTCGTCCTGGAACTTATCCGGGTGCCAGGTTTTCATCATGTTGCGGTAGTTTGATTTTAATTCCTGTAATTCTGCAGCTTCGGTAACGTTTAAAAGCTTTCTGTAGTCGACAATTTTTTTCATTGCAATAGTTTTATTTTATCGTCGTTGAAGCTAAAAGCATGATAATTAAGCGCTTTGTTTTCAAGAAAATAATGGCGCAAAGGTACACTTTTTAAAGCACAATTTACAGCCCCGGATGCGAAATGATTTTAGCTTGATTTGGGCTTAACAATTACATTATATACAACTGTAATTTTAAGTGTGGAAGGTAAAAATGGATAACGCTAATTCAAATAAATTAAAACGAGATGCATAGGAACGACACAAATTTATTCGCTTCCTTTTATATTTCAAAATAGCCCATTATTCATGCATAAACAGGTAAAATGAGGTAATTAATTCAACCTTTTGTGCAACAAATACGCTATTTATTGAAACAAAAAATACATTTTTTCACACAAAAACGATACAAAGAAATCTTACGAAAAAAATTCAGAAAAAGCAGTGTAAAAAAGAGTACTTTAAAACTGCCCGGGGCTGCCGCCAGGTTTTCTTTGCGGGCCAATGACCAATTAAACCGGCACTTTAAAATAACTGAAACCAACCAGTTGATTGCCGCCCTAACCAAGTCAGTTATACCTTCCTGAAATAGATAACCTCGGGCAGTTTACCAAACACAAATTCGGTAACGCCGCAGAGCCACATTTTCTGGTTAAGCACTTCGCCGTTGTATTGGGCAAGCAAATAAATGCCGCCCCCTACATGGTCGCGGTAATCCTCAATAAGTTGAAGCGGGGTTGCGTTTTCAAAAGGCTCTTCGGCCAATTGCAGTTCCACTTCGCGGGCACCCTGGCCAACATAGTCAAGCATGGTGTCGGCGCCTTCAACCATTTCCAGATCGGCGTGCACGCCTTGCCAATCGGGCAGGTCAATATACCAGCGGTTGGTAGGCTCTTTGATAAATTTATAGGTAACAGGCATGGCGCAAAGTTAATTTATAAATGGAGACGTAGCAACAAGCCTATAGTTATTTTGAACACCGGCCGAGCCACTTCAACTGTTAAATCCAAATGGCCACGATGTAGCCCGGCTAAAACAAAAAAGCCATCATGTATCAATGATAGCTTCCGGTAGTATTATATGATGGACTTTTGCAAAAAGTGTTCCGGGGGATTATATGCCTGCTAAATCGTCATTATGTTTTGCAGCGCTGTTAGTCACTTTATCTGTGTAGGCCTGGGCGATGAATTTGTTATTGTTCACGCTCGATTGGGTGTTGTGGTTCAAAGTATAAACTTCGGCAGTGCCTGATAATTCAATTTTTGATTTATCGCTTGTATTTACGGTAGCAGTATAAACATCCAGTTTTAAATTGGCAGTGGCGTTGTTATGCAGGCTAACTTCCAACTCGATGGCAGATAGGTTACCGAATGATTTAACCTCGGCATTATCATAGGCGCTGATAGCCCGCAAATCATTTGCTGTTACCCAAACCACTAATTTTTCGTTGTTGTATGAAGTAATACGTAATACGCCTTTTGAACTTTGTACCAGGGCGCTTTCGGCGTAGTATTTATTATAAACTTTTACCTGGTCGGTAGTACCGGCCGATACGTAAAGTTCAACGTTACCGCGGATTTCGATTTTGTTGATGTTGCTTACATCGGTTAATACAGTGGCAACAGTTTTGGTATCTTTTGTGAATGCCAAGGTTGAGTTTGATAAACCAGCTACTAAAAGTAATGAAGCAGCAAAGGTGATTAATGTAGTTTTCATGATATTAATATTTTGATTGTCAAGTAATTGTATATTGTAAATTTTAAATACACCAATAAGACGCCCCCATTTTTAAAACGTTACAGCTGTTTTTGGTGAAATAGATATAGGCCATGTTTTCGTCGGCGAACAACGGATTAAAGTCGGTGAATAGGGGTAAATATTTTCGCTTTTGTTGAATCGTTGTTACACATTAGGCAAGCGACGAATGGAAATCCTCTGGGAAAGGGCACGAAAAATTCAACAAATGGGTAATTAAAAAACCAACAATGGCCACCCTGCAAAAGGATGGCCATTGTTGGTTAAACATTATAGGATGAAGGAATTTTAATAAACCTGGTCAATCCGGATTCAGATAAAACGATTGGGCATAAACCGTTTTACATTTTTTCATAAAATTTGTAAAACATATCCGGGTTTTTAAATCCGTAATCCGCTATATTTTCGGATATCGAAACCCAATCATTCACGGCGTATACTTTTTTCCCTGTTTTAACCTCGTGTACAAAACGCAGCCTTACCTGGTCGCCTTGTTTGATGCCGGCAAAATCAGGAGAGTTGGCCTTGAATGCCAGGTTAAACCTGTAGCCATTATCTTTTTCAATTACCGCGGTTTTCCATTTTCCATTGCTGTCTTTCTCAATTTGTGCAACCTTGCCATCGGTGAACCTAACCCGGTTTACTTCATATAAAAAAGGATATTCCCGGATGGTTTCCGGCTGCACCGGCTGAAAGATCCTGACATTGTTTTTGACAATGTATTGCGGAAAAAACACTACCGGGATACCCTCGCCAATACCGCCGCCAAATAGCTTTACGGTAACTTCATCGCCAACATTAAGCAGGCTATAAAGCTCTTTGCCGTCGCCGTAAAAGGTTTTAATTTCAAGCGGCATGCTATTGTAAGTTACTTTATATCCCTGCGGTATCCCGGTCTTTTTATCTCTGATCAGTTCTGTTACTTTAATGGCAATTTCTTTATTTATAATCTCCCTAACCAGTGCCGATTTGTTTTTATAATCATCTGTTTGCTGATAGGCTTTAAATTTTGCCATTGATAACTGTTGCCCTATGCCGTATTTTACTTTTTGCCGGTACTTAACAGCGGTGTCTGTAACAGTAACTGCAGGCGCATTTTTTTTCGCGCTGGTTTTTAAACTGGTTGCAAACACCAGGCAGCTGATGGTTACCATAGGTACAATCAGCACATAAGTTAGCTTTTTCATATTTTTTGATGGTTTGTTAAACAACATTTGTATCCTGCCGGTAAGCTGTACTTTGCTAAAACCATTGTGCAGCATACCCTGCCCCGTTACCGATAACTGCAGCAGCAGGTTGGCATACACCCGCTTATCAACACTATGCGTCATTTTTGCATCAACCTCAAACTCGTGGTTGGCTTCAATAGCGCTGGCAAACAGGTATGCAAACGGATTAAACCAAAGGGCTATTTGTGCCAGCCGCGCTATCACCCTATCTGCCGAGTGATACAGCCTTACATGCATCATCTCGTGCCCTATTACGTGTTTCAGATCCTCGTAACAGATATTTTCATCAGCTAAAAATATATAGTTAAAAAACGACCCATTGCCAAGCTTTTTGTAGCCGCTTACAATTTTAACATTTCCCATTTTAGCCAAAGGCTTGCCTTTAATCCTGGTAAAAAAGATAATGAGTGTTATGAATAAGTAACCCGATAACGAAATAACAGCTACTACATATACCCACCCCATGATACTCGCCCGGTTTACCGGCGGCGCAACAGGCCCCATTTTTGGGGGAGCGGCGTTAAAGGGTATTGGTTGAATAGCCTCCGGGGCATTCACGTAAACCACGTGCTGTACTACAGCTACATAATGTGGCTGTTCATCAACCCGTATTTTAATGGCCGGTATAACAAAACTAAGCAGCAATGTTGCCAGCAGGTACCACCTGTTGATGGTAAAAAAAGTAAGCCTGCGCAAAAACGCGTAATAAAACATATAAAAAACACCGGTACAGGCCGATACCTGCAGCAAATAGGCTATGGCTTCCATTATTTTTCGTTTTTATTGATGATGGCTTTTAATTTGTCGATATCTTCCTGGCTCAGCTTTTCTTCCTTCACCATAAATGAAAAAAGGCTCTCGGCCGAATTATCAAAGTAACCCGCAAAAAACCGGCTGAAAAAAGCCTTCCGATACTCGGCTTTGGCTATTTTGGGAAAATACTCGTAGGTTTTACCATAAGCTTTATAATCCAGGTAGCCCTTCTTCTCCAGCAGCCTTACAACTGATGATATGGTATTGTAAGGCGGCTTCGGATCATCCGGCAACGCCTCAATAATATCCTTAACAAAGCATCGTTTTAACTGCCATATTACCTGCATTACACGCTCTTCTGTTTTTGTTAGCTCTTCCATAAATCAAATATATAACTGATTTTTCAGTTATACAACTAAATTTTACGTTATATAACTGTTTTTTAAGTTATTTTATACAATACACTGATTTAAAGCTATATAAATTCAAAATACTTCCTCAAGGATATCGGTTTTAAACTTTTTCATCTACATACAAGTAAATACATTTTAAGCTGCCTCGTAGATGCTACCCGTTTGTAGAACTAAATAGTTAATCTTTTTTTGCTCCTTCGGAGTTACCTTTTTTCAAGATCAACTTTTAAAAACGATTCCTATGAATGCTACCAAGTAATCATAGACGATATTGAACTGAGAATCTGTTCTAAAAACGGAATTATTCATTGCCGTTGACTGAAGTCAACGGCAAAAAAATTATAATTGCTGGCTTTAGCCAAATTATTCAAGCGGACTTTGGCTAAAGCCACTCACCTTTCAGCCATTATTCCGTTGACTAAAGTCAACGGCAATGATTTTTAAGTGATACATAAATAATCTAAATCAAATTTAGACAGCCACTGAGATATTTTAGATTTATTACTTTTGAATTTTGCCTCCAATAAAACTATCTTGCCTGCTCAAACCAATCAAGGCCTATGAAACGCAGAAACTTTGTGCAAAGCTCGATGCTTGCGGGCGCATCATTATTAAGTACCGGTGTATTAAATGCGGCTACACTTACCGGCTGTGCCGACCCGGCTGGGGTGACAACAACCGCCGCCGACAAGCCTTTCAATCTTAATTATGGTATTCACGATGGTATGTTTAAAAACCATGCCGGTGATAATTTTGTTGAGCAGATAAAATTTGCGTATGATAAAGGCTTCCGCTCGATTGAGGATAATGGAATGAGCCACCGTACCGAAGATGAGCAGAAAAAAATTGGCGATACCCTGGCCAAACTGGGCATGGCCATGGGCGTATTTGTTCAGCCGGGTTTGGGTAACGACAGCAACATGCTGGCATCCGGTAAGGCCGATCAGGTGGAGAAATTTATTGCATCATGCAAGCAGGCTGTAGAAATTGCCAAACGCATTAACAGCAAACTGGTAACTGTTGTACCCGGCGATTTTGTGCGCAACCTGCCCATTGGCGTGCAAACCGGTAATGTAATAGAGGCCATTAAAAAAGGCACAGCCATTTTAGAACCTCATGGCGTTATTATGGTGCTGGAGCCGCTAAGTGACAACCCCGACCTGTTTTTGCGCACGCCCGACCAGGCTTATGCCATTTGCAAAGCTGTAGGCAGTCCGTCATGCAAAATATTGTACGATATGTACCACGTACAGCGCAACCAGGGCAACATCATCCCTACCCTCGATTTGGTTTACGACGAAATAGGATACTATCAAATTGGCGATAACCCCGGCCGTAAAGAGCCCGGCACCGGCGAGGTAAACTATAAAAACATTTTCAAACATATTTATAACAAAGGCTACCGCGGCGTTTTAGGAATGGAGCACGGCACCGCCGGGCAAGGAAAAGAAGGCGAACTGGCGCTGATAAAGGCTTATAGGGAAGCTGATAGTTTTATGTAGATGAGCGTATGTCGCGCGGAGACGCAAAGAATGAAAAATAGATTTAGGAACTGAATACTTTCATAGCATGACAGGAATCGAAAAACTTTGCCCTTCGCGTCTTTGCAAGTAACCACCAGGTAAACCTGAAAAAAACAGTGATGACCTGCAACAAAATTATAGTTAAATCAATGCACTAAGCTATCGTCATTGCGAGTGGGTACCAGCTAAGCTGGAAAAAACAGTAATGACATGGTTGCGAGCGGAGTTGTTGTGGACAATAAAATATTTGCGAATCCTTTTAAAAAAAGCGGTGGAAATGTGCGATTCCCCTCTTGAGAGGGGCGGAGGGGTGTGTTATGCGCGCGCAATGAAACGCGGAAAACACACCCCTGCCAACTCACCTCCCACCGCGCCCCCTCTCGAGAGGGGAATAAAAAAATACACTTGATAATCAACGTATTATAATCATGTCATTATAAGACACGAAGCAATCCCGAACGATGTGGGACTTAGCATATAGGGGATTGCTTCGTGCCTCGCAATGACAGGTATTTTACACTAACAGTCAACAACTTACAAACACGTCATATTATAAGATAAAAATAGTATTGTAGTTTTATCTTGCGCAGATAAGTAAAGAAACGGAACATCGAATTAAGCTTTGCACGCTTTTGCGTTTTTGCACGATAAAAAATCACGCCGTAAACCGCCCCCTCAACTCCCTCCCTATCCCCATAAAGCTGCGCTGGTTAAGCGGAAATTCCAGTATCACATGCGCCAGGCTCAGGATATATAGCCAGCGTATCCCCAGGTTATAGTTGTAAAAATACAGGCCTACCGATGCAAGCCACAAAATACCAATAATTGTTGCCCTGGTAATGGTAATGCGGTGCCAGTTAATTACACTGGTTTTGGCAAACCAGTTAATGTAGTGATAGGTATAAGCAAAGGCAATAAAGCGGGTGAGTATAATACTGGTTTTGTTGTTGTACAAATCGATGGTTTTACTGCGCAGGGTTGTTGTATTCAAATTTGCAAAATGCCCGTAGTTATGCATAGCCCATTGCGCAGGGGCGTTGTGCAAACCCGTAAACAACACGCACAGTAATACGGGGCAAATTAAAAAGGTAAAAAATGCCAGATAGCCCGAAAAATCTTTGTTTTTTAATGCCCCCAACAGCAAAAAAGACCCGGTAAAAACGTAAACATGGATGAGCGTAGGCAGGTACAAGCCAAAAATAGTGCGCAATATATTATTGGTAAGCAAAAAGTAACCAAGCGCTACAATCACCGTAAAAACGATAACGCGCATAATTGCCCCCGGAATGACCAGCAATATGAACGACAGGCCAAACGCGTAGTAAATAACATAGGGGTATGGCAGTTTAAGCAAAACGGAGATAACCACCACCCCGGCAATAAACAAAGGATCGTACTTTTTGAGGGTAAAATATCGTTTGCCGTTTAACCAGGATATTTCGGTAAAGTAATGCAGCGGACCAAGCGTAGCGTAGGATATCAGCACCAGCTCAAACGGGATAACAATAGCCAGGCACGCCGCGGCAAGCATGCCTAATATATTATAATAATTTATCCGGTTGACGTTCATTGGTTCACTGGTTCATTAGTTCATTGGTAGCTGGCGTTGTATGGCCTTGGCAAGTTAGTTTTATCAGGGCAATTAATCAGGCGAATCGTGTTTAAACTTCTTCTTCTACAAACGGTTAACTTTTTTTTAATAATACACTTTTAAGCTGTCTCGTAGAGTAATGCTATTAAGTTAAGGAATTAAGGCCAATTTAATATCGAACACCCAATGCCCAATTTCGAATAATGAAGGAAAAACTTCGGCGTTGGATATTCGAAATTCAGTGTTCGATATTATTTCTCACTTTCCGCTTCTCTTAGAGCCTGTTTAAATTTGATTTATTTTATTTATGTATCTAATAAAATCATTGCCGTTGACTTTAGTCAACGGAATAATGATTAAAAGGCGAATGGCTTTAGCCAAATTCCGCTTGAATAATTTGGCTAAAGCCAGCTGCGATGCTTTCTTTTACCGTTGACTAAAGTCAACGGCAATGAATAGCTCTCGTTTTTAAACAGCCTCATAACTTAATAGCATTGCTCGCAGAGGCTACCCGTTTGTAGAAAAACGAGTAGTTCCCTTTTTTTGCTCTTTAGGAGCTACCTTTCTTCCGGATCAACTTTTAAATGCAATTTCCCTGGGCAATTGCTGTCTATCTGCAAAAATTAAACAAATTATATAATTTTAGGCAATGAAATTTAAACTGACCTTATTACTCCTCTTTATATCGGGTGCCACCTTTGCGCAAGATAGCCTGTTTGCCCGTAAACTGGTAGATACACTTACCTCGCCATACTTTTGGGGGCGTGGTTATACCCATGATGGTGTGCATAAGGCCGCAGCGTTTATATCGGCACAGTTTAAAAGCTATGGTGTAAAACCAATGACGGGCAAAAATTACCTGCAGGAGTTTAGCTACCCGGTTAATATTTTCCCAGGCAAAATGGATGTCACCATCAACGGGGTTAGGCTTATCCCCGGCAAGGAGTTCATTGTGAGCCCCGACAGCCGGGGCGCAACAGGCACGGGCAAGCTGGAACAAACTGATAGCACGCATTTTGTGGACAGGCAAAACAGGGTTATTGTATCGCTGGAAGACAAGCTCACCTGGTCTGTTGAAGGTAAGGCGCTTGATTTTACAGTGATACAGGTTGATAAAAAAGCGCTGAAACAGTTGCCAGCTTCATTAACCGTAGCTATAGATAACCAACTCATTCCCGATTTTAAAACTGCAAATGTTTGTGGTGTGGTTAGGGGTACGGTTAAGCCCGATTCCATCCTGGTGATTACCGCCCATTACGATCATTTAGGCGGCATGGGCAGCAATACGTACTTCCCCGGGGCCAATGATAATGCCAGCGGACTAACCCAAATGCTAAGCCTGGCCAAATACTATGCCGCCCATCCACAGCCGTACACCATGGCTTTTATTGCCTTTTCGGGCGAGGAGGCTGGCCTGCTCGGCTCAAAATACTTCACAGAAAATCCCTTGATCGACCTTAAAAAGATTCGCTTTTTAATAAACCTTGACCTTAACGGCACCGGCATTGAAGGAATAACCGTAGTGAACGCCACCGTCTACCCCAATGAATTTGCCGCCATGCAGCAGATAAATAACGATAACCACTACTTTGTTAAAGTGGCCAAACGGGGTAAAGCGGCCAATAGCGATCATTATTTATTTACCGAAAAAGGGGTGCCTGCATTTTTTATTTACACCCTTGGCGGCATAAAAGCTTACCATGACGTATTTGATATAAGCGCCACACTCCCTTTAAATAAGTACCGCGAGCTGTTCAACCTCATTGTTAAATTCAATAGTGCGTTAATGCAAAATGCAAAGCCATAATGTTAAAAAAGTGCACTCGGCTTACTTAAAACTGCCTTTTAAATATATTTAGTTTCGCAACAGATGCTGGTAAACCGCCTCAAGCTATTTTTTTATTAACAATGCATTAAATGTGTTAACAAATTATTTATGCCAAATATTTTGAATTAAAATTTTTTAATGCATGTTTACACTGTAAAACCAATTGTGAGTAGGCCGAAAACAATTCGGCAGTAATCGGGTTAACTTAAATTAAATAAAAAGAACTTATCATGGCAACAGAAAAAGGAAGCGGTATTACCGCGTATTCAGTGAAAACCAAAACTAAGAATGTACCAATGGTTGATCCTGTGATCGACATTAAATCTGGAAGGTACATTGCTACCGGTACGGATGGTGCAGGTAACAAAATGGCTGCTATCATGGGCAAAGCCACTGCCGAAGAGCACATTGCCAAAGGTAACGCTAAAAAAGGAACTGGCTGGGCTTAATATTTTATTAACCGCAAAAGCCCTGGTTTGAGTTATGCTTAAACCAGGGCTTTTGTATTTTAACACCCTCTATTTTTTAAAGCTTAAACCTAAGCGCCACAGTTGGGCAAAGCTGCAAAACATTATCGGTAGTGGTTACATGGTAATATAGCAAGGCCCTTGTGCCGGCGCCTACAGTTTTATTAAAGTTAAACCATAGCTGGGGTTCGCCAAAAAAACAAAGGCGTTTGCCACGCAGGTTTTGGGTAGTTGGGTCGCCCTGGTTTTTATTAAGGGTATACAACTCAAAATCGCCCGCAAATTCAACCTTGTAATTCCAAAAACCTTTGCCCCAGTAAAAGGAATACATCAAATCGTTACCGGGCTTTTTCGCCGCATTATAAGTGTAACTTAAGGTGTTGCTGAAAAAAGCACCCTTCCAGGTAAAGGCATAGCTTGGCCCAACGGAGAATGCGTTATTAATGTAATAGCTGTATTGTTTTGGCTCGGTTACACCAAGGCCGCCACTATATTGTATTGCAATGTTTATTTTTGGTTTCCAAAACCTAAAGCTTTGCGAAGCCTGGATAAATGACTGGGCAATGTTACCCTGCTGCCCCCGCATATCTGTTTGTACCTTTAAAAAAAATGCGCCCGGCTTAAAAAAAGCGGATGTACTATCCTGCGCTTTAAAATACTCAAAATACAATGAGCAAAAGTTTTTGGGATTGCGGTCGGGATCTACCGTGTGCCGCAAATCGTAATGTACCTGGAGGATTTGCGCAAACGCGCCGCCGTAAAAAACACAACAAATGAACAACAACCTGAATTTCATGATACCGTGTGCTAAATGATGAAACTGACTTTTTAAAAAACACCACGTTTTGTGGCCTGTTGGTAAAGATGTTTTGATGTATTTTAGAAGGGCGTAATTGCAGCGTAATTTTGGCGTAATTCTGAATGCGGAACTACAAAAAACTACCAATCAACACTTTATGACAACATCTGATTTTTCAGTTTTTGCAGCATTATTTAAGGAAGCTTACCAAAAATGTTTTGGCCGGCATCTTACCGGAATTATTCCTGAAACGGAAAGCAAGATTTTCTGTAATAATGTAGAGGAGCAAACAGGCCTCACCATAGGCTGGAAGAGTGTTAAAAACTATTCGATATTTATTTTAGATGGCAACCCAACAAAGCAGGAAAACCCATCAACAGCTACATTAGATACCCTTGCCCGGTATGTACTTAAAGCACCACGTATAACCGAAATTCAGCGTAAAAACAATGAAAGCTATCACCCTTATTGGTTCCTGTACCGCAAACAATTTCAGCAAGTGGTACAAAAACAAACGGCGAAAAAACCGGCCGGCAAAGTTGTAGTATTGGTTGCAGGCCTGGCGGCAGTTTTAATTTTAGCCCTGTTTTTGTATCCGCATTCCACAGCCCTGTCATTTACCGATACCTTCAGGGATGTAAGCGATAAAGCAATTACCAATAATGGCTGGTTTGTGCAGGCTAAAAAAACGTTGTACTGGAGCAAAAAGAACGAGAAACCAGGTGTACTATCCTTATTTACCCTTAATGGCGACAACTGGCCCAGCCCGGATGCTAAACCTGGCATATCAAACTTATTGCTTAGAAAAATAAACGCTGATTGTTTTACCGCCGAAATTCACCTGGATAATTTTATCCCCCTACAGGAATGGCAGCAGGCAGGTATTTTGCTCCTGGAAGATACAACGTTTACCGGCAAAAGCATTCGCCTGTCGTTAGCTTATAATGATTACTTTGGAGGCTATAAGCGGCCTAATGAAATATTAGTGCAGGCTATTACCTACCTGGGCAACGGTTTCGGAAAACCGGAAGAGATAGCGCATGCCCCGGTTGTTCTGTTAAACGACAGCACGCGCAATAACCCTGTAATTCTTAACAATCTTCAAAACTCTGCTCTACGCATCGAAAAGCATGGCAAAACTTTCCGTTTCCTGTATGCAGGCGGTATTAGTGCCAACGGCGCCTTTAAGCAAGTGGCAAGCCAGGAATTTGAGATGCAGCCCCGCTATATTGGTATTTTTGCCATAAGCGGCTTTGTAAAGGGCACGGCAGCCATACCGGCGCGCTTTACTTATTTTACGCTCAGCCCCGATAATTGCAACAGGTAGCGTAGGTTGTTCATAAGTAAAACTACGTACGCCCAAATGGGTGAAAACACCTATTTCAGCATTTTTCTTTTTGCTTTAATTTTATCGCACCTGATTAATTAAAGTATTTTAACCATGGCTGTACGTATTCTTTGTATTAAAACCGATGAAACACCACATGATAACCCGTATGTGGCAATTGATTCGCTGGAGTGGATTAACGAGCGAATAAACGTTAAAGGAATAACCGAACGCGCAAAACTTTACGACTGGATAAAGAACGAGGACGGCGAAGCCTACATTATTGACGAATATGGCAATAAAACCTGCCTGATACCGGCACTTTGCCCCAAAGGCAACAAATATGTAAAAACTATAAGCGGAGATCCTGAAACGGATATTTTACTGGGTTTGCCCGAGTGTGCCTGATGTTGCTACCATTTGCAAAACGGCAACACCGATAAATTGGAATTGTAATACCTGGCCTCGCCGGTAACCTCGGTAGTAACCCAGGGCGGCAGTATAAATTTTTCATCTTCGCTTTCCAGTTCAATTTCGGCAACCAGCAGGCCTTTGTTATCGCCTAAAAACTCGTCTACTTCCCATTCTTTGCCGCCAACATCAATCCGATACCTGCGTTTTTTCAGTTCGGATATGGCAAAATTATTCAACAGCTCTTCACCATCAACGGCAGGGATTGCATACTCATACTCCAACCTGCTTAAACCGGTAGTGCCTCCTTTTATAGTTATAAAACCCTCATCAGGCGTTACGCGTATGCGGATAGTTTTACCGGGCTCGCTTAAAATATAGCCTTGCCTAAAGTAAGTACCTATGGGCTTTGGCATTTGTTGCCATTGATTGTGGTCAACTAAAAATTTACGCTCTATTTCAACTCCCATGATTTCTTGTTTTATTATTTAACTGCTTAGCTGCCGGTTGGTTTTAAAATTACAAGCCCGGCAAATAGTATAAAAGCTCCGCAAATATTATTTTATTAAATCAATAACCTATATTTAAAACCGAAACCCTTTACCTGATGATAACAAAAACAAAGCTACCGGTATTATTACTAACACTTTCAATATTCTTTAACCTGGCCTGTAAACAACCTCCTATTGTTAAACACAACGGCGAAAAAGACCTGATATCATTTAAACCGGTGTGGGGAGTAGCTTATTCAGAAATTTCAAGACACACAGCAAACGGTCTTTCGTTCACTAACTATGGTTACCAGATGGAGCCTCAATGGCGTATCAACTTTGTATCTAACGATTCGGCAAGTATCTATAGCCCAACTAAGGGAAAATTCATCAACTTTCCGTTAACGCGTGGCTACGATTCTATTTTTAATACCGCGCGTACCTGGCTCAAAGTAAAAGCAATGAACCGGGATAGCCTGAAACTGGAAATAATTAATTCATACGGCGACACCGTTGATAAGCGGGGAACAAAAATTTATATGACCTTTTATGCTGATAATTACATCAAAAATACCCTGCACACCGATACCGCTATATTAAAAAGAGCAAACCACAAAGATTCGCTCTTCATCAAAAGATTATCTGATGCCTCTAATAAAGATTATACCAAGGCATTTGCAGCAAGGCAGCCCGCTACGTTATCCAGCACAAGCCACAAGGTGAAAGTAAAAAAATGGATTGCCGAAGGTGACCTGCTTAATCATTTTGATACATCTGACGATTATATGAACCCTACGTTTGACATCGCGATAACTAAGGCCTATGCTGATTTTTACTATTCATTCAGCGTATATATTGATGCTGATGGGCAAATGCATTATAATGAGCCGCTCATACCCTTTCTTGGCCAATCCTTAAAAGACAACTACATACATCAATCTACCGCCGTCATGAACGGCTATTTAAAGCATTACCTGAAAGTTACACCAGGCAAAACATTGAACATGCTGCATGCCAGCAAAATTAACATCCATGTGCAGGGAATAACAGGAATTTAATTCGTTTATTGGTTAGCTGGTTCATTATTTCGTTGGCAAAAAAATTTTGGATAAATGCTAAAATCATTTGTGCAAAAGTCCTCTGTCCTTTGGCTTAAAAACCCTAAATCTCCAAAATCTAAAGTCCGTTTTAGCTGTTTATTGAATTATCTATATCTTTAAGGCGTATGCTATCTATCAATATAAAAACAATAAAACTGGCTGGTTTTATACTGCTTACAATCATCTCGCTTGCGCAAATGGGCTGCAGCGGCGGTCCTGGCAATAAAAAAAAAGAATTAATAGATTTTAAGCCTTACAATGGCATCAACTATTCCGAAGTAAAACGCAGGCAAAAAAACGGGTTATCATTTAACGAATATGGCTACCAGCTTGAACCGCAGTGGAAACTTAAATTTGAATCGGACGATTCGGTAAGTATTTACAGCCCTACCAAAAAAGCATTCATCAACTTTCCGCTTACACGCGGATACGATTCTATTTTTAATGCCGCCCGCTCCTGGCTAAAGGTGCAAAAAATGACTAAGGATAGCCTTATTCTTGAAATTATTAAACAAAAAGGCGATTCGCTTGATATCAAGGGCACCAAAGTGTACATGACCTTTTATGCCGATAACTATGTAAAAAATGTATTGCATACCGATACATCAATACTAAGGCACCCCAGCCGGCAGGATACCCTGTTTATCCGCTCGCTGGCGGCAAAAGCAAATGCCGATTATAAAAAACAGTTTTCGGCAAGGCAGCCGGCCCAAATTACCAGCCGCAGCCCACAGGTAACAGTCAAACAACGCATTACAAAGCCTGGCATCGAAAACAATTTCGACCCATCCGATGATTACCTCGACCCTACTTATGATATCGTGATTAACAAAGCATACAAGGATTTTTATTATTCGTTCACCATGTATATTGATGATAAGGGCGGTATGCATTACGGCAAACCGCTTATTGACCTTGACATAAGCGGCCCCGAATTTGCCCAAACCTACAACAGGATGGCCAGCGGTATTATGGATAGTTATTTTAAGTTTTATCTTGGTGTAAAACCGGGCTCTACACTGGGTATCGTACATTCAAGCATGGTATCTGTACATGTTGAAGGTAAAATGGCGCCTGCAAAATAGCCTTGCTTTGCAGCCATTTGTCATTACAAAAAGTAACAATCATGTTATTTTCTGCACTGTGCTGCCAAATGGCTTTAACTTTCGCCATGTAAAACAATGCAGCGTATTTTTAAGCGTTCATTGTAAAACGTAGTTCAAATCCTGCCAGTTTGTAAAAAAATGTTAAATGCTGTGTGCGCCCGGTATGCAACAGCCCTAAATGTTTATATTAGCCCCGTTAGCCGCTTTATATTATATTAATGATATCAAGAAAATTTTTACTCGTAGCATCGCTGTTTTTATCTTTTGGCTTGGCCGCAATGGCGCAGCAGGATAGTATCCCTATTAATTCCGTTATCGAAAAAACCGCGAAGTATTCCACATCCTTTCCGATAGAAAAAGTTTACCTGCACCTGGATAAGCCTTATTATGCCGCAGGCGATACCATCTGGCTTAAAGCTTATGTAACGGTGGAGAAACACCAGCCTTCGGGCCTTAGCGGTATTGTTTATGTGGATTTGCTTAACAGCCAGGATTCGGTGATAGCAGGTTTGCGGCTACCTTTAAAAAGCGGTTTTGCCAACGGAAACATTACGCTGGATGGCGAAACCATAAAACAAGGCACTTACCGCATTAGGGCATACACCAACTGGATGCGTAATTTTGATGCCGAGTATTTTTATGACCGTACTATAAACATTGGTAACGCTATTGATAATAAGGTAAATACCTTCATTAGCTACAAAAGTTCGGGCAAAAAGGGTGGCCTGATCAAGCTAAACGCAAATATTGTTTATAAAGACCCCACAAGTGCGCCTTATGCCGAAAAAAAAGTAAGCTGGCAATTGGTACGCAATGGCGACGCCATAGCCAAAGGCAAAGGCACAACCGATGCCAAAGGTAACTTATTGGTTGAACTGCCGGAAAACGACGCCCCAACCCTTACTTCAGGGTCGCTGGTGACGGCTATTGATATGGGCGACCGCAATTTTATTACCAACACCTTCCCGCTAACAGGATCGATAACCAATTTCGACGTTCAGTTTTTCCCGGAAAGTGGCCAGTTAACCAATGGCGTGCGCACCAAAGTAGCATTTAAGGCTATCAACGCCAAGGGCCTGGGAGCCGATGTTAAGGGCAAAATAACTGATGATGCAGGAACCGAGGTGGCCACATTTACATCGGCCCACCTGGGGATGGGTGTATTTGCCATGACACCAGAGAGTGGTAAGTTATACACCGCCACTGTTACCTTTCCCAATGGCTCATCGGCAGTATACAAGTTACCAAGGGTACAAAGTATGGGCATAGGCCTTACCGTTAATAACAGCGACCCCGATAATCTCAACATAAAAATAGCTGCCAATGATGTGTTTTTGCAGCGCAAGCAAAACAAAAGCTTTTACCTGGTAGCACAAAGCGGGGGTGTTATATATTACGCGGCTTCTACCGTGTTAAAAGATTTAAGCTATTCGGCAGCCATCCCGAAAGCAAAATTCCCTACCGGTATATTGCAAATAACGTTGTTTTCATCGGGCGGCTACGCGTTGTGCCAGCGCCTGGTATTTATACAGCATAACGATCAGCTGAGCCTTAATTTAAAAACAGATAAGCCATCATATACTGTTCGGCAAAACGTAAAAATGTCGGTAACGGCGCTTAACAAAACAGCCCCGGTAATAGGCAGCTTTTCGGTAGCCGTTTTGGATGATGCCACCATCCCATCCGAAGAAAATAACGAACAAACCATATTAAGTTACATTCTGCTTACATCTGATCTTAAAGGCTACATCGAAAAACCCAACTACTACTTTAATAAACCCGACCAGGAAAAAGCAGATAATCTTGATATTTTGATGCTTACCCAGGGTTATACCCGTTTTAATTACGAGGATATACTGGCCGATAAAAACCCGCCTATTTATACAGCACCTGAACAGGGCATCGAGGTATCGGGTATATTACGCACCAATACCGGGCTGCCGGTTAGCAAGGGCAGCATTCGCCTTATTGTGCCGGATAATAATTTTTCGGCCGAAACCCTTACCGATATGGCGGGTAACTTCAAATTTTCTGACGTAATGGTCAGAGATACTTCAAAAATCACTTTGAGTGCCCGCAATAACCCCAATGGCCGCAACATGGTGATAAATGTTAATGGCGAACTTTACCAAAAGGTAAACAAAAACCCCAATGTTGCCGATGAAATTGTGAATATCGATAGCGTTATACGCCCCTACCTGGAAAACAGCCATAAACAATATCAAAGCTCAAGGGTGCTTAAAGAGGTAGTAATTAAGGCAAAATCTGTTGTTAAAAAAGCCAGCCACTCCGATTATGGCACATTTGCAGGCTTAAGCCCTCAGGCTGATCATGAAATCAACCCCGACCAGCTTAAAGGCTGCCCTATATTGATCAATTGCTTAAGCACCATGGCGCTTGGCTTAACTTATGCCGATAATAACTTTTATGTAACCCGCGATTATAACCAGGGAAAAAAAACCACTCCGGTACAAATTTATATTAACAGCGCCCAGATTGATGTTAGCAACCTGGCATCAATGAGTGGCGATGACGTAGAATCGGTAGAGATATTTTTGAACGATGGTTTAAGCGGCATAAACCGGGTAAACGGTACAAAAGGTGTTATGATCATACACAAAAAAGTGATTAAAACTCAAAAAATTTCGCTGTCGCAATTAATGGCTTTGATACCCAAACAAAACGTAATTACGTTTGCGGTACAAGGCTATAGCAAAGCCAGGGATTTTTACGTGCCTAAATACGAAGTTGGCAAAAGCAGCGTAATAGGGCTCGATCTCAGGAACACCATATACTGGAACCCTAAAGTAATTACCGATAAAAATGGCGTAGCCGCCTTTAACTTTTACAACAGCGACGCACGTGGCTCATACCGGGCCATTATTGAAGGCCTTGATGGCGACGGTAATTTAGGCAGGCAGGTAATACATTTTAATGTGAAATAGGTTTTTAGCAAGGCGGCGAGTCGACTCACCCCGACGAGGCTCCGCCCGTCTGCCCCTCTCTCCGACTTGCGCATAAAGGGGCTAAAAATATTTTTTTTATTTCCTCAACCCTCTTTGCGGCGCAGCCGGAGAGAGGGTGGTCCAGCGAAGCGTAGCCGGGTGAGTCTTAGCCTGCGTTCAAAGCCAATGTTTTTTTGACCCGAAATACGCTATGGTTAGTGGTAACATATCGCCAAAACGCTAAAGGGGAAATGACATACTAAAGAGCGTTGTCATGGGTAGCCTATCGAAGCATACCGGGCAAAGGCCTCTCCGCACGCCCCTTCGACAGGCTTAGGGTGACAGGCCTGCGCAATCAAAATTACAACATGCCTTAGGTAGTATCCAGATCCTCCAAATCCTAAAATCAGCCCCCTCATTCCACAAAAAATCTTTGTTGTTTATTCCAAAAACAGATAACTTTAGTTACACATAAATCACACATAAACTTATCATTATGAACCCTAATTTAATCAACTGGGCTGCCGTTGTGGTGGCTGCTCTCTCGTCATTTTTAGTAGGCGGTATTTGGTATTCGCCAATCATGTTTGCCAAAGCCTGGATAGCCGATAATAAACTTAATGAAGACGATTTAAAGGCCGGCAATAAGCTAAAGATATTTGGAATGACCGCCATTTTTTCGCTCATTATGGCCGCAAACCTGGCAGCCTTTTTGGCCGACGCAAAAACAGACCTGGCCTGGGGTACAACAGCAGGCGCCCTTGCCGGCATCTGGACATTCAGTGCCATTGCCACCATGAGCCTGTTTGAACTTAAAAGCTGGCGCCTTATATTTATCAATGGCGGCTACAGTTTAGTATCCCTAACACTTATGGGCGCTATTTTGGGAGCCTGGAGGTAAGGGGGTGAAAAATTCTAAATCCTAAAATCTAAATTCTAAAAGTCAGTCTTTTAATATCCCGACTTCCAATCTTCGAATTTGGGATTTAGAATTTAGCGTTTGGGGTTCAAATTTTGGGATTTAGAGTTTAACCTTATACCCTATGATAATCGGCTCTCCAGGTTTGGATGGCTTTTTTAATCTCGTCGGGTTTAAGGTTATCGGCTAATGTTTTTTCGACAAGCTGAACCATTTCCTCATCAGCTGCAAAACGCAGCGCGGCTATCTGGCCTATACTAAGGTTTCTGCTTAATGGCTGCCTGGTAAGTATGAAGTAACGCAGGCTTTCTTCGGCACGTATGGCCCTATCCTGCGCTTTTAGCGGAAAAGTGCGCATCATGATAAAAACAAAAAGCAAACAGGTAAACAATAGCAATATCAGTAGCGAGGTCATCAATCCGCTGGTGCCCCATTGCAATACTACATTTACTATGGCTGATATAACCCCAACTAAAAGTAAAAGGGTTAATACGTAATGATAACCTGGCGCCAAACGCCTGTGGTTGGTAAAATTCTGATCGGTCATGAAGGTTGATTTTTTATGGAAAGATAGCTTTTTTAGTATCAAGTAGCGCGTATCAAGTATCAGGACTGCTACATGAAATCTCTAACGTTTACAATATGAACAGGGCTTTCTCCCATAAATGGACTATTGGATTCTTAATTTAACATAATGCCAACTCACAACTCACAACTCACAACTCACAACTCACAACTCACAACTCACAACTCACAACTCACAACTCACAACTCACAACTTCCCCCAAACAATAAGGGCAAATTTGAGTTCAACTTATAATCAACAATTACAATATGGCAACTACAACAAGTTCATTTGAAAAAACTTTCATTTTAGGGGGCGATTTCAAAATAAACCGCCTGGGATATGGCGCCATGCGTATTACCGGGCAGGGCATCTGGGGCCCGCCCAGTGATAAAAAAGAGTGCATCCGTGTGCTAAAACGCGCGGTTGAACTGGGCGTTAATTTTATCGATACGGCCGATAGCTATGGGCCCTTCGTATCAGAAGAGCTAATTGCCGAAGCGCTTGTACCCTACCCCGCCGACCTGGTTATTGGAACAAAAGGCGGCCTGCTGCGTACCGGCCCAAACGAATGGCCCGTTGATTCATCGCCCGCACATTTAACGCAGGCCCTTGAAGGAAGCCTCAAACGCCTTAAACTGCAAAGAATTGACCTGTACCAGCTGCACCGCATTGACCCGAAAGTGCCTGCCGAAAAATCATTCGAAGTGTTGCAAAAAGCACAACAGGATGGCAAAATTAAACACATAGGCTTATCTGAGGTGAGTGTGCAGGATATACAATTGGCACAACAGTTTTTTGAGGTGGTATCGGTACAAAACATGTACAGTGTTGATAACCGCAAATGGGAGGCTGAACTGGAGTACACACGCGAACATAATATTGCCTTTATCCCATGGTTTCCGCTTGGTGGCGGTAATGTAAAAGGCGAAGAAGCACTAAAACGCGTGGCTAATAAACATGACGCAACCATTCACCAGGTTGCTTTAAGCTGGTTGCTGCACCATTCGCCAAATATATTGCTCATTCCAGGTACCTCCAGCGTAAAACATTTAGAAGAAAACATGAAAACAGCCAACATTCAACTATCCGAAGACGATATGGATGTGTTGAACAGCCTTGGCGAATTGTAATTAATTTGCTATTTAAGGCTAAAAACAAAAGGATGTGGTTAATTTTACCGCATCCTTTTGTTTTGTATTAAAGTGATACCCTGCACATGAAAACTAAAGAAGAAATACTAAACAGCTTTTACACCACCGGCGCCGACGGCGTGCCCGAAATATCAGCTCCGGATTTACTGAAAGCAATGGAAGCTTATAAACAACAAAGTCTTGCAGATGCATTCAATGCGGCCCGCAAGCTTAAGGATGAATTTGCCCCCATACCCGATTACCAGTTTAAAAACCTGGAAGATTATATTAAAAGCACCGAAATTAAAGTTGTTAAAAACGATAAGGACGAACTAAGCGAGCAGATAGCTTTAGTTGCCGATAGCGTACTCCCCAATTTTTTACCCGACGACCCCACCGTAACCGAGTTTGCTTTCGATTTTAACATGATGGGCATTGGCTATACCGCATTTTACACCAAAGATGCCGACGGCTACTGGCAAATGAACCGCTGGCGAGTGGGAAGGGAATAACATTAGTCATTAGTCATTAGTCATTAGTCATTAGTCATTAGTCATTAGTCATTAGTCATTAGTCATTAGTCATTAGTCATTAGTCATTAGTCATTAGTCATTAGTCATTAGTCATTAGTCATTAGTCATTAGTGGGAATTGACCTCACCTTTCATTGTTTTAATTAGTTCAGACTATTTTTACAAATTATGCAGATACCAATGACTAATGACAGCGAAGCGAAATGACCAATGACTGCGCAGCAAAATGACAAGCGAAGCGACAATGACTAATGACAAGCGAAGCGACAATGACTAATTAAATAACCGCAACTTTAATAGGTTTCACATCTACAGATTCCCAAACGTTTTGGGTTACGTAGGACTCGGCCTTTTTCCAGGCATCCAACTGCTCTTCCGATTCAAATTGCAGCATCATTACCGAGCCTATCATATTGCCCTCGTCGTTCAGGAAGGCTGCGGCGGCAATAAAATTGCCATTTGCTTTAAGCTCCTTTACCCCATCAAGGTGATGCGGGCGTACATTCATTCGGCGTTCAAGGGCGCCTTCGTCGGTATAATCATAACCGGTAACCAGGTATTGTTTCATAAGTTTTAAATTTTGGTAAAACCCAACCTTATCAGTTGGTTTTTATTTCTGCCGGATGTAAAGCTATAAAATTAAAAATCCATACAAAACCTCAATATTTCTCGTAAAAATTTGATGTTTTTTGAAATTAATTTAAATTTATAAATGTAAACTTGACAATTTTTACAATATTTGTTTCCCAATTGTAATATAACCTAATAATGAAGAATAATCTGCACCAGGAATTTATCAACATTTTTAATAAAGAAGCCGACAACGCCTATTTCTCACCAGGACGCGTAAATCTTATCGGCGAACATATCGATTATAACGGGGGCCTGGTTATGCCTTGTGCCATCACTTTTGGCACCTACCTGTTAACATCACCCAACGAGGATGGTGTTTTCCGTTTCAGAAGCTTAAATTTCAGCGAGCAACAAGATACGCCCCTACAGGCATCGTACGAAAAAGTGGGCGAAACCTGGTTTAATTTCCCCATAGGTGTAATCAATAGCTTTATACAGGAAGGCCATAATTTACAAGGACTTGACATGCTTTTTTACGGCGATATCCCCATCGGTTCGGGCCTGTCATCGTCGGCCTCTATCGAGGTGGTAACTTCTTTTGCGTTAAATGATATTTTTAATAGTGGTTACAGCAAACTTGATTTGGTTAAACTATCCAAATCAGTCGAGAATAACTTTATTGGTGTAAACTGCGGTATTATGGACCAGTTTGCAGTTGCCTTCGGCGAAAAAAACAAAGCCCTGATGCTTAATTGCGATACGCTTGATTACGAAGCAGTTGATAGTAACCTGGGCGAATATGTGCTGGCCATTATCAATACCAACAAGCCCCGCAAGCTTGCCGAATCAAAATATAACGAACGTGTAGAAGAATGCCAGGCTGCTTTAATAGCATTGCAACAGGAATTGGACATCAATTACTTATGCGATATTGATAGCCAAACATTCAGCAAATACCAGCACCTGATTACCAACCCAACGGTACTTAAACGTGCTAAACACGTAATTGAAGAAAACGACCGGGTAAAACTTGCAGCGAAAGCTTTGGCCGGCAACAACCTGGATGAATTTGGCCGCCTGATGTATGCCTCGCACGATTCGCTGCGCGACTTATACGAGGTAAGCGGTGTTGAACTGGATACCGTTGCCGAATACAGTAAAACAAACCCCAACGTAGCCGGCGCCCGCATGACAGGGGCAGGTTTTGGCGGCTGTGCCATAGCTTTGGTAAAAGGCGATGCTTTTGAAGACTATAGCAAAGGCGTTACCGAATATTATACCCGCAAAATAGGTTATGCACCATCGGTATATAGCTCATTAATAGGTAACGGCGTAGGCTTACTAAACGAAGTGGCTATTTAGGCTATTTATCGATACTTTTGCGCTCCAATGGTTCATTAGTTCATTAACCCGTCATAAAAGACCAATGAACTAATGAACCAATGAACTAATGAACCATATGGAGATTCGTAAATTAAAATTAGATGAGCTGAACCGGGCTTCGGTTGATGAATTTAAAGAACAAGCCAAGCTGCCGGTTGCAGTAGTGTTGGATAATGTGCGCAGCATGCACAATATTGGGTCCATCTTTCGTACTTCAGATGGTTTTGCGGTTGAGCAGGTTTGCCTCTGCGGCATCACGGCTCAGCCCCCGCACCGCGAAATTGAAAAAACTGCCCTGGGTGCCACCCTTTCCGTAAACTGGACTTATTACGAAACCCCGCTACAGGCGGTTGAACAACTACGCAATGAGGGTTACGTGATTATTGCCGTTGAGCAAGCCGAAAACAGCACCATGCTCAATGAATTCGTTCCCGATCCCGCTCAAAAGTACGCCCTCATATTTGGCAACGAAGTAAACGGCGTAAGCGACGAGGTTATGCAAACCATAGATGCCTGTATCGAAATTCCCCAGTTTGGCACCAAACATTCCTTCAACATTGTAGTATCAGCCGGTATTGTGCTGTGGGACTTTTTTGCCAAGTTAGCTATTGGTTGATTTTGTTCACGGTTTTCTTTTAAGTTTGTAACAATAGCTCTTTATCTTGATACTAACTACTTGATACTGAAACAATGAATCCTATAACCAAAAAGCTTCAAATAAAACCCAATTCCCGTTGGTTATTACATAATTCACCGGCTAATTTCCTGGATATCCTAATGCCGCTGCCCAACGATGCCGAAATTATTTTTAATATCGCCGGAAATTTTAATGGCATACTTTTATTTGTAACCAACAGCCAGCAACTGGCATCCGAGCTTAAAGTAATTGCCCCTGTGCTAAATGACGACGCTGTTTTCTGGATTATTTATCCCAAAAAAACATCTAAAATCCCCACTGATCTGGAGATGATGAGCAGCTGGCACGAACCATCCGTTTATGGCTTGCGCCCGGTAGCATCTGCCGCTATAAATGAAACCTGGACTGCCTTGCGTTTTCGCCCGCAGGATAAGGTAAAGGTATCCGAAGGACGCAATGATGGCATCCGCAACAATGAGCATAGCGCCTATATCGATGTTGATAATAAGATAATTACCCTGCCCGACTATATAAAAAGTGCAATTGAGCAACATCCACCGGCAATGGCATGGTATCAGCAACTATCTTACAGCAACAAAAAAGAATATGTATTGTGGATACTAACTGCCAAACAGGAAAAAACGCGAGACGAACGCCTGGCCAAAATGGTAGATATGCTCTTGAACAAAAAGAAAAACCCATCCGACAAATAAGCTGCTAAGGGACCAGTTTGGGATAGCCAACATCTATCCCCCTCAACCAAAACATCTTTCGGAAAATAAATGCAAAACCCTCCCGGCAGTTAATCTATCGGGCACCTTTGGGGCACCATAGTGATCAAAACTCGATTTTAACATCGAAATTCAATTGGCCGGTATATTTCCCCGGTATTTTCAAATGGCTATTGCTGGTTTTTAATGCCGTTGTGCTACCCGGAAAACCGATACGGCATTTTTTTTTACAAATCATTGCGTAACCATTTGGTTTCATATATATTTGTAACCAAATGGTTTCATATAGCCATTTTTCACCTATGCACCGAGACGTTTTTAAAGCTATTGCCGATCCTACACGCCGCGAAATCATCAACCTGATTGCCCACCAAAGCATGAACCTGAACGCTGTGGCCGATAATTTTGATATGAGCCGCCCGGCAGTATCCAAACACATCAAAATATTGACCCAATGTGGACTGCTGGTGATTAAACAACATGGCCGCGAACGCTATTGCAGGGCCGACCTGAAGCAATTGAAAGAAGTTACCGACTGGGCCGAACAGTACCGTCGGTTTTGGACAAACAAACTGGACGCCCTTGATACATTTTTAACCAACGAACAAAACACACCATCGATATAAACAAAAATTAAAAAGCTATGAACACAGAACCTTTTGTAATTGAGCGCATTTACAAAGCCCCCATCAGCAAAGTTTGGGCGGCTATTACCGATGTTGATAAAATGGCGGAATGGTATTTTAAGTTGGCCGATTTTAAACCCGTAGTGGGCTTTGAGTTTGAATTTACAGGTGGCGACGGCACCAAGGAGTTTTTACACAAATGTAAAGTTACCGATGTGGTTGACGGCAGTAAAATTACCCACAGCTGGACATACGATGGCTATGAGGGGTATTCGGAGGTAACCTGGGAGTTATTCCCCGAAGGTGACGGAACGCGGCTTAAACTTACGCATGCGGGCCTGGAAACTTTCCCGGAATTGCCATCATTCAAACGCGAAAACTTTGTGGCCGGCTGGACACATATTACTGGCATATCGTTAAAAGAATACCTGGAGAAATAATTTTCAAACCGACAGGCATTCGGATAGCGGTATGAGAGGACACAGGCCAAGGGGAGCAAAAAACAACCTATTGCTATTTCCGATGCCTGTGTCCCCACAGGCATCTTCCCTGTATATATTCGGAGCAGTCCACCCACAAACTAACAAACAATCGGATAGCTGTCGGTGAGGACACAGACAGCGGGGAGCAAGGTACTGCCTCACTTCGCTGTCATCTTGAGGAACAAAGGATCTGTCAGCTGTGCATGGCCGACAGAAAAGTTCGAAAGTAGATCCTTCGTGCCTAACCATCACAAGTTTCATTTTCTGTCATCCTGAGCGATGGCGAAGGATCTATTGTACGCCATGCATACCCGCCAATAAAGTTCGCGAATAGATGCTTCGTTCCTACCCATGACATGTTGTCCCCCCCCCTTTGTCATTCAGAACAGAGTGAAGAACTATTTCTTGAACGAAGTGAAAAATCTGTTAACCGACATGCATCGCCGACAGAAAAGTTCGCGAATAGATCCTTCACTACGTTCAGGATGACAGTTCTCTTATTGTATTTCATTCCCCCTTCAGAATTTCACGAAATTTTACAGCCTACGGGATTTTACAACGCGACACGCCCAACAGGAATACCTTTTTTGCACAACCCACTCAATACCTGTATTATTGTATGTGCAATCTACCCTTACAAACCATATTAAAAAATTTGTTCAGCTTACCGCGGATGAGGAACAGCTGATTAATACTGCGGTAACTGTAAAAGCGGTCAAGAAAAAAACATTCCTGCTGGAACCAGAGCGTGTTTGCAAGGAACTTTTTTTTGTAGGTAAGGGCTGCCTGCGCCTGTATTTCATCAACAAAAAGCTGAATGAACAAACTACCTTGTTTGCTATTGAAAATTGGTGGATGACCGATTTTGACAGCTTGGAAAGCGGCCGCCCATCCTACTATTATATCCAGGCGGTTGAAGACACGGAAATTATCAGCATCAGCAAAAACAAACAGGAAGAGCTATTTGAGGCAGTGCCCAAGCTGGAACGTTATTTCAGGATAGTACAACAACGGGCGTTTAGTGCAACCCAAACCCGTATCAAATACATTTACGGCATGAGCGACGAGGAACGCTACCGTCACTTCAGCAGCCTGTTCCCGGCATTTATGCAGCGTGTGCCTCAATACATGCTGGCATCGTACCTGGGCTTTACCCCGCAGTTTATGAGTAAAATAAGGGCGAAGAAAGTTTAGCAGAACATGTACCGGACCTACGGCTAATGCCACGAATTTAAGCTTAATCCCCTAGCGGGCTACGTGTACCCAAACCTTTTTAATTATAAAATGTCATTTCGAACGAGCCTGCGATGGAATTGAGCCAGCGGGGTGAGGAGAAATCTTCTACACCCTGCATCCCGACGGCTTTTTGAATTGCAGGGGGTAGAAGATTTCTCCTCGTACCTCGTTCGAAATGACACAGGTGTTGTTATGTATACATGTCAAACAAAAACCGCTACCCTTTATTTTCTTAATCTTGATTCATTTTTTGAAGCCTGTTTTGTTGCCACCTTTGGGGTATTAAAACAATACACAAAATGAAAACAAGAGTAAGTATCGGTAAAACCGACCCGGAAGCCTACAAAATATTATTAAACCTTGATCAATACGTTGCCAAAGGCATAGTAAGCAAAACCCACCGCGAGCTGATCAAGATCCGCGCATCACAAATAAACGGCTGTGCCTTTTGTATAGACATGCACACCAAAGACGCCCGCAAAGCCGGCGAAACCGAGCAACGCATTTACGCCCTGAACGCCTGGCGCGAAACACCGTTTTTTACCGAAGAAGAGCGGGCCATCCTTGCCTTAACTGAAGAAGTAACCCTGATACAACACCATGTATCTGATGCTACCTATGAAGCTGTTGCAAAGGTTTTGGATGAAGCTTATATAGCACAGGTAATCCTGGCTATCATCGCCATAAACGCGTGGAACAGGTTTGCAATATCTACAGGGATGGAGCCGAGCAGCCCCCTCTAAATCTCCCCCGGTAGGGGAGACTTAAAAAACAAAAGGCGAGATTTTATTAAGAAGTCCCGCCTTTTGTTTTGCGTTATAAAAAAGCCGCCTGATATTCAAAAGTCTCCCCTACCGGGGGAGATTTTGAGGGGGCCGGTGCCGGGCTTCTATGCCAAATTCCTCCCCGCATTCACTATACCGTAAACCGTCCTGATCACCAGTTTGCGGTAAATTTCAATCAGTTCTTCATCCTCGGTATTGTTTAAACATTGTAAGGCGTAATGCTGCATAATAACCAGCGGCAATACAATTTTTTCGCGGATGGCGATTGATTTACGTTCAACCGGGTATTCCTCCATCAGTACTACGCTGCCGGTTAGCTCCAGTAACATGGAACGGGTAAGCACAAACTCTTCCTTTAGCATTTTCCAGAACCCGCCAAACTTCTCGTCTTTTTCCAGGTAAGCGGTAACCCTGAAATCAGATTTCGACATCGACATCATACAGTTGTCCAACATGGTTTTAAAGAAACCCGATGTTTGGTATAGTTCCTGCACTTCCTGCCAGTTGCCGTCGTCCTTCATCTTTTTTAATGATGTACCTACACCGTAAAAGCCAGGGATACTTTGTTTAAGCTGGCTCCAGGAGGTTACAAAGCTAATGGCACGCAGGTCTTCCAGTTTCATTGGACCGCCGCCGCCACGCTTGGTTGGCCTGCTGCTGATATTTATTTTTGATAGTAATTTAAGCGGACTAAACTTTTCAAGGTATTCTAAAAACAATGGATGCGCGCGCAGGGCCATAAAAAGCGAGTAGCTTTCATCGGCCATTTGCGATATCAGGGTTTTGTGCCTGTTATCCAACAAATCTTTACGATTAGGATGCAGGGCAGAGATAATTCCCGCATTAAGTAACTGCTCCATATTAAACCTGGCCGTTTCAACCGAGCCATATTGCGAGCTTACTGTTTGACCTTGTATGGTGAGCTGTATGTGCTCATTGGCAATATCATTACCCATGGAGGCATAAAAACGGTGTGTTTTGCCACCACCGCGTGCCGGTGGGCCGCCCCTTCCGTCAAAAAACGCCAGGCTAATGCCGTACTTGCGGGCAATGGCTGTCATTTCGACCTTTGCTTTATAAATACTCCAGTTGGCCATCAGGTAGCCGCCGTCTTTAGTTCCGTCGGAGAAGCCGAGCATGATGGTTTGCCTTTGGCCGCGTAACTTTAAATGTTCGGCGTAATATGGGTGGGTATACAATTGCTCCATAATCTCGCCGGCATTAGCCAGGTCGTTCACGGTTTCAAACAGTGGCATAAAATCAACCTTCAACTCGTCCTTCTTCCATCCGCTCCATAAAAACAGGTCAATCAGTTGTAAAATATCTGATGCGCGCTGGCAGTTGCTTATAATAAAACGCTGGCATGCTTTTTCGCCGTTACTACGCTGAATTTGTTTTATCAGCCTGATGGTATCCAGCGTATCGCAGGTCATGGCATCGGCATCTTCGGCACGATGATAATCAAGCTCATTAAACGGAAGCGCTTCAAGCTTTTCTTTTTCCTCAAAATCATGATAACCCGCAACAACACCGGTTTCGGTTTGCGAGGTTACATAGTCAAACACGTTGCGCAGTACGCGGCTGTCCTGTCTGATGTCAAGGGTAGCAAAATAACAACCAAACAGGCGGATCTTTTGAATCAGGTTTTCTACAACATCTTTAAACAGGCCATCATGGTCGGTTATCAGGGTGTGTTTAATGGTTTGCAGCAAATCCAATAGTTCGCCCTGCAAATCTTTGGGGTCTGCATGGTTTTCGTTAGCGTTCCTGTAAATCAGTTTTTCCAGCTTGGCCATTGGTTTTTCTACCCCGCGGAAAGTGATGCGGCGCTTAAGCACCCTGTAATCGCGGTAGTAGCACCTGAACAGGCGCTGCCTTAAATACCGGGCTACCTCTTTGGTGCTTTCGGTGGTAACGTTGGGGTTGCCATCCCTGTCGCCGCCTGGCCAAAAGCCCATTTCAAGCAATTGATTTGTAGTGTCGATATCAAACTCCTCTTCCAGTTTGGATTGGATGCCCGATACAGCATAATAAAATATATTTTCCAAAAACCAGGTAAGGCTGATGGCCTCATCAACCGGTGTTGGCGATGTTTTGTTAAAAAAGGGGGTTTTGCCCAGCTGCTGCAACAACACATCAATGGTAGGTATATCGTTAACTTTTACGGCCTCAATCAAATCGGTCATAATACCCAACACCGTGCCCGGATAAAACTGGGTTGGGTGGGCGGTAAGTACCAGCCGCAACGAAAAATCTTTCAGTTTCTCGCTGATGTTTTTGCGGGTATCATCGCTTATAGCGGCTTGCTGCAACAAGCTTTGCAGGGTACCAGTATCGTCAAACTTACCTATTTTATTAAATGACGAATCTTCAATGGCATCAAACAAAACCACCTGCCGTTCGATATATTGTATAAAACGGAACATGCGGTTAATTTGCTCGCGATGATCAATATCCGGTACGTACTTTTTGAAAAAGCTTTCAATAATATCTGTAGGCGATGCGTTCATTGCGGCGCCCTTTTCGCAATGCGAGCTAAAAAAGGGCAGTAAAATTCCGGTATCCTTTACCTGGTAAAACGGCAGGGTTTGGAATAAACTGTTATACAACTCAAAACGGGTTACAACTTCGCTGTTAAAAGTTGTTTCCCTTTGACTGAGTTTTAAATTTAACGACATAGCACAAATAAATTGAGGGTTAAAATTGATGGGTAAAGGGCGGGCCACAATACCGGGGGTGAATTTAATTCATTTTTGGCAAAAAATAGATAATTACTAACAAAAAACTGGTATTAATGCCATATTTACTAAAACCCGGGCAAAATATTTAATTATTGTAAATTTGCAGTGCATTTTGAGTACAAAAAAAGCGTAAATGAAAACATAACATCTGTTTCAACAAAAAATCAATCATAAAAGTATTCATCGTAGCTTTATTGCCGGTAAAAACGGACAAAAAATAATGAAATTTAACACCCGCGAAATCAACAGCTTTTTTTACAGTCAGTACTTTTCTGATGGCTTACGCATTTCGGCGGGCATTCTGTTGCCATCGCTTTTGTTACTGGAGTTTGGCAAATTTGATCTTGGGCTTACCTTATCATTAGGGGCCCTTTGCATTTGTGTTATTGATAACCCCGGCCCGGCAACCCACAAGCGCAACGCCATGGCTATTGGCAATTTGTGCTTATTCATAGTTGCAGTTACTACCGGTTTTGCACGTCTTAATATTTATACCCTGGGTATCGAGATTACTTTATTCTCGTTCCTGTTCAGCATGTTTACGGTTTATGGCAACCGGGCCGCATCGGTAGGTACCTGCAGTTTGCTCATTATGATATTTATGATGGATAAGGCCCTGCCCCCATCGGCAGTGTTACTGTACAGCCTGCAGATACTGGCCGGTGGTGTATGGTATATGTTGTTCAGCCTAATTTTTTTTGGCATCCGCCCCTACCGGGCTGCGCAGCAAACCCTCGGCGAAAACGTGGCCGATATTGCCAAATTTTTGCGCATCAAAGCCGAGTTTTATAATCCTGAAAGCGATATCGACGATAATTACCGTAAACTGGTATCGCAACAGATACAGGTAAGCCAGCACCAGGATGCCGTGCGCGAAATGTTGTTTAAAAGCAGGCTGGTGGTAAGGGAATCAACCCCGTCAAGCCGCATCCTGGTTTTAACCTTTGTTGACCTGGTAGATATGTTTGAGCAAATAATGGCCACGCATTATGACTACTACCAGATGCGCGAAAGGTTTAAGGATACCGGGGTACTAAATGAGATAGCCCGCATTATTCACCACATGGCCGATGAACTGGATGATGTGGCCTACATTGTACTATCAAACACCCGCCATCGCCATGTAATGGATTTTAATGTAGAGCTGGAAAAGCTAAAACTAAAAATAGACGCCATAGGAAAAGACCAGCAGGAAACCAGCACCCTGGTGCTAAAAAAGGTGCTCATTAACCTCCGTAACCTTACCGAAAGCATTAACAACATATACAACTACTACAACTCAAAAACCTTACTAAAATCAACCGAAATAAAAGGCGAAGTAGAGTACTCCCAATTTGTAACCCACCAGGATTACGCGCCGCATATTTTCTTCGATAACTTTACGCTGGCATCCGGCGCTTTTAAACACGCGCTGCGGGTATCGTTGGTTTGCCTGGTTGGCTTCATAACAGCCAAAACCATAGCACAGGGCCATCATAGTTATTGGGTATTGCTAACCATTATTGTGATATTAAAACCCGGGTTCAGCCTATCAAAACAGCGCAACTATCAAAGGCTTATAGGTACCATTGGCGGTGGCGCAATGGGCATATTGATATTGAACTTTATACCCGATAGCACCGTTCAGTTTGTTTTACTTACCATATTTATGGTGGGGGCTTATAGTTTTCAGCGGCTAAACTATGTGGTAAGCGTTATTTTCATGACACCCTACGTGCTCATTCTGTTTAAGTTTTTGGGAGTAGGCCTGTTGAACGTTGCGCAGGAGCGCATATTGGATACAGTAATAGGCTCGTCCATAGCCTTTATTGCCAGCTATCTTATTTTCCCAACATGGGAGTTTGAGATAATTGAAGAAACCCTGCGCGATGTTGTAACAGCCAACATTAAGTACCTGATTACCATTGCCGAAAGTTTATCGGGCAAAACTATAGGTACTACAGCCTACAAGCTGGCCCGTAAAGATATCTACGTAAAATCGGCCAACTTATCGGCCGCTTTTGAGCGTATGACGTCCGAGCCCAAAAGCAAGCAGCGTAACGTTAAGGAGGTGCACAAATTTGTGGTACTTAACCATATTTTATCATCATATATAGCCGTTATACAAGCCGGCCTGGTAAAAAACGCTCAGCGGCCACACCCCGAAGCACTGCGCTTGCTCAAGAAAAACATATCGGTACTTAACGAAAGCAACAAAAAGCTGCATGGCCAAAGTATTGAATATACGGTTGGCAAAACCCTATTGCCCGAAGTTGAAAAACCCGAACTTACCGCCGACGAAAACCTGTTGAAAGAACAGCTGGGTTTCATCAACAAAATAAGCTATGACATTGCGAAGGTGACGGATAGCATTTTGAAGTAAGTGGTGAGTAGTGAATGGTGAGTTGAGCGATTTTTCCGCTACTTGATAATGAGCAAAAAATCTTGATTCCTGATACTAACTTCTTGCTTACTCATCCGGGCGTTGCCTGCGGACGGGCTAATTTAACATAATGCCCACTCACAACTCACAACTCACAACTCACAACTCACAACTCACAACTCACAACTCACAACTCACAACTCACAACTCACAACTCACAACTCACAACTATTTCATTTCCCTGACAAACAATTATACCACGCCGGTACTTTTATCAGCATATTAGTTTTTTAACAATTTATGCTATGGAACAACGCGAATTAGGCTCATCGGGCATTAAAACAGCTCCTTTGATTTTTGGGGGCAATGTGTTTGGATGGACAGTTAAAGGCACCGGCACGGCATTATTGCTGGATGCTTTTTTAGATGCAGGTTTTAACGCCGTTGATACGGCCGACGTTTACTCTGCCTGGGTACCCGGCAACCAGGGGGGCGAATCGGAAACCGAGATTGGCAACTGGCTTAAACAAAGCGGAAAACGCGACAAGGTAATTATAGCCACAAAGGTTGGGGCCGAGCTTTCGGCCGATAAAAGAGGGCTTAAAAAGGATTATATCATAAAAGCGGCCGAGGCTTCATTAACCCGGTTGCAAACCGATTATATTGACCTTTACCAATCGCACTTTGATGATGCAAACACACCGGTTGAAGAATCGTTAAGCGCGTTTGATCAATTGGTAAAAGAGGGCAAGGTAAGGGCCATCGGCGCATCCAATTTTTCGGTAGAAAGGCTGCATGAGTCGCTCAAAGTGAGCCGCGAAAAAGGACTAACCGCCTACCAAAGCCTGCAGCCCGAATACAACCTGTTTGACAGGGAAAAATATGAAACCACGTTTGAACCATTCATCAAAGAACAAAACATAGGCGTTATCAGCTATTTTTCGTTAGCGAGTGGTTTTTTAAGCGGCAAATATCGCTCTGAGGCCGATCTGGAAGGCAGTAAGCGCGCGGGCATGGTTAAAAAGTATCTTACCGAGCGTGGCCTGCGTATCCTGAGTGCTTTAGATGAAGTGTCGGCGCAATATAACAGCAAACCAGCCGCTGTTGCATTAGCCTGGCTAATAGCAAGGCCCACAGTAACGGCCCCCATAGTAAGCGCCACCAACATTCCCCAATTAAAAGAGCTTGCCGAAGCAGCAACGTTACAACTAAGCAACGAAGCTATTGAATTATTGACAACGGCAAGCGCCTATTAATTTTTGCTAAACAAGAGATTATTTTACACACAGATTGCCGGCAACAACCGTAAACCAACAGCTTGCGGATCCCTGCCGGCAATCTTTATTTAGCGCCTCTAATCCGCACAAACTCCTACAGCCATATTTTGTCTGACGCAGGACTTCAAAAGATTTACCGGACTACCGGATTGTTCAATTTAACAAAATCCCACTCACAACTCACTCCACCCACAAAACAGAATTTCCTGTATTGTATTCATTCTGTTCGTAAAGTTTATTGGCCGGGTCAAGAATCCAGTTGCCGTCAATCAAAAACTTGTACCGGTATTTGCCCGGTTTAAGGTACAGGTTTATTACCCATTCGTCGGCATTGTGAGCCATGGTGAAACCCGATGGGTCCCAATCATTAAAATTGCCTGCCAGGTGCACGCTTCCGGCGTTGGCGTGCCCCTTAAGCCTGAACGTGTAATTGGGCTTAACGGCAATAAAGGAGTTATTTACGCCGCCTTCAATAGCGTAAAGGCGGTTTTTAGGGTCGGTTATCCAGTTTCCGTCAACAATAAATTTGTAACCGTAATTACCTGCCGGAATCATTAAGGCTATGGCCCAGCCTGCAGCCGTTTTCCGGAGGCTTATTTCATTGGGCTTCCAGCTATTAAAACTGCCGGCTATGTAAACGGCTTTAGCGTCTTTATATCCATCAAGTTTAAAGCTAATCGCCTCGCCCTGGTTTAGCACCGAATTAATATGCCCTCCGTTATCTTTTACTTTCGCCGGGTTTGCCGGGTCGGCGTACCATTGGCCATCTACCCAAAAGCGATAAGTATGTGTGCCGTCGCGCAGGTAAAGTTTGGTTTCCCAGCCACCGTCTTTTTTTTGTAGCGGAGTATTATCGGTATTCCAGTTATTAAAACTACCAGCTATGGTAACTTTGTGGGCACCTGTAAAGCCGGCAAGCCTAAAGGTGTGGTTAACGCGGTAGTAAACCGAGTTTACATCACTAAAACCATCCGGGTGTTGCTGCAGGTTGCTTTTATCGCGCTGCCAGCGGCCGTTTATAATATATTTATATTCATATACCCCGGGTGCCAGTTTTACATCGCTTACCCATCCGCTATCGGTTTTTGCCATTACCCCCTTCAGCGTACTCCAATTGTTAAAGTTACCCGATAATAAAACGCGTTTAGCGTTTAAATAGCCGGGCAGGTAAAAGCGCGTTAAGCCCGATGGTAATTCATATACCGTAACCCGCATAAACTTGTTTATACCGTATAATTCATCGGCAGGATAGCCAGGTATACCCGCTGGGGCATCAATATTGCCATCAAGGTTAGTGGTTATCTGGTAGGGTGGATTTTGTGGGTTCAGGTTTAAGTCGGTAAGCGACCTGTCAAACCTAACCATATTTTTATCGCGTTTGCCAATGTTCCATCCGTCTTTGGCCAATGACGAGAAATCGCCATTTAAAATGGCAGCGCCATTTGGTTTTTTGATACCAGCGATTTTTAAAATACTATCCAGTTGTGTTTTTGACGAACGCAGATCAAGCAGCATAATCAAATGATCTTTACCTAACACAAGGGAATTGCGTGTTTGCGCCCCTGCTGCAATGGAGAAGCAGGTAAACAACAAAAAAATAATTAAAACCGATCTGCACTTTTTCATACTACTGGTTAGTGTAAATGTACATTTCAAATTCTCTTTTTACAAAGTTGATGCTAAAGATACCGCGGATAAAAAAATCAAAACCAAGTATCCCGTCAACAGTGTGCCCGTAGGCTTTGCCCATTTTATCAAGGTTGGTTAACAGCACGCGGTTTTTCACAAACCGCCGGCCGCCAACGGTTAGGGTATCAAACCTGGCGTAAATCACCTCAAATGACGAGCCGCCAATGCCGGTGGTTTTTGTACGGTTGAGTACCGCCATGCCGGGCAATAGTTTGCGCACCCTGTCATAATCCATTAAGTTGGTTTCGGCTCCGGTATCAAATGCAAACCACAGAGGTGTATTATTGGCAACGCCTTTTATAAACATTACATCATTGGTATAATTAAACGTGGTAAACATCCACGGTTCGTGAAAAACTTTTTCATTTACAGGTATTTCACCGTCGTCATTCAGTTTGTGGATGTAGAGGGTGTTCCTGAACAAATCAACAGTAATAGCAAACTTTTTAAACAGCCGGGTGCCCAATAAGCCCAGTATTTTAACATTGCGCCCGTTTTCGATGGCCGACAAATCGGTTACATCGGCTGTAAGGCGCGGGTAATGCAAATCGAGTATGCTGAAATTGTGCACTTCGGTAGTAAAAGCGCCAGGCGCGTTGCCATTTAAACCTGCCGACTCCTGGTCGGCTATAACGGGCATGTATCTGAAGTAGGTAGCGTTTAAAACCAGATAAGGCGCACCGGTATCCAGTACAAAGTTGCCTGCAACAGAGTCAATCTGGGCTTCTACCAGGATAAGGTTACCGGCCCGTTTTATAGGTACTATAAGTGTATTAAAATCGCCCGAGGGATCGGGGTCCGGTCCGCGTTTGGCATCTTTGAATGTGATGCCGTTGATAGATGTGTTTGTGCTGCACCCGCCTTTTTGCCAGCAGGCAACAAATAACAAAACTATCAAATATACGTAAGGCCGGGGCATCGTGGTTGTTTAGGTAATAGACAGTGCCAGTTGCTTATATGTTACATGGCGTGGTGTTTAATTAATATGGCTCACATAACCATAAGTAACCAATTCATCATTATTGCGAATTGGTCTTGTGTAGCCATCGGTAATCAGTATAATCCGGTCGCTTACATCCAGGATATTGTAATATTGATGGTCGGTTACTATGATGCCTTTTATTTTGGCGCATTTCCTGATAATTTCTTTAAAAGCCTCGGCCTGTATGGGCGAGATGTGGGTGAAAGGCTCATCAAGTAAAATAAAATCGGCTTTGCTGTAAATAACCATCAATGTTTCCAGTTGCCGCAGTTCTCCGCCTGATAAATCTGCTATAGTTTTTTCGGCATATTTTTCATAGATGGGATGAGTCGAAAAATCGCCCCAAAAGCGGTCGTCAATAATGGTTGCCGCCAGCTTTTTTATTTTAATGCCTTTGGGCAGGTAGTTATGCTGGGGCAGGTACGCCACACGCATGTTTTTATAGCCTTTTTTGATGTATTCCCCGTTAATACTTACGTGTTTATAGGCAGGGCGGAGTGTGCCGAATATGATCCTTAATAAAGATGACTTGCCGCAGCCGTTTCGGCCCAGGATACCCAATACTTCGCCTTGTTTGCATTCCAAGTAAACATCCTGTAATATTTTGCGCCCGCCAAACTCCAGTTGTACGCTATCGGTTTTTAATATGAGTGGCTCCAAATTTAACGGATGGTTGATAAGGATAAAAGGATGATGAAAGCGATAAAATCGCAGGCAAATACTGATAAGTAAAGTACGTTGATATTGTAGCCGGCATTGCGAAAATAGAAATAGGTTTGCGCCGCGTTAAAATTCAGATACTGCACGCCAAGTATGGCGGCGTAACTAACCAGTTTACATATTACAGCAAACGGAACATTTAATTGACGCGAGGTAAGGTAATACACACAGGCAAGCGAGGCGAGCGTGCACCATACCATTAACGGTTTATAAAAGTACCAACCTATTTTTATTGATTTTACCATTGAGCTAACTATGACAGGTTAGCTATGTAACGGCAATTTGAGGATTAAATTTTATGGAGGTTAAAATGTTGCAGGTTTGTAATTATGGGGTGCGATTGCAGCGAGTTTTACGTCATCCGTCTCTCTAAAAAAAAAACCAGGATTTGAGTAGTTCGCTCAATCCTGGCCTTTTATATCTTAATTCCTGGTTCTTATCTCTTGACTCTGCTGAATTATCCCAAATACGATTTCAAAATTTTGCTCCTTGAAGTATGGCGCAAACGTTGCAGGGCTTTATCTTTTATCTGGCGAACGCGTTCGCGGGTAAGGTTAAATTTCTCGCCAATCTCCTCTAATGAAAGCGGGTGATTCGTTCCCAAACCAAAAAATAGCACAATGATTTCACGCTCGCGCTCGGTTAAAGTTGATAGCGAACGTTTAATTTCTTCGGATAACGACTCATTGATCAGGATGGAATCTGTGTTGGGTTCCTGATTTTCGAGTACATCCAATAAGGTGTTTTCTTCGCCCTGTACAAAGGGGGCATCCATAGATACATGGCGGCCTGAATTACTGAGGGTATCGGAAATCTTATCTACAGTAGTTTCCAAAATATCGGCAAGTTCTTCGGGCGATGGTTCGCGCTCGTACTCCTGCTCCAGTTTGGAGAATGCTTTACTTATTTTACTTAATGAGCCTACCTGGTTTAACGGCAAACGCACAATACGCGATTGTTCGGCAATAGCCTGTAATATTGATTGACGGATCCACCAAACGGCATAGGATATGAATTTGAAACCCTTGGTTTCATCAAAACGCTTGGCGGCTTTAATGAGGCCGAGGTTACCCTCATTAATCAAGTCGCCCAGGGTAAGGCCCTGGTTTTGGTATTGCTTGGCAACGGATACAACAAAGCGCAGGTTGGTTTTGGTTAAACGCTCCAATGCCGCCTGGTCGCCTTCACGGATTTTTTGGGCTAATATTACTTCTTCTTCGGCTGTTATCAGATCAACTTTACCAATCTCGTGCAGATACTTGTCAAGCGATTGTGATTCGCGATTGGTAATGGATTGCGTTATTTTGAGTTGTCTCATCTATTTATAAACCTCTCTGTACTTTTTATTTACTACAGAACGACCAAAGTTATAAAATTGTTGTAAAAAATTACAATTGTAGGGTGTATTTTCAAAAAAAATAAGCTATAGATATTTTTTTTAATATATTGATTTACAGATTGTTAAAAAACACATATTGATAATTTATCCTGTTTTTGGATAAAAACAAGTGAAACAGGCAAGCGGTATGGTTTTTGTGGTGTTCGTAAAACACTATCTATATTTAACAGTTTTATCGCACGCTTTTTGTGACGATATCCCCATTTGTTTATAACCGGATACGGCTCTCGCCAGGCTAAACCGTTCATATTTCAAAGATAGGCTTCTGCCGGCGAAGTGTTGTAGCCCTATCCGGTTCTTGCTTTCGCACTTTTGTGGGCTACCTGAATGCTTTAAGGTTTAATGCTTATCTTTTTGCCAATTTCTTTATAAACGCAGTACCGTTCGTTTAAAGCTAATCCGTATTTAACCATAATGGCAGCAACACCGATATTGGTTTGCGGCCATTATGGGGGGCACGAAATGACAGCCACGAACCGCCGTCCGATCAGTTAAAGACAGGTGTGGATTTTGCAGCCTAATTGTAATAGGTATGTTACAAAGAATTTAAAATCTGAGGGCAATAAGTATAAAATATATCAGCAAAACCTAATTTCTCTTGAAAATTGCGTAAAACTACGTATGCATTTTCGGTGAAAACACCGTGTGTTTTTTAATTGTCAAGCCGTATATTTGATGTAACATTTATTTAATACCTGGTCCTGATTTTAATCGCCTATCGCTATGAAACTATTCTACCATTTTTTATTCTTCGTGATTGCATCACTCGTGCTATTGGCATGTGCCAGTGTATTTGCATCCGATCCGCAGGTTCAATCGCAAACAGACGAATTTACATCACCACAGCCTGGTAACGAAAACCCGGCGCATGATTCAACAATGGCTGCCAACCAAACGGGGCCTTATGTACTTACAAGCGTAAAAGAAAGCGCGCCTTCGTATTTCTATTATGCAGTTAACGGAAATATATCCCAGGCCTATAAAAAATATTCGGGCCTCGTTAATTTCCAGATGGCCTTCAATCAATTTAGTCTGCCCCAAAAATTCAAATAGTTCGATTCAGTTAATTTTAGTTTAATTTAGTTAGGGAAACAGTTGCAAGCAGCCGGTGCAGAAATGTACCGGCTGACTTGTTTTTATATACTGCCGGCTGCATATATTAATACTTAAAATGGCCGAAGGTGAAAAATATGGTTAGCATAGGGATTGCCAATAAAAAGTAAGCTTTGGCTAATTGTACGTTATCGGCATTGCCTGTTACAAACACTTTGTACATATCGGTTTTTATGTTTTCTATTCTCGCTTTCATAACTCAAAAAATTAAAGTCACGGTAAATATGAATTGTTATAATTTTGACAGAAAGCGCGCCACTTGGTTTAATGGTTTACAAATTATCCTTACTCATTTCGGGATGATAATGTAAACCCGGAGTTAACCAGTGTAACAACACAACCCTTGAATACCTGAAATTAAAAGGCGACAATACCACAGCCACACTCAATATAATGCCGCAATATAACCACGGGTTACTGCTGCCGGTTAAAACACTAATGGCAACCGCAAGCGTAACCATCTCAGCAACATTTAATGCATAACTCACAAACATGGCTACATAAAAATAGCCGGGCTCACGCTCATAAACAAGGCCGCAGTGCGGGCAGGTTTTGTTCATTACCTGGCCCTTAAAGCCATACATGCTGTTGGCAAACAAGTCGCCGCGGCGGCAACGGGGACATTTGGCGTGTACTATGGCCGGCCAGGCCGCTAATTTATATTGGGTATTTTCCATAATGTTACCAGTTTTAAGGTTTTAATATTTGTTTGCGAAACTCTTCGGGAGTAACGCTTTCTGTTTTTTTGAAAAATTTGGTAAAATAAGAGTTGTCGCTAAAATTCAGCCTGAGTGAGATATCACTGATGCTTAGCTGCGGATTGGTAAGCAAGCGCTTAGCCTCCAGCAACGTGCGGTTACGAATCAACTCGCCTGCCGATAAACCTAACAAGTCCTTACAAACTGCGTTAAGGTGATTTGGGGTAATGTACAACAGTTCGGCATAATCTTTTGGCAGCTTAATATCTGCATAATGCTGTTCAATTAATTTTTGATAGTTTTTTAGCAGCGTTTGGTTGTAGGTTAGCTTGCCCGAACCTGCCGGATTGGAATTAAGCCTGTTCACATGGATGAATATCTGCAGCATCAGCAGCCGCACCATATCACTGCCCAATGGCGCAGGTTTCATTATCTCGAAAATAATGTGTTCAAACAGCTCTTTTACTGTAGCAAAACTATCGGCAGGTAAATTAACCACCGCGTCTTTTAAATTACCGTTAAAAAATGAAAAGCTATCCAGGTAACCCGGCTGTAATAAAAACGATTGGATAAAAGCCTCCGAAAAATTGATGATATACCCGTCGGTAAAACCCTCAAACTGCCAGGAGTGAACCTGCCCCGGCACCATAAAGTATATTTGACCTGGCATTACATCAAAACGCTCAAAATCGATACTATGTGTGCCTGCGCCCCGGGTAAACAGTACCAGGTGATAAAAAGAGTGCCTGTGCGGAAAAAACAGGTTTTTATGAGCATCAAGATAAGGTGCAAAACGGCTTATCAATAAATCGTCCTGCCTTACGTCAGACAAGGAACAAATATCATAAACGGGAATACTTTGTATCATGATTCAAAGCTACACACAATACCATCGCTTTAATGGTACTGTACATAGTTTGAATGGTATTATTTACTGATTTTTTTATTTTGGACCATCAAACCTTAGTCCATTTCTGTATTACGTTCTCCAACCGCTCAAAGGTAAAGGGCTTACTTACAAAATCCTTCATTCCGGCTGTGGTACACTCGTTTTCGTCTTCACTTAAAACGTTGGCCGTCATGGCTATAATTGGGGGCGCGTTTTTACCATGCTTTTTAATAATGGTACGGGTGGCCTGTAGTCCGTCCATTTCGGGCATCTGTACATCCATAAATATCAGGTCGTAATGCTGCTTGTCACTCATCTGGATGGCTTCAACTCCGTTTTCGGCAATGTCGATACTATAGCCAACCTTTTTAAAAATTTTGCTGGCTATCAGCTGGTTCATTTTGTTATCCTCAGCCAGAAGTATTTTGAGCGGGCGGTACCTAAAAATCTCTTTATTATCCGTTTTTGTGTCGGTGGGCAAATCGCCGCTGGTAATTTGCAAGGGCAAATTAAAAATAAACACCGATCCTTTGGCTTCTTTACTAATAGCCCATATTTTGCCCCCCATCAGCTCCACCAGCTTTTTACAGATAGACAGGCCAAGGCCGGTGCCGCCGTACTTACGCAGGGCTGTTGTATTTACCTGCGTAAAGGGTTTAAATAGTTGCGTTAATGATTCCTGGCTAATGCCTATGCCATCGTCTTTTACATGGAAGCTGATATCTTGTATGCCGTCTTTTATCTCGGAGCCCTTAACTGTTACGGTAACCGCGCCTTCATCGGTAAATTTAATGGCGTTACCTACCAGGTTTACTAAAATTTGTTGCAGACGCCCCTCATCAACCTTAACAAATTGCGATACATTATCATCAACATGATAACTTAGGTTGATAGGTTTATGAAAATTGGTGATTCCCGGCTGACTGATATCAATGATTGTTTTAACACAATGCCTGATGTTGGTGGCAACCGGGGTAATGGTTAATTTATCAGCCTCGATCTTCGAAATATCTAATATATCGCTGATGATATTGATAAGGATGTGTCCGCTTGATTGCAGGGTTTGTAAAAGTTCGTGCTGCTCTGGCGTAAGTGCCGACCGGGATAATAACTGCGAAGCCCCGATGATGCCATTTAGCGGGGTGCGTATTTCGTGACTCATATTGGCCAAAAAGTTCGACTTGGCAAATGTGGCGGCTTCGGCCTCTTCTTTTGAAGACTGCAATTCAATTTGCGATTGTTGAAGTTGCTCGCTTTTTTTTATTAAGTCGCGCTTATCGCTCTCGTGGCTTTTTTTAATGAAGCCTATTAATAAGCCCACCAATATGATATTAATTATAGCAGATGCAATCAGGTCAAATTCGGCAGATGCTTTGCTTGTTGCCCCTGATACCCATTCGGGATGTATTTTTTCTAACTGATAACAGGTAATAAAAACAGCACACAACAAAGCAATGAAAATATAATGATAGCGCTGTTTTACTAATAAGGTTATTAATACAATTAAAAAGATGCCTATTTGGGTGGTTGACCCGCCGATACCGCCATTGTAAAACCATCCCGGGAACATGGCAACAATACCCAAACCAATGTATATGTAAGCGGTGTTTTCGCTATAGTGTACAAAACGGCTACGGTAATAAGCAAATGCAGAGAAACTTAGTACAAAAAGATTGGCCAGTATCAGCCCCCAGCTAAACCCTAAAAACACATTGATACTAACGGATATAATGTTATTAAGGCAAATGAATAAGGCTATGGCATTAAAAAGTTTATTCTCGAGCGATAAAGCTGGATCGCCATAACCAATAATTCGTTTCAGCTTTTCCATTTAAAATAAATAATTAATTAAAAAGGCAGTTCTACGTGATAAAGCATTAAAAAGATAGGTTAAGTAAGCGATTTTTTTTTGAATAAAAACAATTTATTCATACAAAGAGTCAAATTGACACATTGAATTGTTTAATAATTAATTTTTTTTGTCGTCCTAATTATTAAGCAAGCGGCGTGCTTGTGAATTACAAATCGGGACGGGATATTACAGGAAGTTATCCACTCAAAATGAATGATGCTTTTTTTATTGATTGTTTACGCTTTATTCTTGATTCTCATCACTATATTAGCTACACCAGAACATTTGTTATGACTATCCCCATATACCAGGCCGACGCTTTTACTGATAGATTATTCGGAGGCAACCCCGCGGCTATTTGCCCGCTTACAGAATGGCTGCCCGATGTTACCATGCAAATGATAGCCGTTGAAAACAATTTGGCCGAAACCGCTTTTTTTGTAAAAACCGATACCGGCTACAAACTGCGCTGGTTTACCCCCGAATATGAGATTGACCTTTGCGGCCACGCCACCCTGGCAGCCGCTCATATATTGTTTACCGAACTGGGCTTTGAGGGCGATGAAATACATTTTGAAACCGTAAAAGCAGGTACTTTGCATATTAAACGCGTTGGCGATAAATACACCATGGATTTCCCATCAAGGCCGCCCATACCTATCGAGCCGCCAAACGGGCTGGCCGAGGCATTAGGCGAAAAACAGCCGCAGGCCTTTTTCCGCTCAAGGGACTACTTCCTGGTTTATGAGAGCGAAAAGGATATTAAAGACATTACACCTGATTTTTTTGCCTTGTCAAAAATGGATACCGTTGGCGTGATAGTTACTGCGCCTGGGGATCACAGCGATTTTGTATCGCGTTTCTTCGCCCCCGGTGCGGGTATCCCCGAAGACCCGGTTACCGGATCGGCCCATTGCAACCTGATCCCCTACTGGGCAAAAAAATTAGGTAAAAATACATTGCATGCCTACCAGATCTCGTCCCGCCGCGGCGAACTCTGGTGCGAACTTAAAGGCGACCGCGTACTTATGAGTGGCAAAGCGGTTACTTATTTAAGAGGCCAGATTTCCATTAGTTATTAAATTTAAGGCAGATACCGGCATTATTGCTGCCTGCTTATAGGTTTTTCACGCTGTTTTATCCCCGATTTGGAACTCCAATTCACTAATTATACTGCGCGTTGTCGAAAACAACAGAAATTAACCTTAGCGATAGTTTTGTAATTAATACGATTTAGTTTTCTTAAGCCACACGCTCCATAACACCACTTTTTCATCTCAGGAAACCATCCTTTCTTTAGGTGAAAACCAGAACAACTTTATCGCAATCAATTTTGCAACTTTTTTCGCAAAACCGCAATTTCTTTATCGATTTACTACCCTAATAATGCGATTATTGAAATTTTTATTATTTTTAAGCGATTAAATTCGCTTAATATTGTTTTTGTATACCCCTATTTTATTAGTACTTATTTGAAAACACGAATACTTTTTGGAGTTATCTTATCGTTCATTTTATTATTTAGTAAACCTGTAACAGCAGCTTCGTACTTTTGGACCGGCAACGCGGGAACAACTAACTGGACAACTGCTAACAATTGGTTTAATATCACTACAAATAGTGTCAGCAACTATCCGGGAAGCAGCGGCACAAGTGATGTTGCACAAATCTGGACCAGCAATGTAACAATCAATCTCACCAGCACAATAACCATAAGCTCTTTACAAACTCCTTTTTACGGAACTTATAATTTAACCGTTACTTTTACCGGAAATCCTACACTTAACGTGACTGGTATAAGCACAGCCCAGCCGGTTTTTACTTCAAGCGGGCTTACCTTTAGTGGCCCCGGAACGGTTAATGTGGGCAGCTCGGTTGGCTTTCAATATCTATCCGGGTTTGTTATAGGCGCAAACGCAATTGTTAATTTTCCATCGGGTACTGCTGTAACTTTTAATAATCCACCCGCGTTCTCCAATGCAGGTACACTCAACTTAAACAATGCAACATTTACCATTTCAAATACCATAAATAATAGCGGCACTATTAATATAAATGGGGCAAGTGCCTTAATCAGTACAAGTGCAGCCACAAATAACTCGGGTACAATTACCTGTACATCAGGCCAGTTTTCCTCATCAAGCGATCTAACCAATAGCGGTACTGTTAACATTTTAAGCAGCGGGTATTTTGATCTTTCGGGCGGGCCTTCAATTTTCACTAATACAAATACGGTTAATTTATCATCCTCATCTACCTTAAGGTTAAGCAATAATGGCGGGCGCCTTATTAATTCAGGGTCGGGCGTGTTTACAGCAAATGCAAGTACTGTTAACTTATATGGATCCGGCGCTTATATAAACAACTCGGCAACTTTAAAAGCAACAGGCACAACGTTTTCATTTAATAATGGCAACTACATTCAAAACACGGGTACATTAACTACCCAGTCGGCCTGTGTATTTAACATGACTACGTCCAACTCTTATATCTCTAATACAAGCACTTATACTGACCATGGATCAACTTATAACCTGCAGGGTTCTGGTTCATATTTTCAAAACTCAGGTTCCACCTCGGTTGTAAAAGCCAGGGGCACTACCTTTAACCTTGGCACCGGCGGCAACAACTCCATGAATATAACCAACAGTGGTACGTTTACAGCCGATTCTACATCGTATATCAACCTGGCATCCTATCAGGATGGATTAACCAATACCGGAGTTTTTAATGCCGGCACTTCGGGCTCGCCTTGTTTAATTACATTAAGCGCACAGGCTTGTTTTGTTACCAATACCGGCAGTTCGTCACAAGCTGCTTACTTTAACCTTGGGTCAACCTCCATTATAAGTATTTCTGGAGGTTACCAACCTACGGTAACCAATACCAACAATGCTTACTCATTTTTCACTTTAATGTCCGATGCTTTGGGTTCGGCTGCTTTTGATCAAATACTCTCCAATACCAACAATACGCCGGCAATTGCGGGCACCTATAATGTTCAACGTTTTGTAAGCGGCGGCAACCTGGCAACCAACCGCGGATACAGAATCTTTTCATCGCCCACTAACATTACAAATCCTTACTCTACCAGCACTACTTATACCAATTATATCAGCTTAAATACATTAAAAAACAGCTACACGGTTTACAGCAGTACAACTGCCAATTCCAGCTATCCCGGCGCATTTACTGCCGGGCCAAGTGGCAACTCAAGCGGGTTTAGTTATGCCAATACCAATTCAACTATTTATTTTTATAACGAAACGAGAGCCGTAAGTAACACCTCTTTTAATTCAGGCAAACACGTAGGAGTTACAGCCATTGGTGCCAGCACAGTTACCCTAAATGGAGTTGGTGCTGTAAGCATGCCGGTTGGTAACGGTTATATACTTTATTATGTTGGCCCCAATAGCCGTACCGATGGCACTACAGGCAGCCCGTTGGATTGTTATATTACCAATGTAGGTTACATTAACCAGGGCGATGTTACGGTTGCGTTATGGTATACCCCAAAAAACGGCTCGTCAAATGCAAGTACAGGCCAGCTATCTTACTCGTTAAGTACCTTAACCGGCGGTGCGGGTTATAATATGGTGGGCAACCCTTATCCCAGCACCATTAATATAGCTACCGTGCTGGGCCATAACTCCAATATAAGTACCGCTTATTTACTAAATAAAACCAATAGCCCCGGCCAGGCCTATTATGCTTACACTGCAAACGGAACATCGGCGCCTGGTATTGGTTACGCCTTAAGTGGCGAAGGTTTCCTGGTACGTACAACAAGCGGCGGCAACTCATTAACATTTAAAGAAACAGATAAAGTTGCTAGCCAACAACTTACCGGCAGCAACCTGCTTATGTCGTCGCCTAAAGCGCAAACGTTAACGCTTGATGGCGCGGGCAAATCTTTTAAAAGTACTGCAGCGGCATTTAGTCCTCAAACTGCATCTGTTAAAGAGTTAGACGCGCAAGGTAACCCGCTTACCGGTTTATATGTAAAAATTGAAAAAGACAGCCTTACATATGATTATTGCGGCGTTTATTTTAGAAGCGATTGGCAAAGCATCTATAACGAAAACTTAGACGCGGCGGAGTTGGATGCAAGCAGCTCAAGCGTGTTAGTGTCAAGCCTTTCATCTGATGGAGTGAATGCATCCGTAAAGCACTTTCCTGATTATAAAAAAGGCGTTAGCATTAAGCTTTATGCTAATGGGAGAGCCGATGGCTTATACAACTTAAAAATTGAAGGCATACGTAATATTGACACCAGCAATTACAAAATAACCCTGCTTGATCACTTTAAAAAAGATTCGTTAGACATTGGGCGTTACAAATCCTATGCTTTCAACATCTTAAAAAGCGACACCAATACTTTCGGCGCCAACCGGTTTGAGCTTTCTGTCCATCAATTACCGGCCGGCGCCAGGTATCAGCTGGCAAGTTTCACGGCACAAAAGGCAACAGACGGTGTGCTGCTTACCTGGCGGGCTTATAACGAGGGAGACAATTACTTTTATACCCTTGAAAAACAACAGGCGAATGGCACCGACTATGCCTCTTTGTATCAAATACAAAGCAATGGCGGCACCATTTATAAATACACGGATAAAACACCAAATACTGGCAACAATATTTACCGCCTAAAACAGGTAGACCTGTTTGGTAACATCACCTACTCGGCCCTTGTTAGCATTTATTACGATAAAAGCGGCAACGCCAGTATGTTCACCTTGTACCCTAATCCTACTACAGAGACTATTAATGTAAATGTAACTTATGGTAAAACATCATCGGCGGCAACAGGGAGCTATAAATTAAACATTTATGATGTAACAGGCTCGTTGATAAGCCAAAAAACAGCCGACAACAGTTCATTCAGTCAAAACGTTTCAGAATTTAAACCTGGCGTATACATTGTAGAGTTAAAAGACAACCAAGGTAGTTCGTTAGGGAAAGCTAAGTTTTTAAAGCAGTAATAATAGTAGGTTTTGGTAAACACCACGGCAGCTGTAAATAACCCCAACGCCTGGGGCAACCATTTACAATTGCCGGTATTACTGGTTCACACGAAGCAAATGGCCATTTACTTTAACTAATCCCGATTAATTTAACCCGGCATAATTATTTCATTTTTGAATTACAATGGCAATTGTTGCAGGTGGCTGTATTTTATTGCAGCCGGTTTAAACGGAGAAAATTACCGTTAATACAACAAGAAATTGCTTCGCTGCAAAATTTTAACCTGGCCATATCATGCAAAAAATCTCTGCAGGCAGCCGTTTTTGCTCAATTTTTCTTTTCAAGCAATTTTTAAACACACAATAAAAACTGTAAGGAAACTTTCTTTTTTTTTATTTGCGTAAATGTTTTGTTTACAATAAGTTTAGGTATTTTTATCGTAATAAAACCTATCTGTGTACGCATATAAACCTTATTTAATTAATTTCTGGTTGAAAATGAGATTGCTTTTTTGCCTTTTGTTTTTTGTAATGACGTTTGATATTACAAATGCTAATGCAGCCACGTACACATGGGCAGGCGGATCTACCGGCAATTGGACAACAGCAAGCAATTGGTCTGGCGGAACATTTGGCACCTATCCCGGGCTTTTAGGCACTTCGGATATTGCCATAATCAATACCGACGTAACGATAACAATTACCTACGGAGATTTTATCCAATCGATAAATACGCTCACGGCCAGCAATACCAGGACCGTTAATATAAATTTTGTTACCTTTTTTTTCAATCCAACTTTAACGGTTAGTTCTGCAATTAACGTTGGAACCGGAACCACCACAGGCTCTCTTAACTTTACCGGGAACGGATCTGTAGCCGGCACGGCCAATATAGTTGTTAATAAAGGCACCACTTTCAGCACCACTTCCACCGTTTCTACAACTGCGGGCTCAATGGATCTTAGCGGAACGGGTACATTTAACGGTGTTTTGACACTTAACGGCCAACTTAATGTTAACAACACGGCAACTGCGGTGTTTACCACCAACGCCACTGGTAATACAATAACATCCGGCGGGGTTCAGGTACACTCCAATAACACTTTAACGTGGGGTGGCACAGGCAGCACAACCGTATCGTCAAGTTCGCAATTGTATACGCAGAGCACCAATGGCTCGCAGTCTACGCTTACTGTTTCATCGGGTAACACTGTAAACTTCACTGCTAACTTAACGGTAAGTTCAAGCAATCCGTACACAGCATTTTTGGTAAATAACGGTATATTAAAATTTACCAATTGCAGTATCAATACCCAGGATCCGGGTAGCTCGGCTATTACGGCAATTACTAACAACAGTACCGGGCAAATTACTTTGCAGGGGGCATCATCTTCAATCTCCCTGGCAGCCCGTATTAACCTCCTAAACGCCGGTACAATTATAGCAAACTCTTGTACTTCGGCTATAGGCACTTCCAACCCTGGCGGCTTTATTACAAACAGTGGCACCTTAACTTTAAATACAGCTACATTATCATTAGTGGGTGGCACCGGAACTTTTACCAACTCCGGAACTTTTAATTTAAATACAACATCCAATTTTAATACCGGTAACCCTACTACTTTTACAAACAGTTCAACGGGCATCGTCAATATGAGTGCATCCACTGCAACCTTCGCCGGAGGAACAACTATTTCAAATGCAGGCGACTGGAATATAAATAGCTCATCAACTATTAATACAGGTAACCCCAATCACATCACCAATACAGGCTCTATAGATCTTTCGGCATCCACCTTTAATTTTACGGGTGGTGCTGATATTACCAATTCAGGGTCTATTACGGGGATATCATCATCAAATTTCAATTTAACCGGAAGCCCATCATTTATCAACAATACTACTTCAGGCAGCAGTTTCTCGCTAAACGCATCAACAGCAACTATCGGGGCCGGGGCTTATTTAACTAATGCCGGCACAATTACAACGTCTAACACATCGTTTGTAACCATGACAGGCAACCCCACTAATATTAACAACAACACCGGCAGTACCTTTAATGCCACATCTACAAAGTTTACCCTGGTTGCCGGATCGAGTATTACCAATACCGGTGCTGCTTTTAATGCCACATCTTGCACTATAGCGCAAACCGGCAATCCAAGTAACATTACCAACCAATATAGTAGCACAACTACCGGCACCAATGGTACCATGACCTTTAACAATACGCAATGCACATTTGATGGCAGCATTATATTAACTAACTACGGTACTTTTACAGCAAATAACGGTTCAACGTTAAATATATCCAGCCTTAGTTCAAGCGGTACTATCAATAATTACGGTACCTTTTATGCAGGAACTTCCGGCTCATCATGTATCGTTACGTTAAATGGCAGCCAACCTAAAATTACGAATGATATTAGCGGTACTCTTGTTGGTAAGTTTTATGTGGGTTCTACTTCAATTATTTACCCCACATCTACTACTAATGGGGTTATTACCAATACCAATAACGGTGTTAGCAATGTTTACCCCACATTTACACTTCAATCCGATGCAAATGGTTCGGCATCCATAGGCACTATAGGCTCAAGCACCGTATTTACCGGCTTGTTTAATGTGGAACGTTTTTTAACAGGTGGCGGCCTTTCAACCAATCGCGGATACAGGCTGCTTTCGTCGCCTGTTAATCAATCGCAGTCCACTTCGAGTACATCAAATACAGTTGGATTAGATTATCTTAATAGCCACGTATACCGTAATGCTACCTACGCTGGTGCATTTACAGCCGGCCCGGGCACCTCGCCTGCAAATGGTTTTAGTTTTAGCAATACCAATCCAACTATTTATGTGTATCGCGAAAACCTAAATAATAATAATTCCCTTTTTACATCAGGCAAAAATGTTGCAGTAACAAAAATCACCACAACCAATACCACAAGCGCATCGGGTACAACCAGCACTATCGATCTTACCAATACCCAAACAGGGGCGTCGCCGGGCCAGTCATTACCGGTAGCCAACGGGTTCCTGATGTATTTTGTAGGACCAAGCAGCCGCTCCGATGGATCAACCTCAACACCTCCCGCTGATGCCACCTTAACTGCCGGGGGTTACATTAACCAGGGGGATATAACTGTTAATTTGTGGTACAGCCCTAACGGCGGAGTAGGAAAGCTTGGCAATACGGCCCCGTCATCTCCGGGCTATAACATGGTAGGCAACCCTTACCCCTGCACCATAAACCTGGCCACAGTTTTATCTGACAATAACAGCAGTACCGGCATTGATAACATTTACCTTTTATCGGCCAAAAATAGCCCAAACCAGGTTTATACTGCTTACACCGCATCCGGCACATCGGCCCCGCTGGGCACCGGGGGCCGCGGTTACGCTGCAAGCGGCGAAGGATTCATGGTGCACGTAAAGTCATCAGCGGGAACTGCAGGTTCGCTTACGTTTAAAGAAAGCGAAAAAGCACCGCTCATTCAGCTCACAGGAACTTCGTCCATTTTATCGGCACCACAAAGGCCAATTCTTACTATCAATGATATTAATACCAGCAGAAGTTTTAATGAACTATTTCCGGTCAGCGGAAACCCAACTATCCAATCTATACAGGATGGGTTAACCGGTTTTTTCATGAAAATGGAAAAAGACAGTTCAGTTTATGACTATTGCGGTATCTATTTCAATGATCAATGGGATGCCAAATTCCATGACGGTGATGCTCTTGATCTTGATGGAGCCGGCCCGAGGGTTTATATGTCGAGTTATTCGTCAGATGGTATACGATCGGCAGTTAAACACTTTCCCGATTATAAAAAGGGTGCGCTTATAAAGCTTTATGCCGATGGCAAAGCCGATGGTTTATATAATTTAAAAATTGAAGGCATTCAAAATATTGATACCGTAAATTACAAAATAACCCTGCTTGATCATTTTAAGAAAGACTCGTTAGATATCGGCCGTTACAAATCCTACGCTTTCAACATTTTAAAAAGCGATACCAATACTTTTGGCGCCAACCGGTTTGCGCTATCCATCAGGCAATTACCCACATCAGCCTATCAATTGGCAAGTTTTACCGCTCAAAAAGCTACAGACGGCATTTTACTTACCTGGCGTGCTTATAATGAGGGCAGTAATTACTTCTTCACACTTGAAAAACAAGAGGAAAACGGCACCAATTACTCGCCAATTTATCAGTTGCAAAGCAATGGCGGCACAATTTATAAGTATACGGATAAAACACCAAACTCGGGCAATAACATTTACCGCTTAAAACAGGTTGATTTATTTGGTAACATCACTTATTCGGCCCCTGTTAATATTTACTACGACAAAAGTGGTAATGCCAATATGTTTACCCTTTATCCCAACCCCACTGCCGAAACTATTAATGTAAACGTAACCTTCGGCAAAACATCATCAGCAACAACCGGAAGCTATAAATTAAACATTTATGATGCGACAGGAACATTGGTGACACAAAGATCATCAGCTAACAGTAGCTGGTGCGAAAACGTTTCGCAGTTTAAACCAGGTGTTTATATTGTTGAATTAACAGAAAATGGCGGAAATTCGTTGGGAAAAGCTAAGTTTGTAAAAAAATAATAATAGAAATATTGATGAAGATTTGTAAGAGTGGGTTAAAATACGTTTATAGTTTATTAGCTACGTTTCTTTTCATAACAGCACCTGTAATTGGCCACGCCCAGGGCGAGTTGCCTTGTAACGACGCCGATCCTTTTAATTCAGCATGTCCCCTTGATACCTGGATAATGGCGCTTGTAATTATAGCTGGTGTATACGCTGCGGTATATTTGCACCGCAAACAAAAAGCATTTCAATCTTAAATACTTTTTTACCAAACGCCGGTTTTATATCTGGCTTTTGATATCATAATTTCTGTGTGCCCCAAAAGGCGCATCCGCATTTCAGCACCCTGCCTGTTGACTTTCCGGGGCATTGCACGCTCAAAAAAATGTTTACGGTGCTAATCCGCGTGTTTTTGATTTTACGCCCGGACAGCAAACAATCAATAATCATCTTGCTTTGAAAAAGGAAGTTAAATTTCTTTTAAAAAACATGGCCGGGTATACCTGTGTTTTATACTGATCTTCAACCGATTACAATTCTGATAAATACCTGTAAGTACAGAAAACAAAGTCGGGATAAATAGCATTCTACTTTCTCGATATTTTTTTAGGAAATACAAAACAAAGTCAACTTCATTATCGTAAAAAAACACAGATTTTCTTAAAGGAAAAACCTCCCAGAGATGTTCTAAGTTAATTTTACCCCCAATAAGTTGAAACGTTTATACATCTTTTTAATAGTCCTGACATTGCCGGCAATACAACTCCTGGCACAAACCGCGCCAGGCATTACTTATTCGCCCTCAACAAATGTTTACACTGTAGGCACCACAATTACAACACTTTCTCCCACAACTTCGGGCGGGGCGGTATCCCCTGCTAATTACGGTGCTGTTTCTACATTTGTAAGTGCAAACAGTGCCTACAGCGTTTTCATTGATGGTTCAAATAATGTTTTTACTACCGATTTTAACAATGGCTATGTATATAAATATAACTCAGCCGGTACAAATACCCTTTTTATTAATACGCCATACTTTCAAACATCAGAGGTAGCGGTAGATGGATCAGGTAACATATATGTTTCTTGTTATTTAAACAATGTTGTTTTAAAATATAGTTCAACAGGAACGTTATTGAATACAATAACCGGTTTCAGTAGCCCTTTGGGAATTGCGTTTGATGCATCAAATAATGCATATGTGGCCGATAGTGGTTCGGGTAAAATCATTAAAATTGCCGCAGGTACAGCTGCAACAAGCACCTTTTTATCTGGTTTCACATCAGCATATGGAATAATTATCGACGCATCTGGTAACACATACGTTTCGCAGCAAACGCAAAACAATGTAATTAAAGTTGCCAACGGATCAACCACCAAAACCACATTTGCAACCGGCTTTAACGGTCCGAGGCATTTAGGTGAAGATGCGTATGGCAATATATACGTGGCCGATTACGGCAACAATGCCATCAAACGCATTAGCAGTACCGGTACCGTTACCAGTATACTATCAACAGGGTTAAACAGCCCCCGTCAGGCAGCATTCGACTCCAATGGTAACCTGTTTGAGGCCGACTATGGCACCAATACGATAAAAGAATCGTTAGCTACCAGCTATTCTATCAGCGCCACTTTGCCCGCAGGTTTGAGTTTCAGTACAACAACAGGCCAAATTACCGGCACCCCCACAGCCACATCAGCTTCAACCAACTATACTATTACAGCCTACAATACAGGTGGCAGCGGCAGTACAGTGGTAAATATAACGGTAAATTCAGGCCCCCCGTCGGTTACCAACGGCTCAGCTTGTGGTGCTGGTGCGGTCACCTTAACTGCATCTGGCGGGTTCCCGTCGGGCGGAACTTATAACTGGTATGCGGCATCCTCCGGCGGCACAGCTTTACAGAGTACCACATCTGCCACGTACACGCCCACTATTGTAACCACAAAAACATTTTATGTTTCATATACCACCGGTGGCATAGAAACGTCGCGCACGCCCGTAACAGCAACTATTTATCCTGAAGTTTCATCGCCTTACAGCGGGGCTATGCTATCTTATCCGTTTGAAGGCAATGCCAATGACGTATCTGGTAACAGCAACAACGGAACTTTACAGGCAAGCCCAACCCTCACAACAGACAGGTATGGCGCTGCCAATACGGCTTATAACTTTAACGGCAGTACACAGTACGTTTCAACCGCAAAATCATACGTAAATCCATCTACGTTCACTATTAGCTTATGGTTTAACACCACAGTTCCTGGTGGAAGGTTATTTGGCTTTGGCGCGAATGCCACAGGCTTAAATTTCCAATATGACCGCCATATTTACATGAATAGTGCCGGGCAGCTATATTTTGGGATATGGGTAGGCAGTTATGCTACCATAAATACAACTACAAGTTATAGCGATGGCAACTGGCACCATGTTATTGTGACTGTTGGTTCAAGCGGATCGTTTTTATATGTAGATGGCAGCTTGCAAGCTTCTGATGCTACGATGACTACGCCCGAAAACACTACCGGATACTGGCGTATTGGTTATGATAACCTCGGTATCTGGCCATCTGCACCGGCCAACCCTTATTTTACCGGTAAACTTGATGACATCGCTGTGTACAGTCGCGTGTTAACATCGGCAGAAATTACAGCATCTAATGACATTAATCAAATAGGCGCCTATGCACCGGTTTGCGCAGGTAGTGCACTTACCATTTACGCCCCTACCATCACCGGGGCTACTTACACCTGGACAGATCCTTCAGGCGCTACAAAAACCGGCCAAAACCCAACATTTGCCAGTGCCGTAGCCGGCACCTATTCGCTCACCGTAACCGGTGGGCCCGGTGGCTGCAGTTCGACAGCCACATATACACCAACCTTACTTACCGCGGTATCATCGGCATTTACAGCTACTTCGCCAGTGTTTGGTTCCGGGACATCCACCATTACCTATACGGGTACCGACCCCGCAACGTCAACTTTCACCTGGGATTTTGGCGGCGGCACACCGGCAACCGGAACAGGAAGCGGCCCTTTTTCGGTTACCTGGAGTACTACCGGCACCAAAACTATTACGCTAACGGTAACCAATACCGCAGGCTGCAGCTCAACATCAACGCAAACCGTTGTTTACAGTGCCGCACTGGCCGGCTATGGTTTCAGCAAGCCAATTGTGTTAAACACATCATCAATTACAGGTGGCATATCATCAACCCTTACAAATTTCCCCGCGCTGGTTTATATACAGGATGATGCGCTAAAAACAGGCAATGCCTGTGGCGATAAAGTGCAATTCCCCAGTGGCAACGGCGGTGGGCTTGCGGCAGGTACAAACTACGATTTTGCTTTTACGCTTGCAGGCAGCACTACCGAATTGAATTACCAGATTGACACCTACGATCAGGTTAACGGAATATTGTTAGCCTGGGTAAGAATAACCTCCTTAACATCAACAAATACCAGCCTTACATTTTACTTTGGGTCGGCTACCCCTACCCACACCGCGGCGTTTGCCACATCCACATGGTCAAGCGATTACCTGGCAGTTTACCATTTTAGCGAAGGATCTGCCACGGCTACCGTATTGGATGCAACAAGCAATGGGCGAAACCTAACCCAATCAAATACAACCATAAGCAACGATGAGATTCACGTAGCAGCCGGCATACCGGTTGTTGGCGGAGGCTATAGTTTTAATGGTACAAGCAGTAAAATCATTCAAAGCGCCGGCACAAATCCCGACATTACCGGCAAATTCACACTATCGGCATGGGTGTTATATAACGGAACAAATACAAGCGACAACAAGATAATATCCGACGAGTTGAACTATGGCCATGGCTACAAAATAAGCGTTAAATCGGGAAAAATTGAAACAGAAACACGAACAACGGCCAATCCCGTGCCCGGCAATCTTTTGCAAACCGGCGCTGTATCGTCGGGAACGTGGACTTATATTCAGGGCGAGTTTGATGGCACCAAGTTTATAAATTTTGTTAACGGAACGGCTTCGGCTACCACAGTAACCGGGTATGCCCCTGAAGCCGGTAACGTAATTTCATTAGGGGTTGATTACCTTAGTACTACCAGTGCGACCAATTTTTACAACGGTTATATGGATGAAGTGCGCATCTCAAACGTTGCAAAATCGGCCGATTGGATAAAAGCGGAATATTACAATCAATCAAATCCTACAACTTTTACAAATTACAGTGGTTCTGTTTCTGCTTATCCAACCAACGCTTCGGCACTCACTGGTGCCCTTGTATATACATGGACAGGTACCGCCAGTACCGACCCAACCGCAGCAACTAACTGGGACATAGGCCAGGCACCCGTATTTAACAGCAAAACATCTTTTGTGGTTCCGGTTGTAGCTACAGGTAATTACCCGGCTTTAACTGCCGATGAGGGGATTTATGGCCTTACCATTGCCAATGGCGCATCGCTTAATTTAAATGGTCATATTTTGAGTGTTGGATGTAATATTTACAACAATACAACCACCGGCGGCACAGGGATACTTAACGCGAGCAATATGGCATCGTCAATTAACTGGAACGGATCGCTGGCGGCACAATCCTATACCGGCACCAATAATACCAACACCGCCGTGTTGGGCAACATGACGGTAAATAACTCGGCATCGGGCACAATTACAATCAAAAGCGGGCCGGTAGATGTATACAATTTGTTAACCATGACACAGGGCAACCTGGTTATTGACAATGCCAGCAATGGATTATTGACATTAAAAAGTACGGCTTCGCAATCGGCAGCTGTTGCCGTGATTCCGGCGGCCTGCAAAATCACTGGCCAGGTTGCGGTAGAACGTTTTTTAACCGGGGGTAACTCTTTATCAAACAGGGGCTACCGGGTATTATCGTCGCCTGTTAATCAAACAAGTGCCACCATAGCATCAACCAACACTTTTGCTATGAATTATATGGGCAGCCACACTTACAACGGTGTTACCTATGCAGGCGCTATGACTGCCGGATTGAATGGCAGTACAAATGGCTTTACCATTTCAAACGCCAACCCAACCATCTATTTGTACAAAGAACCGCTTAAAATTGATAATAAAACCTTTACATCGGGTAAGCACATTGGTGTTAATAATATTTACACATCCGGAGGCAACAGTGTGATTGACCTTACCGACGGCACTACTACAAAAGCGGTACCTATCGGCAATGGCTTTATCATGTACTTTGTAGGCCCAAGCAGCCGTACAAGCGGCTCCACATCCATAACACCGGCAGATGCAACCATGAGCGCGACAGGTTATCTAAATCAGCAGGGCTTTACTGTAAACTTATGGTATACACCTGCCGGCGGCGCAAACAAATTATCAAATTCAGCAACGGCGTTACCGGGTTATAACCTGGTGGGCAACCCTTATGCATCAACAATTGATTTAAGTAAAGTATTGGCCGACAACGCTTCAGCAGCTACCGGGATAGATAATATTTATATCCTATCGGCCAAAAACAGCCCTAATCAAACTTATACTGTGTACACAGCTGCGGGCACCTCGGCACCTACCGGAACCGGCGGCCAGGGCTACGCGTTAAGCGGCGAAGGTTTTATGGTACATGTTAAAAGTTCGGCCGGCAATAACGGCGTACTAACGTTCAGTGAATCGGAAAAAGCGCCTTCGGTTCAGCTTACAGGAACTTCCCTTATTATGGCCGGGCCGCAAAAACCGGTCTTAGCAAGCAATGGCGGCCTAAATATGGGCTTAAGCTTTAATGCCCTCAGCCCCAACAGCGTACAGCGAGACAGCCTTACCGGCCTGTACATGAAAATGGAAAAGGACAGCCTTACCTATGATTATTGCGGTATTTACTTTGGTCAAAAGTGGGGAGCAAACTTCCAGGATGGCGACGCACGGGATCTTGACGGGGCCGGACCACAGGTTTACATGTCCAGTTTATCGGCAGATGGGATCCGGTCGGCAGTGAAACACTTCCCTGACTACCGGAAAGGGTTAAAAATTAAGCTGTATGCCGATGGTAAAACCAATGGTATGTATACTTTAAGAATGGAAGGCATCCGCAATATTGACACCAATAACTATAAGATAACATTGCTTGATCATTTTAAAAAGGATTCTACCGATATCGGCCGCTACAAGTCATACGCTTTCAATGTGCTAAAAAGCGATACCAATACCTTTGGCGCCAACCGCTTCGAGCTTTCCATCCAGCAGCTTCCGGGCGCCAGATACCAGTTGGCAACATTTACTGCTCAAAAGGCCACAGATGGCGTACTGGTAACCTGGAGAACGTACAACGAGGGCTCAAACTATTTCTTCACGCTGGAAAAACAACAAAGTAACGGAACCGACTTTTCGCCGGTTTATCAAACACAAAGTGATGGCGGCACCATTTATAAATACACCGATAAAACACCAAATACCGGTAATAATGTGTACCGTTTAAAACAGGTAGACCTGTTTGGCAATATTACCTATTCGGCACCGGTTAGTGTTTATTACGATAATAGCGGCAATGCAAGCCTGTTTAGCTTGTACCCCAACCCTACTGTAGAAAAGATTAATGTTAATGTAACCTACGGAAAAACAAATACAGCGGCATCAACCTATAAATTAACTATTTATGATGTTACAGGTATGATGGTGTTGCAAAAAACGGCCGATAGCAGTGCTTTTAGCGAGAATGTTTCGCAATTTAAGCCGGGTGTTTACGTAGTTGAGCTAAAAGATAAAGGCGGCAATTCATTAGGAAAAGCCAAGTTCATGAAAAAATAATATAATTAAAACTGATGAAGATTTGTGCGCACAGGCTGAATACCAAAACGGTAACTACCCTACTTTTATTAACAATACCCCTTATTAGCAATGCCCAGGGCGAATTGCCATGCAATGATGCCGACCCATTTAACTCGGCCTGCCCGTTGGATACCTGGGTGGTTGTATTGGTTATTGCAACCGGCATTTTTGCCGTTATGCATTTGCGCCGTAAACAAAAATCCCTTCGGGCTTAAGACCCAAAGGGATTTTTTAATTTATTGCTTGCAGGTGAAATAAATTTTTGTGTCAGGCTTTTTTGGTATCTAAAACAACCGGTGCGTGGCCGGTGTAATTAAGGTTAAGTTGCTGTAAAATACCGCTAACCACCTTTGGTAATTCTTTTAAAGTTGTTTTGGGGTTGTGTAATTCGCCAACGCCAAAGCCGCGCCACACCAGTTGCCTGGTATTACGGTCGATAATATCGATGATCAAAGTACCCTCTTTATACGGCACACGGGCAACAACGCCGCCGCCGTAGTAAGGATATCCCCAACCGTAGCCAAAGCCACCGTAGCCGTAAAACGGACGGTATCCCCAGCCAAAACCACCCCAGCCCCAGCCAGAGTAAAGCGTACCGTAATAAGCGGGGTAAAATTCATTTTTTACGCCCCTACCTGTTACTGTTGAATAGCTTACCAGCAAATCCGGATCGGTTTCCTGTAGTTTTAGCCCTTTGGCTGTTAATGCCTCGATGGTAGTTTCTTTAACCTTCTCGTCGGCAATTTCCTTTTTTACTACGCCACCTGCCTTGTTTGGCTGCGCATCGGGCGGCAACCAGGCAAAAGTACGGTAGGCAGTAAGATTTGTTTTGTTTTTTGCTGCGGTGTAATAGTTGTAACTGCTGCAAGCAGACAGGGCAGATACCAGCAACAATACCAGTCCTGTGTTAATAATTGTTTTCATGACAAAATGCTCCCTTATATTTACTGTTAGACAATGGAGAAACGAAAGGTTTAATTTAAATATTATTTATTTAAATTAACTAACTGCGCGTACAATTTCTCGGTAGGTAAACCCACTACATTGGTGTAAGAGCCGCTTATCTTTTCGATACCGATAAGCCCAATCCGCTCCTGTATGCCGTATGAGCCGGCTTTATCAAGCGGGTTATATTGAGCAACATAGCTGCTTATTTCATCCAAAGTAAGCTTTCGGAAAAACACTTCAGATACATCAAAAAACACATTGTATTTATGCTTATACAGCAGGCAAACGCCGGTAATAACTTTGTGAACCTTGCCCGATAGCATTTGCAGCATCTCCACAGCATGCGCCGGGGTTTCGGGCTTGCCTAAAATTAATCCATCAACACAAACAATGGTATCGGCGGTTAGCATCACTTCGTCCCCTACAGTTTCGTCAAAGGCTTCGGCTTTTTTACGGGCTATATAAACGGCAACCTCCTGCGGCGTTAAACCTTCTGGGTAACTTTCATCCACATCCTTCAGCACCACTTCAAATTCCATATCCATCAAACGCAAAAGCTCCTGCCTGCGCGGCGATTTTGATGCAAGAATGATTTTGGGAATATTCATTTTGGATGAAGGATTTATGGATAACATGACTTGTATATGAAGTACTTTCAGACAAAGGATAGAAGACTTTTGACTTTTAATTTTGACTTTTGACTTAAGTTACCAGCTATAAGCCTCTTCGCTCATCCACCTGTCCTGTACTTTAAGCACTTTTTCAATAATGTCTCGGGCACAGCCTTTACCACCGCCATATGGCGATACGTAGGCGCTTACGGCTTTTATTTCTTCAACCGCATCGGCAGGGCAAACGGGTAGGCCGGCAAGTTTCATTACCTCCAAATCGGGGATATCATCGCCCATGTATAATACATTGGTAGCTATAATAGCTTTCTCTTCCAGGTAAATTTTGAAGCGCTGCGATTTGGTATGCGTACCCATATAAACATCATTAATACCCAGGCTGTTTAAGCGGTAAATGGCGCTTTTTGAACGACTGCCCGATATGGCGCAAACATTATACCCGCATTTTACAGCAAGCTGCAAAGCATAACCATCTTTAATATTAAAGGCACGGCTTTGCTCACCGCTATCCGTCACAAAAACAGAGCCATCGGTAAGCACACCGTCAACATCAAAAATAAACGTGGTTATATCTTTTAATTTATTCAGGAACGATTCCATCTATTATGATTACACTGATTTAGGTGATTACACCGATTAGATTGATTGTTGAATTGTAAACTGATTACTGATAAAAACATATAACCACTCACAACTCTCTACTCACAACTCTTTATTGGTTATCCCGCCATTCATATACCCAGGCCGATTGAATTTGTTCCAGGTGGCCCTCATTTGATTCTTCGCGTTTACCGGCAAAATTAGGCAGGCTTAATACCCACTCCAGCAACTCGGTAAAGCGAATGCGGTATATTTTCGATTCGCCAAAATCATCGCCAAACTTTTCGTAAAGCTCCATGGCAATGTCTTCGTAATCGTTCCAGTGAATGGGTAAGGCAAATTTATTATCGCTCATCTTTAGTTGGTTGTACGTAATACGTTTTACGTGGTACGTTTTTTAATCTGGTTATAATTTAAAAGCAGGCTACGTACAACGTATAACGTCCCACGTAAAACCTCCCAAACTGCAAAGTCCTTAGTGCCCCATAAATGCCGATTGATCAGGAATGGTAACTTCTATATCACCATCAATGATCACACACTGGCATCCCAGGCGCGATGTTATACGCGGGTTTACAGCCCTGTCTATAAAATCTTCTTCTTTGTCAGATATTTCCTGGATGTTATCCATCCCTTTGTTTACGTAAACATGGCAGGTGCTGCATCCGCAAACGCCACCGCAATTGTGCTGTAGTTCAATGCCGTTCTCCAGGCATACGTCCAAAACAGATTCTCCCTCGGCTATTGGCAGCTCAACGGTGTCGTGCCCCTTTTCCTCGAAATTTATCTTTACTTTAAAAATGTTCATTTAGGCAAAAGTAACAAAATTACTTATCCTCATGCTCACCATTGTTGTTTTTGATAATACCCTGACTTAATAACGTGTACATTGCCTGCAAATGCGGTTGCCCTTCAAGCATTTGCAGGTGCGCGGCCATAGTAGTTTGGTCGTTACGTACCGCGGGGCCGGTTTGCACACTGGCCGGGAGTTGCTGTTGTACCTTTTGGGCCGTCTCTAAAATCAAGGGTCTCAGCAAATTAAAGTCAATATCGTAGCCCGCAAGCAGTTGCCGGGCCACACCATATAAATAATTGGGGAAATTACAGGCAAATACCGCCGCAAGGTGCAATATTTTGCGGCCGGCCGAGTTAATGCTATAAATGCTGTTGCTAACTGCGGCCGCAAGTTCCTTAATATCAGCATATATACTATCATTTGCGGCTTCAATACACAAGGGAACGGTTAAAAAATCAACTTCGCGGGTTTTGCTAAACGTTTGCAGGGGATAAAGCACACCTGCATTGTTAGTATAGTCCAATAAAACATCAAGGCTGGTTGAGCCTGATGTATGTACTATTAATTTTTGATGTACAGCTAACGCTTCGGCAATTTGGGCAATAGCATCGTCCTTTACCGAAATAATAAAAATATCGGTTTCGGAACTGATCTCATTAAGCTGGTTTGTGGCGGCAGCGCCAACATGGTAAGCCAACAGGGCGGCATTGTGCATATTAGGACTATAAACCTGTACAATGCGGTGGCCGGCATTTTTAAATGCCGCTGCCATATGGGTTGCTACGTTACCCGATCCGATAAATGTTAAGCGCATATAAATTTTACATTTAATGTAAAAATCGGTTAACTACCGATTAAATATTTGTGTATTTTAGTAATCATCATCCTAATACCTCATGAAAATACTCAAAGCAAGCATAATAATTATAATATTCCTGGTCGGTGCGGCTACTTTAATACTATATGGTTTTTATAAATATAATAATAAAGAGAAAAAAATACTAACCAATACCGAACGTAAAAACATTGCCGGCAGTTTTATTAAATTAAGCCAGGGCGTTACTCATTACGAGTTAAAAGGCCCCGAAAATGGCGAAGTTATTGTACTTGTACACGGCTTCAGCGTGCCATATTATATATGGGATGGCACTTATGAATATCTTATTAGCAAAGGCTATAAAGTATTACGATATGACACCTACGGCAGGGGCTATTCTGACAGGCCCGAGGTTACTTATAATAAAGAACTTTACACCAATCAGCTGCTGGAACTGATAAGCCAGCTAAAGTTACAGGCCGGCAAAGTAAACCTTGCAGGCGTATCATTCGGCGGTAAAATTGTAACCGACTTCACCTGCCAGCATCCTGATATAGTGAACAAAGTTATACTTATTGACCCGGTATACGAACAGCAACGGCCAAAAGCGCCTAAATATTTGGCTATGTATAACGAAGCTGTAAACTCCGACGAGCGGGCAGCCGGGCAGGTTACCGACTTTAAGTATCCTAAACAGCATCCCGGCTGGAAAAAGCTTTACCTGCCACAAATGCAATACAAGGGCTTCAGAAATGCCCTGGTTTCAACCCTTTACGATTACGAAAAACAAGGCCGTGAAAGCTACGTTTGCCTCAATGGTGCCAATAAACAGGTATTGCTTATATGGGGCAAAGATGATAAAACCGTACCCTTCGTTTACAGCGATACCATACGCAGCATTTTGAAAGTAAACTTTTTCCCGGTAACAGATGCGGCGCATTTGCCTTTTTTAGAAAAACCCGATTTGGTAAACCCCAAAATTGTCTCGTTTTTAAAACAGGGGTAAGGATTGTTGAGCACAGATGCAATAGGTTTGATATTACAAGACCCGCGATGGCGGTAAGATATAAAATTAAAAGGCCGGCTTCAATATTGAAAACCGGTCTTTTAATTTTTATCATTGAAGCATAATCGTTACGGCACTATGCTCCACAATTCAGCATCGTACTGGTTTTCGTACCATTGCTCCAGCTTGGTGCCGGGGGTGGTGTTGCTATTGGGCACGTTGAGTGCCAGTAAACTGCGGCGGCTGATGATCTTGAAATAGCCGCTACCCATATCCTGCACCCTCCACTCCTGCGCATTGCCGCCTACATCGTTCCATTCTATCAAAATATTACCTGCGCTTAACGAGTTGCCGGCATCATCCAAACACAAATTACTTGCAGCCGATTTGATTTTATAATAACCATTACCCAAACTGGTAAACACCCATTTTTGCGCTATGTTGCCGTTGTCTGTCCACTCCTGTAATTGTGTGCCTGGTGTAGTTGAACCACTTGGCACATCCAGGCATTGCCCCGTAACTTTTGATTTAATGCGATAGGTACCATTGGCTATGGGCATGCTATAGCTGGTGCCAATGGAGGGTGCAGGGATAGGTATCCCTTTTTCGATAGGGTAACCCAAAAAGGGTACATCGCCATCCCACGCAAATTGCTGGGTCATGATTCTCCTGTCCCAGCCCGAGCCATCGGCATTGGCGGCGTGGTACACTATCCACCACTGGATATTATCGGGCGATTTAACAAACGAAGCGTGCCCCGGACCAAATACGTTACCAAATTTGGCAAATGCCGGGGTTGATTGCTTTGTCCACGATGCTTTCGACATTAAGTTGCCGTTGGTACAGGTAAGGCGGCCAAGGCAATAATCGTTAGTCCAGCTGCCGCTGGCCGAATAGATAACGCTGACCGTTGTGCCGCTTACCAGTGTTTCCGGGCCTTCGTTTACGGTTGGCGTGCCAACCTTTTCCCACGCATAATCGGGCCGCGATATCTCTACCCTTTGGCTGTTGATGGTATAAGGATTGCTCATGGTAGCTATATACAGGTATTGCGATACATTGGTAGTACCCTCCCAGCCCGACCATATAAAATAAGTTACCCCGTTATACACAAACGGCGAGCCGTCAATTGCCCAGTTATCGGTAGTGGCCGCCAGTTTGGCTTTGTAGTTGTACCCGCCGTTTAACGGGTCGTTGGCATCAATACCGCCCTCCAGCACATGCATGCGGTGGTTGTTATTATTACCATCATCGGCGGCAAAGTATACATACCAACGCCCGCCCAGGAAATGTAGCTCGGGTGCCCACAAATCGCTTGAATAGCTGGTGCCCGCCGGTGGTGTAAAAATATAGGTTTTGGACTGCTGCAGGATGCTTTGCAGTGCAGATGATTTGGCTATCCAAAGCCGGCCACCGTCCGATCCGCAGTAATAGTAATAGCTGCCAACTCGTATCACCCATGGATCATAATAGCTGCCGTTATCAATGGATGGCAGCGCATTGGTAAAAATGGCCGACAGGCTGTTGGTTTTGGATTTCGACGATTGGCTTGAATCGGCAGCAGCGCCAGTTTTTAATGTGGCTTTCGTTTTTTGACAACTGTTAAATAGTAACATCGACGCGATGGCCGATAAGATCAAAAACTTGTTTTTCATATTATATATTATTGGTTAGCATTCATGTACCTCCGCTTTGCATCATAACATGGCGTATCCAAATCACCGTTTTACATGCACCCCAAACCATCCCGCCCTTATTTTATAAAGCAGCGGAAATGGCAGGCACCCGCTTTGTAAAACAAATTCGGATTTAAATTAGTAAGATGTTAAGCAATAGTTATTGTTTATAAATTGGTGCTTATCAGCGCACTTGATGGTTTGCTTAATAAGCAAGCAAATAACTTTATTTATAGGGAAACAATTGAGTATCAACGTATCAATAGTTAGTTAAATCGTATCAATTTTACTTGTTTTAAAAACTTTCTGCTTTTTACTAACTTGAGCCAATGAAACCTATATTGTCACTGTGCCTTTTTGTATTGCTGAGTTTTAGCTGTTTTGCAAACACTGCTCCTTTAAAAGACACGACCTATACTATTGTACAAGCAAGAAGAATGGCTAAAAAACGTATAACGATAACCAGGGAAACGATTAAAGGCTATCAGCCGGGCTTTGATAATTGCGTATTTACCAACCAATATACTGCAGCTAACAGGCTAAAGAAATACCCATATTCCGTGGCGACTAAAATAATGTTAGTATCATATTACGGTGGCGGACAACCAAATAAGGATATTAAAATCGACTCGCCTTTCATTGCTCCCATACCATCAACTCATGAGCAGTACAAACACTACATGGGCTTAGTTATAAAGAATAAGAAATTGGATTACTCGACCCTGATAGAAACGAAAGCTTTAAACCATAAACAGGTTGAAGAACTTACCAACATTATTTTCAATTATGAATATGCCGGTATGAAAAACTACACAGTTACAGGTTTTGCAGCGTGTTTTGAGCCAAGAAATTCCATTTTGTTTTTTGATGAAAACGGGGAAATTTTTGACCATCTCGACATTTGTTTCCACTGTAATAATTATGAATCGGCTTCAAAAAAGTTAAGTATAGGAACAGCATGCGTTCAAAAATTCGACATGCTTGCCCGTTTTTTTATAAAAGCAGGAATTAGATATGGGGCAGATAACAAAGTACCGTTAGATTAATTACAAGAGCAAAGCAATCCGCCCGAGCAAAGGCGTTTGCCACGGCAGGGCAACGTCGATTTAAACTGAAAGCCACTCCGCCCAGTTCAATCCACCATCCAGCTCAGCGCGGCTAAATTCAATATGCACCACCTTCCTTTTTTTATTATTGGTAGTACGGTTTGATGCATGGAGCAGCAAGGGGCGCATAACCATTACGCCGCCTGCATTTACATTGCAGGTCGTTTCAGTTTCCAGGGCCCAGTTGATGGTTTCGGGGCGATACACGCCTTTTTGATGCGATCCGGGTACAACCTTCAGCGCACCGTTGTCGCCGTTGGTATCGTCGAGATGAATGCGGATGGTGAAGTTATTTTGCAGTATGTTTAAAGGCGGCTGTACGCCAAACTGGTTTTGTTTTACCGTCCAGGGGCCGTAGCCGGGAGTATCGGTCCTCTTATCAACCACAATGGTTAAATCCTGGTGCCAGGCTACAAACCAGTTGCTTAGTTCGGGTTTATCAAAGTAAATGGATTTGGTAACAAAGTATCCTTCACCGAATAGCTCCCGGATGAGTTCCCTTAGCTTCGGGTTAAAAATTAAAGGAACCGCCTGCGGCAGTTCCTTTAAAAATTGCCTGATGGCAAACAAATCGTCGGTTTTACGGAAGGCGGGGTTCGACTGGTCGACCGCTTCAATTGCAGCTATAATGATGTTAACCTCTGCCCGTGTGTAAATATCATTTACAATGGTAAAACCATCATTTAAAATATTGTCCTGTTGTGTTACTACCACAGCCGGCCTGGTTTAAACCGTTTTTAACTCCCGTTTACGGCGTAGTATCGACATAAAGAAACCAATCACCATAATGATAGTACCCGCCCAAAAGAAATTGATAAAAGGAAACTGGATGGCCTTCATTACCACGAATTTCTTCTTGCTTTCGGGCTGCTGATACACCACAATCTCTACCGTTTTGTGCTCGGGTATCACCTTGCTGAAACGCAGTTTTAAACCGGCATCATCAACCTTGCGGGCAAAATCAAATACGTTGCCGTTTTTGATCATGTAAACAGGGGTAGCGCTGTATTTATTACTGTTGGATACAATTTCAAGGTGTGCGCCAATGGCCACATCACTATCGCTAAGCGGGATGTTTTGCACTTTAGCTTCCTTGTTTAAACCCGTTAATACAATATAGCCATCGCGGTACCTGATGGTGTCGCCGGTTTTTACCTCGTGGCTCACCGGTGCATCGTAATTTTTATCGTCGTTATCAGCATCGTGAGCAGCTTCGGCGCTTTCGGTGCCTGCTTCGGTGGGCGTAATAGCGTTGGTTAGGGTAATATGTGTGTAGATATCGCTAAACAGGTAATGGCGTGTATCCGGCGAAGCCGACATGGTGCCTTTGCTTACCTGTACCTTAGGTTTCAATGTAAACTCCTCGGTAATTTTACCGTTGGCATCTATTTTCTTGTAGTTAATTTTAAACCAGTGATTGGGCGATGATATCGAGTCGCCGATGTAGGTAACCGTATAATCGCCCAGTTTTGTTGGCTGGTTGCGGTAAACAGTTACGTTTTCGCGCGGGTTTTCTTCTTTGGCAAATTCGGCATTATAAGCCTCGCCGGTGTTGTTTATAGATATTACTTTGCTGGTACCTGCCGAAATAAGCGCGCCTATCATCAACAAACCAAAACCAATATGTGCCACTGCCGAGCCGGCCAGCTTAAACTTGCCTTTGAAAGCATCGGCCAACACTTTGCCGTTAACCAATACCGAATAAACCGAACCCCACATGGCCAGCACAAACACAAAATTGAGCTTGTACACACCCGATGTATAAGCAATAAGCGCTGTAAGCGCGGCGGCGATAAGCAGGTACGAACCTGTTATTACAAAGAATTTGGTAACATCTGTTTTTTTGTACTTTAAAAACTGGCTGAAGCCGGTTACTAAAACGATAACAAATACAAACGATGACTGGATAACGTTATAATGCTTAATAATATCAGATGGCGGCGCCATTTTGGTATGGAAAATAGCATTCCAAACCGGTACCGAAGTAACCACCAGCAAATGGAAGCACGACAGCCCCATGAATACGGCACCAACAAACATCCAAAATTCGCGGCTGTAAGTATCTTCATCTTTTTTGGTGATAGGCAACTCTTTCCAGCGGGATACCAGTAACCATATAGTTATTCCCAGGAATATAAATATACTGATCACCAATTGCCAAAACATCCCCAGGTCGGTAAAGGAGTGTACCGATGTATCGCCCAAAATGCCGCTCCTGTTCAGGAACGATGAGTACCAGGTAAGCACGTTGCTTAACAGCACCAAAAATGTTGCTGTAAAATACGAATGGCCGGTATTTTTAAATACGATTAAAACGTGCAGCCCCGCTACAAGTACAATCCATGGGAAGATAGAGGCATTCTCTACAGGGTCCCAGGCCCAAAAGCCACCAAAGTTAAGTGACTCATACGCCCAGAAAGATCCCATAACCACACCGGTGCCCAATATCATACAGGCAAACAGGGCGTAAGGGATTGCAGGGGCTACCCACTCTTTATATTTCTTTTGCCAAAGCCCTGCCACAGCGTAAGCAAATGGCACTACCATTGATGCAAAGCCCAGGAACAAAGTTGGCGGGTGAATAATCATCCAGTAATTTTGAAGCGATGGCACCATGCCCTGCCCGTCTTTAATAAACTCCAGGTAATTGGGGTTCGAGAAAATAGGCGCTTCCATTGATTGCCTTAACAGCAAAAACGGCGAGCTGCCTATCCGCTGACCAAAAACTTCGACACCTAAAACCATAGCTGCCAATACCACCTGCGACATAGCCACAACCGTCATCACCGGGCGCTCCCATGATTTGGAGCGGAAGATAAGGAAGGTACCTAAAACAGCCTGCCAGAACAGCCAAAGCAAAAAGCCACCCTCCTGTCCGTTCCAAAAGGCCGAAAGGATATAGTAAATGGACAACGAGCGCGAGGTATAAGCCCAGGCGTAATGATATTCGAAATAATGTTTATAAATGAGTGTAAACAGGCATACGCCTATACCTATGATAGAAGCCAAGTTTACCAGGAAGCCGGCACGGCCCAGTTTTTGCCAAAGGCTGTTTTGCTTGCCGACATCGTCGGTAGTGGCAAAATAATAACTGATAAACGATAAAAGCGCGGCACCGAACGAAAGGACGATAAAGAACTGGCCTATCTGGCCCGGTAAAAGGTGTTCACCTTTAAATTGAATATCCATTAAAATGGGTTTATATGCTGGCCGACTTGGCCTTAACTTCTTTGGTTTCTAACTTATCCTGCGTGTATTTGGATGGGCATTTCATCAGGATACTGGATGCGTGAAACTCGCTGCCAACCATTTTACCCGTAAGCACCAATTGCTCGCTGCGCTCAAAATCTTCAGGCTTGGGGCCTTTCAGTATTACCTTGCGTTCCTCGCCATTATTATCTTTCGCGTAAAAAGAAAAGTAGTTGGCATCCTTAGTAGCATCGTAAAACAATTCCTTTGATTTATTAAGGTGCCCAACTATGTGCAGCTCGCTGCTGGTTTTTGTGGCATCGCCAAAAGAACCGTAAGTACTTGTGTTAGAATACACACTAATGATAACCGCTATAGCTATAGCTATAACAACAAGACCAAAAATTGAACTTTTTTTCATCTGCGGTTTATAAAATAAAAATCGTTTTGCAAAAATACAAAACCTACAGCTAATAATGTTTATTAAGGGTTGTTTGTGTTATTTAGAATCGTTCTTAAGAAGCAGCAAGAGTTAAGAATCAAGAGTCAAGACTTGGAAGGGTTAACGATCTTCTCTCCCCGATGACTATGTCCTCACAGGCATCTTCCCGATAAGCCATATGTTTACGGTACGAGTACGAATTGCGATCTGTGAGGACACAGATCGCGGGATAGACACAGAATAGGCCTTACTCTTTCACCAACTTCTTATCTCTTATCACATAATAACCAAACAATCCCTTGTTTACCCTGAGTACCCCGTATGACATGCTATCTATTTCGGCATCGGTTGAGGCTGGTATACTGCGCTCAAAATCACGGAACTTTATGATGGCATAGGGGCTACTACGCCGGTATTGGTGATGTTTTTCTATAATTATCTCCTTCAGCATCACAGTCTTTTTGTCGGCGAAGAGGCTATTCACCGAGAGCATTATTGTGGTAAAGATGCCCATCAGTGGTATAACCGGGGCGAAGTAATAACGGTAGTCTTTATTAAAGATAAAGGACACCACCAGGCCAAATATCAACCCGCCGCCAAGCGGCAGCTGGTAACCAATAAATGTATCGCGGTACAGGCTAAAGCTTTTAAAAAAAGCGAAAATTCCAACGCCGTAAAGCAACAGCAACCACCAGCCTTTTATGCGGGCAACGCGCTGCCGCTTCTTTCGCTCTGATATCCTTTGTTCGCGTTTATTCACAGTACGTTATTGTTTCATTTCGTCCTGGAGTTGCTTGTACAACGCTTCCAAATCTACTTTGAAATTATTAAGTCTTAAAGTTTTGGCAGCGTTTAATAAAAGATCGCTATTAGTTTCCAGGGTTTCGCCCTGAGTAACGGGATTATTTAAGTTTAACACATGAGCAAAGCAAAGGGTGCTTAAGTTTAGCTGTTGTAAAACCGATTTATTGTCGGGAGGCATATTATAGGTCCAAAACAAAAACAGTTTATTATTTATGGTTATCCATTTTTCGGTAACGCCGGAAATTTTCATCTTGACCTCCTTTTTTACGTAGTCAAGTTCGTAATCAGCGTAGCCAAGCAATTCGGCCTTTTGTCTGGCTAATGTTGTATCGGTTGTACTTAAAGCGCTGTTGGGTATCAAAATAAACTGTAAGGGCTTATTATCGACATTAATAAGATTAGGATTATCTGTTGGTACAATCTTTTTTGATACTACGTCAAATGTAATGGAATGCCTATCGCTGGTATAAACTACTTTGGCGCCTGATTTTGTTTCCATTAAAGCCGGAGTAAACTTTTCCGTGGTTTGTGCAAAAAGTTTACCGCTGCACAACAGCAGCAATAGTATTAAGGTTCGGGTTTGCATTGATGTTAATTTGGGGGCAAGATAAAAAAATGGGAAAATGTTTACAACTTAAGTTAATGCCAGTTAGGTAAGAGCGAACAGCTCACATTAGCGATAGTAGCGGATACCGACTAAGCGCCTAATGCCCTGTGCGCGTATAAGCGGATAGCGCGGGTCGCAGGCAATGCTATGATAACTTTACAGTATGTATTACTCTTTAGCCAGTTTACTTTGTTTGATAACGTAATAACCCAACAGCCCTTTATTAACCGTTAATATGAGATAGGACGAGCTATCCAGCTGCGACTCATCGTAAACAGGTATATTTTTTACAAGGCCCTGGTAATTGATAACCACATAAGCATCGGATTTACCTTGCTTATACTTTTTTTGAATAATGGGCTGTTTTAATGTTACCTCTGTATTGCTGGCGAATACATTGTTTATTATAAACGGGATATTGACCATTAAGGAGCATGCGCCCAATATCATGAAACGATAAAGGGGCTGTTTTTTCCTGATTGCCAGCAAAATTAACGCACCAGAAACTATGCCTCCTGTTACCAGCCATGTTGGATTGACAAGCGTGCGTTCAAGGCAGCTAAACATATAGCTAAACGAAATAAGAGCAAGAATAACAAGTAACACACGCGCCGAGGTAAAATAACCGTCGTCGGAAATTTCGGTTGTGCGGGGTTTGTTCGGTTTAGGCTTTAGCACCTCTTGTAATTTTATCCAATATTACTTAAAAAGAGGCAAATTTTAAATTCCGGCATTTACATTAAAGGGGGAAGGTTGCTAAACTAAAAAGAGGCAAGTTGTTAAACCTGCCTCTTTCGTAATATAAAGTCGAGCCTGCACGGTTCGCCTCGCAACAACATGGTTATTAGCGCTTTGCACCAATGACCAATGACAGCGTAGCGAAATGACCAATGACCAATTGTTACGGCCAGATACCTAAATTCTGGTAGCTCACCGCTATTTTATTAATTGCACCTACCATGGCAGCGCTACGCAGGGTATCAATTGCCGGGTTGTTTTTGTATATCTCCCTGATCTCGTGGTATGAACGAATCATGGTATCTTCTAAACCGGAGTTTACGAGTTCTAATTCAGAAGCGCCTTTTATAATGGTTGACCTTTGCATCGGGGTTAATGATGTGCCGGTGATACCCTCTACCATGTTTACCAGGTTAAGATTTGAGTTTTCCTCAAACCTGCGGTTCATGCGGCCAAAGGCTACGTGGCTCAGGTTTTTTAACCACTCAAAGTATGATACAGTTACACCGCCGGCATTGGCATACATATCCGGGATGATGATGCCACCGTTGGCATAAAATATGGCTTCGGCCTCGGGCGAGGTTGGGCCGTTTGCACCTTCTGCAATAATTTTTGCCTGGATGTTGCGGATATTACTTTCAGTTATCTGGTTTTCTAAAGCGGCCGGTACCAGGATATCGCATGGCTGCTCCAGGCCTTCCATAGTATTTTTAAATTCCTGTGCCGCGCCTGCGTAACCTAAAATAGATCCGCTTGCTTTACGGTGCTGAAAAACTGCTTCAACATCCAATCCATTTTCGTTATAGATAGCGCCTTCAAATTCGCAAAGGCCTACAATGATGGCACCAAACTCGGCCAGGAACTTGGCAGAGTAGTAACCTACATTACCTAAACCCTGTACAATAACCCTTTTGCCCGATAAACCAGGCAGCATGCCTATTTTTTGCATATCATCGCCAAAGCTAACACACTCGCGCACGGCAATAGCCACACCGCGGCCCGTTGCTTCCCTCCTGCCTGCAATACCATGCAAAGCAATTGGCTTACCGGTAACAGCGCCCATAGCATCCAGCTGACCTGGGTTCATGGTGGCATAGGTATCTGCAATCCAGCTCATTTCGCGTTCGCCGCTGCCGTAATCGGGTGCGGGTACGTCAATGCTGGGGCCAATAAAGTTTTTCTTGATCAGTTCTACAGTATAGCGGCGGGTGATGTTTTCCAGCTCGCTTACGGTGTAATTTTTAGGATTTATTTTGATACCGCCTTTGGCACCACCAAAGGGTACATTTACGATAGCACACTTGTAGGTCATGAGGGCGGCCAGGGCCATTACCTCATCCTCGTTCACCATTTCGCTGTAGCGGATACCGCCTTTTGTTGGCGACTGGTGGTGCGAGTGCTCAACGCGCCAGGCATCAATTACCTCGAAACCATTGCCCCTGCGGATGGGAAAACGGAAACGGTAAACACTGTTACATGACTTAATCTGATCGAGCAAACCAGCGTCATGTTTAGTAAACTGTGCTGCGTAATCAAAGTTTTTACATACGTCGCCAAAAAAGTGGGTTTCCTGGTCGGCAACTAAAATATTGGTATCCATAATTATTGTATAAATATTAAACTCTTAAAAAAGTGTGCAAATTTGGTACAATTTTTATCAATATTGCAAATATATTATAGTTAGTGTTTCAGGTACACACTATGCATGCATAGTAAAATCGGTGTTTAAACAGAATAGGGCTATCTTTTTTATTATTGGTTTTTTTCTATTTTTCTAAGCCTGCGGTCGATAGAGAACAGATAAATAGCCAGTCCTAAAAAAACGATCACGATAGTACACACTACGACATATATTTTCCCCGAACTGCGCAACACGTCGGCCATTTCAACCGGACCATTTTGTTGTGCAAAAGCAGTAGCAAAGCTCAGCAACAACATTAACATTAATGTTAACTTTTTCATTAATTTATTTGGTTCTTTTTATATTCAATTAAACGGATGCGGTACCGTACCGATGCTATCCAAACGCCCATGGCGCTCCAGGCAATAAAAGCCGGGTACAACACCATGCGCATACGGTTATCCATATCCAGCTTGCCAAAAGCTGGGTTACCGCCGTTGCCCGGGTGCAATGAATCGGTCATCCTGGGCAGCACCATAATGAGCACGATCATGATTGGGAACGCGAAGATGTTATAAATAGCCGAAATTTTGGCCCGTTTTTGCTCCTCATCAATTGAGTTACGCAACACCGAGTATGCACAGTACAGCAGGAACGCAATGGCCGCGCTGTTTTGCTTTGGATCGTTACTCCAGAAAGCACCCCAGGTGTACCTGGCCCATAGCATACCGGTTATAAGCCCTATAACAAAAAAGAAAAGGCCCGTATTAGCGCTTTCTACGGCTATCAGGTCGTACTCCTCTTTACCTGTTTGCAGGTACTTGATGCTGTAATAAACCGATATGGTAAATACAGTGAACATGGCCATCCACATGGGTACGTGGAAATAAGTATTACGGATAGTTTCGTGCAGGATGGGCATGGTTGGCACGCCAAGTAATAAGCCCGCAATAAGTGTGTAAACAATCACAATTACGGTTACTACCTTCCACCAGGTTTGATAAATAAACTTCATATTATTCGGATGGGCAAAGGTAGAAAAAAATGTTCATTGGTTCGCTGGTTCATTAGTTCATTGGTTCTTATTGGTTCATTGGTTCATTAGTTCATTGGTGGCATAGTTGACTACCGGAATAACTGGAGATAAATAGCCGCAAATAAAAATGCATTACCACTCTTATCAAACAAGTAAATAGCCGCCAAACACCAATGAACTAATGAACCAGTGAACCAATGAACGTTTCGCCAGTGAACCAATGAACCAATTAGATTTGATTTTGGTAAACTTCGGATTGAATTGCGCAAACCAGCCGTAATGTGGCGTGTTACCTTTGTGCTGTTAAATTAAAACACACAAATGGAACCAATAAATAAAATAGCCCTTATTACCGGCGGCAGCCGTGGTTTGGGTAAAAACATGGCTTTTGCCCTTGCCAAAAAAGGCATCAACGTAATAATTACCTATCATAGCAAACAAGATGAAGCACAGGCCGTAGTGACCGAAGCCGAAAACCTGGGCGTTAAAGCCGCTGCCCTGCAATTAGATGCCGGCGATGTTAAAACCTTCGATAGCTTTTTTGATCAATTGAAAATGGTTTTAACGGATAAGTTTAACACCGCCAATTTCGATTTTTTGATTAACAATGCCGGAATTGGTATACATGCCCCCTTTGCCAATACTACCGAGCAAGACTTTGACTTGCTGGTTAACGTACACTTAAAAGGTGTTTTCTTTTTAACCCAAAAAGCGTTGCCGCTGATAAACGATGGCGGCCGGATTATTAACCTATCAAGCGGGCTGGCACGTTTTAGTAACCCTGGATATGCTGCTTACGCAGCTATGAAAGGCGCTATTGAGGTATTAACCCGTTACCAGGCCAAAGAACTGGGTGCCCGCGGCATAGCGGTAAATACGGTGGCCCCTGGTGCCATTGAAACCGATTTTGGAGGCGGCGTGGTACGCGACAACGAGCAGGTAAACAAGATGATTGCCGGTGTAACAGCCCTTGGCCGTGTTGGCGTACCCGACGATATTGGCGGCGTAGTGGCGTTTTTGTGCACAGAGGATGCACGTTGGATAAATGCCCAACGCATCGAGATATCGGGCGGCATGAACGTTTAATGTGATTTTACTATCACACAAAAAAACTCCCGGTTGGCCGCCGGGAGTTTTCAAACAAAAATTCAAACCAATAAATAACTAACCTTTTACACCTTTTTGTACGTGAACTAAAATGTAATAGTTGCGCCAAAACACATATTTTTTATTTATTTAAATAACTCAATACAAATTAATTACAAAAACGCGCCTTTACCTTGCGAAAGCATGGTTTAAACTTTGGAAGGCGCTACTCCAAAGGCTTTTTTAAACGCAAAGGAGAAGTGCGAGAGATCTTCAAAACCCAGTTCAAGATAAACTTCAGACGGGGCCTGTTTTTTCTGTTTTATCAGGTAGTGGGCCTGCTGCAGCCTACGCTGCTGTAACCATTTGCCGGGGGTAGTATGAAACGTTTTTTCAAAATCGCGTTTAAACGTTGCCAGGCTACGCCCTGTAAGGTAAGCAAAGCGTTTTAGCTCCACATTAAACTGGTAATTTTTGTTCATAAAGCCTTCCAGGTCTATTTTACCAGGTTCGCTGAAATCAAACAGCACATCTTTAAGTTCGGGATTGCCCTGCAATAATATCAGTATGGCTTCACGCAGTTTTAAACGCTGTAACTCATTGCTGATGGTATGCCCGCTTTGCTGGTAAGGCAACAGCGATTCCATAAAGCTTTTATATAAGCCATTAGGCTTTAAAGCGATAAAGGGCCCATCGGTATCATGTTTTTCAGATTTCAGGCCGTACTCCATACTAAAGTTACGCAAAGTTTGCTGATCGAGATAGATGGATAAAGCCCTGTACTCGCCATTGGGCGGTGGCGACTTAATAAATTTAATGAGGTGATTTCGTTTACTTAACCTAAAATCGCCTTCTTTAACATGATAGGTATGCTCCCCGTCGGTTATCTGGATTGAGCCAGCTATCTGGTAGCTAAACACATGCTCGGGCACAAACTGCTCGCCCTCCCTGCTTCTGGTAATGTAGCAGGAATGCTTTATTTGTTGTAAAATGGGTTCCTTATCCTGTTTAAGCATATCATTCAAATTTACAATAATAGCCGCGCCTGTAAAATAAACCTGCGCAGCTATTATTCCTGATGATTATTTTTTGAGCGTGAGGTATGCTTTTCCCTGTTCCGATTCAAAAAAATTCTCCGCTTCATCATGATCGGTTGAAATACTTAAGGAGGCCCATTTTTCAAGCTCGGCCATTTTTGCGGTGTCGGATGCTTTTACAATAGCTAAACCTTCGCTGCCCAATATCAAATGCAGTGGCGGCTGCGGATTATCAACAATGTCAAGCATTACTTTTGCTGCCTTATCAGGGTCGCCAACCGGTTTAAAATTGCCGCTTTTGAAAAAGGTGGCCCTTTTTTCGACCGTAGCCTCGTATCCTTCAATTGATTTTGCATAAGTCATCGAGTCGCCGGCCCAATCTGTTCGGAAACCACCCGGCTCAATCACAATCACTTTGATACCCAATGGGGCCACTTCCTGTGCAAGGCCTTCGCTAAAACCGCTTAGCCCAAACTTTGCTGCCTGGTAAATAGTTACACCACCGCTGCCTACCCTGCCGCCAATGGAGCTGATTTGCAAAATATGCCCCGACCGCTGTTTACGCATATAAGGCAACGCTGCGCGGGTAATTGCTATAGGTGCCCACAAATTGGTATCAAGCTGGCTATGCACCTGCTCATCCGTATAAGCTTCGGCAGCACCGGTAATACCGAAGCCTGCATTGTTTACCAATACATCTATGCGGCCAAAATGCTGTATGGTACTTTCAATAGCCTCGGTTATTTGTTGCTGGCTTGTTACATCCAGCTGAATGGGGAGCACCTGGTCGGGGTATTTATCTATAAAATCCTGAAGTTGTTCGGGGTTACGGGCTGTAGCGGCTACTTTATCGCCTTTGGCTAATACTGCTGCTGTGAGGCTGCGTCCCAATCCGCGGGAACTGCCTGTTATAAACCATATTTTTTCCATGTCTCTTTTTATTTGTTTGTTAATACAAATATCGGGAGAACACCGGGGCTCCATTTTGTTGTAAAGCTCAAACTGCTTTGTTGAAAAGTGCAGAATGTCCGGGCGTATCAAATCTGCAAAAATTGCCAGTTGATCAAAATAGCTGTTGAATGAAACTTGTGATCCTATTTTTTTAAACAGGCAACCACACCTTCAATCACCCTTTTTGTTTCCTCCGGGTCGCGCACCTGTATACAATCGGCGCCGGTAGTGCGGGCAGGGTAATCGTTACCACCTTTAAACAAGGCATCGCCTATAAACAGCATTTGGCTAATAGGTATTTTTAGCATATCGCGCAGCTTGTGCATTCCATAGGCTTTATCTATTCCGGGTTTGGTAACATCAATGGAGGTGGCGCCACCCAGGTTTACGGCAAAATCCGGGATCAGCTTATCCAGCATAGTTTTAATTTTTTTGCGCTTTTTAAAATCGGGGTCCCATGCTTTTTTAGGCTCGAGCGGAGCTTTTTGACCCAGGGCCGAAAAAGTGATCTGGCTGTCTCGGTCCTCCACCTGATCGCCCCAAATCTTTTCGGCCTTAAAACCCGATTTTTCAACGGCTTCGTTCAGCGAAGTAATGATCTTTTTCTTTTCGCCAGCAGTAAAATCTTCTGAATATATCTTTCTCCAACCAGCGGGCTTGTATTGATAAAACTTGGTACCGCAGGTAGGCAAGATGGAAAGCTTTGCCAGTTTTGTACCTTTAGGCAGGTGGGCAATAACCTGTTTTTCAAACTGGGGCCAGTCGCCACCAGATATAATGGCAACTTTGGCCACATCCAGTAGTGCCGAAAATAATTTGGCCATTTCGGTATCTATTGCTGCCTTACTTTCGGCAAGAGTTCCATCCAGGTCAAAAACAATTAGTTTTTTCATGATGGTTAAGCAACAGGCAGAACGGTTGTTTGGTTTGTGACGATTTTTGGTATTATTTGACTTGCATACCAGTAAAAAGAAATCGCCATTACATTATACTTAAATGGCGATTTCTTTTTTGTTGATGACTACTCAACCGCATCCACCAATGGCAACAATTCCAATAAATCATTAATAATCCCCTCTGGGTTGGCCGATTGCAATTGCTCCAAAGTATGCGCACCCGTGGTAATACCAACATTGAGTAAGCAGCCTGCGTTACGGCCCTCTTCGATATCAATGATTGAATCGCCAACTTTCGCTACTTCTGCACCGTCAGTTATGCCAAAATGCTCCATAGCAAACAGGATCATATCCGGGTTGGGGCGATTTTTATCTACATCGGTAGCAGTAACCAGCAGGTCAAACTCTACACCTTCTTCCCAGCCTAATTTGTTAACCAACGATTCTGCAGTTTCACGGTTATAACCGGTATTTAAAACTACAATAATGTCCCTTTCAGCTAATGCGCCAAATAAATCTGTAGCATTAGGTTGCGGTAATACTTCCAGCGAGGCATAAGCATCGGCCAGTTGTACAATAAAGTTGGCGTAAATGCTATCAACCAATGCTTCATCATCCTTACCTGCATACACCTGCAAAATACTTTTTATTGCCTGCCGTTTTTCTTTACCTGCACCTTGCGCCAATACCTCATCAAGGCTAAAGTTATAGCCAGCCTCGTTTATAGCTGTGCGAAGCGTTTTGTATACTACGTTATTCTCATCAACTGTAGTACCGGCCATATCAAAAACAACCATTTTTATCATATCATTCTATTTTTTATCTGTTTGTAAATTATCTTTTCCAATTCTTCCCTATGCATACACCCCCATTTCCTTTAACGGGTGTTAATCGCCAATCTTTATCCCCACGCGTACCGGTTTACTGTCGCTGGCAAAGGTAAAGGCTTCTGATACCTCATCCAAAGTATATTCCTTTTCAATCAGCGCCTCAAAAGGGTATTTGGTGTAATTGTTTTCTATAAATGCTGTCGCATTTACAAAATCCTCATAATTATAATTATGCAAGCCCCTTATTTGTAAAACCTTGCGTACAACCTTTTGCGCATCTACTTGCACGGGCTTGGCAGGAAACACGGCCCCTATCCATACGGCTACACCGCCCAGGGCCAGCGAATCGATACCTGCCAGCATCGCCTTCGGGCTGCCGGTCATATCAAAAACAACATCAACCTCGGGCCATGGCAGGGCTATAGCATCGTCAGCCGGCGAAATGTAGTTTTCATCGGCGCCAAATCTTTCACCCCAGTGCAAGCGCGACTCATCGTTATCAGTTAAACCAATCCATGACGCACCTGCTTCATGACACATCGAAACACACGAAAGGCCCAATAAGCCCGCGCCAAAAACAAGTACCCTTTTACCGGCAATATCCCCCGCAATCCTAAGTGCTCCGGTAACCGTTGCATGGGCGCAACTAATGGTAGCGGCCACCTGCACGGGAATGTCGGCCGAAATTTTGATAAGCGCTGTATTAGCGTGCAGCACGCAATAGCTGGCCAGGCCGCCGTTAAATACATCGTTACCGCTGGCCAGTGCATGGCCGTATTTAAACAACAGGTCACTTTTTTGGGGCATATCGGACCTTGGCGCGGTTACATCAGCAGGTACCGAAAATATAGACCAGGTAACCCTATCCCCTGCTTTAATATCATCGCCCCTGAAATCTTTCGCCGGATGTGCCGGATCGATCCAAAGTATCTCGCCTACAATTTCGTGCCCTAAAACTACCTGTGCCGGCTCAATACGGCGCCCGCAATAGGTATGTATGTCGCTGCCACAAAGTGTGGTGTAAAGGTTTCTTACCAATATTTCGCCAGATTTAATAGCCGGCAATTCTCTTTCTATAAATTCAAATGGCAGGCCGGCACCGTTAAATACCACCGCCTTGCCAACCGGGAACTGGGGCAATTTGTTGTTCATTACTTTTTAACTTTATTTTAAAATACCAATGGCAAAATAGTATAATAAGCACTCCGGCAATTCCCAGGGCAATACATATCTTTACAAAAATGAATAATATCGAATCGGCAGATGGCGTAAAATATCTTAAAAACATGAGCATAATATAGCCCGTATACCCAACCGAATCAACAATGTACATCAGGAAGCCAACATTTGCACGCTCTTTGGTAACGGCTATCAGGCGCTCAAATACGATGGAATGTATGGCCACATAAGGCATATAAACACCCAGGCCCAACAGCACCATAAACCGGAACGCTCCCAAACCATGGCTTAAGCCCCAAATAGCAGTCAACAAAATAACAAACCCCGCAAGACTAATAAAAAGCGAAAACCGGAACGCTTTATAATGATTGTGAATAAAAACCGCAAAACTAGTGATAACTATAACAGCGAAAGAAACCAACAACTCCGATTGGGTGAAAGTAACCGGTGTTTGATGAAAGCCCAGCCCGGTCCATAATTCGGGTGCAAAATCGGCGCGTACACTGCGTAGTAAGGTTACAAATAAGTAAACCGTTATTATGCCGATAAGCCCCGGAGCGTATTTTATAAAAAAGTCGCGCCTGTCCTTACTGCACATTGGCTCTCTTGCCGATCGGGCGGCAATATCATCAGCCGATGGCAAGGGTATGAATGACAGCATGCCTATAAAAACCAGCGTAGGCACTGCAAACAGCAGGCCGGCAAAAAAAGGCATCCAGCTTTCGGTAACCCCATAACCCAACAACATTGTGCCTACCGATTTAGATACCCCATCAGATACTATAAAACTGGCACACAGCCCGGCAATTAAAAACTCAGTATGCTTGCGGCCTTCTAAAAAACCCAGCACCAGGCCAAATATCACCCCAAGGGATAAACCGTTCAGCAACAAACAAATTATATTCCAGGGACGTGGCACAATGCCAAAGAGCAGCAACATCAGCTCGGCAAAACATATGAAGCTCAAAATGGCCCGGATACGTTGATGTGGTTTTATTTCGGATATAATTTTTATCCCTAACCATTTGGCAATAACATAACCTATGGTTTGTGCAATAATGAGCAGGAATTTATAGTTAATCCCCCAAAACATGGCATCGGCATAGGTAGCCGCGGTATAGGGTTTACGAAAGCCGTACATGCAAAAATAAGTACCAAACGCTGCCACCAACGCCCATGCTGGACTCGAAATTATTTTTTGCAGACGAACTGAAAAATTACGTTGATGCATAACTGGTTGCAGAAATTGCTTTTGCATCGGATCATAGTGCAGCCGAATAAACCAAACTGATTACAGCCCCTTATAAAACAATCAAACTATTAATAAACGCCAAATATAAGGTGGCTAAATGGGTAGCCTGTGCTTACTGCTTTATCAAATTGTTATTTAATTGTTAGGGATCAATAAGTTCAGCAAATGTATCCAACCGGTTTCTGTGCATATTATTATCTGTTCGGGAAGTTCGCCCCAGTGAAAATTTATTTCTATTTTAGTGGTTTACCATTCCTATAAGATGAGAAAATATTGCTTATCCCTGTTATTTGCCGCTGCTTTTGGTTGCGCATATGCGCAGCAACCGGTAACTATCAAAAAAATTACTGCGGGTACCGTAAAATACCAGGGCGGCACCAATACCTGCTGGTCGTTTTCAACTACCTCGCTTGTTGAATCGGCAGAGATAGCCACTGATAAAAAAGATATCGATATTTCGGAGTTATATACCTCGCGTAACCTATTCATCGAAAAAGCAAAGCGTTATATCCTGTCAAACGGCACAAGTTTATTTGAGGCCGGCGGCCTGGCCCATGATGCCATGTACGGGATAGAAAAATATGGCGCCATCCCAAACGAGTTTTATGCACGCAAAAAAGGCGTCGAATTTTCAGATAAAACCAGCAGGCAAACCGACGAAATCCTGAAAAGCTACCTGGATTCGGTACTTAAAACAAAGCCTATTGATGCCAACTGGCTGGCTGGTTTTATTAAAAAGCATGACGATATTGTTGGCACCCCGCCTGCCAAATTTATCTGGGAGGGGAAGGAATATACTCCGATTAGCTTTGCAAAGGAGGTTTTGAAATTTAACAGGCAGCAATATGCCACCATAACCTCGTTTACACATCATCCATTTTATGAAAACTTTCCGCTGGAAATTCCCGATAACTTTTTGCTGCGCGAAAATTACCTGAATGTACCATTGGATGAGTTGATAGCCATTGCCAAAACAACCATTGAAAAAGGCCAATCGCTGGTTGTTGATATGGATGTAAGCAATAACGGCTGGAATTGCGGCAAAGCAGGCTACGCCCTGTTTGAGGACAAACGCTTTTACCGGGTGAGCAACGCCGATACCACTGAGATGGCATATAGCGTACCGCTAAGACAACAGTTATTTGAAACACTTGTAACGCAGGATGATCACCTGATCCATATTGTAGGTATCGCAAAAAGCAAGGCAGGTAAATTATTTTTTATCCTGAAAGATTCGGGCGGCGACCACTACGGCCCTTTTAAAGGCTACGATTATGTATCAGTAAATTACTTTGCCATTAACGCGTTAAGTATCACCGTGCCGGTTAGCGCGCTGGATGAAAAGTATGCTAAATTAGTAAAGGCACCGGTGCCGCTTATCAATTAAACGTAGGAAACAAGACAATGTCCAGAAAGCTGGTAAAAGCCGGATCAGGATTCAAAATATTCAACCGGCTCCAAATCGCCCAGTTCTTCATCGGTAAATAATCTTGAGCGGATAATAAACCTTATCCCCATCGGTATTTCGATAGAAAAGCTGCTGCCGCGGCCAGGGGTAACATCAAGCGTAAGGTGGGTGTGTTTCCAGTATTCAAACTGATCAATACTCATGAAAAATTCGCAGCCCGCAACCTCGCCTATTTTAACATCGCTGCCGCCAATTTTAAAGTCGCCCTTTTCAAAACACATGGGCGATGAACCATCGCAGCAACCGCCACTTTGATGAAACATCAATTCGCCAAACCGGGCTTTCAGCTCGGCTATTACTTTTTCGGCTTCGGGGGTAATGGATACTCTTTTGGTCATGGCGTGATTATTTAAAAAAAGTTCCCTCCAAGGGGAGGGGTGCGGTTGGACACGAGCGTAAAGGCAGGGAGGGGTTTCTACGAGCGATAAGCTATCGAGTAGATTAACCGCGTGATCTAACCTCTATCTCCCCTTCCCCAAGGAAGGAATCACACACCCTCTGCTCTTACTAATCTGTAAAGCAAATTAATTTACAAAATAAAAGGCGCCGCAAAATCCCAAACATTTTACGGTCGCCTTTAACATTACCAGGCTAAAAGAAGCCCAGTTTGTTCTTATTATAGGAGATCAGCATATTTTTTGTTTGCCTGTAGTAGTTCAGCATCATTTTATGATTCTCGCGGCCAAAGCCCGATTTTTTATAACCACCAAATGGCGCATGTGCGGGGTAAGCATGGTAATTATTAACCCAAACCCTACCTGCCTGTATAGCACGAGGCACCTGGTAAATTTCGTGGGCATCGCGTGTCCATACACCGGCGCCAAGGCCGTAAAGGGTATCGTTGGCAATTTCAATAGCCTCTGCGGTAGTTTTAAAGGTTGTAACCGATACCACCGGGCCAAAAATTTCCTCCTGGAAAATGCGCATTTTATTATGCCCCTTAAAAATAGTTGGCTGTATATAGTAACCGCCGCCTAACTCATCGGGCAGTTTTTGAGCACCGCCACCGGCCAATATCTCTGCTCCTTCTTTTTTGCCAATATCCAGGTAGCTCAGAATTTTCTCGTATTGATCATTAGATGCCTGGGCGCCCATCATGGTAGTTGAATCTAATGGATTTCCCATAATGATGGCATTTGTGCGGGCTATTACGCGCTCTATAAACTTATCATAAATATTCTCGTGCACCAGCATACGCGATGGGCAGGTACACACTTCGCCCTGGTTTAAGGCAAATAGTACAGCGCCTTCCACCGCTTTGTCAAAAAACTCATCATCAGCATCGCCCACAGATTCAAAAAAGATATTTGGCGATTTACCACCCAGTTCCATGGTTACAGGGATTAAATTTTCTGAGGCGTATTGCATAATTAACCTGCCTGTGGTGGTTTCGCCGGTAAAGGCAACTTTGCTGATACGTGGATTAGTAGCCAGCGGCTTACCGGCTTCGGGCCCAAAACCGGTAACAATGTTCAATACGCCGGCAGGTAAAACATCGCCAATAAGCTCCATAAGCACCATAATACTGGTTGGCGTTTGCTCGGCCGGTTTCACAACCACACAGCAGCCGGCTGCTAAAGCTGGTGCTATTTTCCATGTGGCCATTAGTAATGGGAAGTTCCAGGGAATAATCTGCCCAACTACGCCAAGGGGCTCCTGCAGGTTAATACTTACAGTAAACTCATCATGCTCAGATATGCTGCTTTCTTCGGCGCGGATGGCGCCTGCAAAATAACGAAAGTGGTCGACACACAGCGGCAAATCGGCAGCCATGGTTTCGCGGATGGCTTTCCCGTTATCAATGGTTTCTACCGTGGCCAGGTAGCTTAGGTTATCTTCTATTATCTGCGCAATTTTAAGCAATAAGTTGCTGCGGGTAGTTGCCGCTGTTTTGCTCCAGGTTTTAAATGCTTCTGTAGCAGCATCAACTGCTGCCTCAATATCTTCTTTGGTTGACCGGGCGGCTTTGGTAAAAACTTTGCCATCAATGGGCGAAATATTATCAAAATATTCGCCGTTAACAGGCGGAACAAATTTACCGCCAATAAAATTGTCGTACTTATCCTTAAAGGATGGTCTTGGGGCTACACTCATACTGTTTATTTTTAAAATTGGTTAGGCTAAGTTACCAGCCGGGTGTATCGGGTATTTGCACTATACTCTCAATTGGGTGCATTATAATTTCAATTTTAAAATGAATTATAAACTACCGATTAGTATGTCTAATTTTATTTAATAATAAACCAATTATGAACGAGAGAAACCTGGTATCTCCGTTTGCACTTAGCGGCAAACGCGAGTTGCACACGCTGGTAGAAAATCGCCGTGCATATACGTTAAGCCACTGCGAGCTCAATATTTACGAAACCTATCAACGCAGCGAACTGGTTCCGCTTACTTTTGATGACCTGGTTATTACCAGTATGCTACGTGGCAAAAAAGTAATGCACTTGTTTGATAAACCAGGTTTTGATTACCTGCCCGGCGAAACGGTGATAGTGCCCCCAAATGTTACCATGACTATTGATTTCCCCGAGGCATCTGAGCTTAATCCTTCGCAGTGCACCGCCCTAGCCATTAATCATCATGAAATAAAAAGTACGCTTGATTTTTTGAACGAGAATTACCCGCGTGCCGATGACGACCTGTGGAAGCTAAACTACCAGCAATTCCACTTTTTTAATAACCATGAACTGGCCCAGCTGATTAATAAACTCATCAGCATAAGCACCGGCGATGTGTTAACCAAAGATGTACTGGCCAATTTAACGCTGAAAGAGCTTTTGATACGTATCATGCAAATGCAAAACCTGCATATTGTACAAGATAACATGCAGCAACTATCAACAGGAAACCGTTTTGCTTATATTTTACAATACATTAAAAACCACCTTACCGAAAAGCTGAACATTGATGCCCTGAGCCAAATGGCTTATATGAGCAAGGCCAGCTTTTTCAGGGCATTTAAGCATGAAATGGGCATTTCGCCGGTTGATTATATTATTAAAGAGCGGATACAGTTTGCCAAACAACTATTGCATAATCCGTATTGTACCATTGCCGATGCCTGCTTTAAAGCAGGATTTAACAACCAGCATTATTTTAGCAGGGCATTTCGCAAAATTACCGGCACCACACCAAGTTTTTATAAGGCAGGGATTATAAGGGGGATGAATTAGGGCTTTAGGGCTATCTGTCCGGCAGGTTTAGAAATCCCGGATGTAAAACCGCTTACACTTTTCGCAAAAGCCACTCCACAGCCAGGGATGACAAATATATTTTCAGGCCTTACTTTTAACTTAGGCCGCTACACCATCGGCATTAATAACCTCGGCCGGGTCTATCTCCAACACGCGGCAAATCTTAAAAAAACGCTCTAAGGTTAGTTTAACATAGCCCAATTCAATTTTACTGTAGGTATTTTGCGATACATTCAACTTGGCGGCAAGATATTCCTGCGAGTAGGCCAACCGTATCCTGGTATTACGGATGTTTTCGGCTATGGTTTTTACGCTGTGGTTTACTAAAGCACTCATTGGTTATGGCTTATTATTTATTACATAAACGCAATAAACAATAAGTTGGATTTATTAAAAACTCGCTTACTTCAATAAAGAGTAATAGCGCAGGTTGTAGCCCTTTTAGGAATATTCACGAAGGCGTGATGCAATATGCCAGGCAATTACCCAATTTGAATGGCAATATAACAGCTGCAGGCACTGCGCGAAAGCGTACATCTGCTGTATCAAAAATGAACGAAGTCGAACACGCATACCGCATAATGCATTGATATACAATTAAATAAAAGCATGGCATTTGGTTTGCTTTACACATTTCATTAAGGGCAAGCACCATGAAGCACCATAAACAACTGGAACGGCGCACATTTTTACAAGACCGTTTTGACATTTTAATTAAACGACAAAAAAACGGCACGGCAACTTTTAACGAGCTAACGGAACTTGACGATATCGTAAACCGCGACCCCGCCATACGCGAAAGTATCCTGGTAGAAATGCAGGAAGGAGATGCTCCTGATGATCACGCACTGCCTATTGAAAAAGCAGCTATTGAACCAGTAAAAAAGCTGAGCCTGCTTGATGTAATTCGAGGATTTATTAACAGATGGTTTGTAACCGAACCTGTTGGAATGAAAACGGTATTGATTTAGAGCAATATTAACAGGCCACAGCTGTTTTAGCTGGCCAATTTTAACTACCGCTAATCAAAAACGCAAAATAAAGGGTGAAAGCATTCCAATACCTTTTGCCTTTCACCCTTTGCCTTTCCCCTCCCTATTCGCTCCTCAAACTTTTTACAGGGTTCATCAGTGCGGCTTTAATTGCCTGGAAACTTATGGTAGCAAAAGCAATAAGTATGGCCATAAAGCCGGCAGTTACAAACACCAGCCAGCTTACATTAATCTTATAGGCAAAATCCTGCAGCCATTTGTACATGGCGTACCAGGCCAGGGGCGACGCGATAAGTATCGCTATGAAAACCAATTTTATAAAATCGCGGGCAAGCATGCTTACTATGCCGCTTACAGTTGCACCCAACACCTTGCGAACGCCAATTTCGCGTGTACGCACCTGTGCGGTATAGGCGGCCAAACCCAATAAACCAAGGCATGATATAAATATGGCAATGCCAGCAAAATAGCTGAATAGCTTACCCTCCTGCTGCTCGCTTTGGTACATTTTATTGAAAAGATCATCCAAAAAATTATAGGCAAACGGGTATTCGCCATTATATTGTTTAAATTGCTTTTCGGCAGCACTTATTGCCTTTTGCGCATCGCGACCAGTGGTTTTAATGTAGATGGTGTTTAGGTACGCGGGCTTGTACCAAAACATGGCAGGTGCAATTTTCACTTTCATAGATGCGTAATGAAAATCTTTAACTATGCCTATGATGGTGCCCTTAACGCCTTGCATGGTAAAACTTTTGCCTATAGGGTTAGTAATACCCATTTCCTTAATGGCTGCTTCATTCAACACATAATGCGAAGTATCAGCTACCGAACCGGTAAACGTGGAGCCCTCTTTCATATTCATTTTAAAAAAGGATACCATGTCCTTATCTACCACAATCGGGTGGATCATCATATTCTGTTTCGGATTTTTGCCATCCCAATCCAACCAGCCTGTAAAACCACCGTAACGGATAATATTTTGGTTGGACCGGGTTACCGCCAACACGCCGGGCTGTTTCAATAATTCGGCCTTTACAGCATCGTAGTGCGACGCCATATCACGCATCCAAAAGCTGATCACATTCTCCTTGTCGTAACCCAAATTCTTCTGCCGGATGTAGTTTAACTGTCCCGTAATAACCATGGTACCGATGATGAGTACAATCGAAAACACAAACTGGGTTACCACCAATATTTTACGAAAAAGCACATCGCCAATACCTGCCGAGATCTTTCCTTTTAAGGCCTTTAACGGCTCAAATGACGACAACAGTAATGCAGGATAAATACTCGATAGCGCTAAGGTGCCCCCAATGGCAGCGAGAAGGATGAGCCATACGTGATAATCGCCAGGGTTAAACACCATTTCCTTGTTAAGCAGATGGTTAAACATCGGCATTAATATAAATATCAACCCGATTGCCAGCACCGCGGCCAGCGAAAACAGTAATGCCGTCTCGACAATAAACTGCATAAACAGTTGTATTTTGGCCGCGCCGATAATTTTACGCATGCTAATCTCTTTTGACCGCAGCATAGACCGAGCGGTTGAAAGGTTTACATAATTAATGCAGGCAATAACTAATATCAACAGTGCTATAATAATAAAAATGCGCACTGTAGATATACCCCTATCGCTCATATCGGCATTGTACAAGTGCATTTTTGCTATGGGCAGCAACAGGTATTCGGCATCGGTATCATCGGCCTTATGGTTAAGATGAATCTGGCGTATTTTGGTGGTAAGCGCTTTGGTTGCGGTACCTGGTTTAAGCTGCAAATACGTTTCGTAATTAAAAAAGCTAAAGTTATTACTCAGGTCGTTTTTGCTTGCCAGCATCGTTTTTTCGTGAAAGCTCATAGGCATCAGCATATCGTAATTGATGCTCGAGTTTTTAGGAAAATCGGCTATTACGCCGCTTACTGTAAAATTGGCCTTGTTCCCGTCTGCATTGATAACTTTACCAATCGGATCCTGATCGCCAAAGAATTTCTGAGCAGTTTTTTGGGTGATAACGACCGAATTATCATCATTAAAAGGCTTGCCTGCGTTCCCTTTTATCAAATGAAAATCGAACATCGAAAAAAAAGAAGGATCGGTAAAGGCTGCATTCTCATCTCCAAAAACCTTATCCTTGTATTTGTACAGCGAAAAATTATAGTTGCCGGTAATACGCACAGATTCCTTTACTTCGGGTAATTGCTGTTTGGCCATAGGGCCAATTGGCGCTACGCCTACACTATATATCTGCCTGCTGGCACCCGTGCCCCCAAATAGCTCCAGCCGGTAAATATCCGGGGCTTTGGCATGAAAACCATCAAAACTTAACTCATCCTGCACCCAAATGAGTATCAGGATACCAATAGCCAAACCAAGCGTTAAACCGGCAATATTGATAACCGAGTAAAACTTATTCTTAAGCAAATTGCGCCAGGCTGTTTTTAGATAATTTTTGAACATGGGAGGATGATTTGAGGATTTGAGGATTTGAAAATTTGAAAATGAGTTTGATGATTGTTGCAATGGGAATAAGCCTTCGCCCGCCAGGCGCTTCATTTACATTTTCAAATTCTCAAATTTTCAAATTAAAGAACTACTTCGCTTTCCTGATATAAACCGCGCCGAAGGTGGTTTTCATCATTACTTCGGGGCCGCCGCCTGCAATTTTGCCGTACACCCATTCGTCAACCTTCAGGCCGTACATGCCGTCTTTATTGGTGCGGGTTACGTTTGGCTTTTGTTGCTCGGTGGATACATCAAAATCGGTAAAGATATCGCCCCTGTCTGATTTCAGTTTCACATTGGCCTTCAGGCTTGCAGGAAAGGTAACATCTATTTTGCCATTCAGGGTCGAAAACGCCATAGCTGCCTTTGGGTCGATGGATTTAAACGTAACGATTACCGGGCCGTTTACGGTTGTGGCCACCACAGATCCCGATATGTCTGTAAGTTTTATAGAACCATTTACATTGCTCACCTCCAGTTCACCATCCAGGTTACTGCCTGTAATATCGCCACCATTTACGGTTGATATTTTAAAAGTGGACGTGGTTTTAGGAACCTTGATGGTTAAATTAACCTGTTTGCCCATGCTGCTGTGTACAGTTACCTGGTTGTTATTTTCCTGGGCACTGATATCCATACCGTTGCTGTTTAAGCGATGCATACCGCTTACTTTATCCTTTTCTTTATCACGGTCCCGGTGTCTGTCGTCCAATTGGCCTTCAACAACAATGCTTTTACCTTCGTAACCTATCACCGTAATTGATCCGTCGACCAACCCTACGTTGAGTTTAAAGGGTTTACCCGGATCGCTCAGCGGAACTACAAGTTGTTCCTGCGCCAAAAGCCGGGCTGTTATCAGGGTGGCTATCGCTAATACACTTAAAAATTTTATCGTTTTCATCTTATCGTTTGTTATTGTTGTTTTTTGATATAAATATTCCCGTTAAGGGTCTCGAATTTGAATAGTTTACCGCCCGAACCAATGCGTACATCAGAATTTGAACTGAGTTTATAGGTAGTGCCGGCTCCGCTTTTTGCCTCGGTTTTTACTACTTTGCTTGGCATCACCTGGGCATCCGGAAAGTCGGTAAAAAACTGCCCGTTCATACTTTTAAAAGTCAGGTCGGCTGATAGGTTGGCCGGGTAGGTAATATTCATCTGCCCGTTGATGGTGTGGTACGATGATTCGCCGGGGGGCACGGCCAAATAATTCACTGTTACCGGACCATTTACGGTATGTGCGATGGTGGTTCCTTTAGCGTTAATGATCTCTAATGAGCCATTTACATTGTTCACTTTTAATGATCCGTATACATCTTTAACAGTAATATGGCCATCGTTTACTGTTGATACTGCCAGGCTTGCATTAAAAGGCACTTTGATGGTGTAATCCAGGTGTACAGTATAATCTCTCCGGTGCCCTTCATCGTTACGGTTCCAGGTGTGCGGCCGGGTATCATAAGGCTCGGCAGTGTAAGCTATCACACTATCAGCTTTCTGATCAAAGCCCAGTTTAACTTCTTTTTTAGCTATGTCAACATCGGCCTGGGTTTTACCCTTGATGGTTTCGTCAATTTCCATTAATACTTTGTCGCCGCTGTAACCCTCTACCTTAATAGTTCCCCAAATGTTGTATACTGCAACCGTGCCGCCGCTAACGGTAAATTGTTTGGTAATGTGCTCTTTAAACTCCTGTGCCTGCACGCTGTTTTGGGCAAGGCATAGCCCGAGTGCCGAAAAAACGGCAAGTAAAACTGGTTTCATAATTATTGTTTTTAAATGAGTTGTGTTATGGTTTGTTTGATTTTGTCTTTTACGCCAGGATTTAGCCCTTTTTGTTTTAGTAATTCTTTAAACGAATTCACCGACTTTTTTTCCTGCAGCTTCAGCATCACGTCGGCAATGGCCGATTGTAATAATGGCGAATCCTGCTGAACGATGGATGCTATAAGTCCCTGCCGCACCTCCGGATGGGCTGCCAGGTGGGTTAAAGCATCCAGCGTACTTAAACGCACGTTTACGTTCGGATCGTTGTTAAGGGTAGCAAACAAGGCATCAATAACCTCCTTATCGGCATGCTTAATCTCGCTGGTATAGCTTACCCCTCTTATCCTTTCAGATGCCGACGGGTTTTCCAACAACGCCAGCATCATGGTTTGTTTTAGTTCATGTACCTGCGAAGTAAGATTTTTTAACTGCTCGTCCTGTTTGCCTGCTGTGCTTCCCCTGAAAGCCAGGTAACCGGCGCCAAAACTAACTAATACTATAACCAGGCTATAAGCCAGTGGCCAGCGTTGTTGCCATTGCCATAAGCGGGCAAATTGTTCTTTTATACTAAAAACAGGCTTATTCTCCTCAACCGATTCCTTGTAAGTATCCAGCATAGCTTTAAACTTTAGCTCCATATGGGCACCTGGCTCAGGTGCCTGTATATCACCCATTAAAGCCCACACCTGCTGCATTTCGGCAAGTTGCTGCATGCAATCCTGGCAACCCGATACGTGTTTTTCAAACTCATCACGCCCGGCAGCGGTTAACTCATTGCTTATATAGCCGCTAAATTTTTCTTCGTATTGCGCACAATTCATCTTCATCTGTTTAACGTTCCATTTTGGCGTAAATATCTTTTAACTCCTGCATAGCCCTAAAGGCGCGCACTTTGGCAGCGCCCTCGGTAATGCCTAAAATTTGCCCTATTTCCTGGTACTTCAGCTCCTGAAAACGGCTAAGCGTTAGTATTTCCCTGTTGTCATCGCTCAGCTTTTCCATCGCCTTGTATAACCCTGCGTTGGCCTGTTTCTTTTCAAGATGTTCATCAGCGTTGGTGCCTCCCGGCAGCCTGTCGGCCAATTCGCCTATATCCTGGTGTACGCCTTGTTTTCCACCTTTTTTGGCATTGTCTTTTAACACGTTACGGGCAATCTGGTACATCCAGGCCACAAATTCCCCCTCGCCCGTAAAACTGCCACGATACCGCAGCATTTTGTAAAACACGGTTTGTACCATATCCTCGCTGGCCTCGCGCTGATAGGTCATGTGGAACAGGAAGCCATATAAGGCACGGTAATGCCTTTGGAACAGCAGCCCCATCCTATCCAGCTCTCCGGCTTTTACCCGGAGCATGATCGTGTTATCACTTAGTGCGTTCAAAAAGGCCTGGTTGCGTTAGTTATATATTGGAGACCGCCGTAATTTTAATTGGTTACAGGAAATTTAAACTTTTTTTGGGAAAAGGGCGAAAGGTTAAAGGCGAAAGGTTAAAGGTAAAAGCAGGGCAAACGCATCTGAATAGCTAATGGAATGAGCTTATGGCGTCGGGAAGACGTAAGCATCAAACGACATCTTGTTTTTATTGGCTGATCGTGGTTAAATGATCCAGCTAACGAAGGGATTTGTATTGGCCAACAACAGGCGTAATTATTTGGATGCACCTAAATTTCGCTAATTTTAATGTTAACCATAAAAAAATACAAAACATTGGTTATCAAATATTTATAAAAAATATATTTGAAATATTTTAAGTTATGTTAACCCAAAACGTAAAGTACTAAACAACGGCTTGAACGCAGGCGACGACTCATTTCATCCCCTAAGAACCATCATACCTACTCCAGCGGCAATGTAAACCAAAATGTACTCCCCTGCCCTAATTCACTTTCCACCCCAATTTCGCCGCCATGGCGTTTGACAATTTCCGAACTGATATATAAGCCCAAACCCAGGCCGGCGTTTTGGTAGCTGGCAGGTTCGGCCCGGTAATAACGATCAAAAAGATGGCCTATTTTTTCTTTTGACATACCCGGGCCGGTATCTTTTACAGATATCCTGGCAAAATCATCCAGTTTTTCGATGACGATATAAATAATTTTTGACTCGGGCGCGTATTTAACAGAATTGTTTACCAGGTTTACCAATACCTTGTCTACCTGTTGTTCGTCAGCATAAACAATTAAACTTTCATCACCCTGAACTATAAGTTCATGCTTGCCGGTTATACGCACATGACTGCAGCAAACATTTAGCATGGCTGCAATATTAAAAGGCTCTTTGTGAAGTTGTAGTTTTGTTTCGTTCATCCGGCTCACATTCAGCAAATCTTCAACCAAAGCGCTTATTTTGCCCATGCTCCGGCTCGATTGCTCTATCAGCCTGGGTAGCATTTGCGACGATGGATCATCCTTCATACGCTCAAGCAATTGCAACGAAGCTTTTAAACTTGTAATTGGCGTTTTAAGCTCATGACTGGCAATACTGATAAAATCATCTTTGCGTTGTTCCTGCTCACGGCGGTCGGTTATATCAAACATTACACCCGAAAAATGCGAGGGCTTGCCAGGCTCAGCTTCATATAACTTACCTGTAGCTTTTACCCACCTGGTTTGGTTATCGTGATAACCAACAATGGGGTGTTCAATTTCATGCATTGCGCCCGTTTCTATAGAATGTTCAATAGAGTTGAGCACCATTTCGCGGTAAGGTTCCGGTATTTGCCGGGCAGCTGCATGGTATGACATTTCCTCGTCGGCATTAAAACCAAACAACTGCCTAAGCCTGCCATTTGTAATTAATTCCCGTGTAGCTGTATTAATGTACCATGTACCCATATCGGCAGCCTCTACAGCAATACGCTGCTTTTCTTCTGCCCGTTCAATGGCTTTTCGGGCTTTTACCTGCTCGGTTACCACATGGGCCAGCAACATAATACTGATAGTTTTACCTGCCGGGTCTTTTAATGGCTGATAAACAAAGTTGGAGTATACCTCTTCAATTTTCCCTTCCTGTTCCAATAAGGTTTTAACTTCGTTACCGTAATAAGGGTTACCGCTTGCGTAAACATTCTCCAGCAAATCCAGGTACTTTCGTCCAGTCCATTCCGGAATTGCTTCTTGCAGAGGTTTACCAATAATATCGTCAGTTTTTCCCCATACTTCTAAAACCTTTTTATTGGCCGATTCAACAATAAAATTGCGGCCTTTCAATACAGCAATTGCAACAGGAGCATCGGCCAGCATATAACTTAGCTTAGCCTCACGCTCGGCCAGTTCAATAATATTCGCACTTAAATTCTCCTTTGCTTGTATCAGTTCTTCGTTGGTAGCCAGCAGCTCTTCATTTGCGGCAGCCAATTCCTCGTTTGATGCACCTATCTCTTCGTTAAGCGCCTTTTGCTGGTCGTAACTTTTCTCCAACAGCTGCCGGGCTTCAACAATCCCCGTAATATCATTGGCGGCAACTACTATCCCGGTTACATTTCCATCTGCATCAAATAAGGGGTCGTAGTAAAAGCTTATGTATTTAACTATCGTACCGGCCGGTGTATTTAAATAAAATAATTCTTCATCCTCACCATAACTGATACCTGTATCGTAAACCATGGCCAGGAAAGCGGCAAAGGGCTGCCCTTCTAATTCGGGCAATAGCTTCAGTAGCTGTTTCCCGGTAATATCTCCGGCAATTTTACCCCAAATATCGGCAATTGCCTGGTTTGCTATTTCAATTACCCAATTACGCCCTCTTATTATGGCCAGCGGGTTACGCGCTGTAGCTATCAGGGTTCTTAAATTCAGTTCACTCTCAAATAGTTCTTTGGTACGCCTGGCAACCCGTTCTTCTAATAATACGTTCGCCCGCTGTAATTCTTCCTGTGTTGCCAACAGTTCTTCATTGCTCGCCTCCAATTCTTCTACCGTGGCTTGTATTTCATGGTTGGCCTCACTCAATTTACTGTTAACTGTTACAAGCTCGTCTTTTGAAAGTGCGAGCCCCTTTTCGGCCAATACCCTATCGGTTACATTGGTAACCATATGAATTATGTACTGGATATTATGGGCATCGTCAAAAACAGGAGTATTTAAAGGTTCCCAGTAGCGGGTTATAAATTTGCCGGCAACTACAGGGTGCGGTACATCATAATGCTGCAGCGCCATTTTATGGGGCTGCTTATTGCGTAAAACTGATTGCAGCGATGCATTTAGGTTAAATACCCCTTTCGCTTCCGGCGTATTTGGGTTATCAGGAAAAACGTCAAATACATTGCGCCCTACTATGTTTTGGCGGATGGTTTCTGTTTCCCTTAAATATTGATCACTGGCGGTCAGTATCAGCAATTGCGGCGACAAAATAGCTATAGAAACCGGAACGGTTTCCAATACCTTAAGCGTTTGGGCAGATGGACCAATATTTATAGACATAGATAGGTTATAAGCCGCAATTTACTTGGTGTTTTGCAAAATTTAAAGTAATAATTAAAATAAACCCCAACGTTAATTTATTTTAACAAAACAATATTGTAGCTACCGGGAATAATACATTCTTAAACTAATACTCTCTAAATTTGTTACCTAACTACAGTTTTAAAAAATGCAGATACACCAGCAAGCTATCAGACTACGCGAACGCAAACGAGGTTTCCATTTAATAACCGCCGAGGTGTTGCAGGCACTGCCGCAAATAACCAGTATCAGGATAGGCATGTTACAGGTTTTCATTCAACATACTTCGGCATCGCTCACCATTAATGAAAATGCCGATCCAACTGTACGCCTGGATTTTGAAATGTATTTTAACAAAGCTGTACCCGAAAATGACCCCGACTACCGGCACGATGATGAAGGATCTGACGATATGCCCGCCCACTTGAAAGCGGCAATGTTAGGCAGCTCGGTAATGGTACCTATCCGTAACGGCAGGCCTGCGTTTGGCACCTGGCAGGGTATTTATTTATGCGAACACCGCAACTATGGCGGCAGCCGCGATTTGGTAATTACTGCCTGGGGAGAATAGCCTTATCCATCCCCTACCAAAGTTTTGCCAAAAAATCCATTGCAGATTTTCCTTATTTTTTGTCAGATTACCGTCTTAAACACACTAATTAAACGCTATCCGCCAGAGATGGCTCAGGCAGGGCTTCACATATCCCAAATGTTATTATATATTTGTTTTTGTTATAAACCTTTACGATAAAAATGCAGAAGTATTCGAAACAAACCAGGTTATTATTAGCTGTAGATTGTATAATTTTTGGCTTTGACGGGGAGGTTTTAAAAATATTGCTGATCAAGAGAGGGTTTCAGCCCGAAAAGGGTAACTGGAGCTTAATGGGTGGCTTTGTTCAGAATGAAGAGAGCCTTGACCAGGCGGCTAACCGTATTCTGAAACAGCTTACCGGCCTTGAAGGCGTGTACCTTGAACAATTATACACCTTTGGCGATCCGAACCGGGACCCATTAGAACGCACCGTTTCTGTGGCTTATTTTGCTTTAATTGACATTCATAAATATGAAACCCAAATAAGCGCCGATTATCATGCCGAATGGTTTCAGCTAAAACGGGTGCCGAAACTGATATTCGATCAGCAGGAAATGGTTGAACAGGCGCGCAAACGCATCCGTTACAAAGCGGCCATGCACCCCATCCTGTTTGAGTTGTTGCCTACAAAATTCACCATACCACAGTTACAGATCCTGTACGAGAGTGTATTTAATACCACTATTGATAAGCGCAATTTTAGCAAACGGGTACTGGCTACGGGGCTGCTTATTAAACTGGCCGATAAGGATAAAGCAGGCTCTAAACGAGGGGCTTACTATTACCAGTTGAACATGCAAAATTACTATGCAAAATTCCAGGCGTTCATGAATTTTATCCCAAATCCGGATAGCTTGTAAGGGATGATAAGATTCTTCGACCGCTACCTATAACATATCAAATTTTCCTGTCATCCTGAGGTACGAAGGATCTATCAGATCTGCATGACTGATAGAAAAGTTCGCGAATAGATGCTTCGTACCTACCCATGACATGCTGTTAATACCCCTTTGTCATTCTGAGTTACCACCAGGTAAGCTGGAAAAAACAGTGATGACGTTTGTGAAATAACATTTATAAAACCCTCATTGCGAGGTACGAAGCAATCCCGAACTATGTGGGACTTAGCATGTCGGGGATTGCTTCGTACCTCGCAATGACGGTAATTTTATATTGATATTCAGCAACTTACAAGTACGTCATTATAAACAGAGTGAAGAACTATTTCTTGAACGAAGTGAAAAATCTGTTAACCGACATGCATCGCCGACGGAAAAGTTCGCGAATAGATCCTTCACTACGTTCAGGATGACAGTTCTCTTATTGTATGTCATTCTACGTTCAGAGTTTCGCCGAATTTTACCCCTACCTATAACAAGTCTGATATTCCATACATTCCACTATTACCAATCGGGGTTGAATTTTACCCAATAAATATCATCCCAACCGTTTCCCGCACCACTTAACAGTTCTTTTAATTGCCCGTAATTTTTGGATTTACCATTTATCAAACCTTTGTTTAACCTGCTGCTGGTAAATACCAGGTATTTTTTATCCCAGGTTACAAAAGGGCAATAATCAATAGCTACGGAGTTAATTGGCTGTGGCAGATGCTTTACTGGCTTCCAGTTACCCGCCTTATCTTTACGACTCATGTATAAATCTCCACGGCCAAGGTTATCCGGCCGGCCATCCGAACTAAAAAGAATAAATTGCTCGTCGGGATCAACAAAGGCATTAAACTCATCGTATTTGGTATTGATGTCTTCGGGCAGGCTTTCCGGCTTGCCAAAACCGCCAGCTGCCACCGGTTTGCAAATTACAATATCCTCACTGCCCTTGCCATAATCGGCCTCTACAGTAAAATACAAGTTGCCGCTGTGGGTTATGCTGGGGTAAAATTCGTTTTTATCGGTGTTAACTATCGGGCCTAAGTTCTCCGGTTCTGTCCATGTACCATTCGGTTTGCGCTTAATCCGCCAAATGTCAAAGTCTTTTTTTACGGGATTGCTTGCCGTAGGCCTGTCTGATGAGAAATAAACCATTTGCCCATCGGGCGAGAAGGCAGCCTCCAAATCTTTATACCGCCCCGAAAATGGGGCAACCTGCGGCTTACTCCATTTGCCATTATTTTTAACAAGGTGTAAAATGGTGCTGGTTACAAAACGGGGCTGTTGTAAAGTATAAAATATCTCGTCGCCTTTTGGCGATATGGCAAAGTCGCGGTTGCTTAGTCCGTCTGTAAGCAGTCCTTCAGCAAAAAACCTCGGGGTGTCAGTTGGTAATGTCGCATCGGGATAAATTACCTGGGCAAGAGTTTTATTACCCATAATTAATAAGAGAGTGGCAAAAATAATTTTATACATAGCGGTTACAATTTACATTATAAAGCGCATGTTTTGTAACATCGGTACCAAATTATCATCGAATATATAACCATTCAAATACCAGTTGATGAAGATAAGTTTATGTTGTTTTTACTTTTTTATGCTGTGCTTAGTTAATGCCGGCGCGCAGGAAAAGTTTGATGCTTTTTCGGACAAGTTTGTAAAGGATTACAATGCCCTTAACCTGCCGCAGCTTGAGCTGAGTTATGTAAGTGGGCTAGAACACATTGGCAGCCCTGAAAGCATACAAAAGCAAGTTGCTTTTTTTACCTGGGCTCAGACAAGCCTTTTAAATTATAAAGCCGATAAACTAACGCAAGCACAAAAGCTGGACTATAACCTGATCACCTATGAAACTGGGCTAAACCTGGAGCGCCTTGCGCTGGAACAGGAATGGGTAAAACACCGACCCGACAAAATACCGGCAGGCGGCATTATAACTATACCCAACGGTAAGGCATGGTATGCCTATTTACTGAAACGTTGGGTAAGCGCCAAAGTAACACCCGACGAGATTTACAAATTTGGCCTTACGGAAGTGGCCCGCGTACAGCGGCACATTGAATTAGTGCGGCAACAAACCGGTTTACCAGATGATGTTTTTTATAAACATTTAAATGATGCCGTTTTTTTTGAAAGCGACCCTAAAGTAGTGCAAGAAAGCTTTGAGCATACCAAAGCAATTATATATACCAACCTGCCCAGGCTGTTTAATGATGCGGAGCCAAACCCTTTAAAAATAAAAGCAGGCGAGAGTAAGCAACTGGCGCAAACACCGGGCTATTACGATAACAATACTTTTTATTATAACCTTTTTGATAAGCCTTACAATAAGCGCCAATACGATTGGCTGTTTATTCACGAAGCCGTTCCAGGGCACCACTACCAGGCAAGTGTTGAAAGCAAAACCAAAACATCGGCAGTACAGCAGCTTTTTTATTACATGGGCTTTGCCGAAGGCTGGGGTGCATATACCGAAGAATTAGGCAAGCAATTAGGGGTATATCAAACGCCCTATGATGAGTTGGGCAAATGGGAATGGGATATAGTACGATCGGTACGTGTACCGCTTGATGTTGGGCTAAACTATTACGGCTGGACGGATGAACAAGCACTTGCCTTCTGGAAAAAGAACATCCGCAACCAGGATGACATAGCCCTGCGCGAAATAGCCCGTATGCGCCGCTGGCCTGCCCAGGTAGTTACTTACAAATACGGCGCGCTGCAAATACTGCAATGGAAAGAGGAATTACAAAAAAAACAGGGCAATGAATTTAACATCAGGGATTTTCACTCGCGCGTGCTGGATCATGGCTCGCTGCCCTTGTTTTTGGTAAAAGAAAACGTATTCAGGTAAATAAAACCTGCGCTGTTATTTATACTACCGCAGGTTTTATTTACCATGTATTATTTCAGGATAACCTTTGTGGCGCCATAGCCAAATTTTTCTTTACGGGCATCCATAAAGGTTTGTACTTTGGGGTGTTTGCCCAATAGTTTATGTAGTTCGTGCCGTAAAATACCATTGCCGGCTCCATGAATAAATGTAATATCAGGTAGCTGATGTACTATGGCCGAGTCAAGCGCTTTGTGAAAGTGTGCAAGCTGGATCTGGATCATTTCGCTGGCCTGTAAAAACTGATGATCGTCGCGCAGTTTCTCTATATGCAAATCAACCTCGCTTACCGGTTTTTCAAATACAACCTTTTCTTCGGCGGGCTTAAAAAAGCTTTCTTTTAGTTTTTGGGCGTCTATCACCAAATCCGGCTCGTCAAGCCTTATCAGCCAGCCGGCCTGGTTTAACAAAGGCACCTGTTTTTTGGTTGATGAAAAATCCTTTGCCTTAAACTTTTCTTTTACAACCAATGGCAAAGGTGACTCGATATTCTGTTTGGTGTTATAAACAATATGGAAAGTAAACAACGGCCATAATTGCAAATCGGCCAGTTGAGCCGAGTAAATTTTTTCTGTGGATGATGGAGCTATTATGCCGGCAAACTCGCCTTTAAATAGCTGCTGCTTTTCGGTACTAAAGGCAGCCAATAGGTGGAATGATGTAGTGTTAACCAAATGAAAATGAACTACCGACGGTGCCTTTACATCAGTCACCACACCAATATAAATGCCTTTTTTTTCAAATACTCCCAAATCAACAGGCTTTTCATCAACTATAGCTGCTTTTTTTGCCCCGGCAGGTTCATAGCCGTGTACCGTTGTTACTTTGCTGGCCAGCACCGGAATTTCAAATTCGTCATCTCCGGTTACCCCTATCATTTGGTCGTCAATAATTCGGGTTACAAAACCTTCCATTTTTTCGTCAACAAACCGAACAAAATCGCCTAATTTATATTTCATAGTCATGCTTATCAGCAGGCAAAGTTAGCTTATATAGGCACATTAAAATATAAAATAAAATTAACCCTATAAGTATTACTTTTGGTTATCCTTCCGATAGGCTAATCTACTGATCACAACATTTATTTTTAAAGATATGAGCGGTAATACCCCTAATTACTTAAACCACTATTCGCTAAAACAGGTTTTTTTACACAACCTTAACCGGATTTATTTTGGCAAGTGTTATCTCAATAATAACATGGAGCATATTATAAGCCTGGCATCCTTCCATAATCTACAGCTTGCCATTCACGAGTTTTGGGATGATATTAAAAAACAGATAGCCCGTATGGACGAAGTTTATGCCTATATGGGCGAAGCGCCATCGGATAAAAACTGTAATCCCATAAAATCAATTGTCAAAGATCAGTTTTGCCTGGATGAAAAACAGGAAATAACTATTTTGAGCGATATGGACATCATTATGTACCTGCAATTACTTGAGCATGTTAATATTACATCCTGCCGAATGCTGATGATGGTGGCCAAATTGTTGAAATATGACAAGGTTAACCAATTACTTACAGAATGTTTTGACGAATCGACAGACAACGACCGCCTGTTTATGCTTATATCACAGGAGTACCTTAGCGAGGGGTAAGTTAGATTTCAAGGGTCATCATAAAAAAATAAAGCCACCCAAACAAGTTCGGATGGCTTAAATATTAGTTATTTAATACCCCTATTAAAATAACTTGAACAAATAAAAAAAATATTTCCCATAATCGCAAACTATTTATTCTCAATTAAAAAGATGTTACAATTTTGTTACGAAAAACTGACCAATAAGTAGGTGCATTAAATTTTTATTTAGTTTGTAACTATTTGATGTTAAAAGCATCTTTACAAAAGTTGACACACTGAATTTATTTATATTTATGAAACTGATCAAACCAATCGCGTTATGCGCGTTATCTTGTTTTGCGTTGACGCAGGTAAGAGCCCAATCCTTGTACATGCCACGTGACATTCAAAAAGCGTTTACAAAAGGAACGCGACAGGCCGATGGTAAACCCGGGCAAAAATACTGGCAAAACCATGGCACCTACAATATTACCATTACTGCCCTACCGCCAGATAGGAATATTAAGGGATCAGAAACCATAAGTTACGTAAACAATAGCCCTGATACGTTGAAAAGGCTTAATATGAAGCTGATTTTGAATATCCACAAACCAGGTGTTGCCCGGTTTGGCGATGCAGAAGAAGATTATCTGACCAGTGGCATTCAGTTTGATAAATTTTTGATTAACGGCGAGGCTAAAAAAGTTAATAGTAAAGGGGCTTCAACCAATATGGCAGTAAGTTTAACAAAACCTTTAATGCCGCATGATTCGCTGAAACTGGATATCGACTGGCATTTCCAGATTTCGTTACAAAGTGGCCGCGAGGGTATGATAGATTCTACCTCCTATTACCTGGCCTATTTTTACCCGCGCGTATCAGTTTATGACGATTATAACGGCTGGGACAGGTTGCCTTTTTTAGATGCGCAGGAATTTTATAACGATTTTAATGATTACACCCTTACCGTAAATACCCCTAAAAACTATATAGTTTGGGCAACAGGCACGTTGCAAAACCCTAACCAGGTTTTACAACCAGAATACGCCAAACGCCTGGCAACATCCATGACCAGCGACTCGACCATACATATAGCAACTGCCGCCGACCTTGCCAGAAAAGAAATTACAGCGCAAAAAGACCAAAACAGCTGGGTTTGGAAAGCCAATGACATCAGCGATATGGCCGTTGGCATCAGCGATCATTATGTATGGGATGCCGCAAGCGCTATTGTTGACGATGCCACGCACCGCAGGGCGAGCATGCAGGCTGCCTTTTTAGATAAATCAGAAGATTTTCATCATGCCGTGCAGGCCGGCCGGCATTCTTTAAGCTGGTTATCACACAATTGGCCGGGAGTACCTTACCCCTTCCCCAAGATGACCGCTTTCCAGGGTTTCGCAGATATGGAATATCCTATGATGGTTAATGACAGCCATACCGATGATATCCAGTTTGCAGCCTTTGTTCAGGATCATGAAATTGCACATACCTATTTCCCATTCTATATGGGCATTAACGAAAGCCGTTATGCTTTTATGGATGAAGGCTGGGCCACAACTTTTGAACGTTTGATTGGCACCGACGAAGTAGGCGCCGAAAAAGCCGATGCCCTTTATAAAAACTTCAGGATAAACGGATGGATTCATGATGCATCATCCGCAGAAGACCAACCCATCATCACCATGTCGAACGAATTGAGGGGTGGCTATGGTAATAACTCGTACGGTAAGCCATCATTAAGCTATTTTGCCTTGAAAGATATGCTTGGCGACGACCTATTTAAAAAAGCGTTGCATGGCTATATGGACCGCTGGCACGGTAAGCACCCGATACCATGGGATTATTTTAACTCTATGAGTAATATATCTGGCATTAATCTCAATTGGTTTTTTAATAACTGGTTTTTCACCAATTACTACATCGACCTTAACCTGTTGAAAGTTAGCAAGATTAAAGATGGTTATACTGCCGATATTAAAAACGTAGGCGGTTTTGCCATTTCGTTTGATGTGAAAATAACTTATGCCGATGGAACAACTGAAATCAAACATCAGACGCCTGCTGTTTGGCAAAAAAACGAAAAACAGATTTCGGTTAACATTAAAACTGCCAAAACAATTCAAACTGTAACCTTAGACGGTGGCATTTTCATGGACGCAACCGAGAATAATAACACATTCACTATTAAATAAGATCAATAATATTTAAAACAAAAAAACCGGCAATTTCTGGCCGGTTTTTTTGTTTTTAGCTTAGTACTAAAAATTATGCATTTTGTATAGTATTGTTCCAGTTGTTTGCTGTAGTCTTTACTTTTGATTTTGCATCATCAACAACCTCTTCGGCTACATGTTGTGCCTTTTCTGTAGCGGCCCTTGCTTTTGATTTTGCCGCTTCCAAAGCATCATCTTTATAATCATAAAGATCGCTAACAGTACCATTAAATTTTGATTTGGCCCTTTCAACTGCATCACTACTATATTGTTTTATGCCACTGGCAGTTGTTTGCGCCTTGTTTTTAGCGGTATCAACCAGGTCGTTTATATAGTCGGCAATATCGTCTCTAAGTTCGTTGCCTTTTTCAGGAGCCAACAATAAACCCAATGCAGCTCCGGCTGCTGCACCTACTAACAGTGCGGCTATAATTTTTGCTTGATCTTTCATGTTACTCGTTTTTTTGTAGATATGATTTAACCTGAATAGCTTAGAACAACAACAATGCCAGTTTTGGGGTGGGATGAAGAATCAAGAGACAAGAGTTAAGACTTTTTGAACTTTAGTATCTTCGGACTTTGAAATACCAATGACCAATGACGGCGCAGCCTAATGACTGATGACAGCGCAGCGAAATGACCAATGACTAAAAAAAGAAAGGCATCCACTAAAAAGCGGATGCCTGGTATGCTTAATGGTTATATTATACTTAGATAACTTTTACATTTACCGCATTTAAACCTTTTCTGCCGTTTTCAACTTCAAATTCAACTTTGTCGTTTTCGCGGATCTCATCGATCAGGCCTGTCGAATGAACAAAAATGTCCTGGCCACCACTTGTTGGCGTAATAAATCCAAAACCTTTTGTTTCATTAAAAAATTTTACTGTTCCTTCTTTTTGCATTATGTTATTTATTAAAGGCGGCAAGGTAGGGAAAATTTTATTGATTTGAAGATTTGAAAATTTGAGAATTTGAAGATGAAGAGAGGCTGGTTAGTCAAAAACTTAAATAAAAACCAGCATATCTCATTTAAGTTCAAAGTATTAAACCGCTAACAAACTAATTTTCAAATCTTCAAATTCTCAATTTTTCAAATTAAATTTACGCCACTATGGCAAGAAACCCGCGCATAATGGCACATGCAACAAATAATTGTTTTGGGAAATTAGCCTACATAAATATTATATTTGTGGGCAGTTACACTTAAACCTTTTGATAATCGTTACGTCATAGTTGTATGTAACTAAATAGTTGCAAAAAACGTAAACAACCATAACCAATCCGAACCAACAAAAAAGTCATGAAAAGTATAATTCTGTTAACGCTCAGTACGTTATTTTCAGCCGTGGCTTTCGCTCAAACCTCAAGCCCTGCTGGCCCAACCAAAGTAGATGAAAAAGTGAATCTTGTTGCCGCTAAAACCGAAGTAGCATCGGCCAAAGCCGAAGTAACAACCTCTAAAACAAACTTAACCGCCGCCGAATCGGAACTGGCAGCTGCGCAGGCAACACTTGATGCAGCCATTGCCCAAAAGGCAGATAAAGTAACTATAGCCGCGGCCAAAGCCAACCTGGCTACAGCAAAAGAAGACGTAAAAGCAGCAAGGAAAAATATTAAAGTTGCCAGGGAAGTACGCCTGACAGCCAAAGAAGAAGTGAAAGATATAAAGAAAGAAATAAGGCAGACTAAACATGACATGGTAAAACATCATGCAACACGTGTAAGGTAAATGTAATTTTGATACAAAAAAGCTGCTTTTAAACAAGCAGCTTTTTTTATATGGTTTATTAAAACTTGAGCTTTAATAACGGAGGGTACATCGTATTCTCCATCCTGCTGTAGGGAGCCGGGATAACAACCAGTATTCCCATTTTATAATAATGATAAAGCCAAATAGCAATCATCCGATTGATGTATAACAAAGAATGAAAATTATATACGCTTCACTATTGATACCTATCCTTTGTTTGCTTTGTGCAAAGCAAATTTTTGCTCAAAGTAACCCAACCGATAAAGTTGATAAAACAGACAAGACTGATAAAGACGACAAGGCAGGATCATTCAAATTTGGCATCAACTACCTGAGCAACAACGTAATTATGGGGCGGGCAGATACCATAAAAACCCCAATGCTAATTCCTGATATTAAGTATACTTTTAGCAACGGCATATATTTTTCGGGAAGTGTTACTTATATACCCAACCGAATTACCGGCAAACTTGACGAGGGAAACCTTACAGGAGGGTATGATTTTGATATTACTGATAACCTGAGCGCCGAAACCTCATTTTCAAAATTATTCTACAATAAAAACAGTACCCAAATAGGTTCGTCAATAAACAGTACCATTAACGCGAGCCTTGACTACGACATTTCGGGCATTGTAACTCCTACTATAGGTGCCGATTATAACTTTGTAAGTAAAGGGTTTAAAAACGATGTTTTTGTAAATGCAGGCTTATCCCATGATTTCATAACTACAGGAATTATCAACGACGACGATTTCCTGGTTATCTCGCCGTTGGCTGAGGTTAACGGAGGTACGCAAAATTTTTACGACGCCTATCTTACGCAAAAAAAATACAAACTTGCAGCCAATACCTCAAAAGCGCTGGCTAAACAAAAAGCCAGGCTTAGTAAATTTAACCTGCTTGATTATGAGTTTTCGGTGCCAATGGCCTATAAAGTGGGGGTATTGATACTTCATACTACGCCTTCATACGCTATTTCGCAAAATAAGCTGCCCGCAAATATTACCGGTAGCATGATAAACAAACCCGGTATATTTTATTTTGATATTGGTGCCACCATTAAACTTTAGCGGGGCGCGGCACGATAACCAAACCAGCTATCAATAAAAAAAGCCCTCCGGCCTTTTGGGCCAATGGGCTTGCTAAAATCAATAATCGCGCAAAAACAACCACAACACAGTCCTTATTATTTTAGCTACACTTTAAATATCACATTAACTATTTGGTTAACTAAAATTCTGCCGGTGTATTATATGAATATACGCATGGAAGCATTTTTTAGTTTTTATTAAGTGTATTTTGCGCCAAAAATTCGAAATACACTATGAAGGCCTTTATATTCGACCTTAATGGCACCATGATAAATGACATGCCCTATCATACCAAAGCCTGGCAAACGCTTTTAAACGACCAGTTAGGCGGTAATTTTTCCTGGGAGGAAGTAAAAAAAGAGATGTATGGTAAAAACCCCGAAGTACTGGTGAGAATGTTTGGGCCCAACCGCTTTACGGTTGACGAAATGAACGACTTATCTTACAAAAAAGAGCAAAAATACCAGCAGGAATTTTTACCTCATCTGGCACTTCTGCCCGGTTTAAGTGCGTTTTTAGAAGCCGCTTATCAAAAAGGGATCCCTATGGCTATAGGTTCGGCCGCAATCCCGTTCAATATCGACTTTGTACTGGATAATCTGAACATCAGGCATTATTTTACAGCGATAGTAAGCGCCGATGATGTACTTTTAAGCAAGCCCCATCCCGAAACATTTTTAAAGGCTGCAAAGCTTTTAAATGCCGAACCAGCCAACTGTATAGTATTTGAAGATGTACCCAAGGGTGTTGAAGCAGCAGCCAATGCCGGCATGAAAGCTGTGGTGCTTACTACCACCCATGTTGCCGAAGAGTTTGAAACATTACCCAATGTGCTGCACTATGCTGCCGACTTTAATAATGTGTATTTTAACAACCTGTTAGTTTAATTATAAAAAGCTGTTGCAAAATAGCCCCGCTTCGCGTATTGTGATTTAGTAACCAATCTTAAATCCCGGCAACTAAATCTTAATCATACATGAAATTCAAGTTTTGCATGCCTGCATTGTTGCTTGCATTCATAGTAAGCTCATGCAGCGACCATGTTTATGGCCCCGCATTGCGACTTGCCGATATTGCTTATATGCCCAAGCCTATAAGTACAGATTCGGCAAAATCGGCAAATTACATTAGTGGTGGTCTTGGTATTGCCCAGGGTTCGCATTATAATGATTTACTTACCAGCGGGCAGTTAAATTTAAGCCGCGCCAACACTTTTAAGCACTTTAACGTAGCTTATGGCGTTTTCGGGGTAGCTGGTAATTATCACAACAACAAACTGGCAAAGATTGATCCTTATTATTTCAACAACAAGTTTTTTGGCGCTGCGGGTGGCAGGCTATCTGCAGACTATTTTATTCATAGCGGCCGTTTTGATTTTAGGATCATTGGTTTTGAGGCGGCATACAGCAATGAATTTGGTAGTTACGCTTCATTCAGAAAGGCCGTAGGCGACCAAGAGCATTACCACGCCGATAGTCGCGATAATCTTTTTTCTATGGGGGCCACCTCCGAGATTGTGTTTCGTGGCCGGCACAATTATCAGTTTGGTTTAAGGGGATTTGCCGGCGGCACCTTTGGTAACAATGGTATTTATAACCATTATACTGATGGCGAGGCCCTAAAAATTGAACGCTTGCCCAATGGTCCTGGATTTTTAACCTTGGCTTATTTTATGCAGCTTAATAATTTTATAACCATTATTGAGGTAAGCAGCTACGCGCAACTAAGGGTTGGCTACAGGTTTTAAATGATTGATGAGGATATATTTACGATTAAACCCATTGAATTGTGATTAAATTAACTTACTATTAAATAATATTACCAGCATCAAAACCAGATAAACTTATCTTTATGAAAATAAAATTTTACTTACCGGCAGCAGCGTTAATTTTGGGTTTGTTAAGTTCATGCAGCGATCATGTTTACGGACCGGCGCTGCATAAAAGCGATATAGCCTACATGCCTAAACCGATGTCGATGGATAGTGTTAAATCGGCTACCTATGTGTCTGCCGGGCTCGTGCTCGATTTTGGCAATAACCTTACCGATCAGCTTACAAGCGGCCAGTTAAACATCAGCGAAGCACATACGTTTAAAAACTTTAACCTGGCTTATGGTGCATTTACATCATTGGGTAGTTACGCAAATTACGATTTACAGCAGGGCGACGCGCATTATTTTAAAGATAAATTCTTTGGCGCAGTGGGTGGCCGTTTATCAGGCAACTTCTATATTAATAATGATGGCCGTACCGATATCAGGATCATTGGCTTTGAAGCGGCCTATAGCCATGAGTTTGGCGATTATGCCAAATTCAGGAAGGACGTAACAGGCGATCCTAACTTTTATACAGATACGCGTACCGAATTGTTTACTGGTGGCTTAACCAGCGAAATTGTTTTTCACGGCCGCAAGCCCAACACCCAGATGGGCTTCAGGATATTTGTTGGCGAAACATTTGGCAACGACAATATTTACAACAACAATAAAAACGACTATGTGACTTACAAAACGCCGACTTATGTTGCATTCTCTTATTTCATACAATTAAAACAATATTTTGCCGTAGTTGAAGGTGGTACCTATGTACAGTTCAGGGTTGGTTTAAAGTTTTAAGTCGAAAATCCAAAGTCCAAAGTTCTAAGTCAAAATCAGACTATGGACTTTGGACTTAAGACTTTGGACTTAAAACAAGCTATTCCGAATAAATACTCCCTACCCTATCGCGAAGGTTGTAACCAGAGGCCATCACTTCGCCATATGCACCGGCAGTACGTACGGCAATCAGATCTCCACGGAATGATTCCGGCAGGTCAACATCCTTCTGAAAACAATCTGTGCTTTCGCAAATGGGGCCTACCACGTCGTATTTGATATCGGTTGCCAGTTGCATGTTGGCAGTTGCCGGTGATGAGTTGTCTTGATTCTTGATTCTTGATTCTTGACTCTTGCTTATATTTTCTATCTGGTGGTAAGCCTGGTAAAGCATTGGGCGTATCAGTTCGGTCATGCCGGCATCCAGTACCAGAAAGTTTTTCTTTTTGCCATTTTTCACATACAACACCCTTGATATTAGCGAGGCGCTTTGAGCTACCAAAGCACGGCCAAGCTCAAAGTGTACTTCCTGCCCTGGTTTTACGTTCAGGAAGTTTTTAAACACCTGGAAATAATTTTCAAAATCGGCAATATTGGTGTCGGGGCTGTAGTAATCAACACCTAAGCCACCGCCGGTATTTAGTACTTTAACCGGGAAACCATGATCTTCAAACCAGTCCTGCATTTCGTTAATTCGGGTACAAAGGCTTTTATAAACCTCCAGGTCGGTAATTTGTGAACCTATATGAAAGTGTATACCTAAAAACTGCAGGCTGGCACATTTGCGTAAAGCAGTAGCCACATCGGGCAGCTGCCATATATTGATGCCGAATTTATTTTCATCTAACCCGGTAGTAATAAAATGGTGTGTATGTGCATCAACATTTGGGTTAATACGGATAGCTACATTGGCCTTTTTGCCTTTGGCCGCCGCCAATTCATTAATCACTTCCAACTCCTGAACCGACTCAACGTTGAAACAAAAAATATCGGCATCAAGCGCGTAGTTTATTTCACGGTCTGATTTTCCTACCCCCGCAAAAACCACTTTGCCTTTGTCAAAACCATGTTCAATTGCTGCCCTCACTTCGTTGCCGCTTACGCAATCGGCACCAAAACCAAAAGATTGGATCATATCCAGCACTCTGGGGTTAAAGTTTGCCTTCATGGCATAGTGTACATGAAAGCCATGTTTTACCGAGGCATCACGACATGCATCCAATGTTTCACGCAATACCCCCATATCGTAATAATAGAAAGGGGTATCTAACTCTTGAAATTTATTTATATTAGCTTTACTAAACATAGTAATGAAGAATAATCTGTCGGTTATATTATGTGTATCTGTTTGTGTACTTGCCGGTCTTTTATCCAGCTATAAATTGTATCATGATAGAAAGCTTACCTTAAAACTCTTTATATTAAATACCTTTATTTCGGCAACAATTGCCGCTTTTTGTATATGCATCTTATTAAGATAAATTTTACTTTCTTAATCAAATCCAATCCCGAAACTAAAACAGCCTGTTATGCAAGCTTCTCAGGGTTTCCACCTTATCATCGGTTTTAACCAGTAATGATAAGTTATGGTCGCTACCGCCGTATGATATCATTCTTAAAGGAATATGCTTTACTGCTTCCAGCACTCTTGCTGCATAGCCATGTTTTTCGGCACCAAAATCACCTACTACGCAAATGATAGTATGGTTTACATCCAACTCTACCGAGCCAAAAATGTTAAGTTCGCTGGTTATCTCCCCAAGGTAAGTGGTGTCATCTATGGTTAACGATACTGCCACCTCCGATGTGGTTATCATATCTATAGATGTTTTATATCGCTCAAATACCTCAAATACCTTTCTCAAAAAGCCATGTGCCAGCAACATCCGGCTGCTTTGGATTTTGATGGCTGTAATGCCATCTTTAGCAGCAATAGATTTAATTTTGTCCTTTTCGCTTGTATTGGTTATCAACGTTCCTTTTGCCTGCGGATCCATGGTGTTAAGCAGGCGCACCGGTATTTTATACTTTTGTGCCGGGAACACGCTTTGCGGGTGCAATATTTTAGCGCCAAAATAAGCCAGCTCGGCAGCTTCATCAAATGATAGCTGGGCAATGGGCTGTGTGCCCTTTACAATCCGCGGATCGTTATTGTGCATCCCATCAATATCTGTCCAAATCTGTACTTCTTCGCTGCGGATGCCGGCGCCTATAAGTGATGCAGTATAGTCGCTGCCGCCGCGGCGCAGGTTATCAATTTCGCCAAAAGCATTCCGGCAAATAAATCCTTGAGTTATAAATAGGTTAACCCCTGGCTGTTTATCCAGTAAGGGCGTTATTTTTTCGGTGATGTAATCAACAATAGGCTCGTTATCCTCATCTATCTTCATAAAACTTAAAGCAGGCAGCAATGCCGATGCTACGCCTATCTCCTTTAAGTAAACATGATACAATGTGGTTGACAGCAATTCGCCCTGGGCTAAAACTATTTTCTCTTCTACAGTGGTAAAATTATTGTTGGCCAGGTTATTAAGTAAAGCAAAGTGATAATCAATTACTTCCTTGCCTTGCTTTAGATATTCGGTATCAGAAAACAACTCCTTTATAAATAATTCGTACTTATCCTTTAACGCGCTTATCAGGATAATTGCTTTCTTTTTGTCTCCGGTTAAATAAGCTTGTCCAATTTCAACCAGGTTATTTGTTGTACCTGATACTGCCGAAAGCACAACAATTTGTCTTTCAGTGGGGTCAATAATGTCAAGCAGTGCTTTCATGCGGGCGGGGCTGCCCACAGATGTACCGCCAAATTTTAAAACTTTCATTGCTGTTTTGTTAACCTAAAATAACGGGCGGGTAGGTGCCCTTATTTGCGGCGCTAAAAATAGGGTTTTAAAACTCTTATAGCTAATAAAATTTAACGGGGTTTCAGAAACGCGTTTTTTTACCAAAATGGCAAAATTTGCCATTGCATTTTAACCATAATAATTATCTGTTATATTTGTTATATGGCCTTATCATTAAAACCGAAACTGTTAACAATTAACGCTTTATGTGCTTTATGGCTGCTTGCAAACACTGCAGTTAAAGCACAGGAGGTAACCACCCTTTATTACGATAAAAACGGGAAGGGCCTGGATGATAAAAATAACGCTTTTTTTTACAGGAGGGTAAAATTTAACACCAGCGATAAACCAGTAGGTACAATTGAAGATTTTTATATGAGCGGCAAGCCCTACAGTAAAGGCGAAGCACTTTATATTGATAAGCGCAACGATGCCAAAAGCAGGTGGACCGGTACTATTATTACCTATAATGAAAAAGGGCGGCAGATAAAACAAGGCAGTTTTGATACTGAAGGGTTGTTAGATGGCAAGCAATTACTATTTGATAAAGAAGGAACTAAAATACAGGAGAACGACTTTGTTCATGGTAACCCCATTGATTGTTTTTACAAGGTATACACGCCGGATGGCGTTGCGGTAAACTATTCTTACCTTACCAAAATGCCCGTAAACCTGGCTACAACAGATAAAAAGCTTGGCAGGTTTACTGATAAAAATGTCATATTCCAGGATGGTCAGCCTGTTCAGTTTTACACTACTGCCTCCGGTTTAAGTGTGGCCGCCAGGTTTTCGATGCAGCAGTTATGGGGCGATTACTTTGAGATTTATATTACTATCGAAAACGGGACAACGGAACAGTTTAATTTTGATCCGTCAGAGGTAACAGCAATCCTGCAAAAAGACGATAAAATGATCCCTGTTGATGTTCTGTCATACGATGTTTACGCGTCGCGGGTGAGCCATAAACAAAAATGGAGCCCCGGCTTCAGCGCTTTTGCAAATGCCGCTTCGCTAAACCCAGAAGGGTACCGGTTAATAGCAAACAAAGCAATCACCGCTCATGCCGATTCAATTTCGGGCTATAAACCGTATTCGATGAAGCAAAACATAAATGAGGGTTATCTGAAATTAAACACCTTGCTCCCCGGTACACGGCTTATTGGTTTTTTGAATGTGAAGTATAAACGGGCAGATCATTTTTTGCTAAATGTACCTGTAAACGGATATGTTTACCAGTTTGAAATGTAGTTTTTACGTTGCGTGCCCTGCAATTGGGATATGATGTAAGCTGATCACCAACTGCCGAAAGTCATAAAATTTTTGCTACAAATTTTACAATGGTAACGTTTTATGGGCAACCAAAATAAAAGCCATTTCACTAATAAGGGTCGCTGCTTTCTTTGTCCGCCATTGCTTTTGCACTTTGGGCACAGGTGTAATTTGCGTTTTTTCTTTGGCGTATTTTTATTTATATCTACAATGAGCATATTCCAAACACATTTTATTGTACGCTTATGATAGGCAGAGATGAAGTTAATTTAGCCGCAACTTCATTCCTGCTAATATAGTAATTATTCTGCTTTACCTTTTCAACCCAAAGCTATAGATAGTTTGTGAAACATGATCCCAATCGGCTTGATTACAATATGGATTTGCCAGTTATGAGTGAAGACACATCCACACCAGCGTGTAATTAATATTAAAATGAAAACCCTAAGTTAATACCCAGGCCCCTGATACCCGCAAACGGGCCGCTTGCATGGGCGGTAACGCCGCTATTAGTAACGGAAGAACTTTTAACGTAGTTGTGGTTTAATAAAACAAACTTACTGTCAATATCGTCCTTAAGCCCCTGTTTATCACTTGCTGATAAGCCGCTCAAATCTGTATTTCCTATTACATCGCCGCTCATACTGCCGTAATGCAAACCCAGTATATAAACATCTAAGGATACTTTTTGAGCTATAAGCCATTTGGCGCCAATCATTACGCCTCCTCCTATGCCGTTTAAGGTAGTATTCAAAGGCACATTTACTTTATTGCCATTACCATCATTATAAACATATGGATAATCAACTTTCATACTGTTGTACCTGCCATATACCGAAACATAAAATCCACGTGGGCCATCATGTTTGCCGGTATAAAACCGGGCTTCGGCGGTAAACGTTTGGTTTGAGGTGCGGGTGTTTTTGTAATCAATATTATCGCCATCATGGGATATTTTATCACTTATGGTATTAATTAACGAGACATCGCCAATGCGGGTATCGGGCATAAACTTATATCCTGCCGAGATGGTTATTTTACGGGCAACTGAACGTTCGTAGTTGAAACTATAATTATGCAACACTAATGAAGATAAGTTAACCCGGATGTTGTTTTTTTTATAATCGCCGCTTTGAGCTGATACTTTACTAACGGAGAAACATGTTATAATACCTATAATGATGGTGGCTATCTTCAAAAATAATGGTAAGTTTTTTTTCATGCTATTTGTGCTTAACGGTTTGGATTTTATTGGTTTACCTGGTGAAATTACTAAAGTACTGTAGCTTGTACAATACCCATGACATGGTATAAAAAACTTATTTTTGCGCCATTGTGTTAAAATCAACATCAATTACAGCCTTTTGTTATCAACAGACCAACCCTTTATGCCAAAGCATCAGGCTGCCCAGGCGAAAAAGGGTGTATCATCAAATCTTTAGCCAGCACATCGCCATACCTGCCCGGCAAAAAAAATCAGGAAAGTGAGTTTGCTTTGCTATAATGGCAAAGTTAATATAGCTGTGGTGTTTAAAATTGATGGTATTGGACAAACTTTCAGGTGGTAATCAAAATTTTTATAAGTCAGTAAGCACATCAGCGGCAACCTGTATACCTGAAATGGTTCTTTTTGATGATTTTTGAATAACTGGCAATGCATAACAAAATGAAGCACCTTTGCCTTTGTTATTTTCAACCCAGATGCGGCCATTCATTTTGTCGATGAAATCGCTGCATATCATGAGGGCTACACCGGCACCTTTTTCTTTTTCGTTGCTGTACTTCAGGTCAATTTTAAAATTGAAAATTCCCGGCAGTTTTTCCGGCGAAATGCCCTTGCCTTCGTCCTGTACACAAACTGTTACCTCGTCATGGCCGCCAAATCCAACAATGGTGATGCTTGAATTTTTTGGCGAAAACTTGATTGCATTATGTATAAAATTACGGTGAATAAATTGCACCAATTCTTTATCGGCATAAAGGTTAATATTTCCATCAACATTGTTTATTAATGTGATATTTGCTTCCCGCGCCATAATAGCAAATGGTTGCAAGGCCTCATCTATCAACTCCCTTAGTGGCAGCACAACGGGGCTGTAACTAAAGCCGGATAGCTGTTGCTTTATCCATTGTAAAATATTCTCGAAAATTTCCAGCGATACATCCGACGAGCGTTCCATGGTTTCTACCAGTGCTATCAATTCCTCGCGGGTAAAAGCATCCGGATCTTTCAAAACTGTAGCCAATGTTTTTAATGTGCCCAACGGCTGCCTGAAATCGTGGGCAAGGATAGATACCAGGCGGTTGTTAAATTCATGGTCAACCTCAAGCTTTTGATTGCGCAGCTGTACAGTGCGGTTCAACTCTTCCAGTGTTTCGCTGTGACGGCGCTTAAGCCTGTACAAACGATAAAATATGCCTACCGAAAGCGCGGTAAGCAAAAGCAGAAAACCAAAAACCAACATCAACGTATTGCGGTTCTCGGCCCTTACCGTTAAAGCTTCAATTTGCTGGTCTTTTATGGCATAGTCAATATAATCAAGCCCGGATGTGTTGGTAAATACTTCTTCGTCCTCATACAGTTCCAGTAGTTTACCGCTATAGCGTTGGGTTTCGCGCGGGTTATTTTGATTGATGTAGATATTGTACAGGCTTTTACCAAAAACTTTACCATAAAAATGATACCCTTTTGACTCAGATATTGCCAGCCCTTTTTTGTAATATTCGATAGCTTTTGTGCTATCTGTAAGTATAAAAAGGTCGCCAAGGCTCTTTAGTATATCAAGGGTTACGTAATTTACATCTAAGGCTATCCCTTCGGCTGCGGCCTTCTGCAGTTGCGCTATGGCTTGTTCGCGTTTACCGCTTTTTAGGTAAAGGTTTGCCTGCACCTGGTCTGTTACCAGCAACACCCGCTCATCTTTATACTTAGTAGCTATGCGGCGTGCCCGGTCAAGGTATACTTTAGTCAAATCTTCACCAACCGAATCGGGGTACATCAACAGGAAATTACAATACAGTAAAGACATTATCGAATCTTTTCTAAGGCCGGTACCCTGAGCTAACGCTTGTTTTAAAGTTTCCACAGCTTTTTTGTCTTCTTTACGTTCGTCAAAAACAAGTGCGATATTCATCAACGCCTGAACAATGTTCGCCGAGTCGTGTAAAACCATATAACGGTTATAGGCATCATTGTAATACCTGAGCGATAGTTGAAGATTGCCGCGAAGGTCATAAACTATCCCTATTATATTAAGGGCATCGGCTTCGCCTTGCTGATATTTTAATCTTGCAGAGATAGCCCGCGCAAGCTTTGCGTAGTAAAATGAATTATCGATATTTCTTTCATACATTAACATACCCAGCCGGTTGAGGGCATTAACGTATTTTAAACTATCTTTTATTAAAGGAAGTTGTTTTTGGATACTTTCAATCTCTTTTAATTGGCAATGGCCAACCTTGCCCACAAATAGCAGCAACAAAAAAAGGGCTAAGTACTTTTTCATTTTACAAATCAGGCTGTGCAGGAGGGCGGAATGACAGGATGAATATATGTAAAATTTTTATTACCAAGCAATATTCAGACATATAAAATACATGCCAATATTGCTCTTTTTTGGGAATTCAAGATCGTTTATTGATAATTTACACGATTTTATTTTCTTTTACCTGGTATATTATAATATTTTTCTTGATTTTATTTTCCTAATAATTAATCTGTTCAATTTTATAAGCTACATAAAGCGGTCCCAATTCAATCTCGCTATAGCATAGCCCAATGTATGCAAAAACTAATATCGTATAGGTTAAGTCAACTTATTACCGTCAATCGGTATACTGCTTTTTCAGCTGGTTATATTTGGTTTTCACAGGTTTGGTTTTATACAAATCTACCAGGAAAGTATTTTCGGCCAGTTTAATTTCATCCCGGGTTAGCTGCCTGGTGGCAAAGGCTTTTTCAAAATATTCCATTGCCTTATCAAACTGGCTTTTCTTTGCAAAAGAGCAACCCATGCTGTATAATGCGCTGGCATCATTACTCTTTTGGGTTAACGCCTGGGTTAAATGCTTAACGGCAAGGGTATCCTGGTTGTTGTACAATAGCGTTAAACCATACTCGGCGTTGAATGAACTGTCGCTACGTAATACTCCTCCTTTTTCGTAGCTGGCAAAAGCTGTAGCGGCGTTTTCAAATGCTTTATTCTTAAAGTAACTCAGCCCAAGCAGGTAAAACCTATTCCTAACGGTTGATAGGGTATCGGCAGTTATAGCGTCGTTATAATTGCTGATGGCCTGTTCGTAATTTTTATTGGTTAAAGAGGCATCACCGTTGGCGTAAAAGTATTTATATTTGGGCGTTATTTTTATGGCGGCGTAATAGTCTTTATACGCTTTGTTAAAATCGCCTTGCTGTACACGTACCAAACCACGGTAGTATAATGCCTCGGAATTAAATTCATTATAATTAAGCGATTGGTCCAACGATATTAACGCATTATCGTAGTCTTTTGAATTATACAATGCTTCGCCATAAAGTTCCTGGGCAGTTGAAAGGTTGAGGGTAATTTCTTTTGCAAGGTCATTCTTTGAGCCATTTTTAGCTGCCTCAAGGTTAACTTTCAGGATACTGATGGCCTGGCCAAAATCCTCAACGGCTTTAGCATATTTTTGCTGTATCTGGTACGTGTTACCTTGTTCAAGGTACGCGCTGTAGTTATTTTTGTCACTGCGGATGGCCTCATCGTAACTCTTTATAGCCTTATCATAATTGGTTATCCGGTTGTGAGCAAGCCCCATTTTAAAATGAGCGTCAGATAAATCGTTATTACAGGCAATGGCGCGCCTGTTAAAATCAATTGATTCCAGGTACTGTGATTTTGCGCCTATATCTTTTTTGCCAAACTCCACAGCCCTTGTAAACCTTATCTCGGCCTTGCCATGAAGCGCCAGTGCATTACATTTGCGTATTTTGAGCGCATTGTCATAAGCGGTATCCGCATTAGTAAAATCGTGCTTTTGACGTAAATCTTCGGCCGATAGGAAATAGGCATTACTTATAGAATCAATCTTTTGTTGCTGCGCAGATTCAAATCCCAACTTTTCGGCTTCAATAAAATCGGCGCCGGCACTGCTGTTGTTTTTTGCTGCCACATAATTTAAACCCCTGATATAGTAAGCCGCCTCATATTTGGGGTTTAATTTAAGTGCTGCGTCAAGATCCTTTTGGGCATCTTCAGTTTTTCCGTACCGGTATAAAATTTCTCCCCTATCAAAATAAAAAACAGCGTTTTTATCATTCAAAGCTATCGCCTTACCGTACTCATCAAGCGCGCCGGCATAATTACCAACTTTATCTTTCCAATGTCCTTTTGTATCAAAATAACCTGGTTTCTCGGGCGCATCATCCGTAGCGCTCAACGTTAGTACATCATAATCAGAAATGGCGCTGCTAAAATCGTTTTTGTATTTTATATAAAAGGCTGCCCGGGCAATACGGGCATCCAGGTAATTTGGGAAATATTGTATGGCAAATGAGTAATTTTCCAGGGCCCTGTCTATTGCTTTGGTTTCATCGGGCTTTTTAGCAATCATAGCTTCATACGCCTTAGCCTTAATAAAAAACACCTCCGGGTACTCACTTTTGTCTTTTTTGTGTTCCTTTAGTATTTTGTCGCATTCATCAATAGCCTCATCTAATAATCCCGACCCAACTTTGTTGCCCGGAGATGCAATGAGGATAAGCATTTTATTGAGCGGCGCAGTTGCGGCTGCTATTTCGGCGTTAGCTTCCGGTTTTAAAGTGAGCGCCTTTTGGTAAAACCTTATGGCTTCATTATACCTGCGCTCATCTTTGGCTTTATCTCCTTTGTTTTTAAAGTTGTCGTAAGTGTACTCGGCAACCATGCGTTTGGTATCCATCACTTTCTTATCAAGCGCCGGAACAAATGCCTTTAGGTTTTGAGCTTTTACATACATCTCTAAAGCATCTTTATAACGCTGATCGGCAAAATAGCCGTTGCCGGTGTTTACATATTCGTTAAAATTGACCTGAATCGCTTTTTCCTGCTCTTCTTTAGCCGTACGGAACGAACTACTTTCTTTAAATACACTATCGGGAGGTACAACGGTTGCCGTGGCCGATGTATCTGTATATATATCTGTATTGTTCTCTGTAGATTCTATTGGCTTCGCCGGGTCATAAAAGCTGATACCCATGACGTAAGCCGACCATTTGCCATTACCGCCGCTTACCATCCTGATAGTTGCAATGCGCGGCCTTGTTTTATAGGCGATGTTTTTAACCTTGTATTTGCCCTTAAACTCACCATCGAACTTAACGTTAACAAATACAAAGTCCTTTTTTTTGACGAAGGAAGGCACCAGGTTGTTATAGTTAATAGTAGCATCTGTTGATTTGTCGTATTGTAAATCAAGCGTGGTCATGTACTTATCAATACTTATATCCTTGCTGTTGCCAAGCGAGGCCAGAGGGTCAATATCATTCTCAACGGTAATGTCCTTGTTGTAAAAGAGCTGGTTTCGCGATGGCTTGTAGCTGTCGCCTTCAATCTGGATCAGGTCGCTGGCTATGTTGTTAGGATCGTTAATAACGTTAAGCAGGTCAGGTATCCGTTTCACGGTTTCTGTAGCCTGGTAACTAATTTCGCGTGCATCCTTAAGCGTCAGCTTTTGGGCAAAACCAGCCACCGAAAATAACAGCAGAAAAAGTATGCTGCCTGCGCGTCGTAAATTTTTGATAAGTAATTTTTTATCCATAACAGGGGGAGGAGATTTTAATTAGCGGATGTTTTTGTAAGTTTACTTATAAGCCACCCGGAGTTTCGTGTTTGCCGGTTATACTGCTGAATGTCGAACGCCCAGCCATCAATTTGATTAAAGTGGTAGGTTATATTATTTACCCTGGTAATTTGGGCATTGCTGTTAATTATTTCCTGTATAAAGCGCTGTGTTGCCGCATCAAGGTTTTGCACTTCGTCAAAATAGTTGGCTATGTTCTTTTTATCAGTATTAACCTGGTAAATATCCATGAAATCGGTACCGTGGCTCATGGGGTTAAGTGAGGTGGTTTTATCCACCGCAGCAGGCATTGTAAACTCCGCTTGTTTTACGGCACTGGCCGGGGCAACCGTGTTTAAAAATTTGGCATTAACTGCTGTTATTATCCACTTATAGCCATTTGAGGGCAGCCTAATCAGCTTTAAGCTTAATACCACATTCTCACGCTTACCCTTCCAGTTAATATCGCAATTAAGGCTGGCGTACCATTTGTCGCCATACATGCTCAAAAACCTGGGGTTTGCTTTATCATCAACGCTTTTAATAAAGCTTTTTACTTCGGTTTTATCCCAGTCTTTTTTCTCGGCATTAAAAAGGCTTAATATCAGCCTTTCGCGGCTTATGAGGTTGGCTGACACGTTATCGCCGGTATATTTTTTTAATAATGTACTGTCATTGTTGTTAAAACGTTCAATAAACTCGTTAACCTGCTTTACCTGCCATACAAATATGTTTTGATATTCGTTCTCATAATCCTGCGCCAACAGCGTGGTGCTGTTAAAAACCAGTAAAAAAGCAAACGCATATTTTAACATAATAAGGTTACGATAAAGGCTAAAATGATTTATGCTTTATGGGTTTGTACAACGCCAATATCTTCCAGGAAAACGTCCCATGCTTTCTTCGTATCACCATCGGCGCCGGTTTTCAGGTACGATTTTAAAACCACGGTTACATTACGGCGGGTTACATCGCCATAAACTATTTTACCATCACTAAACCCTTTAAACTTTTGTACAAATGTTATTACCGCATAATAATTACCATCGGCGCCAAGGGTAAATTTTGAGGCATAATTTATATTGGCGTATTCAATATCAACTTTATCATACTGACCGCTTAATTTTTGCAGCCTGTTAAGGTAGCTGCGGATCTTGTATTGTGGTTTAGTTAATGCGTTTACGCTTGATACCTCAACCCTGGCATCTTCGTTCACAAATAAATCTACTGCAAGGCCGATGGTTTTGGTTGCTATCGTCGCCGATGTATTTACCGAGCAAATTGTGGCCAGGTAGTTTGACAATTCTTTGGTTTTATCAAGTGCTTTTTTATTAAACAATGCCATATCTACATCAATATCGCCGGCTGCTACAACTGCCGGTTTTGCCGAAACAGCAGGAGTTGGCACCGGGCCAGCTATAACCGGTGCAAATAGTTGCGCTATTTTTGCTTTGGCATTGATAAGGTAAGGAGCGGCTTTATCGGCAGGAACAAACAATTGGTGTGTGCCATTTTTGCGGATCAAAAATATAAGTGATGCCTTTGGCGCTTTGATAGTTTTATAATGACGGGTGCCGGTAATTTCGTTGTCTCCTTCGGCAGTAATATTCATATCAAGCGCTACTCCTTTGTTATCAACCAAAACATCAAATGCACGGGGCTGGGGTGTTTCGGATATGAACTGCTCTTTGTTATCGGCAACGCCTTTTTTATCCGAAAACACCAGATAACTGCCGGCAGCATTAAATGCAAAAAGGGACTTGGATATGCTTTTTGAATGATCGGGGCCAGTTACGTTTTCGGGGTCTTTAAATTTAATTTTTTCGGCCTGGATATCTACAATTTTGGCAGGGGTGGCTTCGCCACTGTTAGTGTACAGGATATCCTGTGCCGATGCCCTTGAAACAAAAAACAACAAAGTTATAAGGTAAAAAACTCTCATTTCGGGTATAGTGATTAGGAGTATATTAGGTTTTGCTATTTACGGGCGGTTAAAGCACATCGAGTGGCGGGGCAATGTACTTGTTTTTCCAGTTTTGCAATATGGTTAACATGCCATTGTTTTTTTGCGCGGTTTCTACGTCAACTTTCGGCGGCAGTTTTACAACCGCCGATGCAGGCTTTTGGCCGGGTATATTAAAACTTTTCCTGGTTCCATCGGCGTATTTAACAAACTGAATACTTTTTGTTGGCATCTTCTCCGGTTCTGTTGCACCGGGCAGGGTGTAAGTTATTACTCCACTTGCCTCGTCGGCTGTAATAACCTTTGCATATACCTGCTTTCCTGCGGTTGTTAATATAGCATCGGTGTTAAAAGGCTCTTCGTAATTATCCTTAGTATACCTTATAATGCTTATTTCCTTTTTCAAAATCAATTTGGGCTTGCCTGCAAGGTCGGCGGCCTCGTTGTATGCTACCGAATCATCACCAATTTCCTGCACCTTGCAGGAAATTGCAACGCCTTTTACAGTATAAATAACTGCCTGTGCATTAGCTACGCCCGAGCAGCAAAATGCCGATATAACTAACATCGCCTTAATCAATATCGGGAATGTTAACTTGCGATGAGTGAAAAGTTTTTGTAAAGGTTTAATCATATCATTAACTATTAAGAAATTGCTTCGGCATCAGGTTCTATAAATATAATAATTAATTCAACAAGGAAAAATCACCAACTCATTTTTATCAATCATCTTACTATTAGTCAGTTTTTTATATAAATTTTAAAGAGGGTTTAATTTTTAATTTATTTAATAAACCTAAAATTATCACTTCGATTATCCACAAAAAAATACTAAATAATATATAAACCAACTGATGCTGATATCTACCTCACCCAAGAGCTTCGCATATTATATTTTGCCCAAGCGCGTCAAAAACATTAACTCCTGGTTTAATATCGCCTAAAGTAATCAATGGTATATTATAAACAAATACCCATTTCATGGTATTCATTTACAATGTTTAATGCTTAAATTTGATGGAGCTGGCCAACATGTTCTTTGCTATTTGCGTCATCATTCAAATTTGAAATTGAAGAATTTTTAAAGCCGATTCAATTGAAGGTGAAGTTTTAAATACCTTTTTTTTAAAATATTGCAGCACAGATAAAAACTAAAATATTTGTAGTTATATTTAAAATATAAACACAACAAATTATTTAGGTTGCGTACAAGGACTGAACCTAATAATTCAGAAATACGTTGCCTGCTTAACTTTTAAATTGAATATATCGATATATCACTACTAAACACCTAACCTTTAAATAATTATGAGTTATACCCCAGTCTGTTTTTTACCAAATACATACCCGATCAACTTAAGCAAGAGTTAAATCGCATGTTATATTTTAATATATTGTAATTATTGTTATCTATGAAGAAACTTTTACTTGCTTTTTTTTTACTAATTCCAGCCATTACCCTAAATGCCCAGCAAACTGCCGAAAGTTATTTAAAGAGTGCAATAGACAAACAAAGCTCAGGAGATAACGAGGGCGCTATAGCGGATTGTACCAAAGCATTAACTTTTGGACAGAATATTGCCGATATAACCAATGTAAGGGCGGTATCATTATTTAACCTTGGCCAGTATGAGCAGGCAATTGAAGATTTTAACCGTACTATTCGAGCTTATCCTACCAACGCGCTGGCTTATAACTACAGAGGCACTTGCCGGTATATACTTGGCAAAACAGATAAAATGGATAAACAACAGCGCCAGGTGCTGGAGTCCATCAAAGATTTTTCCGCCGCTATCCGTATTTCGCCCAAATATGCCTCGGCTTATGCCAACCGCGGCAATGCAAAGGTGTGTGTACATTTATATAATGAGGCAATAAATGATTTTTCCGAAGCTATTGCTATCGACCCTGCCAACGCTACTTATTATAACAACCGTGCCTTTGCACGCACCGTGGTAGGTAAAAATATTGATGCAATAAATGATTGCAATACAGCGCTTCGTTTAGACCCTAAACTGGCCGCAGGCGCTTACCGTAACCGCGGCAATGCCGAAATAAAACTGGGTAAATATGAAGCAGCGATAGAAGATTGCAGCAAAGCCATTGGCCTTGACCTGCAAAACCCCAAAGCCTACAATTACCGGGGATACGCTTATTATATGGCGGGTAAGTTTGACCTGGCGATAAAAGACGATGATACCAGCACCGATTATAAAGAAGATGATAGTACTCCCTACTGGCAATACCGCGACGAAGCCGAAGTTAAATTGAATAAACAAGGTGGAGTAATACCCGTGGCTACAAAAGTAGTAGCAGCGGTGCCGGCCAATAAATCCGCGGGGAGTTCATCTTTAAGCAATTCGCAACCAACAAGCCCGGCTATTACGCCTCCGGCAATAACCTTGCCGGTAAAACCCGTTCCTGTAACCGAAACGGCGGCAATAAACGTGCCTGCTAATACTGCACCTATAAAACAGGCAACAGCCGTTCTGCCGCAACAACCGCCCACGGTAAGCCAAAGTACAATTGCACCGCCGGAGAACAATGCAAGTAACACTTTTGTAAATTTTCAGTGGATTAAGCCGGTCGACGATATCAGCAGCCTGCCAAATGGTGTTTTAAAACCTTTTGACAGCAATGAAATACAGATTAAAATAAAGGTAAACTCTAATGTGCCGCTTGATCCAAAAGAGTTTCACCTGTTTATGAACAATGCCGATGTAAGCAACGGCAATAAAATGACAACCGCCAGTATAGAAGATTTAAAGCGCAAGGCAAATACATATCAATATAATTATATAACCACCGTGAAAGTTGGGCTCGATACAAGCGTTATTAGGCTTGCATACAAAAATTACGCGCCAAGCGATGATCTCACAGTTGTTTATCGTCCGCAGGATATAAGCCTGCACATACTGGCCATAGGTACCGAAGGGCAAAGCCTAAAATATCCCGAAAAGGATGCAACCGATTTTGCAAGTATATTTAGCGACCAAAAAGGCGCAGGCAAGTTATTTCATGACGTAAGCGCAAAGGTTTTGATAGGCGATGATGCTAAAGCTATAAACATGGCTAACGAAATTGGAATGTGGGCCGGTAAACAATATAATGAACGGGATGTGCTTATGTTATTTATCTCATCGCATGGATTGATTGAAAACGGGCACCTGGTAATTACAGGATCGGACTATAAGGCCACCAACAGCAGGCAAACAACTATCGATTTTAAAAGCCAGGTTGTTGACCAGCTGGAGGCACTAAATTGTAAGAAATTTATTTTTATTGATGCCTGCAACAGTGGTGCAGGGCTGGGCGATGGAGGTAAGGCGGCCCTGCAAGACGTGACCGGTGAAATTAATAAGATGGCAACATCAGGCAACGGCATTACCATCATCAGCTCGAGCAGCAGCACCGAAAAAAGTTGGGAGGATGAAAGCTGGGGAAATGGCGCCTTTACCAGGGCAATAAAAGATGGACTGCAGGATATGAAGGCCGACAAAGACGGCAATGGCTTTGTGACCATGAATGAATTGTTTGAGTATGTAAAAATCCGGGTGGCCGACCTAATAAGCCAGGCGGGTAAGAAAGACGAAAACGGCAACCCGGTTACACAAACCCCTAAAATGGTAAATCCCCGGGGCGATGTAAGCATCTACATAAAATAGCCAGGTCCGTCACCTAAAAAAGCACTTAAAATGAATAAGCAACCTGTACTTTTACTTGTATTCATCATATTAAACCTGGTTTGCTGTATCCGAGCGATGGCCCAGTCAAAAACCTTGACGCTTAACGCGCGCACCTTGCATCATGGCTTCACACAGCCGGATATGCAATACTCCGATTTAAAATCGCAGCAAGACACCTTGTTTAAAAATAGCCGGCAGTTTGGGTTAATATTGGATGATACTTTATATGACAGCGCGCCGCGGTTGGCAGTCGGCAGCAAATCGCCGGTTACAGCCCCACAATTTTCGCTTAAAAATTACACACCCTATCCTGGCAACCAGGGGCAATGTAACTCCTGCGTGTGCTGGGCAGCCAGTTATGGTGCGCTTACCACCTCATGGGCTTACAAAAACAATATAACCGACAGGGCAAAAATCACAAGCGATGCCAAATCGCCGATGTTTGTATATGTACAAATAGCCAACAGCTGCGAGCGCGGGTCAAGGCTGAACGATGCGTTAACCATACTAAAAAAACAAGGGGCTTGTTCCATAAACGATTTTAACCCCCAAACTTATTACACATCTGATAATCATTTGGGAGATATTGAACCTTTAAAGCCCATTGCTTTGCCATACCGAATTAAAGATTTTGCTACTGTGTTTCCTCTTAATTCCGATTCGGCTAAAAAAGTTGATGAAACCCGTAATAGCATTGCAAACCATCAGCCTGTTGTTGCTGGCTTTCAGCTGTATTCCAGCTTTTACGATGTAAATTCAACTAATTTCCTATGGTCGCCCAACCCCGCTGCCGAGCAAAAGCTGGCATCACACGCCATGTGCATAGTAGGTTACAACGATTATCTGAAAACCTTCGAGGTGATGAACAGTTGGGGCATTGGCTGGGGCAATGGCGGGTACTTCAATATCAGCTATAAGGACTTTGCAAGGCTTGCCAATTACGGCTACCAGGTAACGCTCGATGACCGGCCCACTCCCGATGCCGCGGTGAAAGTTGGCGGCGATTTTGCGATAGAACGCTTCCAGTCATGGGATGATAAAAAGGATAAACCTGTATTTGATGCCGTGAGTCCAAAACTCGAGAATAACGAATATACACTGCATGCCGAATTTAGCAAAGGCGATTATTTACGACTTTTTGCAAAAAACGTGAGCTCTAACTGTTATATCTACGTATTTAGCATTGATCCTAATGGCAAGGGCGAGGTATTATACCCCTTCAGTAAAAATGAAGCTTTCAGCGCTGCACATGGCCTGATTGGGAATGTAACAGAGGTGCCACGTATTTACGATAACGCCGTGTTGGAGATACCAGGCAACAATAAGGTTATTACCACGGATGTTAGCGGCCTTGATAATATGGTGATTTTATACAGCTATAACCAAATAGAAAATATCAGCGACATTGTTACCCAGGTAAAAGAAAGCGCCAAACCATTTATGATGGATAAACTTAAAGAGGTGCTTGGTAATCGCCTGATGCCCATCGGCAGCCTGCAATATCAACCCGGAAAAATGAGTGTTACAGGTACTTCAAAAAGTGGCGATATCATCCCCATAATTTTAAAAGTAAATGTAAACTAAAATATTTCCACTACCTTGTTGCTTATGAAGGCTGCCTCAAAAGGGCAGTCTTTTTTTGTGCGGAGAAGAACCGTTAAAAATTATAAATACCTTACAGGGCTGTTATTTTAACATCACAAAGCCATCAACGAACGTTAGATCTGCTTGATGCTACAGCCCGGCTAAGCTTCACACATCAAAAAAACAACGCATCACGCGCAACTTGTTTCAGCACCTCACAAACCAACCTATATAATGGCCAACTTTGTTTATGAGGTGCCAAAACAAGCTTCGACATGATTTTTTCTTTTACTTGAAAAGTTTTTATTTCTTTTCTTCAGCCCTTTTTAATACGGCGTGATTTTTTGAGCCGTTAATTTCCAGGTCGATAGCGGTTGAATCGCCGTAGAATTTGCCGGTATGAGCAATATCCATTCCGCTGGTAGCTATGCTGAATGAAAACGTTGTACCATCTGTTTTACCGTTGGTCAAAGGCACATCGCCTTCGGGGGTTAAAGCGGTCCCTGTTAATTTATCCCCTTCAACTTTAAAATTGTAAAGCAATGGATACTCGGTACCGCCTATGTCAATTTTTCCGGCCCATTTTCCGTTAAGATCGGCAATGGCTGCAAGGCACGCCATAAAGCAGCCAACCAATAATGCTGTAGTAAAAAACTTTCTTTTCATAATTTAATTTTGTTGATATCTAAGATAAGATGTTTTTTAAACACTTAAGTTACCAAATTATTATAAAAAAAATTCTGTATCAACGTTTTACACTATTTAGCCATTACCGCCTTTAGAATATAATTTTCCATGATTTTTTCAGGTTGCCATACCCTCCGGTTCCTGAAATTGCCAGATGTAATAACTGCTACCATTTGGTATTGCGGCACAATAAAAATGTACTGGCCACCCGCCCCACGGGCTTCAATAGTGCTGATAGTTTGGCCGTTTACCTTATAGTGATAATGCCACCATAAAAACCCGTACTCGTTTTTCTCATTGTGATTTTCAAGTACCAGGTATTTTTTAAATGATGCATCAACCCAGTTTTTACTAACGATTTGCCTGTTATGCCATTTACCGCCATCGGCATAAAGCAAACCGAATTTCAACAGGTCGCGCGGGCGCAACAGCATACCTCCTCCAAAATACGGGCGGTGCAAAGGATCGTCAAAAACTATATAGTTGGATATACCTAAGGGCTCAAAAAGATTCTCGTCGATAAAGAATTCAAGTGGTTGTTTTACAACAGTATCTACAATTACACCCAATAAATACGGGTTAGCCGAACTGTAATTGGCATGCGTTCCGGGATAGTTTATCATGGGGGCCTCAACCACCGTTTTAAGCCAGTCGGCCGAGTTCTGGTATTCATCTTCGGATGCCACAGATTTACGATCAATCCCAAAGTCTATCGCATCCAAGCCCGAGCTCATGGTAAGCAGGCTGCCGATACTGATAGCTTGTTTCCAGGCATCGCCATCGGCGGCGTGTTTATATCTCTCCGGCAAAAACTGAAACAGCTTTTGAGCCGTGTCCTTTAGTAAACCTCTGTCCATAGCAATGCCCACAACTGCCGACGAGATACTTTTTGAGGCCGAACGGAGATCATGTACCGTTGCTTCATCATAGCCATTAAAATATTGTTCATAAACCAACTTTCCATTGCGGCTGATAAGAACGCTATGTGTATTTGTTATTTTATTGGCGTTAATACTATCTGCCATCAATTTTAAATAGCGTTCATCCAAACCGGCGGCTTTTAAACTATTTACAGGCAAGCCGTCCTGCATATCGGCCGGCACTTTACCATTAAAAGGCATTTTGGGGTTTCCACCTGTTAAATCCCAATCCTTGGCCGAGCGGTGTATAGTGACATCGCTAATGGGCAAACCGGCTATTCCAGCTTGCAAGGTAATGGCGTCTTTAAACAATTTGCCTTTAAATTTTAAGCCTGTGCGGTAGTCCATGAATTTCACACTATCGGCCTGCAAAGTCAATCCGCCGCTGGCAAATCCCGAAAAACGTGTATCGCCCAGGAAAATATAGGCCTCATATTTGGTAGAATCGGTGTTCTCCACATCAATATAAAATTGAGGTTTCAGGTTGGGCACAAAAAGAATATTCCAACGGCCGGCATAAGTATTTCCCGGTTGCTGTTTCAATACCAGGTGATAGCTCCACTGAACAGAACGGATAAAGAGCCGGATTTGCCCCTCCCCGACAATGCCTTTAACAGCAAGATTGCTATCTATTTTGATATCAAACCTATTGGCCGATAAGCCAAATTTCCTTTGAATTGATTTCCCGGCAGATGACAATTGAAACGTATATGCATTGGCGCCCAACTTTTTTACAGATACATTAATGCTAAAATTCTCCGGATGATTTAGTAAGCCCTCCCAGTGGCCTTCGTATGGTTTCATCCCTGACTGGGCCATGCAGCCACAACTGATTAGCAACAGGATTAGTAATGCAGTTAACCTATTTTTTGAATATGTGCTTAATAACATGATATATATTTTATACCACAATAGTAATGGCAATAATGCCGGCAAAATAGCACATTGTTAACGTGCGGTGATTATTTTTCGGTATTGTAATGGTGTAACCCCTACCGCCTGCTTAAAACTCCGGATAAAATGGCTCTGATCTGCAAAACCGCATTCATAGCTAACCTGGGTAAGCGAAACATCTGCTTTTGTTAACAACCCGGCTGCCTGTTCTATTCTTAGTTTTTTAAGGTAATCGCCAACAGTGGTATTAAAATATTTAGGGAAACAGCGCGATAAATGTACCGGGTGCACTTGTGCTATGGATGCCAGTGTATCCCAGGATAAAACGAATATATCACTGCCGTTTAAAACCTCTTTTATTTTTTTAACCCAGGCTGGCTGCCTCGCGGTCTCCCGGTGTTTTTCATTGACTAACATACCCAGGACTTTAAAAAGCGATTCACGGATTGAAAGCAGTTCGATACCGGCCGTGTATTTGGTTTCCATATACATACTGCGGAACAGCAGTTTGAAAACCGGGTTGTAAAGTTTCAGGCTGCCTTCCATCTGGCTTAAAGGCAATTGGTACTTGTCAAAAAAATCCTGCTCCAATTCAATATGAAAGCCACGGGTATAGCCGGGGTGTTTGATATTGCAATGCGCATCCTGCCAGTTATGGAACAACAAAGTTCCGGCGCTGCATTCATAGCTTTCTTTTTTGTTGGTTTCCTGCATGCTACCCGTAAGCAAAAAAGTAAAGTAGGGGTTTTGATGTGTATGCCAGTCAACCTTATCATGTGTATACTCGGTATCGGTAATAATAAGATTATCCAAATGAATAGCCTTATTCTGGATTCCGAAATATTTTCCCTTTTCAAGCTGAAGCATACGCTTTATAGACGGTTGGGAAGGGGAATTGTTACGAGGGGAAGAATTATTGAATTATTGAATTATTGAATTATTGAATTATAATCTATTGCCGCCTCATTTTCAAATCTTCAAATTCTCAAATTTTCAAATGACTCTCTTCTGAAATCTAAAATCTGCGCATCTACATTATTTATTTGTTTAATTTTACCGCCGATGAAAAAAGTGGAAGTATTAAAGCTGATTGATTTGATTGAGGAAATTAAGAAACTGGACGAATTGATTACTCAAAGCCGCAAAAAAAAGACTTCTGACTTTGTGCTAAACCAGTATGAGGTTAAAAAAATAAAAATGATTGGTTCTATCATCAACGAACTGGCCAACCCTCCTATCCAGTCGATGGAAAGCTACCTGCTTATCCAAAAAATCCTAAACAAATATTACCCGAACATCGATAACGGCGACCTGCTGAACGATGGCGATGTAGCAAAAATTCTTGCTGTTATTTAGGTTAAGTTAAAAGCCAAAAATAACAGCCAAAGGCTCCTCGCGTTCACCTTCCTTCCAGAATATGGTTTTGGGGTGAAAATGTTTCCACGAATGCCAGTATTCCTGGTAGGCCTGCACCTTGGTAAGCCGTTGCCCTTTTTGCGCTCCTGAAGTACACAAACCATCCCAATCCCAAACAGAGGCAGTTTCCTTGTCGGTAAGCTGATCGTTTTTATCCAGGTCGAAATGAAGTGTTTTACCATTAAGCACGGCATTCCATACGTGATAGCTCAGGCTATCCTTCTCGATGCCTATCAGCAGCGAATTATTGTTAAGTTCATCGTTCAGTATCCGCTTGTGAAACATGTGCCGCCAGTCATAAGCTTTGGCCTGGCCGTTAATGATCACCCCTATAACCCAGCTTTTACGGATCAGCGAATCCTTGTTTTTCAGCGTGCTGTCTTTATCTATGTACTGCACGCGATCATAATTTTTAAGATCGGCATAATCAGGAGCATACAGCTTATCGGGCTGCATAATAAGCGATGTGGGGTGCTTTTGCAACCATGCTCCGAGAGTTAATTGCTCATAAGGCAACTCCTGTAAATGCTGGCCCTTCAATTTACCCACCGCGGCGTTACCGGTAGCCTGGTACCACCAGGTTTTGGTACTTTCGTCTTCAATAATGGCGTTATAGTGCCTTGCCCCTACTAACCTGAAATTTTGACGTATGCCATTCACAATTGGGTTATAAACCCTGCCCGTGCGGCACATGGTACAATAGGTAACCAAAACAGGCTGCTGGCCCACATTATCCTGTACTTTATGATGATAGCCCAAATAAATAACAGGGTAAGCCTTGGCAACACCATTATTTACCACTCCCACAACCAAATAATTTAAAGGGACTTTGTTTGATAAACCGTTGGCAAATTTAGCAGCCTCCGTTTCCTTAAACATAGTTTCGGCTTTGTACATGTAATCGGTAATGTAAAAGCTGCCAAGGCAAAGCACCAATACTACGGCTTTAACTATTTTGCCTTTTTGCGTGTTTTTTGCGTAAAACTTAAACAGGTACCAAATAATAAAAATTGCACCTATTAAGCGTAGCGGGTTTACAATTTTTTCAAGGTAATAACATACCGTAATAGCATTCAAATCCTGGCTGCCGGGGAACGGCATCAGCAGGTAGGCATGTACCAGGCCCGGTACAACCAACAAAATAATCCCAATCCAAAATATTCCTGGTCTGTGTATATATTTCTTCATTTAGTCTGCATTTAAGGCGGCGTACCTGTTTGCCGATGGCAGGTACCCATTTGTTTTTAAGATACCTGCAAGGCGATTGTAAAAAGCAGGTTCAGTTGGTGTTACGCTGGCCAACCCATCTACATAACGGTTATATAAGCTAAAAAGAGCCGCAATTAAAACGGTATCGTGCAGCTCAAGGTCGGTAGCGCCGGCCTGTTTAGCCTTTGCAACCAGGTCGGCTATTACATTTTTGCCGCTTACCTGTGTTTGGCGCGCTATTTCAAGCAAATGTTTCATTTTTTCAGTTACCGGGGCGTTGTCGGGGTCGTTTTTTACCTTTTCGGCAGTTTCGGTTTCGCCTAACAAAACATCAGCGGCGGCGGTGTGGGCGTTGGTGCAAAAACGGCATTGGTTGCCGTTACTCACCACAGTAGCAATCAATTCACGCTCGCCCTCCGTAAGGGTCGATTCTCCCCGCAACAGGATTTGGGTAAGCTGCCTTATGGGCAAGGCTGTATCCTGCCTGTAATTAAGCAAACCGGTAATTCCGGGCAGGTTTTCATCTAACGGGATATAAGGCATACCAGCTTTTAATGTGTTTAGGGCGTTGCGGCCAGCCAATAAATTTAAATACAAGGTTTTATAATCGACCCTAATTTATCTAAAAAATTAAATAAACAACAATAAGCGGCAAAATTTATTCTGGTGACTATTGCTTCTTCCCGTTTTCTACGCTTTTTATCTCTTCCTTACGGTCCTTTTTAAAGTCGAAGTTATTGAAATCGGCAGTTTGGGGCAAATCCATGGTGTAGCTGGTAAGGGTATCAACTTCTATCGTAATATCCGCTGCATCCAGGTCAATCAGGTGGCCGCCGGCTGTTTTATCCATCGACAGGAAATGAAAATGATACCCGCTGATATGGGCCCCCTCCATATATGCCGGGATGCGGAAGCCTACAAGATCGCCCTGCAGGTTGGTATGTTCAAAAAAATGCTGCCTGCTTAGCATGGAGGCAAGCGGCAGGTAAGGCTTTTCAACCGGCGGGAAAGCCCGGGTTTTAACAAGCTTAAAATCACCTTTAATATGAATAGCATAAATCCCATTTTGATTGCTGAGCAGGCTATCTAACAGGGCATAAAGCGCCGTTTTATTTAAGTTTCCGGTATGTTTAAAGGTTCTTTTTGCTTTAAAAAAGCAAACTATTGCATATGGCAGTTTACCGGTATCGGCAACCAGGGTTGTTTTACCAGTTGCCCTCGTTTGGTATATCTTTCCATGCAGCATCAGCAATTCGCCATCCAGGTGGCCGGGGGCACCGAGGCCAAAATCGCCATGTTTTTGAAGTTGCCTGTAGGGATACCAGTTATCATACAGCCCGCCTATAAAACCAGAGGCAAAGCCGGCACTGAACAGGTTATCGCCGGTACCGGCAGGTTTTGTTTTTTGCTGGGCGATGGTTGCGTTGCAGCATAAAACAAACATGGATAACAAACAAAAAGTAATATGGCGTTTTTGCATTGATGGTGTAATTATTTCAGGGTATACAAAGCAATTATTTTACTGCCGCTTATCCTAATTAAGTTTGGATTTTTTTGATCGGTTAAACGCATTGGGGCAGCCTGTTTTGGGTATGCCAGCCAGCCTTTATCTATCCGTTTGGGACGCCGATTTTTTTTGCACCAAAATGTAACTTTTCGCATACATTTCATACATATTTGGCATACTTTATTGATACTTTTACACACTTTTGATATACTTTTAAAAGCATGTTTAAATACACAAAATACTGAAATACAAGTATTTAAATAAATCAAAAAACGAATAGCGCTTTGCTTTTTAAACAACCAGGGGCGATCATCTTAAAAAAAGACAACCGCCCCTACTGCTCTATACAAATTTAACAAAAACCGGCTGCAAATACAAGCCCGGCAAACATATAATTGCGTTACCGGCCACTTAAATTTTACTTTGACCTTACGGTGATACTAAACGCTTAGTTTAAATTTGTATAGCAATTAATTTTAAATACGATGATGAAAGTAGAGATCTGGAGCGACGTAATGTGCCCGTTTTGTTATATAGGCAAACGCCGGTTTGAGGAAGCTTTGGAACAATTTGAACATAAAGACCAGGTTGAAATTGAATGGAAAAGCTTTCAGCTTAACCCGGATATGAAAACTGACCCCAACATTAACATTAGCCAATACCTGGCCGATGTAAAAGGCTGGACGCTTGAATATGCCCAACAAATGAACAACCACGTAACCCAGATGGCAGCCGAAGTTGGCCTCACCTATGACTTTGACCGGTCGGTTGTTGCCAATAGCTTTAAAGCGCATCGTTTTAGCCACCTGGCTAAAAAGCATGGCCTGGGCGACAAAGCGGAAGAAGCATTGTTTAAAGCTTACTTTACCGATGGTTTAAATATTGATGATACCAATACGCTGGTAAACCTGGGCACCGGCATTGGCCTTGATGTGGCCGAAATAAAACAAGTGCTGGAAAGCGACACTTATGCCGACGATGTAAAGCACGACATTGCCGAAGCGCAGCAACTGGGTATCAGGGGCGTTCCGTTTTTTGTGATGAATAACAAATATGGCGTATCCGGCGCGCAGGCGGTTCCGGTTTTCCAGGAGACTATACAAAAATCGTTTGCCGAATGGCAGCAGGAAAACAGCAAACCGGCGCTAACTATTATTGAGGGTGAATCGTGCGGACCGGACGGCGACTGCGCTTAACTACTGATTAATCCCAGCAAAATCCGGCATTTTGTTTTGTCGCGATTATATTTCATTTGATATAAATTTCAAAAGGTACAGGTTAAATAAATTTCGTTATTCAACCTGTGCCTTTTTTAAATGCTGCATTATACAATTAACTCAAAAAATAGTTTTAAACATTTTTAAATAACACGAAACAATATTATATTTAAGGCAGTAAAACGGATTGATAATCAATCATGTGTGTATGCGAAAAATATACTATAATTTATTTATCTGCTTATTTTTTATTGCTACTGTAAGCAGCTGCAGGCTTAGCGGCGATGTTATACCGGCTAATGCTGTCAAAATAGACACTACCAATACGGGTACAGGAACGGGGACGGGCACCGGGACTGGAACTGGAACTGGAACTGGAACAGGAACGGGAACTGGTACAGGAACGGGAACGGGAACGGGCACCGGGACAGGAACGGGAACAGGAACTGGAACTGGAACTGGTACAGGGACTGGAACGGGCAGTAATGATGGTAGCGGCCTGCCTATTGGCGCGGTTGGCACTATATCATACCAGGTGGATACCAATCCAATAGTTACTTATAATACAAACACGGCATTTATTATTTATTCGCCGGGCGATCCGGGCGTTAGCCTGCTTTATCCAAACGGCGCTACACAGCTTTCAATGATTAACCCGAAAGACTTGACAACTTCGTTTTCATTAATTTTTACGGGCATAACACCGGGTACTTATGATATTTTCCTGGCAGCCATCAATACGCCCACTTTACAACTTACAGGCCAGGCCACAGGTAAAGCTAAAGCAACAATTTTAACGCATACATCCAATATGAAAGGCACCGTTCAAGGCACTTTTAATGGCGACGAGACGGACGCATCATCTAATACCCATCATGTTAAGGGGTCGTTTAACTTAAAGCAATAACCTTACCCAAACCAATGTCATATTTGCAAAGCAGTTGTTTAAAAGCAACTGCTTTTTTATTTTCAAAAATACAGGCCAAAGTAAAAAACGATTTAGCATTTTTATTTTCAAAAAACACAGGCTAAAGTAAAAAACGATTTAGCATTTTCATTGTGTCAATAAAACACCTATATTTGCACCAACACAACTAAGTGTAAAAAATACACTTAGTTCAATACAGATAGTAATGATAGATGCACCCGCCCTACCGGTTTTAAATAACAAAAGAACACTGCGCATTGCGGTGGGCGCTATGTTTTTTATGGCCGGGCTAAGCTTTTCAAGCTGGGCGTCGCGGATAGCTACTGTACAGCAAACCATGGGCCTGTCTGATGCAGCCCTTGGCGCCGTATTATTCTCGCTACCCGTTGGGCTGATGGCATCGCTTCCATTTTCCGGCTGGGTTATTACCAAAATTGGCAGCCGCAGGTTGCTTATCAGCGCATTACTGGTTTATGCCTGCGCATTGGTTACTTTGGGCCTGGCCCAAAACACTTTTCAGCTTATTATTTGCCTGGTTTGTTTTGGCTTTAGCAGTAACGCCGTTAACATTGCGGTAAACACACAGGCCGTGGCGGCCGAAGAAATATACCAACGGCCTATATTGGCATCCTTCCATGGTTTATGGAGCCTGGCAGGTTTTGTTGGCGGCGGCTTTGGCACGCTAATGATTGCATTTAAAATAGCGCCCGTATATCACTTTTTGTTTATGTTGCTGGTTATCATAACGGGGCTGGCTATATCTGCCCGTTATTTAAAAGATGATAAAGTAGCCAGCGCAGGGCCTGCATTTGTTATGCCCGATAAATCGCTCATTAAATTAGGCATTATTGCATTCTGTTCGATGATATGCGAAGGGGCCATGTTCGACTGGAGCGTTATCTACTTCAAAAAAATTGTGCTTGCGCCTGCCGAGTGGGTGGGTATTGGTTTTACCGCTTTTATGTGTACCATGTTTATCGGCAGGTTTGTAGCCGATGGATTTGCCCATAGGTACGGATTAAAACGCACCTTACAGGTAAGCGGCGCCTTAACAGCCACCGGCCTTACTATCGCTGTAATTTTCCCTAATTTTTACACCGCCATATTCGGGTTCCTGTTAGTTGGTGCAGGTGTATCATCCGTTGTACCCATGGTGTACAGCGCTGCCGGCAAATCAAAAACTATGCTGCCGGGCGTTGCTTTGGCTGCGGTATCAACCATAGGTTTCCTGGGCTTTTTTGTTGGCCCCCCGGTTATCGGGTTCATTGCGGGCGTTGCCACATTACGCGCCTCATTTGTGCTTATTGCGCTCATGGGCCTTTCTGTAGTTTTGGTATCTACCAAAGCTAAACTCGATTCTTAGTGCCGGGGTGTAAGCTATAAGCGCTCAATTTCATCCAGCAATGATTATTCCGATGATATTAAAAGTTTAACTATTGAGAACGCTTTTTAAGGGAATGGCGTTATAAATTGGATACAGCAACCTTTTACTACCAATTTGGCATCTTGCTCATCATTCTTTAAGTTTATCATTAAATCATTACCGCATCATTATGAATATTAAAGATTATCAATCTTTGTTAGCAGATATAAAGGCAAAAATTCGCAATGCACAAATTAAAGCAGCTCTCGCGGTAAATGCCGAAATGATGATGCTGTACTGGGATATTGGCAAAACTATCAAGCAACTTCAAAGCGAACAAGGTTGGGGAGCGACGGTCGTAGCCCGGTTAGCCAATGATATTAAAAATGAGCTACCGGAGGTAAAAGGTTTTTCTGAACGAAATCTTTTATTTATGGTTCAGTTTTATAAAGAATATGATACTGAAAATATAATTGTGAAACGGACTGTTTCACAATTAGAAAACACCAATCATACTAAAAACGAATTTATGAAACAGGCTGTTTCACAAATTCCATGGGGGCATAATATTTTGCTAATGCAAAAGATTAAAGAAAAGGAGATACGTTTTTGGTATGTACAGCAAACGCTCTTAAATGGATGGAGCAGGGATGTGCTTTCATTAATGATAAAAAGTAACCTTCATCTTCGACAAGGAGAGGCGATCAATAATTTTTCAAAAACTTTGCCCGATTCACAATCTGAACTGGTAAAGGAAACACTAAAGGATCCATACATCTTTGACTTTATTACGATTACACAGCCATTTACGGAGCGAGAATTGGAAACTGAGCTGATAAAGCATGTAGAAAAGTTTCTATTGGAATTAGGCGCTGGCTTTGCTTTTGTAGGCAGGCAATATAAATTGGTTGTCGGTGATCAAGATTTCTATTTAGACCTCTTATTCTACCATCTTAAAATGAGATGTTTTGTTGTTATTGACTTAAAAAGAGGTGACTTTAAGCCAGAATATGCAGGCAAAATGAATTTCTATTGTTCGGCGGTGGATGATCTTATAAAACATCCTACCGATAAACCAACTATTGGTCTTATTCTTTGTCAAACTAAAAATAAGGTTATGGCAGAGTATGCGTTAAGAGATATGAGTAAACCCATAGGAGTTTCGGAATTCGAATTAACCAGGTCATTGCCCCAAAATTTACGATCAAGTTTACCAACTATTGAGGAAATAGAAAACGAGTTAAAAATAAAAAGGGCTCAGTGATCTACATTCGCCCTTTATAAGTTTGTTAATATTTCATTTCAAAAAGCAATGAATTAATCATTGGGGTTCTAACCTAAATTTCCGGTTCCTCTACATTCGAAAAACACTCGTTGTTAGGATAAAAAACCGCAACAGGCACTTTGGCTGATCTTATCAGCGTACCACATAATGCAAATTCCCCTTCCCTATCTATCAGGATATTTGTAATTTGGAAGTTATTTATTTCAATTGAATCCATACACATTCCATATCAGCCTGTTCGACCTGGTTTTTCTGGGGGCGATATTTATCGGGCTAACTTTTAGCCTGCAGTTAGGCTTGGCCAAAGGAGTGAACCGGGCCGCAAACCAGTTTATTGGCCTGGCCCTGGCAACTACCGTTTTGTGGATGGCCTGGGTATTGGGCGTTGACATTAGGCTGGATAGCTATATTCCCCGCTGGAGCTGGCTGCCGCTGCAATTTTCCATGGCGCCTGGCCCGCTCATCTATTTTTATGTGCTTAAAATAACCCGGCCCGAATATCAATTCCGACGGAAGGATCTGCTCCATTTTAGCCCATGCCTGCTGCAGCTATCGGTTTGGATATTGGAGGTCAGGGAGAGCATCCATACGGCTGCTCCCGCTTATGATACACTGATTTTCAGGCAACTGAACCAGGTGCTGGATATTGCCGCGTTTATTTCTGTCAGCCTATACTTGTATTTATCTTTCAGGCTGATAGAACGCTTTTACCAACAGCTGGAATTTAATACGGTGAACGACCGGTACCGGTACCAATTGCGGTGGCTGCATCGCTTGCTAAGTTTTTTTGGCCTGCTATGGCTATTGTGGATGCCTTATATCGCCATAGATTATTTTTACTACCATCATCAGTTAGGTATACATGCCTATTACCCGTTGTACTCTTTATTAGCGGTAATGGTCATCTGGCTGGCGGCAGTTGCTTTTTTCAGGCAGGAAACAAGTGTACCGGCCGAAACACCTGCCCTGTTTACCCCACCGCTTCCGGCCGAAATGAAGCAAAGAGCTACCTGGCTTAAAAAAGCCGTACAAACCGGCCTGTACTACCAGGACCCGGAACTCAGCTTAAGCTCGCTGGCCGAAAAGCTTGGGCTGGGTACCCATGAATTATCACGAATCATCAATACGGCACTCAAAAAAAGCTTTAATGATTTCATCGGCGAATATCGCGTTGCTGCTGTTGTTCAGAAAATGCAGGATACCGCTTATGACCATATCACCCTGTTGGGCATTGCATTTGAATCGGGCTTCAATTCTAAAACAACTTTTAACCGTACGTTTAAACAAATAACCGGCAAAAGCCCGGCTGAATATAAAAACCACCAGAAAAAAGAAGGCCCATCTTATAATTCGGGGCGTTCGCCCCGCTCTGCGACGGTAATTTCGTTCCGGGAGACCACCCCTATGTGGTCTCCTCACAAATTAAATCGCAATTATATGTTCAAAAATTATTTTAAAATAGCCTGGCGTAACCTTACACGTAATAAAAGCTATGCGGCTATTAACATTATTGGTATGGCTGTTGGCATTGCCGTTTGCCTGGTAATTTTCATCATCATACAATATCAAACCAGCTTTGATGGCTTTCATGCAAAAAAAGACCGCACTTATAGGGTGTTAACCGAGTACCATCATGCCGAATCGGCGAATATTACCTACGGGAAAGATGTCCCTTTTCCAATGCCATTAGGGTTAAAAACGGCTTTCCCTCAAATAGAATTAGCCCCGGTTTTTGCAAGCCAGAATGATCAGTTAATTACGCTTGATAATAATGGAAATACCGACCAGGTATTTAAAGAGCAGCGCGGCGTATTTTATACCGATCCGTCATTTTTTAAAATATTTGATTTTCCGCTGCTTGCAGGTTCGTACGCTTCATTAAAAGACCCTAACAATGTATTGCTTACCAAAGAGGTGGCAGAAAAATATTTCGGCGACTGGAAAACGGCAATTGGTAAAACCATTAAATTGCAGGGAGGCGGCTACATATTTGAGCACGGTACCGATGTATTGAAAGTTTCGGGCATCCTGGCCACCATACCGGCAAATACCGATTTTCAGCTGAAACTGGTGGTTGCCTTTGGAACCGGTTTTACAGGGAGTTACCTGGAAAAATCTACCGATTGGCTGAACACCATTCCCGACTTTGGTTGCTATGTTTTGTTGCCGCCCAACACGTCCGTCGAAAATTTTAACCAGCAATTACGGGCTTATTCACAAAAGGTACAATCACCTGCCAATAAGGATAGCCATATTATACAGCCAATAAGCGCGGTGCATTATGATACACAAGTGGGTAATTACAGCAATAAAACCATCAGCCATCAGCTGCTAAATGTATTGTGGCTGATTGCGGCATTTATCCTGTTAATTGCCTGCGTAAACTTTATCAACCTATCTACCGCGCAAGCTGTTAACCGGGCAAAAGAGGTTGGTGTACGTAAGGTTTTAGGAAGCAGCGAAGGCCAGTTGCAAACCCAGTTTATTATTGAAACATTTTTGATAGTTGCCGGCGCTGTATTAATTGCAGCAGTATTTACCATTTTGGCATTGCCTTATGTGGGTGGACTGTTGGAACTTTCGCTCTCGTTCAATATATTCAACAACCCCGCCATTATTTTATTCCTGGTAACGGTAACAATTGTTGTAACCGCACTCGCGGGTTTTTATCCATCCATCGTTTTATCGCGGTTTAACCCGGTTAATGCTTTAAAAAGCAAGCTTACGGCAAGCCCGGCAAACGGAATTTCGTTACGGCGGGGGCTGGTAGTGTTTCAATTCATCATTGCGCAGGCGCTCATCATCGGCACGCTGGTTATTGTAAAGCAAATGAATTATTTCATGGATCAGCCGTTGGGCTTTGATAAAGATGCCATTGTAAATGTGCCGTTCCGGGTAGATAGTCTTCGCATCAGCAGGCTGGATTATTTAAAGCAGCAATTATTATCGGTAAACGGTGTGCAGGCAGTAAGCTACAGCTCAAACACGCCGGTTGAAGATGCCAATGATACATGGAGCAGTATGCGGTTTAACCATGCCCTAAAAGAAACCGATTTTAAGGCGATAACCAAATTTGCCGACGAGGGATATATACCAACTTATAAATTAACGCTGATAGCCGGCCGAAATTTGCAGCCATCCAACATAACAAAAGAGTTCCTGGTTAATGAATCGCTCCTGAAAAGTTTAGGAATAAAAAAGCCGGAAGATATATTGAACAAGGAGATAAGCATTTGGGGCGACCAGATAAAATGTACTGTTGTTGGCGTGCTGAAAGATTTTAACGACAGATCATTCCGGCATGACCTTGCACCATTACTTGTAACTACAAATGTAACCATGTACAACCAGGTTGGCGTAAAGCTGGCAACCAAAAACATCGCCGCCACGCTGCAATCGGTTAAACAAATATTAGGGAAAACGTTTCCGGATTTTGTTTACGAATACAAGTTTTTGGATGATAAAATTGCCGGTTTTTACAAACAGGAAAACCAGCTATCGGCTTTATATCAAATTTTTGCGGCAATAGCCATATTCCTTAGCTGCCTGGGTTTATATGGCCTGGCCTCATTTATGGCGGTGCAGCGCATAAAAGAAGTTGGTATCCGTAAAGTTCTTGGTGCTACCGCCGGCAGTATAGTTTATTTGTTTTCAAAAGAATTTATCATGCTTATTACCATAGCCTTTGCTATTGCCGCACCCATTGCATGGTATTACATGCACCAATGGCTACAGGCTTACGCTTACCGTATTGATATAAGCTGGTGGCTATTTGCCATAGGCGGCCTGGCGGCCATAACCATTGCACTGGTAACCATAAGTTTCCAGGCCGTGAAGGCTGCAAAAGCAAACCCGGTGAAGAGTTTGCGGAGCGAATAATTCATCCAGCTGCTTTAAATGATGTGTTTATAAGTCACTGACTGTCAATATCAAATATCCGTCATTGCGAGGTACGAAGCAATCACCGACGTGCTAAGTCCCACATAGTTTGGGATTGCTTCGTACCTCGCAATGACGGTAATTTAGTACATTTGTTTGACTATATCCATTGCACACGTCATCACTGTTTTTTCAAGCACAGCTGGTGGTTACTCGCAATGATGGTATTTTAGAATATCTGTTTAACTATATCCGTCGCAAGTTATGACGACTTTTCAGGGTTTACCTGATGGATACTCGCAATGCCGTAGTTTAGCACCTAGGTCTTATTCAAATCCGCATCACCCGGGTTTAGCAGGTAATCAAACTGTTCGTAACCGTTATGGATAATAAATTTTAACCTTTCTTTTGGCCCTGTTATATCTAACGACATTAACGCCAGTGTTTCGGGCAGGTTATCGCGTATTAGTTTCAGGTCGGTTACGTGGGGCATTTCAATAAAAATATCATCTCCCCGCGCCTCTATTTTCCATCCGGGTAAACTGGCATGGTGTAGCACTGTAAGCCATTTTTGTTGGTAAACATTCATAGTTGTGTTTTGCCCCGCTTTGGCCGGGATTTTCATTTATATTAAATTATACAAATAACATCCACGTATTCGTTCTGTTTTACGTCGACGTTTAAAATACCGGCAAATTGGCCCTTAAACAAACTTTTAAAGCCGGCGTTATATAGTTTATGGAAAAAGTAATCACACGGATCTGGCACGGCCGTACAAAAGCCACCGATGCCGACTTATACCTTAAATATGTTGAAGATACCGGCATCGCCGAATACAAAAACATAAAAGGCAACCTATCTGCCGAGATATGGCGCAAAACAGACGGCGACGTTTGCCATTTCTGGACGGTTACCAAATGGGATTCCTATGACTCCATTAAACTGTTTGCCGGGAAAGATTATGAAAAGGCCAGGTATTTTGAACAGGATGCCAATTACCTGCTGGAGTTTGAAGAATATGTACAGCATATGGAAGCCTTTATTTACTAAACGCCGCATCACAAGGCAAATTGTTATTTGTTACAGCACTCAAATCTTTTCATTTTACAAATCTATTTTTATAATATTGTAATGTATATACATTAACCTGCCGGTTATACCAATTATAAAATTCAGATGAGTACTTTTTTCAATTACATACTTGATTTTTTTAAAGGCTTTTTTGGCTGGGGCAGCTGGGGTAGCTTAACCGACATTGTAAAATCGGGCAATTACGGCAGGCTGCTTACCTACGAAGGTTTCCAGGCTATGCTATTCCCCATCATGCCTTTTTTGTTGCTGCTCGAGATAATTCGCGGCGCTTTTTATAAACGTTTTAATGTTATCCATTATAAACTGTCGTTTTTTTCGTTTGTTTTAAACTCCTTTATCAGCAGATTCTTGGTCATAGCTATGGTAGTGTTTTGTATTGGTAAGTTCGAAAAATATGCCATATTCAAGACCACTTTCACCTGGTATTGGTTTATATATGGCTATATAGTTTGGGAGTTTGCCCACTTTTTGTACCACTATTTTGGTCATAAGGTAAGGTTGTTCTGGTGCCTGCACTCCACTCACCACGCGCCCGAAAGCATGAATATCGCCATCAGCAATGCGCATTTCTTTTTAGAGGCTCCATATGCCGATTTTATCCGTACTACAGTTTGTATTTTATTAGGTGTTAGCCCGGTTATGCTAAGTGTTATTATGTTTATTGATGGCATTTGGGGCACCTTTATCCACATTGGCGAAAATGCCATGAAAGATGCCCGCCTGGGTTTCCTGAACAATATTATCCTTACGCCATCGCACCACCGGGTGCACCACGCCCGCAACGTAACCTATATGGATACCAACTTTTGCAACCTGCTCCCCATCTGGGACCGTGTTTTTGGTACCTACCAAAACGAAGACCGCAACATCCCCATAGAATATGGCATTAGCCGCCCCATGATCAAAAACAGTTTCCTGGATGCTTACTTTGGCGAAATAGTGGCTTTAGCCAAAGATGTGTACAAAGCCCCCGGTATCAAAAACAAATTCCTGTACATTGTAATGCCCCCCGGCTGGAGCCATACCGGCGATCATAAAATGACCACCGTTGTAAAGAAAAAATATTTTGAGGAGCTGGAGAAGCAGAAGGTTGGAGAGAAGCAAAAGGAAGAAAGTGTATTAATGTAATAGGGCGTAACCCCAACTGGTAGAAGTTGGGGTCGGGCTTTTTGCTCATACTGCACAGGCCTTAACCACATTGGCCGGTATCCGCGCCAATCCCTTACGCATTTGTTTGAATCAGAATTTTCAGAATTTAAAAATGGACAGAATATATGCATGCGAAAGACTTACGAAGTTTTAAAAACTTCGTAAGTCTGGAATTTTCAACACATCATGGGTAGTGATAAAATTTGGCGAAACGCTGAAGAAGAAATGACGTCGTAAAAAGGGCTATCATGCTGAGTAGTAAAATCCACGGATTCTGAAGGGGAAATAACATTCAAAAATAAAAGACTGTCATGCTGAGTGGTAAAATTTAGCGAAATTCTGAAAGAGGGAATGACAATTAAAAATAAACCACTGTCATCCTGAGGAACGAAGGATCTATTCGCGAACTTTGTTGGCGGTTATGCATGGCGTACAATAGATCCTTCGCTATCGCTCAGGATGACAGAAAATGAAACTTGTCATGGGTAGGAACGAAGCATCTATTCGCGAACTTTTCTATCGGTCATGCATAGCTGATAGATCCTTCGTACCTCAGGATGACAGGGAAATTGGATACGTCATGGATAGCCTGTCGAAGCATAGCGGGCAAAGGCCTCTCGGCATAAGTCTTCGACAGGCTCAGACTGACAGGTCCTCACACATCGAAAACAAATATGCAATAGGTAAGCACGTACCAATCGCGAACTATGCAAATTGGCCATGCATGTGACGGGATTGCCGCGCTATCGCTCGCAATGACATAATGTTTAATATTATCTCGCCCTAGCCCCCTCCATCATGATTCTTGACTCTTAATTCTTGGCTCTACCTCTCCCCTATTCCAATATCTCCGCAATCTCATCAAAACCTTTTTCGCGGGCCAGATCTGCGGGGAGTTTGCCGCCTTCCATGCGGGTATTAATTTCGGCGCCGTTTTCCAGTAATAGTATCAACAGCTCGGTGTTGCCGTTTTGGGCTGCCGAGTGCAGCGGAGTGGCGCCGGCCTGTTGTTTGATGTTGATAAGGGCCCCGTTTTCTATCAGCATCCTGGCTATTTGCGTATAGCTGCCCGCACACGCCGAATGTAAGGGATACACATGGAAACCGTTGTTTGAAGGCCGGTTAACATCGGCCCCTTTTAGCACCAGGTAGCGGGCTACATCATAGTGGCCAAAATAGCAGGCCAGCCCAAGGGCGGTAAAACCATCATCGGCATAATCATCAAGCGAGTTGGGTTTGTCATAAACAAGGTTGGCTATCAAATCAAGCTTACCGGCAGCGGCGGCCTCAAACATGGTGAGCTCGCCGCTGTATTTTAACAATAGTTCGGTTACGCCTGGCTTTTTGTAATAGCATGACAACATCAGCGGCGAAACCCGCTGGCTGGTTAATGTTGTGGCCAGCTTAGGGTTTTGGGCAAGCAGCTGTGCCAGTCCGGTTAAATCGGCAGCAGCAATGTACTCTTCAACCTGTTCTATACTCATTATCTGCACATAAATAAAGGCAAAACCTACGCATTGAACGTAAAGCGCGCCATTGTTTCAATTATACTAAAAAAATAAAAATACGCCTAAATATTTGTTTAATCTGCTAACTTTATATTTCAACACTTAGTATTTTTTGGGTGGTTGATGAGGGTAATGTTAAGTCATAAGTACTTAATCGCAAGCCATAAGTTTGATTGTCTTTTTCGACTCAGAACCTACGACTTGGGGCTAAAAACCCGCGATTAAACGCTTTTGACCTAACTGCAGATAAAAATTTATATGTTGTTTTTGCAAAGTTTACATAGGTGAAATTTTATGTAAGTTTGCAGTTAAAGGATGTTACATCAGGATGCCGGTAAAAGCAAATCAGTTTAAATCAAATAGTTTTAAGGACGATAATCAGCCACGCCAGCCAGGCGGCAAGGCCGAAAAAGAGAAGGAAGCCAAAAAACTGCTCCCTAAAATGCCCCGCTTTGACATGGAAAACGGGCGTGGCGTAAAAATAGCGGGCTTATTTTCGCTTTTGTTGGCCATCTATTTCCTTATCGCCTTTACATCGTACCTGTTTACCTGGCAGGAAGACCAAAGTTATATTTCATCAACCAATGGCGGCTGGCATAACCTGGCCACCGGCAAAACCGTGCAGGAAATTGCCGATACCGGTACGCCGCATATTGCCCAAAACTGGCTGGGTAAATTTGGCGCGCTGCTAAGCAACCAGTTTATTTATGAATGGTTCGGCGTAGCATCGTTCCTGTTTGTGTTTGTATTTTTTGTGTTGGGTTACCGCCTGCTGTTTAAAGTAAGGCTTTTTTCGCTTCCTAAAACAATCGCTTACTCTATTTTCAGTATTGTATTTGTATCAACAGCCATTGGCTATTTTCACGCGTTTATAATAGATTACCCTCACTTTTTAGAGGGCGGCTTTGGCTACTGGAGCAACCGGTTGCTTGATGCTCAGATAGGGCCTGCAGGTACCGGCGGCCTGCTTGTATTTGCTGCGCTTACCGTGCTGGTTATCGCTTATAACATCGATTTTAAAATACCTTCCCGCAAGGAAAAAAAGGTTACCCCGATAGCTGTCGAAGATATATCACCAGAACCCGTTGAACTGATTGACGACGAAATTGACCTACCCGTTGAATGGCCCCGCGGCAACCGTGTAAAAGATATACCCCTAAGCCCGGTTAACGTTGTTAAACCCGAGCCTGTAAAACAGCAGCCGCTGGAGCAAACACCGGTTTATCATGAGCCTATTGTGCTTACACCTACCAGTACCGCAAAAGCGGACCCCGAGGACGAAACCGAAATACCCCTTACTATCGACGTTAACCGCCCTTTGCCCGAATTAAGTGTTGAAAAAGCCGACGATTTAAAAGCGCAGGAACTGGTAAACCAATTTGGCATTTATGACCATCGGCTTGACCTTGCCACCTACAAATTTCCGCACCTTGATTTGCTGGAAAACCATGGTTCAAACAAAATTTCGGTAAATGCCGAAGAGCTGGAAGCCAACAAAAACAAAATTGTTGAAACGCTGAACCATTATAACATCGAGATTGATAAAATAAAAGCCACCATTGGCCCAACGGTTACCTTATACGAAATTATACCTGCACCAGGTGTCCGCATCTCCAAAATCAAAAACCTGGAAGATGATATCGCCCTGAGCCTGGCCGCCTTGGGTATCCGTATCATCGCGCCTATGCCTGGCAAGGGAACTATTGGTATCGAGGTGCCTAATCAACACCCCGAAATGGTATCGATGCGGTCGATCCTGATGACCGAGAAGTTTCAGAACACCACGATGGATTTGCCTATTGCTTTGGGTAAAACCATATCAAACGAGGTTTTTATAGCCGATTTGGCCAAAATGCCCCACTTACTGGTTGCTGGTGCTACCGGCCAGGGTAAATCGGTTGGTATAAATGCCATATTGGTTTCTTTGCTATTTAAAAAACACCCCGCCGAACTGAAATTTGTACTGGTTGACCCTAAGAAGGTGGAACTTACACTTTTCCGTAAGATAGAAAGGCACTTTTTGGCCAAGCTACCCGATGAGGCCGATGCCATTATTACCGATACCAAAAAAGTGGTAAATACCCTTAACTCGCTTTGTATCGAGATGGACCAGCGTTATGATTTGCTGAAGGATGCGCAGGTACGTAACCTGAAAGAGTATAACGCAAAATATGTTAACCGTAAAATAAGCAACCCCGAAAAACACCGTTACCTGCCATTTATAGTGCTGGTAATTGATGAATTTGCCGATTTGATGATGACAGCCGGTAAAGAGGTAGAAGTACCTATAGCCCGTATTGCCCAGCTGGCCCGTGCCGTGGGGATACACCTGGTTATTGCAACGCAAAGGCCATCGGTAAATATTATTACGGGTACTATTAAGGCCAACTTCCCATCCAGGCTGGCATTCAGGGTGCTATCTAAAATAGATTCGCGTACCATTTTGGATGCGGGCGGCGCCGATCAGCTGATTGGCCGCGGGGATATGTTATTTTCAACCGGCAGCGACCTTATCCGCTTACAGTGCGCCTTTGTGGATACACCAGAGGTTGAGGCCATATCTGATTTTATAGGTAACCAAAAGGGTTACCCTACCGCCCTGTTACTGCCGGAATACCTTGGCGAAGGCGAAACCAGCAGCCCTAAAGAGTACGACCCGGATGACCGCGACCCGATGTTTGAAGAAGCAGCCCGTTTGATTGTATTGCACCAGCAGGGGTCAACATCGCTCATTCAGCGTAAAATGAAACTGGGCTACAACCGCGCCGGCCGGATTATTGACCAGCTGGAAGCCGCCGGCATTGTGGGCGCCTTTGAAGGCAGCAAAGCCCGTGATGTACTGTACCCCGACGAATACAGCCTTGAACGATACCTGGAAACCCTTCAAAAAGGCAAAGATTAAACCAAATACAATAAATATGCTCCAAACCAATAACTATTAACATGAATAGTTGTTGATGATAAAACAAACATGAAAAAAACAATCTTATACACCCTGTTAGCGCTAACTATCTGCACCAATGCTTTTGCCCAGAAAGATGCCCAGGCTAAAGTGATTTTAAACCAGGTAAGCGCCAAATACAAATCATACGATCTTATTAAAGCCGATTTTTCTTTCACCCTTGATAACCAGCAGGCCGGCGTAAAAGAAACCCAGACAGGTACGCTGATATCAAAAGCGAAAGCCGGCAAATACAGGGTTACTTTATACAGCTCAGCATCGGCAAAGGATGTGGATAAAGAGATCATCAGCGATGGTAAAAGCCAGTGGACTTACCTTAAAAAAGACAAAGAAGTACAGGTAGGCGATGCAGGCAAAGGCGGTGATGGGTTAAGCAATCCTTCGCAGATTTTTACCATCTACGAAAAAGGCTATAAATACCTTTACACCGGCGAACAAAAAATTGCCGGCAAAGCATACCAGGCTATCGACCTGACACCCGAAAACGAAAAAGCGAGCATTTTTAAAGTACGCCTATTGGTTGATAAAGCTAAAAAACAGATCTATAGCGCCCTTTTATTCGATAAAAACGGCAACAAATACAACTATGTTGTAAAAAGCTTTACCCCCAACGCTCCTATTGCCGACAGTACATTTGGCTGGGACGCCAAAGCACACCCCGGCGTTGAAGTGGTTGACCTGAGGTAGGTTGCTTTGAGATATGAAACTATATAAGAGCGGTGATTTTGGATCATCGCTTTTTTTGTTTTTAGGTATTCCGGTGTAGCGCGCTGCAAAAAAACGCTCATCCGGGAAGGCAATAGTCCTGCCCCGCATTTTTTCATCAGGCCGTTTCCTGCTTCCATCGCTGTAGCACCCTATCCCTCAACCGCATTGTTGGTCTTTCAACCAGGTATCTCAACACCAAAGCACCAACAATACAAGCGCAAAAACAACACAACATCATCAGGTTGCCATTTTTATCCAATCCGGCCTTCTCCAAAAGGGCCTGGGTAACGTGAATGATTAATTTATGGCTAAGATATATGCCGTAAGAAAGGGTAGCAATTTGCGATGTTACTTTCGATTTGATATGATACAAAAAATTACCCGGGCATACTATTGCCGCTACTATCAGCCCGTATCCTAATGCAATTAAAGGGTATCCCCAAATGGCGGTACTAAAGGCAGCCTGTGGTGTGCAAACAAAATAAGCCGCAATTAAAACCAGTAACCCAGCCAACATCACCATGTTGGCATATTTATTTATTGCTGCTTTAAAGGCCGGGTAAAATGTATAAGCACCGGCTATACCTACCCCAACCAGCAAGCCATCCAGCCGGTTTATAGTTGAATAGTAGATGTATTTATTAAAAAAAGCCCCGAAATGATCAGATGTTGACGCCGGTTCAACAAAGTGGTGCCAGTTGAAATAACGGATAGCAAAACCTGCCAAAAACAAAGCGATGAGCAGGTATATAGCTTTCCGTCCTCCCTTAAAATAGCCAAACAACCAGAACATTAGTGGCAGCACCAGGTAAAACTGTTCTTCTACACATAACGACCAGGAGTGGGTGAACGTACCTGTGTAACGATAATCTAAACCGAAATTAAATGTAAACGTCAGGTATTTCCAAAGCGGCGCCATTTGTTCGCGCTCGCGTAAAACCGGGAAAGCTGCATACAAGCCCAGTATTAACAGGTAAGGCGGAATGATCCTGAAAAAGCGCTTGGCAAAAAACTCCCGCATGGAAATCGCTTTCCCTTTTGCAACTGTACTAAAAAGCTGTCCCGCTATCAAAAAACCGCTTAAAACAAAAAACAGGTCTACACCTGTCCACCCGAAACCACCCACTTTGTTCTCCCAGTCCGGGTGTGCAAAAATCTGGTAATGGAACAATAAAACATAGGTAATAGCCAACGCCCGCAAGTGATCTAACCCTAACAGTTTGTGCTTACCTGATATATTTAACGGAATAGTTTCGGGAGATGACATTAGTGGGTTTTGTGTTTGAAAATACTTAAAAGATATGGGTTCGTGCGATTCCCTCCCAACGGGCTATTGTGTGTACACATCTTTTGGAAACTTATCAATAAATAGAAAAATGTCACTTCGAACGAACTGGGGCGGGCATTGAGCGTTGGCGTGAGGAGAAACTATACTTTACGTCATGCTTGCAAACTTGCGTGGTGCGATGCAAATTGTATAAGATTTCTCTTTCGCGCTCCCGCAAAACCCCACGCATGCTCTATCGAAATGACAATTTTCTTTACTTATACAGATGTTTACACACTGCACCCTCCGTTGGGAAGGCATCGTACAGCCACCTGCTTTTGGCTCCGGATTTTGTACCCTCTTGATTTCTTGACTCTTGATTCTTGACTCTTGATTCTTTCCCTATACCTCCCCTTCCCTTTTCCTTAAAAACCACTCACTGCTTAGCAAAATCACTATCAGCACAAACAGCCATTTTACATCAATGATGTCACTATAGTGTTTATCTTCATACACCACGGTTTTGATATTGTCGTTCTTGCGGATCATATCTGCAAGCCGGCTCAGCTGGTCAGGCCCCAACATTTGGCCGCCGCTTTGTTGGGCAAGCGCTTTTAACAATTGGTGATTGGCTGCGCTTTGGCGGGTTTCCAGGTTTAAAGCTTTAACGGTAAGCTGACCAGCTGCTTTAAACTGGCTTTTCCCGTTTTGGGTTGATGCAGTATAGCTGTACTCGCCAACAGGTAAGGCTCCGGCGTCTAACTGGTAACTTGAGCCACTGCGACTGAAAAGGAAGCTGTAGTTTTTGCCTGTGCTGCTTTTCAGGTCTACTTTTACATCCGGCGTATTAATTAATTCAAGTGCATCATTGTATAACTCGGCGTTCAGGATCACGTTTTCGCCCTCGTCAAATACGTTGCGGGCCGGGTAAACGCGGAAACGCTGGCGGTTGGTGTTGGCTGTTAAATACTGTACTGTTTGGCTCAACAACTCGTCTGTAGCATTGCGGTTGCCGAAGTTTTGAAACTCCGATAACTGCCAGCGCCAGATGCCCTCTCCGGTTAAAACAGCTGTGCGGTGGCCTCCCTCATCACCAAAAGCAAGCAACGGATAGCTTGTGCCAATGGCGCCAATTTTTTGCTTTAATAAAATGGAGGTGCCCGCGGCTGTTCCGTAGCTACCAAACGGCGCCAGCAATGGCGGTAAATTGCTGATTTTTTTACGTGACGAGTCGGACAGGGTAAAAGCGGCAAAACCAGCTTCGGGCAAGGCATAAACTTCCTGAGTTTCGCTGCGGCCGGCGCTTATCTTTACCACGCTTTGCTCAGCATTAAATGCCTGCAGGTCACTTTGCGAACCTAAAATATACCAAACCGGGGTTTTGCTTTGGGCAATGAATTTTTTAACAGGCGCAAGGGTACCTGCATTAATTTGGTATAATACAATAAGGCTGTAATCGGGCAATTTTATGCCGGTCATATCAGCCAGTAGCGCTGTTTTCACCTCGTAATTTTTATTTGTCTCGATAGCTTGTTTAATGACCGTGATATCAGGGTGCGCGCTTTGATAAAGCACCAACACTTTTTGGCGGGCATCCAATACATCTACATAAATAACTTCGGTGTTATTTTGGGTTGATAGTTCGTTTTTAACCGGGGCTATGTTGATGGTGAATTTGCGTACTCCTTTTTTATCGGCTGTTAACTTAACAGGTACAAGCTTCTTAAAATCGGCACCGGTTACCGGGATAGTTTGCGAGAATACTTGCCGGCCATCTTCGGCAACGGTTAAATGGATATCTTCGCCTTTGCTTTGGTAGGCGGCGGTTAATACCTCTACCTCAAAATCGTTACCTAAAAAAGCGGTTTTATTATAGTTCACATTACCAATCAACAAATCGCGTTTGGCTACCGTGTCGCCAAGGGCAATGGCATAAATACTCGTCTTGATGTTTTTGGCTTCATATTGCGGATCGTTACCCTGGTTATATAAACCATCGGTAGCTAAAACCAGCGCACCAATGTTTTGGTTTACAAATTTGTTGTTTAGCTGGTGCAGGGCATTTGCTAAATCGGTTTGCTTACCGTTGAATTTATTAGATAAACCATTATTCAGGTCTTTATCAAAATTAAACTCCTGCACATCGTATTTATCGCCCAGCTGTTCTTTAAGTTTTGCAAGATCACCTACCAGTTTACCGGCATTAAAACCGGGGGCTTTAAATGTATTGATGGATGATGAATTATCCTGCGCTATCAACACCAAAGGTTTCTGGGGATCGTACTTGATGGATTTTACCAACGGAGATACCAGCAGCATCGCGATAAAAAAAACCACCACCGCGCGGATAACCGACAGCCCGTACCTGTAATATTTGCCAAGGTTTACCGGTTGCCGGTAAAGCAGCCAGGCATATACAATTCCTAACAGCAAACAGGCGGGCACCCACCATCCCGAAACCGAACCCCATGTAAGTGAAAATAGAAATAGCATATTATAAGTGATACGTATTACGTTGTACGTTTTACGTTATGGTGCAATATCAGAAAATATGCCGAATTGCAGGGAATTAATCATCACTTCCCAGGCAGATTGTAAGCGGCAGAGCATACCAGGTAGCTACAGGTTTGCCGTTCAGCCTACCGGGTTTCCATTTTACAGATTCGATTATTTTAAAAACCTGATCGGCAAATAAATGCTTATCGCCGGATGGGTCTCGCATAACTGTTTTATTGTCGATACTTCCGTCTGGTTCAATAACAAAGTTCACAATTATTTTACCAGCATAATCAGCGCAAGTATTAGGGAATTTCAAATTTCGGGAAATCAGCCTGGTCAAATCCCCTAACCCTCCAACAGGTTCAGGAGGTTTTTCAACTGAGTCGTAAACATGCCTCTCCGCTTTCTTTTTTGCTGATACTTTTTTATTTTGTCCATAGCTTGCAAAAAAAACTAAGCATATCAATGAAGTAAGCAGGAGTGTTTTCACGATTCAAGTAAAATTGAAGCTTTATAAAATTAACTACTTTCGGCCTTTAATAGTATGATGGTAAAAAACAATATTGTGCTAATGCGCAGGTTTACTTTGTGCAGCTGAAAGCTGCAACCATGTTTAACCACGAGGTAAAACCTCGCGACAGCGGAGTAGCTGAAGTTGCCAGAAGGCAGCTAAAAGCTGCAACCATATTAGTCACGAGTTGAAACCTCGCGATAGCGGAACCTAGAAGACTGGTGAGAGGTTTACAATAAAAAAGGCAAGCTTTACGCCTGCCTTTCTTGTTGTATTTTATTAGCCCGCCATGCGAGCTTTTGAATTTTTACTTTTGAATTTTTACTTACAATTATAACATCCCACCGTCAACAGGAATAACCTGCCCGGTGATGTAGGTTGCCATATCTGATGCCAGGAAAACGCAGGCATTGGCCACATCTTCGGTAGCGCCGGCGCGTTTAAGCGGGATGGCAGCAGCCCAACCTTCAACAACTTTAGGATCTAATACTTCGGTCATTTCTGTTTTGATAAAACCGGGCGCCACAACGTTGGTACGGATATTACGTGAGCCTAATTCTTTAGCCATTGATTTGGAGAACCCAATAATACCTGCTTTTGAAGCGGCATAGTTGCCCTGCCCGGCATTACCCTGCACACCAACAACCGAACTCATGTTAATGAACACACCGTTACGGTTTTTCATCATGATTTTTGAAGCGGCTTTGGTTACGTTGAAGATAGATTTCAGGTTAACGTTCATCACTTCGTCCCAGGCTTCTTCGGTCATGCGCATCAGTAAACCATCTTTGGTGATACCGGCGTTGTTAACCACAATATGAAGGGTGCCAAAATCGGCAATAATATCGGCTATCAATTTTTCGGCTTCGTCGTATTTTGAGGCATCGGAGCGATAACCTTTAACCTGTGTGCCAAAGCTTTGCAATTCCTGCTCTAAAGCCTGTCCTTTTTCAACAGACGACAGGTAGGTAAAAGCTACATTAGCGCCGTGCTCGGCAAATTTTTCGGCTATTTTACGGCCTATTCCTTTTGATGCACCGGTGATAAGTGCGGTTTTTCCTTCTAATAATTTCATTTATGTACTATTTCGGGCGGTGAAGTTAGTTATTTATTGTGAAAAGTCCGAAAGTCGGGAAAGTCCGGAAGTCTGAAAGCAAAAAATATTCAGGCTATAAATTCTGAAAGACCGGAAATCCGAAAGCAAAAAAAGATCGTGTTATAAATTGTAAAACCCGATATCGAGAGCCGATAGTAGTGCCTGATTTGTAAAACTTTAATTAAACTTTCGGACTTCCGGACTTTCCCGACTTTCGGACTAATTTCCCTTCCCGACTAACAAAAAATATCACTACCTTTGCGGCTCAAAAAATCACTGTAAATGAGCCAGTCTGTTCAAATAAAAAATGCTTTAATTTCTGTTTACTACAAAGACAATTTAGAGCCTATAATTCTCGAGTTAAATCGCCTTGGTGTTAATATATATTCTACCGGTGGTACCGAAACTTTTATCCGCAATTTAGGGGTAAATGTAATACCTGTTGAAGACCTTACCTCGTACCCGTCTATATTAGGCGGCCGTGTTAAAACCCTGCACCCTAAGGTGTTTGGCGGCATTTTGGCCCGCCGTAGCTTTGATAGTGATGAGAAACAGCTGGCCGAATACGAAATTCCTGAGTTGGATTTGGTTATCGTAGATCTTTACCCTTTTGAAGAAACTGTACAATCTGGCGCAGGTGCCGAAGACGTGATCGAAAAAATTGATATCGGCGGTATTTCCCTGATCCGTGCCGGTGCAAAAAACTTTAAAGATGTAACCATCGTTGCTTCAAAAGACGACTACGGCATATTGGAAGACATCCTGAAAACACAGGATGGCGTTACCACTATCGATCAGCGTAAATCATTTGCGCAAAAGGCATTCAACATTACTTCAAACTACGATACACACATTTTCCAGTATTTTAACCAGGAAGAGCCGCTACCGGTGTTTAAACAAAGCATCCTTACCAGCCAAACCTTGCGTTACGGCGAAAACCCGCACCAGAAAGGTACGTTTTATGGTAACCTGGATGCCATGTTTAACAAACTGAACGGTAAAGAGCTTTCATACAATAACCTGGTAGATGTTGACGCGGCAGTTGCGTTAATTGACGAATTTACCGGCGAGCCAACCATTGCCATATTGAAACATACCAATGCCTGCGGCATTGCTTCGCGCTCGTTTATTAAAGAAGCCTGGATTGATGCACTGGCTTGCGACCCGGTTTCGGCTTTTGGTGGTGTAATTATTGCCAACGATGAGATAGACGCCGCTACCGCTACCGAGATTGACAAGATATTTTACGAAGTGCTGATTGCGCCTGCCTATACAGACGAAGCAGTACAAATATTACAGGCAAAAAAGAACCGTATTATTTTAGTTCGCCAACCGGTTGAATTACCTGTTAAGCAATTTAAAACCTTGCTGAATGGTGTTATTGAGCAGGATAAAGACGCGGTTATTGAGGGCCCGGCACAAATGACCCCGGTTACCAACCGCAAACCAACTGAGCAGGAATTAAAAGATTTGTTTTTTGCCAATAAAGTGGTAAAACACACCAAATCAAACACCATCATATTTGCCAAAAACGGCCAGCTGATGTCAAGTGGCGTTGGGCAAACCTCAAGGGTTGATTCGTTGAAACAGGCCGTTATTAAAGCCAACAGTTTCGGCTTCGATCTGAATGGTGCAGTGATGGCGTCCGACGCGTTTTTCCCGTTCCCTGATTGTGTGGAACTGGCTGCCGAAGCCGGTGTTACCGCGGTACTGCAACCAGGCGGATCAATAAACGATAAACTATCTGTAGCCATGTGCGATGAAAAAAACATCTCGATGGTAACTACAGGAGTGCGTCATTTTAAGCATTAATTTTTGAAAAAAAGTGAATGGTTGATTGAGTTGATTAGGTGAGTGGTTAAGAAAAGTGCGGAGTGTATTTAACTTAATCAACATAATCAACCCAATCCAACTAAATCAACTTCCTAAACAATAAATATTAATTTTTAACGCTTTTAATTGCAAGTATGTAATTTTATTAAGCGTATTTTTATAAAATTTGCAGATTATTTCAAGGGAAACATTAGATGGGTTTATTTAACTTTTTTACACAGGAAATTGCTATTGATTTGGGTACTGCCAATACCCTTATTATACATAATGATAAAGTTGTTGTTGACGAACCGTCCATCGTGGCGTTCGACAGGACTACCAACAAGGTTATTGCCATTGGGCGCCAGGCCATGCAAATGGAGGGTAAAACACATGATAATATCCGTACTGTTCGCCCGCTTAAAGATGGTGTAATTGCCGACTTTAACGCTGCCGAACACATGATACGGGGCATGATAAAAATGATAAACCAGGGTAAAGGATGGTTCTTCCCATCGTTACGTATGGTTATCTGTATCCCATCGGGTATTACCGAGGTTGAGAAACGTGCGGTGCGCGACTCGGCCGAGATTGCCGGCGCCAAAGAGGTTTACCTGATACATGAGCCAATGGCTGCCGCAGTAGGTATTGGTATTGATGTGGAAGAGCCTATGGGTAACATGATCATTGATATTGGTGGTGGTACTACCGAAATTGCGGTTATCGCTTTATCGGGTATTGTTTGCGATCAGTCTATCCGCGTTGCTGGTGATAACTTCGATTCGGACATCGTTCAATACATCCGCCGCCAGCATAACATCATGATTGGCGACCGTACTGCCGAGAAAATTAAAATTGAAGTTGGTGCCGCACTGCCCGAACTGGCAGATCCACCGGCTGATTTTGCAGTACAAGGCCGTGATTTGATGACCGGCGTGCCAAAACAGATCATGGTATCGTATACCGAAATTGCGCATTGTTTAGATAAATCTATCTCCAAAATAGAAGAAGCGATATTAAAAGCGCTGGAAATTACCCCGCCCGAGCTTTCGGCAGATATTTACCAGACTGGCATTTACCTAACCGGTGGTGGCGCCTTATTGCGTGGCCTTGATAAACGTGTGGCAGCCAAAACCAAACTGCCCGTTCACGTAGCCGAAGACCCATTGCGCGCCGTAGTACGTGGCACAGGAACCGCCCTTAAAAACATAGGTAATTTTAAATTTTTAATGCAGTAAATTAGATATGAGATATTAGATGTGAGATATGAGACATTGACTTCAGTGTTCTTTTATCTCATATCTCAAATCTCACATCTCAAATCTATCTCCCGATGCGTAACCTCTTGATATTTATCACTAAGTATAACGCGTTTTTTTTATTCCTGATTTTTGAGGTGAGCGCGCTGCTTATCTACATCAAATATAACTCTTTTCAAAAGGCTACGTTTATCAGTTCGCAAAACCAGGTTACCGGCAGTTTATATGGGCAGGTAAGCCAGTTTAAGGGATATTTATCTTTAAAGGATGTAAATGACAGTCTTGCACGCGAAAACGCAAGGTTACGGGGAATGCTTAAAACATCATTTTATGTTGATACTACCGAAAAGCATAAAGTTGTTGATACTGTTTACAAACAGCAGTACACTTACCTGGTAGCCCGTGTTATCAATAATTCAACCAACCAATCTAATAATTACATCACCATAAACAAGGGCAGCAGGGATGGCATAACTAAAGATATGGGTGTAATTTGCGGTGCGGGTGTGGTGGGTATGATAGCCGATGTAACAGACCACTACGCCATTGTAAAATCACTACTGCATTCAAAAAGCCAGTTTAGCGCAATGCTGGTAAAAGATAAATCTGTTGGCTCATTTATATGGGGAAACGATCTTAATCCGCGTAAGGGTTTGCTAAGCCTGCAAAACGATGCCAAACCCACCATGGGCGAAATGGTGGTAACATCAGGTTATTCGCTTTTCCCAACCGGGATCCCTTTTGGTAAGGTAACCAATCTGCATGCCAAAGAGGGCGGCTTGCTGCTTAATGTAGAGGTTGGCCTTGCGGTTGATTTTACCAAACTGCAATACATATACGTGGTAGTTAATAAATACGCACAGGAACAAGCCGGACTGGAGGCCGCAGCAATTAAATAATGGGCCGTACTATCATCATCAATGTAATCCGCTTTTTGTTATTGGTGTTTATGCAGGCATTTTTGCTCAAAAACATCACTTTTTACAACCTGTCTACCCCTTACTTTTATATCCTTTTTATACTGCTACTGCCTTTCGAAATACCGAATGTGTTGCTGTTTGTATTATCATTCCTGTTAGGCCTTACGGTAGATGCCTTTTATGATACACCCGGCCTGCATGCTTCGGCCTGCGTTGTGCTGGCGCTTGTTCGTATTCTTTTCATCAATATAACCGTGCAAAAAGAAGGGTTTGACAACGAGCCGGAACCAACCCTGAGCATTATGGGGTTCAGGTGGTTTTTCACGTATGCGGTGATACTTACTTTTGCCCATCATTTTTTCCTACTAACCCTTGAAGTATTCCGGTTTTCTGAAATACAATACACACTAAGCCGCGTTGTTTTAAGTTCAATATTTACGGTATTTTTGATACTTGTTTCGGGCCTGCTATTTTTCAAAAGGAAAGAACGTAAATGAATAATTTTTTTGAGCGTCGCTACGTCATCACCGGTATTTTTGTAGCTATAATTTTAACGCTGCTGGCCAGGCTTTACTATATCCAGATAGTTGACGACCGCTACGCCATTTACGCTACCAAAAACGTTATCCGCAGTTTTATCCAATACCCTGCCCGCGGTCCCATTTTAGATAGGAATGGTAAAATACTGGTACAAAACGTACCTATTTACGATATCATGGTAACGCCCAAAGATGTAAAACCCTTTGATACCGTTGCATTTTGTAACCTGTTGGGCATTGATAAGGATGGCTTTAACAAGCGCTGGATAAAAGCCATCAAATATTCGCCTAATAAAGACTCCCCTTTTGAAAAACAAATATCGGCCGAACGCTTTGCTTCGATACAGGAAAAAATAAACGACTTTACCGGCTTTTATGCATTGCCCCGTACTGTACGTACTTATCCCGATTCGGTTGCAGCGCAGTTTTTAGGTTACATTGGTGAGGCGCAGGACCGCGATATCAAACGCTCCAACGGTTATTACCGGCTGGGCGATTATATTGGAATAACCGGCGTGGAGAAAGCTTACGAAAATGTTTTGCGCGGACAGCGTGGTGTTAAAAACATGATGGTTGATTCGCGCGGGGCACAAAAAGGCTCATTCGCCAATGGCGCTTTTGATACGGTGGCACGTACCGGCGAGCGACTTACTTCCTCGTTAGACATCGAACTACAAAAACTAGGCGAACAGCTGATGCAAAATAAGCTGGGCAGTATTGTGGCCATTGAACCATCGAGCGGCGAGATACTGGCTTATGTAAGCAGCCCTACTTATGACCCTAATCTGATGGTTGGCCGCGAGCGGGGTAACAACGCTGCCAAAATGTATAACAACCCGTATAAGCCGTTTTTCATCAGGCCTATACAGGCGCAGTATCCGCCGGGCTCATCATTTAAACCATTAAGTGCGTTGATAGCTTTGCAGGAAAACATTATCTCCCCTTCAGAAACATACTATTGCACCGGGCATTACAGGGCCGGCAACCGGCTGGTACCATGTAACAATGGCGAAGCTCACGGTACAGTTAACATGGGCAGGGCGGTAGCCGAATCATGTAACGGTTATTTTTCGATGGTGTTTCAACGGATATTGGAACGCAGCGGAGCCAAATATACCGAAGCAGAATTTACAAAGTGGAGGGCCAACGTAATGAAATTTGGTTTAGGCGCCCGGCTGGACCTGGATATGCCTGCTGAAAGCCGCGGAAACGTACCAACGCCACTACATTACGACAACGTTTATAAAAAAGGCGGCTGGCGTGCCAGTACCATCATTTCTTTAGCCATAGGCCAGGGCGAGTTGTTGGCAACCCCATTACAAATGGCCAACCTGGAATGCACTATTGCCAACCATGGTTTTTTTTACAAACCACACCTCATTAAAGCCATTGGTACCGAAAATGTTATTAAGGCCGAGTATACCAAAAGAAATTATGTGGGTATAGATTCGCAATACTTTGAACCGGTAATAAATGGGATGCAGGCTGTGGTGGAAGATGGTACCGCCCGCCGGTCAAAAATTCCGGGCATTATCATGTGCGGCAAAACAGGTACAGCGCAAAACCCGCGTGGCGAAGCTAACTCAGTATTTGTAGCCTTCGCACCGCGCGAGAACCCTAAAATAGCCATTGCCGTTGTTGTAGAAAACTCGGGCGAGGGTGCGCATTGGGCTGCTCCTATTGCCAGCTTTATTGTCGAAAAATATTTAAGGGGTAAGATAACGCCACGCGAATCGGGCATTACGGTTGATTATTTTGCCAATGCCAACCGCATGCCCGATTTAACGCTTTACGCCCTGGATTTGAAAAAGGAACGCATGCGCGATAGTATCCGCGCGGTAAAAGCCGACTCCATAAAAAAATTCAAGGCCGACTCCATAAAAAAGGCGGCACGTTTAAAAACGGCAAACAATAACAAACCGAATAACTGGGGCAATTTATTAGCAGGCAGGGGGGCTGGCAAATAGCATGAATAACAATAATAATAACCAGCGCAGCTTCTTTTTTAATGTTGATTGGGTTACGGTATTCCTATACCTTATCCTGTGCACTATAGGCTGGTTCAACATTCATGCCGCCGTTTTTGACGAAAGGCATCCAAGCATCATAGATGGGGCCACCAATTATGGCAAGCAATTTATATTCATCATTGTGGCTGTGGTAATTGGCATGATTATCCTGCTGTTAGAGAGTCGTTTTTTCAGCGCCCTGTCTCCGGCTTTCTACGTTGTAACCGTGCTTTTGTTAATGGTTGTACTGGTTATTGGCCGCAATGTTGGCGGTAACCAGGCCTGGATAAACCTTGGCGGTGGTTTCAGGCTACAGCCATCGGAGTTTGCCAAGTTTGCTACCTGCCTGTTATTGGCCCGGTACCTGAGCGGGCCGAATATCCGCGTCACCGATCCAAAATCATTTATGGCAGCTGGGGCTATCATCGGCTTGCCCATGATATTGATTATGCTGCAGCCGGATACAGGTTCAACACTTGTATTTTGTTCGCTTATCTTCGTACTCTACCGGGAAGGTTTATCACCTTACTTCCTCATCGTAACCGGTTTGCTGATTACGCTTTTTGTGGTGGCCCTGCTGTTTAATCCCTTGCATATCATCATTGCACTGGTGGCATTTACTGCCCTGGTTATCTTTTTATTCAGGCGTAACCGTAAACTCATCAGTACCATGCTGATAGGGCTTGCTATCTCCATCACCTTTGTATTTAGTGTTAAATTCATTTACACCAGTGTATTAAAACCGCACCAAACCGACCGTATCAACATCATTTTGGGCATCACTACGGATTTAAGGGGTAAAGGATATAATGTAAATCAATCTAAAATTGCCATAGGGTCGGGTAAAATGTGGGGTAAGGGTTATTTACATGGCACCCAAACTAAATACTCGTTTGTGCCCGAACAAAGTACCGATTTTATTTTTTGCACCATAGGCGAGGAATGGGGCTTTGCGGGCTCACTTGCGTTATTAGGCCTTTATATTTTCCTCATTCTCCGGGTTATCTTTATCGCCGAGCGACAGCGATCGCCATTTTCGCGCATCTATGGCTATGGCGTGGCATCGGTGCTCTTTTTTCACGTAGTAATCAATATTGGTATGACGATTGGGATAGTACCCGTTATTGGTATTCCGTTACCATTTATAAGCTACGGCGGCTCATCATTATTAAGTTTTACCATCCTGCTTTTCGTGCTCATCAAGTTCGATTCCAACAGGATGGGGATCATTTGATTTTGGATCTCGGATGTTCGATTTGGGATTTAAAAGCCGACATGCAGTCAAATTATACAAATCTGCTTAGTAATCCAGGTTTAAACAAAATAAATAGCCGCTTTTGGAGGCGAGCTGCAAATAAAATAAATCCGAAATCGAACATCAAAATAAATAGCCGCTTTTGGAGGCGAGCTGCAAATAAAATAAATCCGAAATCGAACATCCGAAATCCAAAATCCTCTACAACCTCACATTCATCCCCACATTATAATTCCTTAAAGGCGAAGCGTTATAATACCTGTTCCCTACTGCGTTTAAATCATTCCCGAGGCTGTATTTTTGGTTCAGGATGTTATCCGCGGCAGCAAAAATTTCCAACCTTGTTTTACGGCCTATGGTTGGTTGCCAGCTAACCCTGGCCTGTAACAGGTTATAATGCCCGGCGTATACTGTACTGGCATCATTCAGCGGGATTTTTGAGGTGTAGTTATGCTGCGCAAACAAAGAAAGATCTGCCGGGAATTTCAGCTGCAGGCTGGATACAAACACATGCCTTGGCACACCCGTTAACCTGTTGCCCGAGTAGCTGGTGCTGGTAACCGTGTAATCGCGAAAAGTAAACCCGCTGTAAGTATATGATTCATTAAACTGAAGGCCCCGGATAAAATGGGTGCTGTTCTGGCGGATAATCCAATCTGTAAACGATAGCTCAAAACCAGGCTGATTGGTGCCGCCGGCATTGATGTAGTGCTCTGTTTCGTCGGCATTTAAACGGCGTACAATGGCGTTGCTGATGCGGTAATAAAACACCGATGCGTCAAGCAATAAAGTTTCGTCCTGGTTGCGCAGACGGAAACCGGTTTCATAGTTCCAGCCGGTTTGGGCCTGCAGGCTGGTATTTACAATATTATCAGTAGGCCGCACCTCGGCAGTGGTTGGTGTAGAGTAGCCACGGCTTACTGATGCCCGCCAAATGAAGTTATTGGTAAGCTGGTAGCTTAAGGCAAGCCTTGGCATTAATTGCGGTGTAAAATTACGGTTGGTAAAACTGCTTTGGTTAAGCGGGTAAATGTTTTTAAAATCATAGTCGTACCAGTTCAGGCTCAAAGCGGCCTCGGCATGCATACGTTTAAAAAGGTCTGCCGAGTACCGGCCAAAAATAAAATGCTGATTGGTATGAATATTATCGCTGGTTTGGGTGGTATCTTTTACGCCCTTTTTATTGCCATAATTGCTGATCAGCGAATTGGTTTGCTGCCACTCAATTCCCAGATCGGCTTTCCAGTCCAGGTTTTCCTGGTGATTGCCGGCCAGTTCAAAATAGGTACGTAATCCGTACGTATTCTCGCTGCGCTGCTCATAATTGGTAATAAATGGGTTGGCAAAATCAACATGGTTGCCAAAAACAGATAGCACGTTCCTGATCCTGTCGCTTAAATGGTATTCGTTAGTCAATCCGCCTAAATACACTTTGGTGGTAATGCCAATTTGCTGTTGTATTGCGCCTGGCAAAGTAGGTGTTGGCTGGCGTGCCAATGTTGGGTTGGCGGTAAACTGTGCCAGGTTTAAACCACCCGGCGTTTGGTAGGCCAGGTTGGAGTATAAACCCAGCACTTTTAACTCGTTTTTACCACTATAGTTCCATTTATCGGACAGTTGTATGTAATTTCGGTGCGTATCGCTATGTTGCCTGTAACCATGATAGGTTTGAAAACTTTGGCTGATATTAAACAAATTTGCCCCGGAATGCTGCTGAAGGGTAAGCTTTTCGTGGAACAAACCATAGCTGCCAGTATTAACGCCCGCCGTTAAGTAACTACTATCATTATAGCGGTTAATAGAACTTAGCAAAACTACCCCGCCGGAGTTGGCGCCGAACAAACTGCCATCGGGGCCTTTTAAAATTTCGATACTGCCTATGCTGCCTATATCTATAGCATTCAGGTAAGTATTGCCCCCTGCATCAGTTAAGGGGATCTCATCAAAATAAATTTTCACATCCCTTACCCCAAATGGCGACCGTAACAAGCTGCCGCGGATGGATAAACGGTAACTCCCCGGCGAACGCTCCTCGGCCCGGATACCCGGAACAGTATTTAAAGCCGTAACAAATGAATTATCGGGTTGTAGTTTAAGTTGTGCACCCCCCAATACACTTACCGAGGCAGGTACACTTAACACTGGCTGTTCGCTCAGGTACCCACGCACAATTGCGGTTTTAAGGTGAGTTGTATCTTTGAATTCCGTTTTTTGGATTTGGGCGGTGGCATTTATAGTTATAGCGAGGACAAGAAAGCAGCTCAGGTACAATTTTATCATATAGTCAAATAGGTAGGCAAAAGTAATTGTTTTAACGCTAAATCGGCGTTGTGTTTTGGTAACAAGTTAAGCGAAAAGCAGTATTTACCCGGCTGATATCATTGCTTCATATTCCTTTACCAGTTTTTTTGTTGCCCGGGCAAGATAGGCGGTTATCAACAGGTTTTTCACGTCATCCGGAGATACCGTTTCAAGGCATATCAGCATGTATTTGTAATTGAGATAATGCGGAGTAATAAAGAATGTGTGAGGATCGCGCTCCATCCACTTTTCACGTTCGGTGGTGTGGATACCCAAAAGCTCTTTTCCTAATTTCACACTGGTGAAAATTTTGCCATTTACATAAAAGGCCGGATCTTCAAAGCACATTTTCTCGGTAACACCGGGCAATGGCAGTAAAAAACCACGCATAAACTGCATGAAGATTGACATATCTGTAGCCATAATTAAAGTTAAGTAATTTTCATATTATTCTTAATTTTCGCCATGCAAAATCAGCTCAGGCAAACATTTGGCAATATTGATATTTACCTGTTCGATCAATTATTGAAAGGCCGGTTTGATGACTGCAAAACTGTATTGGATGCCGGCTGCGGCGGCGGCCGAAACCTGGTTTATTTTTTACAAAACGAGTTCGAAGTTTACGGGGTTGATCAAAGCGAGGCGGCTGTTGATGCGGTTAAGCAATTATCTGCCACGTTAGCGCCGGCTAATCCCCTCTCAAACTTTGCGGTATCGGGGGTTGAAGATCTGCCTTATCCTGATAACACTTTCGACCTGGTTATTTGCAGCGCGGTTTTACATTTTGCAAAAAGCATCGAACATTTCGACAACATGGTACACTCGCTTTGGCGGGTGCTTAAACCCGGCGGCTACTTTTTTGCCAGGCTGGCATCCGATATCGGCATCGAAAACCTGGTAAAACCTGTTGATAACAATAACCGTTTCCTGCTACCCGATGGTTCTGAGCGTTTCCTGGTAGATGAACAAATCCTGCTGCGCTATGGCTTTGCGCTAAACGGTACGCTTTACGAACCTATAAAAACAACCAACGTACAAAACCTTCGGTGTATGACTACATGGTGTTTGCAGAAACGTTGAGCATGCTTTGTGATGTGGTTAAAAACACACCATCGCTATCACAAATGCTAAAATGGTTTAGCTACCAGCAAACATCGGCTTTGAACGCAGGCAAATACTCACCCGACATCGCTGCGCTCGTCACCCTCTCTTCGCTGCGCGTAAAGAGGGGCTTGAATAGTGGAATATTATGTCGGGCAAATCCATCGACGTAACGAATGCTGAAATGTTTTAGCTATCAACAAACATCGGCATTGATGGCTCCTCCGCTGTTCGAAGTCTCTGACTTCGAACGATTATGCCTGTAGTTTAAAACTACGGTGGTTCAGCCCAACGCGATGAAGAGCAATATAACTTTAATATTTTCTCTCACAATCCTGTAGTCTGGAGACTACAGGCATAATGGTTCGAAGTCTCCAACTTCGAACAACACAGTAAATTAAACACCGTTCAAGCCCCTCTATGCGGCGAAAGCCGGAGAGAGGGTGCCGTTCGCCAACGGCGGACCAGCGGGTGAGTCTTCGCCTCACTGCAAATATTTTTTCTCCAATTAAAAAAAGTACCTATATTCACGTTTTCAAATTTGGTGTTATTCCTACACTTATTATAAACTAATTTACTGCTGTTCAATATGTTTAAAATGTTACCCACCTTAAATGCAAAAATAAAACAATCGATTGCGTTGTTTATTTTGCTGGCAGGCGCCATGGCCACTCTTACTGTAAACGCTACCGTTAAATCCTTTAAAAAAGGGGCGGATGGTGTTACCTTTTCTTTAGATAAAGGCCTGATGAAGGTACTTGTGCGCAGTGCCGACATCATCGAAGTAAAATATACCATTTTTGATGCCTTTGAAACCAAGCCATCGCTGGTGGTGGTTAACAGCTGGAAAACACCTGCTGCCTACCAGGTAACAGCAACCAAAACCGAAGTAATAATTACCACGGCAAAAATGAAGGTAATAGTGAACAAGGCCACCAATGCCATTACTTATACCGATTTAAAAGGCAATGTAATTACTGCCGAAGACAGTGAAAACAAAACAATAACACCCGCAACTATTGCCGGCATCAGTACCTATAATGTAAGCACACAGTTTACCTCGCCGGTAAACGAGGCGCTTTACGGCTTGGGCTGCCACCCCTTAGATTCTTTATCCATCAACTATAAAGGCCGCAACCAGGAATTGCTAATCAAATACCTTACCGGCGCTATCCCGGTATTATTATCAACCAAGGGCTATGGTTTACTTTGGGATAACTATTCGGCGTCAAACTTTTATGGCGCCGAGGCTGATAACACCAAATTTAAATACGTATCTGAAAGTGGTAAACAGGTTGATTACTACTTCTTCTACGGCCCTTCTTTTGATCATATTATCGATTCATATCGTACGGCAACCGGTCGCGCACCAATGTTTGGCAAATGGGCTTTCGGGCTTTTCCAATCACAAGACAGGTACATGAGCGAAAAAGAAATATTGACTGTTAAAGATAAATACCGTGATAACCACATCCCGGTTGACGTAATTGTACAGGACTGGTACTACTGGGATCCATTGCCAATTGGCTCGCACGTGATGAAGCCCGAGCGTTATCCTCACCCAAAACAAATGGTTGATGAATTGCACAAAGCAAACATCCATGCCATGATCTCGATATGGCCTGTATTTGGCAAAGGTACCCCCAACTACGATGCGTTGGAAAAAATGGGCGGCTTAACGGATATTACCTGGGATAACGTAGTTACCCATACTTTTGATACCTACTATGATGCCCATAACCCCAAGGCCCGCGAATTGTATTGGGATCAGGCACGTGATAGCCTGGTGAAACGCTACGGTTTTGATGCCTGGTGGATTGACCAGTGCGAGCCGGATAACGGCGCTTTGCTTGATGCCCGCCGCCAAAGCAACTTTAGCATAGGTAAAGGGATTGATTATTTTAACACCTACTCATTACAGCATACTAAAGGTGTATACGATGGCTGGCGCAGGGATATTCCGGGCAAACGCGCTTTCTTTTTGGTAAGGCAATCATTTGCCGGCGAACAGCGTAATGCCGCCACCTTATGGTCAAGCGATATTGAGTGTACCTTCTGGAATTATAAAAACCAGGTGCCGCAGGGTATTAACGCTTGTGCATCGGGTATCCCCTACTGGACATCGGACATAGGTGGCTACCACTTCCATTGGAAAGCTGCCGACTGGTCGCAGCCGGATAAGCGCGAACTGTTTACGCGCTGGTTTCAGTTTGGCGCATTTTGCCCCATCTTCCGTATCCATGGTAAAGGCGAGCGTGCATTATTTAGCGACAACTGGGATGCCAATACCAAAGCCATCCTGTTGAACTTTGATAAACTGCGTTACCGCCTGCTGCCGTACATCTACTCGCTGGCCGGCAAGGTAACTACAGAAAACTATACCATGATGCGTGCCCTGACGTTTGATTTCAGGAACGACGAAAAAGCTTATGGCATACCAGACCAATACATGTTTGGCCCTGCCTTTATGGTTAACCCGGTTACCGAGCAACTGTATACATCGGCCGATGCTGATAAAAAAGCTAAAGCGCGCCAGGTTTACCTGCCCGCAGCAACCAAATGGTACAACTTCTGGAATGGAGAGGTTTTAGATGGCGGCCAAACCATCAGCGCTGCCGCTCCTATCGAGATATTGCCGCTTTATGTAAAAGCTGGTTCTATTATCCCAATGGGTCCGCACATGGAGTATGCTACCGAAAAACCAGCCAGTAACATCGAATTAAGGATATACCCCGGCGCAGATGGTACCTTTAAGTTGTACGAAGATGAAAACGAAAATTACAATTACGAAAAAGGCGCTTTTGCCACCATCAACTTTAACTGGAATGATAAAACCCGTAAGCTAACTATATCAGATACCAAAGGCCATTTCCCGGGTATGCTAAAAAACCGCACGTTTAATATTGTGTTGGTTAAAGGCGCGCATGGCTCGGATGTAGAGGTTACAGCCAAAGCCGATAAAGTGGTTAAATACAGCGGCAAGGCAATGATTGTTAATATGTAATTGACAAAATTATTGTCATTTCGAACGAGGAACGAGGAGAAATCTTGTACGCCCTGCATCCCAAAAAGCTTATCAGCATGCAGGGCGTAAAAGATTTCTCCTCACCTCATGTGCGCAGCCCACCGGGGGTTCGTTCGAAATGACAACTCCTTTTATAACGGTAACAATCTTGTCCGAATTTTTGATTCTAACACCTAATTATTATCTTGCTCAATAATATAACCCGGCCCGCTACAACAGCGGGCTGAGTTGTGTTTAAACCTTTCATCTTCATTAAACTTGAACAAAGTAAACCCGTACATATTTTTTAAAATAGAGTTACTGCTACTGGCTATTTGTTTGTTCAGTTTACCTGCATCGGCGCAAAAAAAGAACTCGGCTTTTCAATACCATATTCGTAAAACAACGGCTCCCATTACTATTGACGGCGTTATGGACGAGGCCTGGCATAAAGCCGATTCGGCAGCCAACTTTTTCATGGTAATGCCTATGGATACCAGCAGGGCCAAAGTACATACCGAAGTGCGGATGACCTTTGATAACAACAACCTTTACATTATTGCCGTTTGTTACACTGCCGGACCTGGCGAATATATGGTTGAATCGCTGAAGCGCGATTTTGCTTTTCTGAAGAACGATAACTTTATATTTTTTCTCGACCCTTTTGACACCCGTACAGATGGCTTCAGCTTTGGTGCCAACGCCGCCGGCGCTCAATGGGATGGCACCATGTACGAGGGGGGTAAGGTAGACCTGAGCTGGGATAACAAATGGATATCGGTAGTAAAAAACTATCCCGATAAGTGGGTATTTGAGGCAGCCATTCCCTTTAAGAGTATCCGTTATAAAAAAGGTGTTGGCCAATGGGGTATCAACTTTAGCCGCAACGACCTGATAACGACCGAAAAATCGAGCTGGGCGCCGGTACCAAGGCAGTTCCCTACCGCATCACTGGCTTATACCGGATTGCTGGTGTGGGACGATTTACCTCCGGATGCAGGCACCAACATTTCTATTATTCCTTATGCGCTTACCGGTATTTCAAAAGACTACAGCGCCGGAACCAAAACCGACTGGAAAAAGGAAATAGGCGGCGATGCCAAAATTGGCCTTACCTCGTCCCTCAACCTCGACCTTACCGTTAACCCCGACTTTTCGCAGGTTGATGTAGACCAGCAAGTGGTTAATTTGAACCGGTATGAACTATTTTTTCCCGAGAAGAGGCAGTTTTTTTTAGAGAACGGCGACTTGTTTGCCAATTTTGGCTACGCCGATATCAGGCCATTTTTTTCGCGCAGAATAGGGCTTAATGCCCCTATCAGATTTGGCACCAGGCTTACCGGCAAGCTGGATAAAGACTGGCGTGTTGGGTTGATGGATATACAAACCGGAACATCAAACGATGCCCTTACCCCTGCCCAAAACTATGGCGTGCTCACGCTTCAGCGCCGTGTTTTTGGCCGTTCAAACATCGGCTTTATGTTTATTAATAAGGATGCAACAGGGACATCACCCCCCGGTAATGCCTATAACCGTAACTTTGGGGTGGAGTACAACCTGGCCTCACCAAGCAATTTATGGACCGGCAAACTTTTAGGCCTAAAATCATTTACACCCGGCCTTAAGGGGCACGACCTGGTGGCAGCCGCCCACGTGCAATACCTAAGCAAATACTGGACGGCCTATTTACAGGATGAGTATGTTGGCAAAAATTATACTGCCGGGGTTGGCTATGTGCCCAGGGTTGGCTATAATAAAATTAGCCCGCTGATATTACATAACTTTTTCCCCAAGGGCGGCGATGTACTTATCCATGGCATCCAGCTAACCAGCAACTATTATTTTGACGAAAACTTTAAGCGTACCGATAACGAAAGCACCTTAGCTTACATTATGACGCTACGCAACAAAAGCACATTTACGGTATCGGGCATTGATACTTATATCAAATTACTGGTGCCTTTTGATCCAACCAATACAGGCAAAACACCGTTGCCTATAGGCTCGCAACATCATTGGAACACGGTTGATGTGCAATTTGCATCAAAACCGCAGGCCTTATTTACCTATTTGCTGGAGGGCCTTCACGGTGGTTATTACGATGGATACCGCACCAGCCTGATTGCGCAACTGGGTTATCGCTTTCAGCCTTATGTTAACCTGTTTGTAAACTCCTCATTTAATGATCTGCGCCTGCCCCAGCCTTACGGCGATACCCAATTTTGGCTGATTGGGCCAAAGGCAGATATCACCTTAACTAACACGTTATATTTTACCACTTATGTACAATACAACGGCCAGGTAAAAAACATCAATACCAACGTACGCCTGCAATGGCGCTACAAACCGGCATCAGATTTTTTTATTGTTTATGGGGATAACTCCATACCATCGCCCTATACCGTTAAAAACCGCCAGCTGGTAGTTAAGTGGACTTACTGGTGTAATCTTTGATTTTGATTTCGGATTTCGGAATTTCGATTTCGGATTTGTTAATTTTGATTTCGGATATGTTTTCTGAACCGAAATTTATTGAATTAATGAATTAACAGGATTCAAAAAATTCCCCAATTCGTTTAATTCCCGCATCTTCAAATTTTCAAATCATCAAATTTTCAAATCATCTGAAATCTGCACATCCATAATCTGCACATCTACTCCCGTCCATCCATCAGGCTGTATACTTCCTGCATGTAAACGGCTTCATCCATGGCGGCATGAAAATCTTCCCATTCATCGCTGCTGAAGGTGAACTGCACATCATTTACCGGGGTGCGCATTACCATACGTTCCTGCCCGTCGGGAAAGGGGAAAGTATAATTCTCAAAATTAAGTTCGAGCGTAAAATCCCGGAATTGTATAAACTGCTCGGGCGTAAAACTCAGGATAAGGTTATTATTCCAGATAAAAATACAACGGCACTCGTGGCAGCGGCTAATAACCGATGCCCCAACCTGGCTCAATACTTTTGCATCGCACATAGGTAGATGATTTAATTTGTGCCTGCCCTGTAAAAAAGCTATCAAGGCGTTTATTACTACAGAGCAGGACTTTATATTTTAAACTGTTTTTCAACGTAAACGTCAATTATTTTGCGGGCGGTTTTTTTGCTTTTATCCGACAAGAGCAAAGTAAATCCTTATTTAGAATAAATCCAAATAAAAATAACAAAATAGAGAAGAATCAAGAGATAAGAGTCAAGAATTAAGACGCTACGGTGTAGTGTCAACAGTCAGGAAATCCCATATAAACTGAAATAGGTAGCCCCATACGGGGCATAAAAGAATTTTAAATAGATATTGCTACAAATAGATAGCCTCTACGAGAGATCAGACATCCACTCACTAAGGTGATAGTCCGCCTCGTAGAGGCTACCCGTTTGTAGAACAAATGCTCAAATATTTCCTTTGCTCCGTAGGAGCTACCTCTCTAAGTCAAGTTTTTAACTCCACTTTCTATGTTAAATAACCTTTAGCCGAAAGTACCAAGTTATAAGTCAAAAACGAACAATCAAGCCCAGGGATTGCAACTACAGGAAAATCACGTTTAGAGTTTATAAAATTTAGCTCGCGCTAACACGGAGAGAGGCAAACTGATTTGCCTATTTTTCTTTGTAGCTTAGCAACTTTGCGCTAAAAATCTAATAACTTGATACCGGTTTAGCCCAATATAGCCGATCATGAAATCTTAAACGCGATTTTCCGGCTTGCAACTAAACACTTACAACTTAACAGTACCTGTATCTTTATTAAGGCCATCGGCATACTGCTTCATTTTGGGGTATTGCGGCAAATCATACCAGGGGCGGGCTGGCCTGTCGGCAGGGAAGCCGTGTTGGGCGCGGTAGGCTTTGCGTTCGGCAGTAAAATTCCACCAGCGTTTGGTCTCGTCGCGGTGTACAATATAATGGGCCAGTAAACGGTACGAATCCTCAACACAAGGGTCGGCCCAGGCCCCCCAATGCTTTTCAAATGCGTTGTACAACTCAACGGGATCTTTACCTTCAAGCTGTTTTAACGAATAATACCCTTGTTCAATAAGCTCGGATGCAAAGTTAATGCCCAACGAAGGGATGCTTTGAAATTCCATCAGGGCGGCAATTTCTTTAGCCCTTTGGGGCGATGCCTTCAGTATAGCCGCTATTTCATCAGGCGCGTAGCCAGCCAATGTATTTATCTTTATTTTCTGGCTTTTAAGTACTGCCTTTTCGTCAGCATTTAATTTGAGGTCGATATTCTTTTTCATTGCACCTGTTAAAGCGTTAAAATTAATTAAAGGGAATTAATTAAGGCCACTACTAAAATACCCTATATTTATTAATTAAAATAAATCAAACCAATTTCGCCGTTTGTTTCGTATAAGCATTAACTATTCACCGATCTTGAGATTTAAAAAACATATTGCAGGTAATCATGGTACACGGGGGTTAATATCTGCGTTCTTTCTTTTATTCTCAAGCCTTCAGGCATTTGCTAAGTCGCATCCCGAAGTTGATAGTATTAAAAACCTGTTATTGCCGGCGTCTGAATATCAAAAAAATCCGGATACCGCTACCATTAATAAGCTCAACAAAATAGCATCGGGCTATTTTAAATCGAACCCCGATAGCGCTTATTATTATGGCAAAAAAAGCGTTGAGCTATCGCGCAAAATTAAATATCCGGAGGGGATAGCAGATGGCTTACTGGAAACCGGGCACGTAAGTTATTTTAAAGGCAACACCAAACAAGCCAAACAGAATTTTGACGAAGCTATAGCCATATTCAAAAGCTTACATAATGATAGGGGCCTTAGCAAGGCATACATATCCTACGGGCGGATGTATAACCAATTGGCCGAATATAAACTTGCCTTAGACTATTTAGATAAAGCCCGCCTGATTTGCCTGCGCAACCAGGACGAGCCTGTTTTAACAGATTGTTATAAAAACATAGGGATAACTTACTTTAGTAAAGGCCAGCTTTCAAATGCGCTCGACTTTTACTATAAGGGCCTTTTTATCGCTTTAAAAAACAATTATGTAACAACATCAGCCGAAATTTATAATGATATTGGGGTTGTATTGCAAAATATGGAGGTGTTCCCCAACGCGCTTGAATATTTTAAAAAGGCCATACAGGTATTTGAGGCTACCAACAACAAGCAAGCCGTTGGCACTATTAATGAAAACATTGGCGAAGTGCTGCTTGCCCAACATAAATACGATGAAGCTATTTTATATTTAACAAAATCGCTGAAAACCGCCAAACAACAGGATGATAAAGACGGCTTAAGTTCGGTTTATACAGATCTTGGCATGTGTTACGCGCATAAAAGTCAAATTTTGCTTGCCAAATCATACCTTGATACATCGTTACAGATAGCCACAAAATACCAGATTGTGTATAACCAAGCCTACGCTTTAAATGGTTATGCCACCATGTATAACTTGTTAAGCGATTATAAAAATGCCTATAAATACGCTGTGGGTGGCCAGGCGCAGGCCATTAAGCTGGGCAATATATCGGTACGCTCCAACTCGGCGTTACAGCTTAACAAGGCCATGGCCGGCCTTGGCAAATATGAAGAAGCCAACCGGATGTTAAATGAATACATCAACCTTAAAAATCAAATTAATGATAATGAAAGTATTCAAAAGCTCACCTCATATAACTATGAACTGGGCTTTGCCGAAAAGAAACGCCAGCTTGCCCAGCAACAGCGTGAACGCGACCTGATATATCAACAGAAAATAAAAAGCCAACGGCTGGTTAACGCCATATTTTCTATCATAATTGCGGCCATGATAGTCACCGTAGGTATTTATTACCGTCAAAAACGAAAGCAGCAAAAAATTAACGCCCTGCTTGAGGACCGTAACAGCGAGATACTGAAACAAAAAACCAATATTGACGACCAGGCCGAAAAACTAAACGATTTAAATGTTTTAAAAGACCGGCTGATATCTATTTTGGCACATGACCTGCGGGCACCGTTAAGCACATTACGCGGCCTGTTCAGCTTGCTACAGGATGATAGCATCAGCCACGAGGAGTTGCTGGAAATGATACCGGGCGTATTAAAAAAACTGGAATACACCTCTGATTTTCTCGACACCCTCCTTTTTTGGATAAACAGCCAGATGGAAAACTTTGAGGCATCGGTAAAAAACTTTTCGATAAAAGGGCTGGTGAGTTTAGAGATTGAAACCTACCACGAACAAGCCGAGTTAAAAGGCATCAACCTGTTGGATAGCATTCCCGGCAATTTATCTGCCTGGGCCGATCCCAACTCTGTCCGCATTGTTATCCGTAACCTGATTACTAATGCACTGAAATTTTGCCGCGAAGGTGATACCATCGAGATTTCGGCCACGATGGAAGATAACAAAAGAATTATTGTAAAGGTGAAAGATACCGGTGTAGGCATGTCTGCCGATCAGCGCGATAAACTGTTTAAAGGCAAGGTAAACAGTAAGATGGGCACCAAAAATGAATCGGGCACCGGCATGGGCATGCTGTTTTGTAAAGATCTTGTTGAAAAATGCCACGGTAAAATATGGGTAACCAGCGAGCCGGGGGTAGGTACCGAATTTATGTTTACACTGCCCGCGGTAGCCGTTGCAGCGTCGGCAGAAATATAAACGAGCAAATAAAAAAGCCTCTCAAGTTTTTCACTCAAAAGGCTTTCAAAAAAATTTTCAAATTTTCAAATCCTCAAATTTTCAAATCAAAAAGTTATTTCATCAGGTTGATAAAATCATCAAACAAATACCTTGAATCGTGCGGACCAGGTGATGACTCCGGGTGGTATTGTACCGAGAATGCTTTTTTATCTTTAACACGGATACCTTCTATCGATTGATCGTTAAGATTTACGTGGGTAATTTCTACTTTATCGGATGCGCGCACAGCTTCTGGTATCACACCAAAACCGTGATTTTGCGATGTTACCTCGCAATGATTAATGATGATGTTTTTTACCGGGTGGTTTAAGCCGCGGTGACCATTAAACATTTTTTTGGTTGGGATATCGTTAGCCAAAGCCAGTAACTGGTGACCTAAGCAAATGCCAAACATCGGTTTATCTGCAGCTAAAATTTCTTTTACGGTATCAATTGCATAAGGCATAGCCGATGGATCGCCGGGGCCGTTTGATATAAAATAGCCGTTTGGCGCAAAATCTTTTTCCATTTCGGCGTATGTAGTTTTTGCCGGGAAAACTTTGGCATAAACATCACGATCATCAAAATTACGCAGGATGTTTTTCTTTACACCCAAATCAAGTACTGCAACCCGGTAGGTGGCATCCTCTTTACCAAAAGTATAAGTTTCGGTGGTTGATACCTGTGATGATAACTCCAGCCCATCCATCGAAGGTACTTCGGCCAGTTTGGCTTTCAACTCTTCGATATCCAATATCTCTGACGAAATGATAGCGTTCATAGCGCCCTTATCGCGGATATGGCGTACTATCTGGCGGGTATCCACATCGCTGATGCCTACTATATTTTGCGCCTGGAAATAATCCTGGATAGATCCGTTAGCTTGTTTACGGCTGTAAGCAATGTTATAGTTTTTACAAACCAAACCTGCAATCTGGATATTACCCGATTCAACTTCGATATCGGCTATACCGTAATTACCAATGTGCGCATTGGTTGCAACCATTATTTGCCCAAAGTACGATGGGTCGGTAAAAATTTCCTGGTAGCCGGTCATCCCTGTGTTAAAACAGATCTCGCCGGTGGTAGTACCTATCTTTCCGGCGGCTTTACCGTAAAAAACGGTGCCATCAGCCAATAAAAGTACTGCCGGTAATTTGGTGAAGTGCGTCATTTAGCAAAAAAATTGAATGGATTATTAAATCGGATCGCCTGGTTCAAAGCCCCGTGAAAACTGATAGAAATATTGAAGTAAGGAACTTCCGGATTCACGGTGCAAAAGTACGAGAATATTTCGGATTTCGGAATTGGGATTTCGGATTTTTTTATTTTAGAATTTTTATTTTGAATTAACCTTCATTTAGCCTTACTAAATCCGAAATTGAACATCCGAAATCCGAAATAAAAAAAATTACCTTTGTGCTTTCTTTAACACATTTAACTATGTCTGTAAACAAAGAAGTAAAAAGGATCACCACGCATATTCTGCAGGAGATGAAAAACCGTGGCGAAAAAATTGCCATGCTTACCGCGTACGATTACTCCATGGCTACCATTGTAGATGAAGCCGGTATGGACATCATCCTGGTAGGCGATTCGGCCTCAAACGTGATGGCCGGGCACGAAACCACGCTTCCGATTACGCTCGATCAGATGATCTATCATGCATCATCAGTTGTTCGCGCCGCCAAACGGGCGTTGGTTGTTGTGGATTTGCCCTTTGGATCGTACCAGGGTAATTCTAAAGAGGCGCTTAACTCGTCTATCCGGATCATGAAAGAATCTGGCGCGCATGCCGTTAAAATGGAAGGTGGCGTTGAAATTGCCGAGTCTATCAGCCGTATACTAACGGCGGGCATTCCGGTAATGGGGCATTTAGGTTTAACGCCGCAATCTATTTATAAATTTGGCACCTATACCGTACGCGCCAAGGAAGAAGTTGAAGCCCAGAAATTACGTGAAGACGCGCTTAAGTTACAGGAGCTTGGTTGTTTTGCTATTGTACTTGAAAAAATACCGGCCAAACTGGCAACAGAAGTTAGCCAAAGTGTACAAATCCCAATCATCGGTATAGGTGCCGGCCAGTGCGACGGCCAGGTTTTGGTAATACACGATATGCTGGGCATCAACAACGGCTTTAAGCCGCGTTTTTTACGCCAGTATTCCAACTTATATGAGCAAATGAACGGGGCTTTTAAAAACTACATCAGCGATGTAAAATCAAAAAGCTTCCCGAACGATAAGGAACAATATTAAGTAGATGTGCAGATTTCAGATGTGCAGATATGCAAATGATTTGAAAATTTGAGGGTTTGAAAATTTGAAAATGAGAAGGAAGAACTATCTCCGCTATTAAATCAGCAAATCCGAAATCGAACATCCCAAATCCGAAATAAAAATGGCCCGCCCCGAGTTTAATTATACCAGTTTTGATGTTACTGATAAGGATATCCTTTATGAGGATAACCACCTTATTGCGGTGAACAAACGTGCCGGGGATATTGTACAGGTTGATGATACCGGCGACGAATCATTAGACGATAAGGTTAAAAAGTACATAGCTCAGAAATACAACAAACCCAATGGCGCCTTTTTAGGCGTGGTGCATAGGTTAGACAGGCCCGTGAGCGGCGTTATACTGTTTGCAAAAACCAGCAAAGCGCTTGAGCGGATCAATAAAATGTTTAAAGGCCGCGAAATGCATAAAACATACTATGCCGTGGTGCGCAAAAAACCTTATCCCGAATCGGGCACATTGGTGCATTGGCTGGTAAAAAATCCGCAAAAAAACGTAACCAAGGCCCACGATAAAGAGGTACAGGGTAGTTTACGATCGGAACTAAGCTACAAACTGGTTGCCGAGCTTAATGGTTACTACCTGATAGAAGTTGACCCGATAACTGGCAGGCCGCACCAAATCCGCGTGCAGTTATCAACCCTGGGCTCGCCTATAGTAGGTGATAATAAATATGGTTATCCGCGCGGCAGCCTGCGTAAAAGCATCTGTTTACATGCCCGTAAGCTTACCTTTATTCATCCTGTAAAAAATGAGCCTGTCGAGATTATAGCCCCCGTTCCGCGCGATGGCTTTTGGGAAAAGTTTGAAGGGATGATGGTTGGGTAATTCAAAAGTAAAAATTCAAAATTCAAAAATAGAAGAGCGGCTTTATAGGGCCTTCACCACCTCCCAAATCCGTTCATCAACCAAAACTCCTTCGGATAGGTTTCGTTCACGCGTTTTTAGGGTATTTTCGCCGGGATAGTTTATAGTGCCGCCCTCTTGCTCAGGGGTACTGGTTTTGGTGTAGGCGATGATCTCTTCAATTAGCGAGGCTGTTTGTCGATCGTTTGAAGGCCTTATACAGATAAACACCTGTGATACACCCGATTCGGCTCCGCTTTGCGTAATTTTTGCAGTGGAATTGCCTCCACTTAAAATTGTAGCTAATAAATCAAGCACCAGGGAAAGCCCCGATCCTTTCCAGAAACCGACAGGAAGCAGCCTTGTGGATTGAAGTATGGCTGCCGGGTTGGTACTTAAATTACCGGCTTCATCGTATCCCCCTGGCAACGGCAAAGTTTCATTATTGCTTTTATACTGATTCAATTTACCTACCGAGTATTGCGATATGGCCATATCCAGCACCACAGGCCCCCCTTTACGTGGCACGGCTATTACCAACGGGTTATTACCCAGCCGCGGATCGAGCCCACCCCAGGGTGGCAGGTTGGCAATGGTATTGGTAAAGCATATGCCTATATAACCGGCGTCTGCTGCCTGCCAGCCATAAGTGCCACCCCGCATCCAGTGGTTGGTATTTTTTAGCGCCACGCAACCTATGCCGTTGTCGTTTGCCAGTTGGATGGCCCTATCCATGCAAAACCTGGCATTCAGCATCCCTGGCCCCAGGTTACCGTTCCATTGTTCCATAGCGCCAAAACCGCCTTCCCGGTTGGGATGATTGCCGGGTTTAACCAAGCCATCCTTTACGTGCTGCACAAAAACAGGAAAACGATTTAAGCCGTGGGTATATATGCCATCCCTGCTGTTTTCTGCAAAAATACCGGCACATTCACTGGCCTTATCGTCAGTAAAATTGAGCTTTAGCAAAACGCGTTTAAATTCGGCTTTAAGTTGAGGGAGTGGGATGCGCATGTTTAAATTCAAAAGTTAAAAGTAAAAATTCAAAAGTAAAAACCATTACGCCAGGTATAAGATGTTAATAGCGTTGTTAAAATAAAACAGGTTTAAAACAGTTAGTTAAATATAACCCCTGTGGGTAGATTAATAACTACAGGATTTCATATTTTTGCGCGTACATTATTTCATGAAAAATAAATTTCCATTATTCTTTATAATTGCTTTAGTTGTTGCCGGCGCACTGGTAAACTCCTGCAAAAAAGATAAAAATAGCAATATCCCAGCCCTTTTAGCCAGCGGTGTTTGGGAACTGGCCTCGATACAGGTTTACCATTACACAGGGAATACACAGGTAGGCAATCCGGATACGTTAAATACCGATTGTGATAAAAACCAGTATTTCACCTTTAAAAGCGATAATACCTGCAGCTACACCAATTTTGATTGTATTAAACAAACATCAACCGGCACCTGGAATTTGACTGAAAACAAGTTATACTTTTCGTCAGATATCGTAGCTAAAGACACCGTGGCCGGCGGCAGCATGAGCACCGAAAAGCCATTTAATTATACGCAGATTGAAACCCTTGGCACTTATTCCCTGGTGTTGCAAACCGGTGATGTTGAGCCCAATTATTCGGCTACCAAAGCCCGCACCGTTAGGCGTTATGGATTTATACGGCAAAAAGCCACAACAAATACCAATTAAACCACGTAAAAAATTATATTTGGATATTATTGAACGGTTTATAAAACTACCACGGATATGTTTAACTGTTGTTCGCGGTAACTTCAACACCTTTGAAAAACTTTAATGAAGAAACGAATTGCCATTTTTGCTTCAGGTTCGGGTTCAAACGCCCAAAAATTAATGGAGCATTTTAAACGCAATGCCGAGGCCGAAGTTGTACTGATACTCACCAACAACCCACAAGCCTTCGTATTACAGCGTGCCGACAATTTTGAAGTGCCATCGCACATTTTTACCCGCCACGAATTTTTTGAAACTGATGATGTAATCCGTCTACTCAAAAACCTGCAGGTTGATTTGATTGTACTGGCAGGTTTTCTGTGGCTTATCCCCGGCTCATTATTAAAAGCGTTCCCCAATAAAATCATCAACCTTCACCCTTCCCTGCTACCCAAATACGGCGGCAAGGGCATGTACGGCGATCATGTGCATAAAGCTATTTTGGATAACAAAGAAGAAGAAAGCGGTATCACCATCCATTTTGTAAACGAACACTTTGATGAAGGCGAAGTTATCCACCAATCGAAGTTCAAAATTGAACCCGGCGATAACATCGAGATGATCAAATTCAAAGGCCAGCAACTGGAACACCTACATTTCCCAAAAGTGGTAGAGGCGTTACTAAAGAAGATGAAAAGCTAACAAGATTTTAAGGATTTGGCAGGATTGACAGGATTTTTTTTCTGAACCCGGATTAAACAGATTAATCAGATTTCCAGGATTTTGATTAACTTGATTGCTATTTTTACTCAGAACTCAGAACTCAGAACTCAGAACTCAGAACTCAGAACTCAGAACTCAGAACTCAGAACTCAGAACTCACAACTCACAACTCACAACTTCTCCAGATACTCCTTCGGTATCGGATTATCCTTCCGTTCGCCGTCAAAAAACCAGGCCAGGATCCAGAAACGGGTACCATCGTTAAATAATTCGATACTGTTGATTCCGCGTTCGATAATTGGACCACCGGCAACATTACGCGATTCGTAGGTGCTGAAAACATGATAAATGCTGCCAAACTTTTCTACTTTCCTCGAGATCTCCTTTTCGTCAAAGCCATCGCGGGACAATGACGCGTCGGACAGGCGATGATATTCTTTCAGCGTCATGTAATGAAACTTTATCTTGCCTTCTTTATTCAATCCTGCCGAACCTACATGCGCGTCCGCAATATGCAGCAGGCTATCACGCTCGTAGCTTACCTTCTCTCCTTTTTTCACAGTTACTACGTCGTAATAGGCTTTCATAATACCATCAAGGGTACTCACGTTATCGCCATATTGGGTTAAAACCTGTGCGGCGGCAAATTGCAATAAACCAATGGTAAAAAACAGGGTCAGAGCAGCTAATTTTTTCATGAAAAGGAAATATGGTTATACCGGTTTAAATAAAATCGAATTTAAACAATATCAGTCACAATCATACGATGATATTTTTACGCCTCCGGCTTGTTGCTTTTCCACCTTAATATTTTGCGCGGCATCTGCATTTTTATGTAATACGTTTTCAAAAAGCATCGCCTCATTTAGGCTAATGTTCTTTAAAAGCAGTTTGTGATCGGCACAGCCGTCAAAATACGTCTCGGTAGTTACAGCCCCGTTTTTGTAATAAATACTTGTTTCCTTGGCTCCTTTTTTGGGTATCCTTTTCGCTATTTTTAAAACCCCGTAATTACGCTTAAGGTAAGCATCTTCCGTTTCGACAAAGCCATGATCATCCATTTCCAATGCAGGCATGGCAGACAGGTAGCCATCAAACAGATACCCTCCTTTACCCTTAAACTCTACCTTTATCCATTTGCCGCTCAGTTTGTACGGCTCTTTTAAAGCGGCTGTATTAAAATCTACCGTTAACGTTTTAGCCCCTGCCTCTGGTTTAACAGGCTTTACAATAGTTCCATACGGAATAGTTGCAATGGTTTTACTGTTGTCGGCAGGGCCATTTTTCAGGTTCACCCCGGCCAGCAACCATACTTTAAGTGACTTTGAAGCGTTATTTGCCTGTGCCCCGGCATTGAAGGTAATAGTTACAAATAGCACAAATGCTGTTGTACTTGCGATAAGTTTTTTCATAGGTAAAAAATACGATGTTATAGCCGGCTAAAGATACATAGCTAACATTTATTTAACTACCGTAAAATAATAATTAAAACGTTAGCCGCCATTTAGTGTTACCCTACTGCACCACAAGCATATACAGTATGATAACTGCTAAAATAATCCGACACCGGCATAAATTCCACCATTATATTAACGACGATCTTAAATCGGTTAAAGAGGAAACTTTTTTCAAGATAGTTTTTTCAGAGCCGGCCGAAATGGACCTGTTTAAAGAGTGGATAAAGCAACACGGCGGCGAGTACGATTACAATAAAAACGAGAGCCGCCAGGAAGGTAAGTTCCCGGCGGTCCCGATGTTTCATGATGAAATTTGCTGGTGCGATATCATGACCTACTACCTGATGCATGTAGCAGGTTATGCCTTTTATTCAACCATTCATCCTTATAAAGGCGAGGTGTATACTAAAAATTAGCCGCTACCGATACCCCGTAAACCCTTGGGTTACCTAAGTGGGTAGCGCCAAAATCGTATGCGTAATCAATAGCTTTTTTGTTGCCTATGTTGCTCTCCCATAAAAACAGGCTATAGTTTTTGGTATCGATGCCTATCCGGGCATTGAATTTACTGTAGCCTTTTTGCTCGATGGTGTTAGCAAGATCAAAATACTGGTCGCCAAGGTAGCGCCATTCGCCACGGGCTACCAACCTTGTTTTTTGCCGGCCGCCAAGCGCGTAGCCATATTGCAGTGCCAGTATGTTGGTAAACTTAGGTGTGTAAATTTGTTTATTACCCTTTAAATCAACTATAACGCCATTGTTACCTACAGCCAGGTCGGTGTAATGGGCATTGGTGTAGCCAAAGTTATTTTCTATTTCCAGGCCTTTTATAGGTGTAGTACTTAACTCCACTTCAACACCTTTACTGCTCAGTTTGCCTGCATTTTTGGTTACGGTAATAGCATCGGGCAGTATTAAAGTTGGCACCTGTGCGTCGGTAACGCGGGTGTAAAACAAAGCGAGGTTTGCGCGTAATTTATTATCAAAAAAGTTGTTTTTTGATCCAACCTCGAAGTTATTGCTGTACTCTGGTTTAAAAGTGTACAACGGTGGCGACGACGGATCTGACCCTAACTCGGTAATACCACCAGCCCTGAAACCGCGGCTGTAAGTAGCATATAAATTATTGGTAGCCGATAGATGGTAAGCCAGGTTAAGTTTTGGCGAAAAGGCCTTAAAATTTGCCGATGAAGAGGTATCCGACCGGGTAACCATAGCATCGCCGCCATCAGGCTGAAACTCGCCTTTCACACTCTCTTTTTTGTGCTCATGATCATAACGCAAACCGGCGGTAATATCAAATTGCGGACTAACAACGTAGGTTACCTGGCCATAAACAGCCACGCCAAAATTCCTGTCGATATTGGTATTGATGCTGGTAAAGTTGGTTATTGGCGAGCCAACGGCGGCAGCATCGGCGCCAAAATAGGTTCCCTGCTTGTTTGGAGCGTAATGGTAAAAACCATAAGCGCCGGCGGTCCACTTTAATTTAGAGGTTGACGATGCAGGCGAAGTAAACCTAAACTCCTGGATACCTGTACGTACTTTATTCCAGTCGCCGCCATAGTTGTTTACTACCGATACCGCGTCAATAGGCGAAAAATCGCCATCAATGGGTTTGGTGTAGTAACGGTTATTTACCTGGTATGATGACTGCGAGGTAAAGTTAAAATCGCTGCCCGAATAATTGATAGCCAGCGAAGTATTGAAGGTATTATCAATCATTTTAGTGGTGGCGTTTTGATCTACCTGGTAAGGTTTGCTCAAAGCGTCATCCGGCGAACCGGCCAATGTGAACGCGCCGTTGTTACGGTTGTTGTAATTTTTAACATTCAGCGTAAAAGCCAGTTTGGATGTAGCCAGGAATTTAAGGTAGTAATTACCTAAAAAGAAGTGTTGCTTATCAAAATGGCTATTATCAAATGTATTGGTATAAAAACCATTAAAACCCGAGTACACACCAGCTACACCTAAAAACAATTTATCTTTTATCAAGGGGGCTTTTATACCCAGGGTAAAACGCTGCTGCCCGTAGTTACCAAAATCCAGCCCGGCAAAGCCACTTACAGTGTTTGATGGCTGTTTGGTAATAATATTGATAACACCACCTGTAGCATTGCGCCCATACAGCGTGCCCTGCGGGCCACGCAGTACCTCTATCCTATCTACATCAAGCAACTGTGGGATGTAAGTATCCAGGCCGTATTGGTTTACACCGTCAACATAAGTAGCCACAGCAGGATCGTAAGAGGTGGTAACTATACCCCTGATACCGCTAACGGTACGGCCATCGCCCGAGCCGGCAGAGTTTAAGTTGGGGGCAATAGCAGTCAAATCTTTCAAATCCCAAAGCCTGTAATCTTTTATTTGCCTGGCCGATAAGATTGTAACACTAAAAGGCACTTTTTGGGCATCCTCCTCGTATTTTTGAGCAGTTACGGTAACTTCATCCAGTTGGTTACTGGCATCTTTCAACTGAAAACTGATGGGGCGCATAGTACCGCTTAAAACAATCGATTGGCTTTTAGCAGCATAACCAACGGCGCTGATGTGCAAAATATAGCTTCCGGATGCAATATCTTTCAATGAGAATTTCCCATCCTTATCGGCAACAGTACGGTAGTTGGTATTCAGCAGGTAAACGGTTGCACCGGCAATGCCCTGGCTTTTCTCGTCGGTTATGGTACCCGATAAATTGGCAATAGTTTGTGCTTTTACTGTAATACATAGTATAAGCAATACAAATAAAGTAAGTGTTTTTTTCATTTAATTGGTTGTAGCTGGTATGTGTATTTTTAACACATTGATATAATTGCCAATTATAACAAACGGCATCCATTTAACTGCAAAGCAAACAGAAATTTTACTTAATTATTATTGGTTCATTGGTTCATTGGTTCATTGGCTCATTGGCTCATTGGAACGCGGGCATAGCGGACGAAACGTTTTAAGCCTGACTTCCCGAAATCACCTGCACGCCATCAGACAGGACCAATGAACTAATGAACGAGTGAACCAATGAACAAACAGACAAGACCAATGAACTAATGAACAAGTGAACCAATGAACCACCTATTCATTCAGCATAAATTTATCTACACCTTCGGCGGGTTTCCAGTCGCTGGCGGGTTCGAAATAATGCCATAGCAGGGCCGATATTTTTTTGATGAGCAGGCCGGCCTCGTTACTTGCTCCCCAGCTTTGATCGGTATTGTGATTGGTGATGACAGAAAATACGTAATCGCCATGGGGCGCGTTTACCAGCACAGTTTCTGACCGCGACTCGTCAACCGCGCCCTGCTTGGATATGGTATGCACATATGGCGGAATTTGCGACAGGGCGTGCTCGTCCCAGTAAATCCTTCCCATGTTACGGTACATTCTTTCGCTGGCGGCGGGGCTTACGGCTTCGCCTTTTCTGATCATGGTAAACAGGCGGCACATTTCATAAGGTGTACTTACGCCCCAGCCATAAATTTTGCGGATAGCTTCGCGGCCGGCCACACGCGAGTTTACGCGCATTACTTTAAAACCATTTTGCTGCAGCCAGTTGTTAATATAATCGCCACCAACCAGTTTTTGCAGCCACAAGCTTGCTGTATTATCACTCATGGTTATCATCAGCATGGCCACTTTACTCAGCTGCACGGTGTCCTTATCTTTAAACGAGCCTAAAATATCTTCCCCGGCATATAAAAGCGAGTCGCGGTAAACCAGCTTTTGGTTATAACGCAGTTCGCCCTTCTCTATCTTATCCATCAACCCGCATTGAATGCTCACCTTAATCATACTGGCTGTAGGGAACAGCGTATCGGCATTAATGGCAACAGTTTTACCCGTTTTAAGGTTTTGTATGTAGATGCCAGCTTGGCCGTGAAAACCTTTAACGGCATCCTGTAATTGCGCGGTTAGTTTTTTATCGGTTTGGGCAAAAGTGGCGGTGGCGAGAAATAAGAAAAGGGTGAGTAGTTTGAGTTTCATGGGTGAATTGTATAAAAACTAATTTAAATAAATTTTGTAAATTTGGGTATGCAAGTTCAGGTTGATATCGGCTTTGAAAATTTAATAAGGATTGTTAAGCAATTACCTAAAGATCAACTATTGAAATTTAAAAAAGAACTTGATAAGGAAATAGTAGAAGATAATGAATTAAAAGATCTTAAATCATTTCTGTTAGATGCTCCGGTTTTTACCGATGAACAAATAGCAACTATTGAACAAACCCGGAAAGAAATCAATAAATGGCGGCTAAAATAGCAGTAGTTGACACTTCATTACTTATTGATTTTTTCAGAAAGTCCGACAAATCAAACTCAAAACTGATTTTATTAATAGACAATGGGTATAAGTTTTGCATATCTGCTATTACAGAGTATGAGATTTATACCGGCGCTACTACTGCGCAGATGGATTACTGGAAAAAATTCCTAAAAAACATTGAAGTATTAAATTTCGACAGCGCTGCCGTTGTTAAAGCTGTAGCTATAAATAAAGCACTCAAAATAAAAAGTAGGCAGATTGCCATGGCCGATTTATTCATCGCTGCCATCGCAATAAGTAACAATTTACCTATCGCAACTCTAAACAAAAAACATTTTGAACGGGTAGATGATTTGGCGCTGATTGACATGGAATAGTTTTTGCAGGTACACGCGTATCAGTCGAATCGCTTGATTATTTAAAAGCTGGAGTTTCTCTTGATGAGTTTTTAGATGAATTCCCTTCGGTTAAAAAACAGCAGGCAAGGTTTTTGGTTAATAAACAACAGCAATTAAATTTCCTGTAAGCGGTTTCACCCAACATCTAAATGCAACGCTGCAACAAATAGCCTTTAAATTTTTAGATTTGTTCCTTCTTTAAAGAATAAATGAATAAGCCATTGATTCCATGTTATTGCGAAGAACAAAGCATTTGTGGGCAACATACTACAAGCCTGCACAGTGTGCGATTGCCACAGTACGCTACTCATGATATGTTGGATAGCGATACAAACACCGGCTTTGAACGCAGGCTAATACTCACCAGGCAAGGCTACGCCCGCCACCCTCTCTCCGGCTTCGCCGTAAAAAGGGGTTTGAAATTTAATTATTTTAGTTTTTTTAATACCGCGTTATCTACAGTTCAAGCCCCTCTTTCCACCGCAGGTGAAGAGAGGGTGGCGGGCGCAGCCTCGCCGGGTGAGTCTTCGCCTCGATGCAACTTACGTCATCCCTATTTCAAATCGTCGCGAAATGCTAATACCCGCAACAACCTGGGTGCCAATACTATTTACCCCATATGAAACTCCTCCGCTGGCTGCTGCTCCCCTTTTCGCTCATTTACGGCCTGGTTGTTACCATTCGTAACTGGTGTTATGATACCGGGGTATTTAAAAGTACCGGTTTTAACCGTCCGGTTATTGTGGTAGGTAACCTTGATGTAGGCGGCGCGGGTAAAAGCCCCATGACCGAGTACCTGATCCGGTTATTTCAGGATGAAAAACCGACCATACTTAGCCGCGGTTACGGCCGCAAAACCAAGGGCTTTTTGTTGGCAGGCGATAAGCCACAGGCATCTGTCATAGGCGATGAGCCGGCCCAGTTTAAACGTAAATTCCCAAACGTTACCGTTGCCGTTTGCGAAAAACGGGTAGCAGGAATACAGCAGTTAAAAGATAAATACAGCCTGGTAATTTTGGATGATGCCTACCAGCACCGGGCGCTTAAACCGGGCTTTAGCATTTTATTATTTGATTATAACCAACTTAACCAACCACGGTTGGTACTACCCACGGGCAACCTGCGCGAGCCTTTTAGCGGCCGCGGAAGGGCCGATGTGATTATCATCAGCAAATGCCCGCTAACGTTGGCAGATGCAGAAATGGCCCTCATCAAAAAACACATTAAGCCCCTGCCCCACCAGCAACTATTTTTCACCTCCATAAACTACCTGGCCCTGCAAAACATGAACGGGGCTACTGTTTATCAAAACATTGATGAGCAAACCGCCGTGTTTGTGCTTACGGGTATTGCCAATCCGGCGCCTTTGTTATCGCATTTAAAAAACCATACATCTATCATCAATCACCATAAATATCCCGATCATCACCAATTTACCTTAAAAAATATCAGTAAACTTGCCGATGATTTTTTTGCCTGTACATCACAAAAAAAGTTAATCATCACAACAGAAAAGGATGCGCAGCGTTTAGGGGAACAGGAATTGCAGCCGGCCATCAAAAAACTACCTGTTTTGGTATTGCCAATAGGTATTAGTTTTTTAAATAACGGCAAACAGCAGTTTGATAATTTAGTAACCAAATATGTTAGACAATATTGAAAGCACCGCCCGGTACATTAAAAACCGTATAGGCGATTTTGAACCCGAGGTAGGTATAATTTTAGGCACAGGCCTGGGTGGCCTGGTTAAAGACATCGTTGTTGAAAAACAATTGATGTACTCCAACATCCCCGATTTCCCAATTTCTACATTGGAGTTTCATTCGGGTAAGTTGATATTTGGCACACTTGGCGGTGTAAAAGTGGTAGCCATGCAAGGGCGATTGCACTATTATGAAGGTTATAACATGCAGCAAATCACCTTTCCGGTTAGGGTGATGAAATACCTGGGCATTAAAACCCTTTACGTATCAAACGCCAGTGGCTCACTTAACCCGGATTTTAAAAAAGGCGACCTGATGGTTATTGCCGATCATATTAACCTGCAACCGCAAAACCCGCTCATTGGCAGAAATTATGAGGAGCTTGGCCCCCGTTTTCCGGATATGAGCCAGCCCTACCAGCGCACCTTAATTGATAAAGCTTTAAGTATTGCTGCGGCAAACAATATTACCTGCCATAAAGGAGTTTATGTTGCAGTAACCGGCCCTAATTTAGAAACCAAGGCCGAGTACACTTATTTAAGGATAATTGGCGGCGACGCTGTAGGCATGAGCACCGTACCCGAAGTTATTGTAGCAAACCACATGGGCATACCCGTATTTGCCATATCGGTATTAACAGACGAAGGCTTTACTGATGTGCTGGAGCCGGTATCATTAGAAGAAATTATAAGAGTAGCCGAAGAAGCCGAGCCAAAACTGACCCTGATCCTCAAAAATCTGATAGCCGGTAATTAATGCATCATAAGCTCAAATATATTTTATTGCTCCTGTTGTGCTTTGGCATACAGTCGGCTTTTGCACAATACGGCCAGGTAAACCGGGCAAAGCCGCTATCAACGCGCGATACCTTAAAAACCCAACGGAAAGTTAGCGACGACGAACTGCTGGATAGCCTGCGCAAAAAAGAAGACAATAAAAAAGACTCGGTAATTTTCAGCGCTAAGTTTATCCGTGTAACGATGGAACGTTTCCTGAGCGACAGCACACAAACTTTCGCGCTGGATACCGGCATCTATAACTTTGAAAATTATAGCCCCCTTACCGATCCCCGCCATCCGCGCATTAGCCTGGGCTACAATGGCGTATCGCAAAGGAGCATGCTGTTTGAGCCCGACCAAACCATAGGTTTTAACACCGGCCTGCACTCGCTGGATGTATATGCCTTAAGACCGCAGGATATTAAGTATTACAACGCAAGAGTGGCGTACTCCAACCTCACGTTGTTTAACGGCTTTGGCAGCTCGGCCGAGCAGGTTTTCAAAATCATCCATACCCAAAATGTAAAACCAAACTGGAATGTGGGTTTTAACCTCAATTTCAACGGATCGCGCGGGTTTTATAGCACCAGCAGCGTGTTACAGCAAAATGTGAGCGATGTAAACGCTGCGTTTTTTACCTGGTACCAATCGCCAGGCAAGCGTTACAATTTGCTGGCCAACATCATTTATAATAATCTAAAAGCGCCCGAAACGGGCTCTATCCTTAACGATACCGTTTTCACGGGGAAAAGCAACTCCCTGTTCTTTAAAAACTCGGCTCCGGTGCGGCTGGCAAACAGTTATCAGCAGTGGACAGATAAAAGCCTGTACATAAAGCAGTTTTATTACCTGGGCCGTATTGATAGTTTGAACAAAGGCAAGGCTAACTCCAAAATTTTGCCTACCCAACGCGTAGCACACACCTTACTTGTTCAAAACAGCAGTTATAATTACCTGCAAACAAACCAGCCCGATACCTATAATGTATTCCCCGATTATTATTACAGCTATAACCGGTCGCGAGACTCGCTGGTAGTAACCCATGTTCAAAATGAATTTTCGTACAGTTTCTATCTCCGGAGTAAATCGGTAAAGTTTGTAAAAAACGAAGTAAAGCTCGATCTGGGCTTGGTACATGACCTTTATAACTACGCGCAATACGTAAGCGACACCGTGCTAAACCAGTATGGATACAAGTACATCCATCAAAATAAAATGCAGAATAATACCTTCCAGGACATCACCCTGAAGGCCAAATTCAGCTACCGCTTTAGCGACAGGCTTGGTCTTGAAGGCGATTTTAGGCAGATAGTGCAGGGCCGCGATTTTGGCGATTATTTTTATGGCGCAAAGCTTAATGTTGCAGGTAATGATAAAGCAGGCAAAATTATTTTAGAAGCCTATTCACAAAACAGCTCACCGCCGCTCATTTATACCAACTGGATAAGTAACCATTATATTTTCCATAATAGTTTTCAAAACCAAAAAACAACCAGTGCGTCGTTCAGCTATATCAACAACCCCTTGCAGCTGGATATTAAGGCCGAATACTTTTTAATTGCCGGTTACATGTATTTTACCGCGCAGGATGGCGGTATCGACGCCCACCCTGCCCAGCTGAGTAATGATATCAACCTGCTAAAAGTAAGCGTGGGGAAAAATTTAAGCTACCACAGCCTGCACTTTGATAACTACATCGTTTACCAGAAAACAGATTATCAATCAACCCTGCGCACGCCCGAGGTTTATACGTATAGCAACCTGTATTTCAGCAAAACACTTTTTAACGTACTTAAATCAAACTTTGGCGTAAGCGTAAGGTATAATACACCGTATGTAGCACCGTCGTACGCGGTAGGTATTGGCCAGTTTTATAACGGCCCCGATGTTACTTTTACATCGTACCCCGTAGCATCGGTATACTTTAAGGCCACCCTGCAACGCACCAACCTGTTCCTGATGTACGATTATGCCAACCAGGGCCTGCAAAGCAAAGGGTTTTACACCGTAAACCGCTACCCCATGCAAGATCACTTATTGAAGTTTGGTGTTAGCTGGACGTTTTATAATTAGTAATTAAAAAGAATCAAGAGGCAAGAATCAAGAATTAAGACGCCGGGGTGGCTCTTCTGCCTTCGCACCTCTATACATCTACACCAATTGTGGGCGTATCCCTGCGGGCCGGGCTAACCGCTCATACGCACACGGGCCTTAGGCTCAGGCGGTATCCGCTTTTATCCCTTACGCGTTTGTCTGAACTCGAATTAAACGAATTTTTAGAATTTCTCGAATTGATTTTTTAAATTCTGTAAATTTTTAAATTCTGCAAATTCTGGTTCAGACAAAACCATCTGCATATCTGTAATCTGCACACCCGCACATCAAACAAATCAAGTTTTCTGTTTCTTTTTCTTAGCTGCCGGGAAAAGCACATTATTTAATATCAGCCTATATCCGGCCGAGTTGGGGTGCAGCTTTAAGTCTGTTGGCGGGTCGCCTACGGCGTGTTGATAGTCTTCCGGATCGTGGCCGCCGTAAAATGTCCATTGGCCTTTGCCATATTCGCCGTGGATGTAGCGGGCTTCGTTGGCGGTTTTCATTTCGCCCATGATGGTTACGCCTGGCTTTAACATGCTTTTATTATAAGCTGTGGTGAGGCCCATAAAGCCCTTTATCACCTTGTCATGATCCTGGGTAAGCATGCTGGGCACCACATCCCATTTGGCCGAAAAATCAAACAGCGTAAAAAAATCGCGCTGACGCTCCACCTGCCGGGTAGTAGTTACATCAATGTTGCTAAACTGGTGCGACATCGGGTTCATATCCAGCGTAAAATTCTGAAAGGCGAAGGTTTGTGTAAAATCCAGTTTCGATTGCGCATCCGGGTCGGCCGCATCGCCATCAAACATCCGTTCGCAAATATCAGTATTGGATGAGGCCAGGGCAATATCAAACGTATCGGTACCCGAGCACATGGCAAACAAAAAACCGCCGCCCACGCAAAAATCACGGATGTTTTTGGCCACCGCCAGCTTCATTTGCGATACCTTTTTAAACCCAAGCTTATGCGCCAGCGCTTCCTGCCCTTTTACGTCGTCGTTGTACCATTGTGCAAACCTAAAAGCACCGTAAAACTTGCTGTACTGCCCGGTAAAATCCTCGTGGTGCAGGTGTAGCCAATCGTATTTGGGCAGTTCGCCTTTTATAACTTCTTCGTCGTACACCACATCGTAAGGGATCTCGGCATATTTTAAAACCAGGGTTACGGCATCGTCCCAGGGCAGTTTATTTTTCGGCGAGTAAACAGCCATTTTGGGTGCCTTCTCCAGCTTAACCACATCCATATTTACCGACGGATCGCTTACTTGGGTAATTATCTCATTTACCTTAGCATCGGCCAGCACCTGGTAGCTCACCCCGCGTATTTTGCACTCCTCCTCCATCTTCTGGTTATATTTCATCATAAAGCTGCCGCCGCGGTAGTTAAGCAGCCAGTCAACCTCCTCGCCATTTTTTAAAGCCAGGAAAGCGATGCCGTACGATTTCAGGTGATCTTTCTGCTCATCGTCCATAGGGATGAGGATAGAGGCCGCTTTTGAGATGACAGGTAACAGGCAAAGCGCGAAAAACAGGAATATAGGTGAAACGCGAAAGGTGAAAAACTGAAAAATAGGTGAAAGGCGAAAGGTGAAAGGTGAAGGGTGTTTTTTGTTTGATTGATTATTCACTGTCCGGTGTGTGTTTTAAATCGATGTCGGTTATCAAATGTAACGATTAAACGGGTAATGTATTACCATGCAACCTGGTTCTTTTATCCTTTGGAAAATACGTTTGAGCTGCATAACCCTTTGCCTTTCGTCTTTAACCTTTTGCCTCTAAAATCCTTTTCCCTTTCACCTCAATTTTATTACCTTTGCCAACTGTTTTCAAAAAAACAAAGAAATGAGCAAAGCAATAATCAAAACTGAAAAAGGCGACATGACCGTAGAGTTTTACGATCAGGATGCCCCAAATACTGTAGCTAACTTTAAAAAATTAGCAAAATCAAACTTTTACGATGGTGTTATCTTCCACCGTGTTATTCCTAACTTTATGGTACAGGGTGGCGACCCGACCGGTACCGGTGCTGGTGGTGCAGGCTACAAAATTGATTGCGAATTGACAGGTGATAACCAATACCATGACCGTGGCGTGCTTTCAATGGCACATGCCGGCCGTAACACTGGCAGCTCACAATTCTTTATCTGCCATAACCGTACAAATACCGCTCACTTAGATCGTAACCACACCGTATTTGGTAAAGTGATTGAAAACGTTGACGTTGTTGACGCTATTCGCCAGGGCGATAAAATCTTAAGCATCGAAGTAATAGAGGAATAGTGAATAGTTGAATAAGTTAATGGTTGATTGAGTTGAATAAGTTGATTGAGTTTAAACCTGTCAACTTATTCAACTCAATCAACTTATTCAACCTAATCAACCCAATCAACCAAACAAATGAATTTACAAGGAATTGTGGCCGTATCTGGCAAACCGGGATTATGGAGGGCATTGGCTCAAAACAAAACCGGCTATGTACTGGAGAGCCTGGATGCACAAAAAACTAAACTGGTAGCCAACCTGTCGACAGCTAAATTGGCTGCCCTTACCGAAATAACTATTTTTGGTATTGAGGATGACATCAGGCTTACCGATGTATTTGAGCAGATGAAAGCTGCCGCTAACGTACCCGACGCTAAAGCTGATGGTAAAAAAATGCGTGCCTTTTTTTACGAAGTAGCGCCTGATCATGACGAGGAGAAAGTATATGCCTCTGATATGAAAAAGATCCTTACCTGGTTTCATATCCTTAAAGATTTACCAGCATTTAACGAGGCAGACCCAACCCAGGCACCAGCTCCAGAGGCCGCACCAGCCGAAGTTGAAGAACCGGTTGCAGAAGTAGTTGCCACCGAACCGGAGCCGGCTCCAGCCCCAAAAGCAAAAGCTAAAAAAGCCACAAAAAAAGCCGAGTAATCGGTTTTTTGCTTTTATAGGCAATCTCTTCTTTTTCCGTCGTTGTAAGGCCCCGTTAGCCCCCCCAAATTCGTTGTGGTGTGAAAAGAAATACAATTAAATCAATGTAGCAAACTACCGTCATTGCGAGGTACGAAGCAATCCCGAACTATGTGGGATTTAGTATGTCGGGGATTGCTTCGTACCTCGCAATGACGATTGATTTATTTAGAATTTTATTTACGCCTCCACAGCATCATAAACAATAACCTTTTCCCAAAGGTGGCTGCAATTTTTAATGAACTCCAGGTGTATGGGGTGAGTTTGATAGGTTGCCTGCCCGGCAAGGTCGCTAAAAAACATCAGTTCAGATACAGCCCAACTGTTATCAACCACGTCACGTTTTTCGGTGCTGGCAACAACGCCTACGCGCAGTTTTTTAACGGTTTCTATTTTCGACAGCGTTTTAACGCCTGCAACCAGTTTATCCCTGTCTTCAACCGACCCGGGATTTTTGAGCCAGAAAAACACATGGTGTATTACAGGCCATTCTTCTTTTTGTTCTATCATTGGCATTGCTGATGCTACAGCTGTCCCTGCTGCCAGGGCGGCTGTAGTGGTTATAAATTTTCGTCTGTTGTTAGTGCTCATAGCAGGGTTATTATTGAGCGTTAAATTAGGAAGAATTATTTGAAAACCAGGTCGCAATTTCATCCTTGTGTAGAGCGTACACGAGGTAAAACCTGAAAAAATTATGACGTGCAACGGATATAGCTAAACGAATGTCCTAAACGCCCGTCATTGCGAGGTACGAAGCAATCCCGAACCATGTGTGGCTTAGCATGTCGGGGATTGCTTCGTACCTCGCAATGACGGTTATTCAACTAACAATCAAAAACTTAAAAAGACGCCGTCATAAACGTAACGTGACAACGACATAAAAACCATCTACCTACGCACACTCCGGCTGCCCGCATTTCTCATCGGCAAACTCCGGCTCAAAAGTGCTGTGGTTTATCTCCATGTGCTGCAAACGGTGGCGGAGATCATGTTTAATACTATCAAAATCGGTCATATTCTCTGGTTTGATAACCAGGTGAGCGGTTAGCGCATTCTCGGTGGTGCTAAGCGCCCATACATGCATGTGGTGTACGTCTACCACGCCTTTGCCCTTCATCAGCTCGGCTTTTATTTTATCCAGGTCCATTTCTGCAGGTACGCCGTCCATTTCCAGGCGCAGGCTGTCTTTTAACAGGCTCCAGGTTCCGCGTAATATCACCGCGGCAATAATGATACTAACCACACTATCAATCCAGTATAATTTGGTAAAATAGATGATAACACCCGATATAACAACGCCAAGTGATACAATGGCATCAACCGCCATATGCAGGTAGGCACCCTTAACATTCAGGTCGGTATCTTTGTCTTTTACAAACAACCAGGCTGTAAAAGCATTGATACCAATACCAATAAAAGCAACCCAGGCCATGGTTCCGCCTGATACCGTTTCGGGGTTCAGGAAACGCATAATGGCTTCGTAAACAATGAAGCCAACCGCTACAAACAGGATCATGGCATTAAAAAAGGATACGATGATGGTTGATCGCTTATAGCCGTAAGTATACTTACTGTTGGCACTTACTTTAGTAAGCTTAAAGGCCAGCAGGGCCAAAGCCAATGAAGCCACATCGCTCAGGTTATGCCCCGCATCGGTTAACAACGACAGCGAATGTGTCATAAAACCGGCGATGGTTTCAATAATTACAAAAGCCGAATTTAAGATGATGCCTACAATAAAGGCAGTGTTCAAATGATCCAGCTTGGGCGCGTGATCATGGTGATGATGTCCGCCGTGCGAGTGAGAATGTGAATGATCGTGACCCATAGCGCAAAGGTAGCGGATTAATTTGAGGATGTGCTAATTTGAAGATTTGAAAATGACCGGCTTAATCATAAATTCATTATCTGAATCAGAATTTGCAGAATTTAAGAATTTTCAAAATGCGCATGGCATGCCCAATTCTATTCTGTTAATTATCTAATTCTGAAAATCTGATTCAGACAATTTTCAAATTCCTATTCGTGATGATATGGCTCGCCCTTCAAAATCGTGTACGCGCGGTATAGCTGCTCTACAAAAAACAGGCGGACCATCTGGTGCGAGAAGGTCATCCGCGATAATGAAATTTTATCGTTGGCACGCTGGTATACCGATTGGTCGAACCCATAGGGGCCGCCAATAACAAATATCAGGTTGGCCGATAAACTAATCTCTTTTTTGTTGATATAGGCCGCAAACTGGGTAGATGTGTATTCGTTGCCTTTTTCATCCATCAAAATCACATGGTCAAGCGGACTTATTTTTTTCAGGATAAGCTCGGCCTCTTTTGCTTTTTGCTGGTCGGCAGTAAGTGCTTTGGTATTTTTCAATTCGTTAAGCTCTACCAGTTCCAGTTTGGTGTAATGCTTCAGGCGCTTTACATATTTATCAATGCCTTCTTTTAAATAGGCATCTTCGGTTTTGCCAACGGTTAAAAACGTAATTTTCATATCTCAAACAAATAAACGTTTATTTAAAATATATGTGTTTATTTAGCCACAACTTTTTTACCGGGTATGCAACAGGATATTATTACCAATTATGAACAACGCGCCAATGCCGCACAGCAGGAAGCCGCCAAATATAAAAAGCTTGCCAATACGTATTCATTATTAAGGCTCAGCATCTTCGCGCTTATTGTTGTAGCCATCAGCGTTGGTGTGCAGCAGGATAATTTTACAATTGTAGCCATGGCTTTTGTGGTACTTGTTTTTGCGTTCGCGTGGCTGGTATCCCGCCAAAGCCGGTTCGAAAAACTTAAACAGTACTACGATGACCTGCAAAAAGTAAACCTGAACGAGATAGCCAGCATCCAAAGCCACGCCAATATGTACAACGATGGCGCCCGCTTTGGTAACGAGAAACATTTTTACACCTCCGACCTGGATATTTTCGGCAACGCCTCCCTGTACCAGTTGGTTAACCGCACAGCAACATCTACAGGCAATAATAAACTTGCCCAATGGTTTGATAAACCGGCAACCAAAGCCACCATTTTGCAACGCCAGGAAGCTGTTAAAGAAATAGCCGGTAAAAACAACTGGAAACTTTCGGTGCAAACCCTATTGGTATTTGCCATTCAGCAGGATGTTAATCAACTTAAAAACCTTTTCAAATATCTGCATCTGCCGCTTGATATGCCCGGCGAAAAATGGCTTGCCACCTACACTAAAATTGCCCCGTATTTGTTTACCGGTATGCTGATACTGGCCTGGTTTATCCCTTATGCCAGGCTGGCCGCAATTATAATAGGTATTGCCAACATGGGCATCGTGTTTTCAAAGGCAGTGTACATCAGCAAAGCCGATATGATTGCTGGTAAAATTGGCGATACCCTGGCTAAATATGCTGATGTATTTAAACACGCGGAAGACGAGCCCTGGCAGGCCAGTTATAACGCATCGCTTGCCGCATTATTAAAAACCAACCAAACCTCCAATAAAATAAAAGAGCTGGCCAACCTGATCAACAAGCTTAATTATCACCTCAATATGGTTGTTGGCTTTGTGCTTAACCTGTTTTTTTTGTGGGATATACGGCAGGTAATAGCCATTGAAAACTGGAAACGCCAGAATAACGAGAGCCTGGAAGCTGCTTTTGATGTTATTGCTGAATTTGAAGCGCTTATCAGCCTGGCAAGCCTCGCCATCAATTACCCCGACTGGGCATATCCACAAATTGACGACAAACCAGGCTATACGCTCATAGCCCAATCACTCGCCCACCCGCTTATTGACGCTGCAAAACGTATAAAAAATAATTATGAACTGGAGGACACTCATAAAATAGATATCATCACTGGCTCAAATATGGCGGGCAAGAGCACCTTTTTGCGCACCATAGGCATCAATACCGTGCTGGCGCTTTGCGGCGCTCCTGTGTGCGCTAAAAGTATGCGGGTATCAGTTATTACCATGATTAGCTACATGCGCATTAAAGATTCTCTAAACGAAAGCACATCAACCTTCAAAGCCGAGCTTGACCGCCTGCAAATGTTGCTGGCCGCGGTAGAAAACGAGCCCAAAATATTTTTCCTGATAGATGAAATGCTGCGCGGCACCAATTCTGTTGATAAATATCTGGGTTCAAAAGCGGTTATCGAACAACTGATCCGCAAAAATGCGGTGGGTATGGTGGCCACCCACGATTTGCAGATAGCCCGGCTTGAAGATAAATATCCCGATTATGTACGCAACTTCTACTTCGATATCCAGGTAAAAGACGGCGAAATGCTGTTTGACTACAAGATAAAACACGGCGAGTGCAAAACCTTTAATGCATCGCTGTTATTGAAGCAGATAGGTATTAATGTAGAGGCGGAGTAGAATCAAGAGTTAAGAGTCAAGAATCAAGACATAGTCACTAATAAATCGGCCCTTAATTAGCGGTTATACCTGACTTTATGCTCTGGGTTTCTATTTTTGCTGTAAGCTCGACGTATTTAATTATCACTGCCCAAATACATTTTTAAGTTTAATGGGCGGGAAAAGATTCCATGAAATCCCTAAACCAAACTGGTGCCCCGAATCGACAAATCGATAATTGTAATTATCGTGCCCGGCAATAAACGTAACAAAAAAACCAAGGTCGGGCGTGGCCCGTATAGGGTACGCCGTGGCAATTGTTTCTAAACGCCAGGGCTCAACACTTTGATGTGCATTAAATATCCGTTCGAGGTTCCCGGTAAACGACCATCTCCCCCATTTCACTTTTTCAACGTATTGAAATCCGGCTAATAACCTTACTTTACCGTATATCTTAATATCCTCGTCAGAATAACCACCGGCATCAAAAACACCAAAGAAACGGTCATGGTAAAAGGTACCGCCAAACTTGTATGAGTAAGTTCTGATTGCTATGTTGTCAGTGTTAGGGCCGGCGGCAAGAATGTTCCTGCGATAATTAACAATAAACTCGGTAAGGTCGGTTGAAAAATTTGCGCTTTTCCGGTTCAGTATCGACGATAGGTTTGTTTGTGGTGTTATGGTTTTGTACACAGCCTCGCTTTCAGGCGAGCCATCGGCATATTTATCGGTAAAGGCACCACCGTCCTGCCCGTTGGAGTAATGACCGCTTTCGAGCGAAAACGTTAATAAATCGGCGTCATGAATTCTACATACTTGTTGTGTTCCGGCCAGTATCCGGTATGAGGGTGTTCGTACCGGCAATGAATTTTCTGTATACATTCTTAACTGTGGCCGGTATGATAAATACCAGGCCTGAAAATGATTATCTGCTCTGTCGCCAAGTTTGTATATGTTATTAAACACGCTATACCTTACTATAGGGTTGGCTTCAAACAAAATTGTTTCGTACTTTTTGGCCGATGCCATGGTACTGAACCACCCGATATTGGGATCATCGCCCACAGGATAATAGGCTTGATGGATATTTTTTTGCGCATTACATACGCCGGCGATGCTAAAAAGCAAACCAAGAGTGCCAATGAGTTGCTTTTTCATACCGAAAGAATTGTTCTGATCGTATTAATTTTTCCGTCAATTCCATTTCCGGCAAATCCATCACCGCTTGAATCATCAATATAATATAGCGAAAAAACAATATTAGCAGCTATAAGCTCATTCCTGATAAGAACAGCCTGGTTTTGAAACTCGATGGCAATAAAAAAAGTGGTTTCAATATTTTCAAATTGAAAGGGATGCAAAATGGCCCTAACTCTTGTTAAAGTAAGTCCCATATCATCTGCACCATAAACAGTAAGTATATTTCCGTAAGGCATATTTGATAAGATTTGGCTTAAGATATCTATTTATCTTGCTATAAATTTAAGCACGACAAATACTTTAAACAATACCTGAAAACAGGGATAATAGCAATTGGCAAAGGCAGATTAAACTGATTGGGTTACAACAAAAAGGGCCAGGAGATCAACTCTCCCGGCCCTGCTATTTTCAAAAAGTCTTGATTCTTGACTCTTGATTCTAAAAGTCTTATCTTCCTCCAGATGGTGTACCACCGCCGTTGCCACCCTGATCACCTTGTTTAAGGTCATCATTGTTTACACCTTTTTTCTGTTGTTGCGGGTTGCTGAAGCTTAGCTTACCAAAGCTGTAGCTAAATGTGATACCGAACGAACGGAAAGGGAATGCGGTTGAACTCTTTAAAGAAAACGAGTCGCTGCTTATATTTTGATCGAAGTGTTTGTCGCGGGCAAATGGCTGTACGGTGTTAAAGCCGATAGCCAGTTTTTTATCCATAAACTGTTTCTTTAAACCAAAAGCATAAATACCAAATGCCGGGCTGGTACCCTGAATGGTACGGCGGGCCGAGTTGGTAAAGCCAAACAGTTCGGCCAAAAAGTTGTGCGGAAACTGATATGATGCACTACCGAAAGCAGAGTATTGGAAATACAAGCCGGTTGCCGACGCTTTATCTTTATAAGCATCAAAAATGGTTGGGTTATAAGTATAACCGTTGATGCTGGCGCGGATGGTTAAAGGTTTTATCGGGTTTATTGATCCGAAGAAACTTGCACCGAACGAATTGTTTTTACCAATATTCTGGTAAGCAGTACGGGTAGCGTGTACTACCTGGTGCTGAATAGTTTCGGTTAGTGTATCAGCAATACCTTCAATCATGTTGTTGGTATTTTTATAGTAAACCGAGAAGTTGATTACCGACGACTTAACAAATTTGTTAATATTCAGCTCAACTGTTTGTGATACTTCCGGCGCCAGATTCACGTTACCAACTGATTGGCTTTGTATCGAGCTGCGGTTAATAAACGGATTTAAAAACTGCAGGCTTGGCCTTTGTATACGTTTGCTGTATGACAATTTAAGCGTTTGGCTGCCCAGTTGTTTCTGGATAGTTAAGCTTGGTACATAAGTTGTATAGCTGGTAGTAAAAGGGCTTAAATTCTGGTACAGGTCGCCAACTTTTTCCGGATCCTGGTAAGGGTTCTGCGGATCGCCTTTTATCCTGGTATTTTCAACACGGCCACCTACCAATAACGAATAGCTTTTTGGTAAAGTGAAAGTTAATACCGCATAACCGGCGTATACATTCTGGTTATAATCGTACAGGTTCGAGTTCAATGAATCGCGCACTGCATTGTTGCCGCTGTTATCGGTATCAAATATATCGTAGTTACTGTTTATGCGGCGTTGTATGGTTTTACCGCCGGCCTCAACTTTTACTACTTTATTTACAGGCAATGTATAATCGGCCTGGAAAGTATATTCGTTGTTTTTACCATTATTATCACCAATCTGGCTTGGGTTAACCGCCGTAAATAAGTTGTTGTAGTTGGTAGTAATAATACTATGGCTCCACTGGCCCGAAAGCGTAAACTCTTCGCCTTCTTTTTTAAACTTGTGGGTGTAATCCAAATTCCAGTCAAAACCGCCAAAGTGGTTATGCGATTGGGTGGAACTTGTGTATTGGGTTAAAATGCTGCCCGCTTGTATATTATTAACGCCGCTACCATCGGTACTAAAACCACCATCATTAAGCCTGAAGGTACTGTTAAAGCTATTAAACGCGTTAACTTCGTAACCCATAGTTACCGAGCCTATAGCGCCGTGCCTTTTGATACGGCTGGTTGAATTATTAAAGTTATGACGGGTAATGCTACCATCGGCACCTTTAAACTGCTGATCAAACGTAGTTGTTGATACCTGCGGCCATGTTAAGTTACCACCTGCGTTGATACCCAGGCTAAACCTGTTTTTGTTGTAGTTAAGGTTAACGTTACCATTGTTCTGACGCGTACCCACACCACCACTTACCGAGCCGCTGATGCCCGATACATTTTTTTGCTTGGTAATAATGTTGATGATACCACCGGAACCTTCTGCATCATACTTTGCAGACGGAGATGTTACCACCTCGATGCTTTTGATCTGATCGGCAGGGATGGTTTTCAGCACATCCGATAAGCTGGCCGATGTTGCGCCCGATGGCTTACCGTTAATCAAAACTTTAACATTCTGATCGCCGCGGATAGAAACGTTGCCGTTAATATCAACGTTTACCAAAGGCACTTTTTGCAATACATCGGTAGCATTACCGCCTGCAGATGTCAGGTCTTTTTCGGCATTATAAACAATCTTGTCAATCTTGTTTTCCACTATAGGCGCCTGGCCAACAACATTAACAGTTGCCAGCGTTTTAGAACCCGGCGACAGGAAAATGTTGTTCATTTTAGCATCGGGCTTTGCAGCGGTAGTTACAACCGGGTCGATTGTTTTTGTTGGATAGCCAAGAAAAGAAATCACCAGTTTGTAGCTTCCGGGCTTTACATTGTCTATCTTAAAACCACCTTTTGAATCTGTTAAGACACCATTGATAGGCGATTTACCGCCACTGCGATACAGCCCGACAGACGTATAATCCATAGGCTGTTTGGTAACTGAATCGATAACAGTACCAGAAATGCGGCCAACAATTGTGGGGCCACCACCACCAACCCCAAACTGCGCTTTGGCCGAGATGGCAAAACAAATTAGAGCTATAAAAAAGTAAAAACGTTTCATTTGTGCGTATTTTCGTAATTGGAGGCGAAAATACTTCAAATGTTACACGCTAATCCTTTATTTTTTTGATAAAATGCAAATTGTCATGTACATGTTACACTATCATGAGATAACCTTTAATGATAGGTTGTAATTCACCCGTTTGGATAATTTTAAACAAGGCTTTTCAACCAGTAAATAAAACAACCAGGCAAATAAAACACTCATGCCAATGCCTGTCAAAAATTCTACACCTTTAAAAAACAACGTTTTAGGCAATAGCATACCAAGGTAAACCACCAGGTTGCTCCCTATAATATCATGGGTGAGATATAGCGAAAATGAAATTTTAGAAAGAAAGCTGATAACCGAATTAGTTTTTAAAGGCAACAACAATAAACCCAAAGCAAATAATGCAGCGCAGGTTTGCGATACACCAACCAGGTACACGCTGCATGCAGTAATCAGACCGCCAAAAACAAGCACATTACTCAAAGCTTTTCCTTTAACCCGGTATAAATAATAAAAAATACCCAGCGCGAATACCGGGAAGCTGTTGATTAAAGTAGTACCGGGTACGTGTAAAAATATGGGTAAAATACTTAACAGCAATAACAGCCATTGCCCCCACCTGCCGGTAAACAACGGAAAGCACAGCGCCACGAAGAGGTAAAACTGAAACTCGATGCCCAGGGTCCAGTAAACCGGGCTTAGGTAGGGCTGGCCTAAAAAGCTATTCAGGTAAGCCAGGTGACAAACCGCGTTAACCCAATCCGGGCGGTAATGTGCCACCCAAAAAAAATTCATGATGATGGCCAGCACTATCGAGATGATGTATGGCGGCTCGATACGGATAACCCGCTTGAGAATAAAGCGGCCTCCCAGTTTCCAGCTATAATTTTCGGGAATAGCCCAGCAAATGATAAAGCCGGATAACAGGAAAAACATATAAACACCCAGCCAGCCATAATTTAAAACAGGCAGGGTTTTACCGCCCAAGTGGTACAGCGTTACCGCCAGCGCGGCTATCGCCCGGATATAATCAACCTGCTGTATATGTGGTTTTTGTTTGATGCTGATAGCGGCCATGTTTAACAGCGGGATTATTTGTGCTGTTGGCGCTAAGATATTGTTTTTAATTATGGAGAGGCCTGATGATTTTTAATGCGGCTACTATTCTATACCCATCCCTACCCTGTACTCCTGCTGAACAAGCAACAGGCAGTTAGCACATAAACAGCCCTCATACAGTTCACTCACATACTGAACCTCGTTCAAAGTAAGCTGCACGGTACTGCACTGGCACTTGGTGAATGAATTGGCTTTACATTCAAAAGGCGCTTCACAGCGTTCGCAACGGATGATTTCGTGTTTGGGGTGCATGCTTATTAGTCCGGAAGTCGGGAAAGTCCGCAAAGTCCGAAAGTTGATTTCGCCAAAGGTCGACAAGTTTGCTGGCAAATAAAAGCTTTGCAAATCATTATAATGTAAAAGGCCGGTAGCTATTAAACTACCGACCTTCTTTATCTTTCGGACTTTCCGACTTCTTTACTTTCGGACTATTATGCCGAACAAGTAACGCAACCTTCTTCCATTGAGCAGCTTGGGCCTTCTGGTACGTTGTCGGCCATTTGGTCTACATGGTCTGGGATAACCGGCTCCATGTTTGATCCGCCCTGGTTTTCAACGGTGAATTTAACGGCTTGCGAAGCAGCTTGTGTACGCAGGTAATACATACCTGTTTTTAAGCCTTTTTTCCATGCGTAGAAGTGCATTGAAGTTAGCTTTGAAGCGTTTGGCGCATTGATGAACAGGTTTAATGATTGCGACTGGCAAACATAAGCACCCCTATCGGCAGCCATATCGATGATGTTACGCATCTTAATTTCCCAAACTGTTTTGTACAGTTCTTTAATAGCTGATGGTATTTCAGCAATATCCTGAACAGATCCGTTTGCGGTGATGATCTTATCTTTCATAGCAGGTGTCCACAAGCCAAGGTTAACCAAATCGCGCAGCAGGTATTTGTTTACCACAATAAACTCACCACTTAATACACGGCGAGTGTAAATGTTTGAGGTATATGGCTCAAAGCACTCATTGTTACCCAATATTTGTGATGTTGATGCTGTTGGCATCGGCGCTACTAACAGTGAGTTACGCACACCATGGTTCATTACATCAAGGCGCAGGTTTTCCCAATCCCAACGGTTGCTGGCAGGCGATACGTTCCATAAATCAAACTGGAATTTACCTTTTGATAATGGCGAGCCCTGGAAGGTTTCGTAAGCGCCATCTTTGATAGCCAGGTCTTTTGAAGCCGTCATGGCAGCAAAGTAAATGGTTTCAAAAATCTCTTTGTTCAATTGTTTAGCCTCATCGCTTTCAAACGGCATACGCAGCTGGATGAAAGTATCTGCCAAACCCTGTACACCTAAACCAATAGGGCGGTGACGCAGGTTTGAGTATTCGGCTTCCTTAACCGGGTAGTAGTTATAATCGATAATCTTGTTCAGGTTTAAAGTAGCCTGGTAAGTAACATCGTATAGCTTGTTATGATCAAACGTGCCATTGTTAATGTAGCGTGGCAATGCCAATGAAGCCAGGTTACAAACGGCAATCTCGTTAGCATCGGTATACTCCATAATTTCGGTACAAAGGTTTGAACTTTTGATAGTACCTAAATTTTGCTGGTTTGATTTGCTGTTGGCGGCATCTTTATACAACAGGTATGGTGTACCGGTTTCAACCTGGGCATCCAATACGGCAAACCACAACTCCTGTGCTTTGATGGTACGGCGCGCGCGGCCTTCTTTTTCGTATTTAGTATAAAGGGCAACAAACTCATCGCCAAAGCAATCGGCCAGGCCTGGTGCTTCATGCGGGCAAAATAAACTCCACTCTTCATTAGCCTCAACGCGTTGCATAAACAGGTCAGATACCCAAAGGGCGTAAAACAAATCGCGGGCACGCATTTCTTCTTTACCGTGGTTTTTACGCAGGTCTAAAAATTCAAAGATATCTGCATGCCATGGCTCTAAATAAATAGCGAAAGCACCTTTACGTTTGCCGCCGCCCTGATCAACATAACGGGCAGTATCGTTAAATACGCGCAGCATTGGGATAATACCATTGCTGGTGCCGTTTGTACCGCTGATGTATGAACCTGTAGCACGCACATTGTGAATGCTTAGACCAATACCACCTGCGCTTTGTGATATTTTTGCCGTTTGTTTTAAAGTATCGTAAATACCATCAATGCTATCATCTTTCATGGTTAATAAAAAGCACGACGACATTTGCGGTTTTGGAGTACCTGCATTAAACAAAGTAGGCGTAGCGTGTGTAAACCAGCGCTCGCTCATCAGGTGGTAAGTTTTGATAGCGCTCTCTATATCCTCTTTGTGGATACCAACAGATACACGCATAAACAGGTGTTGCGGGCGTTCAACAATTTTACCATCTACTTTTAACAGGTACGATTTTTCAAGGGTTTTAAAACCAAAATAATCAAAACCAAAGTCGCGGTCGTAAATGATGGTGCTATCTAACAGCTCGGCATTTTTTTCAATCACTTCCCAAACATCGTCAGCAATTAGCGAGGCGTTTTTGCCGGTTTTGCTATCCACATAGTTGTACAGGATGCGCATAGTTTCAGAGAACGACTTGATAGTGTTCTTATGAAGATTTGACACTGCAATACGCGATGCCAGCAAAGCATAATCAGGATGCTTCGTTGTTAACGATGCAGCAGTCTCGGCAGCAAGGTTATCAAGTTCTGACGTTGTTACACCGTCAAACAAACCTTCAATTACCTTTTTTGCCACATCAATTGGGTCAACCAGGTTGAACCCATAGCACAGTTTTTCAATACGTGCCGTGATCTTGTCGAATTTTACCGACTCTTTTCTACCGTCTCTTTTTACTACAAGCATTTTCTTTTAATTATTAAGTAGTCGGCGTAAGGAAGGGGGGAAACTTTCGCCAACTGTTGGTTTTGTATTATGTTATTTAGTGTAGATGTTAGTACTATTGCCTGATTTGATTTCCCTTTCTCACGTCTCAAATCCCACATCTCAAATCTTATTAGAAATCTTCGTCAAGCGAAAATGCTTTACTTTCGGCGTTGTTTAATACGCCGCTTTTCTGGTAGTCGCCAACCCGTTTTTCAAAGAAGTTGGTTTTGCCCTGCAGCGATATCATCTCCATAAAGTCGAAAGGATTGCTGGCTCCGTAATGTTTTTCATAGCCCAGTTCTCCAAGCCACCTATCGGCAACAAATTCAATGTACTGGCCCATCATTTTGGCGTTCATACCAATCAGGTTAACAGGCAGTGCATCGGTAACAAATTCTTTTTCTATTTCAACCGCATCGGTAATAATCTTGGTAACGGCTTCGGCGCTTAAGCGCTTGTTAAGCATTTTGTATAATAAACAGGCAAATTCGCAGTGCGAGCCTTCATCACGTGAAATTAATTCATTGCTGAAAGTTAAACCCGGCATAAGGCCGCGTTTTTTAAGCCAGAAGATAGAGCAAAAGCTACCCGAAAAAAAGATACCTTCAACCGCCGCAAAAGCAACCAAGCGCTCGGCAAAGTTGCCGTTGTTTATCCAGCGCAGCGCCCACTCGGCTTTTTTGGTTACACATGGTATGGTATCAATAGCATGAAACAGGCGGTCTTTTTCGGCCGGGTCTTTTATGTAAGTATCAATTAACAGGGCATACGTTTCTGAGTGGATATTTTCCATCATGATCTGGAAGCCATAAAAACAACGGGCTTCGGGCAATTGCACTTCGCTCATGAAATTTACGGCCAGGTTTTCGTTCACAATACCATCACTGGCGGCAAAGAAAGCCAGTATGTGCGAAATGAAATGCTTCTCGCCCGGATTCAGGTTCTCCCAGTGCTTCATATCGTCCGAAAGATCGATCTCCTCGGCCGTCCAGAAACTGGCTTCAGCTTTTTTATACATTTCCCAAATAGCCGGATACTTGATAGGCAGTATCACAAACCTGTCTTTGTTCTCTCTCAGTAAAATTTCGTCTTCCTGTATCATTTGGTATCTGTTTTTTTCCGTTTTATTCTTCCTTTAGTGACATCAGACACCAACCCCGGCCTTATTAAAAATAAAGCTCTTTTTTCCTGCGATCAGGCTTGGCCAATCACATTTTTTAGTATGTAAATTCCTGACAGCTAAGTGTTTGCATTGCTGGATGATGAATACATCCGACTGTCTGTTGAATACCTTTTTATTACCTTGTAGAACAAAGTTAATGTTTGAGGTGGAATGCTGTTAATGATAGTTTTTAACAAACGCCCGAGTTATTAACACTTTGTCGATTTATTTTTACCGCCCGGTTGTTGAAAGAAAATTAATAGACTTGATTACAGCTAATTAAAATGAACCCAGCTAATGCATAGTGTAAAAACAGGGCCAAACCAATAATTTAACATTACAAATTACTTTACTTAACACAGACAGTTATTGAAAAATAAATAACGCTTTTGCTAAGGGCCGATAACAATCTCGAAATTGAGCTGAAAAAGCGATTCAAAAAACCAAATGTGGAAAAACAAAATACCCCGCAGGGTAAAAACCAAACGGGGTATTCCTAAAAGTTTTAAGAAAGTTACTCAGCCGCGACAAATTTCATTGATACCGAATTTACACAATGGCGAGTATTCTTCGGGGTTAGGTATTCGCCCTCAAAAACGTGACCCAGGTGGGCCCCACAATTGGCGCATACAATCTCAACCCGGCGACCATCTGCATCGGGCACCCTTTTTACGGCACCCGGAATTTCATCATCAAAACTTGGCCAGCCACAATGCGATTCAAATTTTGACTCAGAAGTGTATAACGGTGTATCACAGCGTTTACAAACATATAAACCTTGCGCATGGTTGTTTAACAACGAGCCTGTAAAAGGCCTTTCGGTGCCTTTATGCAGTATGATATATTCTTCTTCGGGCGTTAATTTGTTATATTCCATCTTAATTACTGAATTATTGATGGAGTGAATTATTGATTGTTGCTCACCCCCTTCTGTTATATAAAGATACGATAATTAAGGGCGATTGAATGTTTTTGAAGTTGATGTTTACACTGGGTTGACTTGCACAATAAATACCAAAAATTAAGGTTATCTTGTTGCTATGAATCCATACCTGCTATTATTAACATTTGTTTTAACAGTTGGTAAACCAAAGCAACATTTGGCTTTACCACATTCGGTTCATATGCAGGCGCAGCAGGTTGATACATCAAAGCTGGCTATTTTAAACCTGGAGAAAAACCTGGCGGGCAGGTATTTTGATGAAGATGCAAAACCTGTAGTGCTCACGCCTGATGAGATAGAAAAAGCAAACCTTTTGATTAGCGAGGCGATTAGTCAATACAATGCCGATAGCGAAAAAATTTACAAGCAAAACCTGGCCAATACAAAAAAGTACCCCGGTTCGGTTGCTTATGACCCCAAGATCAAATCGCCATCCGGTTACTATAAACAAATTGTGGCGGCTACTAATGCCAAGGGCGAAAAAGAAGTTTGGGTAAATTGCTTTTGTAAACTGGATGACTGGCGCCCCGATAATGACAAAAGTTACTGGCGAAAAAATATAGTAAGGGTGATGGACGGAGGAAGCTGCTATTTTAACCTGAAAATAAATTTAACTACCGAAACCATCATCTGGTTTAAAGTAAACGGAGTATCCTGACCCGGATAAACAACTGTCGTATCAACGATAAATTGACGGATATTCTTTAGCTCAAAGTCTTAAGTTCTAAGTCAAAAGAGCGAAAAAACAAATTCAGACTTACGACTTAGTACTTTTGACTTAACACTACTGCATTACCACATCCAAATGATACTCCTGTATCAGCGGAGGATTTTCGGGCGTGAGCGTAAAGCTTACTTTAATATTGGCATTCTCTCCCTTAATTATAAAATAGCCGCGCAACTGGTTTTCCGGTATTACATCGCCAATACTCACAGTTTTCCCGGCTTTGGCAAAGGCGGCCGCGGCTGCAACTTTTAATTTATCAGGAAAGTAGTCCATAAAAAAGTTATCAGCAAAAATGCCGCTTTCTTTGGCTTTACTCCAATCGGCAATAACTTTCAGCAGGTCGTTTTTGCGTTGCTCCAAAATTAACGAAGCCGGCAACTGTCGGGGTTTTATGCCGGTTAGGGCCATTATAGTATCCAACACCATGGTATTGGGGTAGCCCGCCCTGGCGTAGGTTAAATTAGCGAACGACACCACGCCGATACCGTAATCGGGCATAATGTTCCATTGGCTGCCAAAGCCCGGCAAACCGCCGGTATGGCCAATATAAACCCGGTTGTCGCAGTCCTTCGCCCAGCGTAACCCGTAAGCGTAGGCGCTCACATTGGGGCAAGGGCGGCCTGTGGTTGTTTTGGCATTGGCCGTTAAATAGTTTACATCCCAGGGGTATTGCATCTCGCGGATAGAACTGCGTTTAACAGGGCCGGTTTCGGCATCATCTCTTGGCGGCCAGGCATCCAGGTGCAGGGCCATATAAATACTAAAATCTTCAATAGTGGTAATAAGGCCGCCCATGGCACCGTAAGCCCCATCGTGCAGCAAGGGCTGCTCAACCCATTTATCATCCAGCCAGCGGTAGCCAAGGGCCAGCTGTTCTTTAGGTACTTTAGTGTATTCCCAGTAGGTATGCGTCATACCCAGTGGTTTCAGGATATTGTCGGTAATATAAGTCTCATAGGTTTTGCCCGATACTTTTTTGATGATGTAACCCAGTGTGGCAAAACCAAGGTTGCTATACTCATACCCCTGCCCGGGGTTATTGGAAAACGAAACACCTTTTTTGTATATGGCCACCAGTTCGGCATCACTTACGCCCAGTTGCCTGTCGCCCCAGGGGTTATCCTCCGGATACCCGGCAGCATGGGTAAGCAGGTGGCGTATGGTTATGGGCGTAGCATCCTTAGTAAGGTATTTGGTAACCTTCATTTCGGGAATATACAGGTAAGCCGGATTATCCAGCTTGAGCCTGCCCTCATCGCGAAGTTTTAAAATAGCCATGGCCGTAAGGCTTTTAGTCATGGAGGCAATGCGGAAAGCCGATTTTGGCGTGGCCGGTATTTTATTTGGCACATCGGTATAGCCAAGGCCCACGGTATGCACCAGTTTACCATCCACAATAATACCATAGGCAACACCGGGCCAATGATTGTCTTCGGCATACTTTTTATATATCTGGTCTATCACCGGGTAAGTGGCTTCTATCTTTTTCAGCCTGTCGGGATCGGTAAAGGCGGCGGGCTTATAGGTTTGGGCAGAAGCTGCGGTGCAGCATGAAAATAAAAGTAACCAAAACAGATTTTTTTTGATCATGGGTGATGTTTTAAAGCTGATGTTTTAAAAATAGCGATTTTTCAGCACTGTCCGAATCAGAATTCTCAGAATTTGATGATTTTCAGAATAGAGTACGATATAAAATAAAAAATCCCGGCCAAAAATGACCAGGATTTAAATATGCTTTTCCAATTCCCCCTTCAGGGGTTAGGGGGGCTATAACTTTGCCAATTCTTCGGCCATAGCAGCGCCAATTTCGGCAGGCGATTCTACTACGCGGATACCGCATTCGGCCATAATTTTCATTTTGGCAGCAGCTGTATCGTCGGCACCGCCAACAATTGCACCTGCGTGGCCCATCCTGCGGCCCGGAGGCGCGGTTTGGCCGGCAATAAAACCTACAACAGGTTTAGTACCAAATTCTTTAATCCAACGGGCTGCATCAGCTTCCATACCACCACCAATTTCGCCAATCATGATAATGCCGTGTGTATCCGGATCATTCATCAGTAATTCAACAGCTTCTTTGGTTGGGGTACCTATGATAGGGTCGCCACCAATACCTATGGCAGTAGTGATACCTAAACCAGCTTTAACCACCTGGTCAACCGCCTCGTAGGTTAACGTACCCGATTTTGAAACTACGCCTACATTACCTTTTTTGAAGATAAAACCAGGCATAATACCAATTTTACTTTCGTCGGCAGTTATAATGCCTGGGCAGTTGGGGCCAATAAGGCGCGCGTCCTTATCGGTTAAATATTCTTTTACCGCAATCATATCTTTTGTAGGGATACCTTCGGTAATACAAACAATAACTTTAATACCGGCCTCGGCAGCTTCCATAATAGCATCCGCGCCAAAGGCAGGGGGTACAAAAATGATAGATACATCGGCGCCGGTTTGATCAACCGCGTCTTTAACTGTGTTAAAAACAGGCCTGTCCAGGTGGCTTTGACCGCCTTTGCCAGGTGTAACACCACCAACAAGCTGGGTACCATAAGCAATCATTTGCTCGGCATGGTAGCTGCCCTCTTTACCGGTGAAACCTTGTACAATAACTTTTGAATCTTTATTTACCAGAACACTCATTGGTTTTTTCGTTTAGTACGGCAAATCTAAAGTTTTTGGCCGAATGTCAAACCCCATTATAATTTAATAGCCGAATAATTTAGTATGATAACATAAAAGTGACGTTTTGATATTACATGGTATTGGTAACAACGCCGGTTCGGCCATTTTTTTCAGGTGCAGTTCATGGTATGTGTATACCAACAGCACCTGCCTGGTCACACCCGTTGCCTTCATAGGCTTAAAAATGGACTTTAAGCTATTTGCGACCTTGAGGCACGGTTCCGGGCTATCCCGGCCATCCAGATTAGCAGGCGTTTATCCTGTTGGTGATAATATTGGATGTTGGCCCAGATCTCTAATATTGTATCTGTCAGTATTTCCTCTGCTATTTGCCTGTCGCTGATATGGCAGCAAATAATTTTAAACAGGGTTGCTGCATAACTATCATATAAGGCGCCAACGCTCGAAGGGTCGCGTTTCTGCATAGCACCAATGAGTTCTTTTTCTGAAAGAGTTGTTTCCATTATAGTCAAGATCAGGCAAAGCGGTGCTGCAAAATGGCAATAACGTACGGAGACAGTATCTTTATATCATGATTAACATGTAACGGAATTTCCAGGTGATCGCCGGGATTAAGCGTAAATACTTTATCGCCAACGGTACAGGCGCATTGCCCTTTCAATATAAAAAAGCTTTCTGCCACTTCTTCGTGTACCTCTTCGGGCACATTTAGTTTAGTTACTACCAGGGTTTGGACAATATGCTCATCCTGGCGCAGCAGGTGCGCAAAAAAATCATCAAAGGGTTCGGCCGGTAAAAGGTGTTCAACTGCGCTGAGCCATGCAGTATAACTGGAGTATTCGTCGGTCGCAGGCAAATTTTCTATATCGATGGCGTCGCCCGGGAAACCCAACGCTGCCAATATGCTGTTCCTAAGCCTTTCCGGAGGAGTGATGGCCCCGTTTTCGGCAAGTTTTTCAATCGTATCTTCAATTTTTTCCAGCTCCTGCCTAATCCCGGGATGTTCCTGGCTTAAAGCTACCACTTCCCGTGCGCGTTCCTCGTCAAAAATATCAAAGCAATGCTGTTCAAGGTTACCTTGGTTAATATAGTCGTTGATATCTATCATAATTTGGGTATCAGGAGATGCATTAGTTTAATTAATTGCGGTAAACCCCGGCCGGTAATCAGGTTCAGGTTAGCGCGCAAATATAAATAAAGTAATGTATACCAATGACAGTACTCTGGTTTAACCTACTCTTTATCAGTGTAAGCCAGCAATGCAGGCGTATTATAAGCCGGCTTTTACATTTTTCAGCCATTGTGCTATCTGCGAAGATCTATTACAACGTATTCATATCCATTTTTACTTGCTGCCCGCCAATAAAAAGGTATTAAACGAATCTGCTTTTAATAACGGGCTGATTGTTTTATTACCCAGCTTTATATTAACCACCTTATCGGCTTCGCCATCGTTTTGTATAACTATAACTATGCTGTTATCGGGATTTTTAAAGGCCAGCAAATTGTTAAATGTACCGCTTGCCGCCAATAGCTTTGCGCCGGGTTTCACGTAATGGCTCAGGTGCTTAAGCAGGTAATATTCGTAATTGAACTTATAGGTGCGATTGGTAGTATCTACACTCACCAGTGAGTTTTGCCGCCAGCCCCAGTGGCTAATGCCGCCCTCTTTTAAGGCTATGTTCCAATACATGTAAGCGCTGGCGCCGCTGTTAAAATAATGTTTCATTAAATCCCATGTATAACAGCAGTATTTCCAGTCGTTTTGGCCATCGCCGCATTCCTGCTCGCTTTGGTACAAGGCAAGGTTTGGATATCGTTGATGAATACCTGCAATGGCGCCTTTACCAGCCCACTGGAAACCCACTCCTTTAATGTACTTAGCGCTTTCGGGGCTGGTTAGCAGGGTGTCTGTCAGTTTCTCGTTGGCACGTTCAACCGTTCCGAAAAAGATGTTTACGCCACGCTGCTGCATTTGAGGCCCAAGATAGCTTACAAATTTAGCCAGGCCATGAGCCGTCCAGGTACAGCTGGGAAATACCTGTGCCGAGTTAAACTCATTTTGCGGCATCACCATGCCTATTTTAATGCCCTGCTGCCTGTAGGCGTCAACAAATTTGCCAAAGTATTGAGCGTAGGTTTTAAAATATCGATCGTCCTGTATAAACATGTCGGTACCTTCTTTACCCACCTGGTCGGGTTTCAGGCCGTTCTCGGCATTTGAAAAATCCATGCCGGTAAGTTTTATGCCACGTTCCTCGTATTTTTTTATCATTTCTTTAGTGGGTATCATGGCAGCGGCATAATGCTTATTCTTTTTCATCCATTGTGGCGGGCTCCATGGCGATGCCCACAGCTTAAGTGCAGGGTTAAACTTTTGAGCATTTTTTATAAAGGGCACAAGGGTGTGCATATCATGGGCTATGCTAAAATCTTTCAGCAAAAAATCGCCATCGGTTTCATCATACGAGTACCAGTTAAGCGAAAAATCATTGGCGCCAACCGGCATCCGGCAAATGGTAAAATTGGCGCCTACACCCGGGGCAAATAATTCTTTCATAATGGCCTGCCTGTCGGCAGCGCTCAGCAATTGCAGCGATGTATAGCCAAGCTCATTAAAGCATCCGCCAAAACCACTAACAGTTTGCTTGGGGCTTCCGGTTAAAATTTCAACATCGGCAGCGCTACCCCTGCCCGAAGATGCTTTGAGATTGCCAGCAACCCAATGAGCTGTTTTTGTGCTGGAAACCCATGTTATCTTTTGCGCAATCGATTGCAAACTGATGCCTGCACTTGCCAATAACAAAATAGCTTTTTTCATGATGATACTAATACTTTATGTATGTTTTAAAACCGACTACCATTTGGTAATCAGCCTATTTATAATTGGTTTACAATGGGCAAAAACCTATTGCGTTTTATTGACACAATGATAAATAAAAATTTCAATTTTTTATAAAAGAAGAGATATATTTTACCGACAGTTGAAACCGTTAGTAAGGCCCTAAGCCGGATTAGGTTTGGCAGTAATTTTCTTCCAGATGGAAAACCCTCCGTAAACAAACATTAAGCCAATAAACACATATACCCAAATGGAAATATTGCGGCCTGCAATGATGAGGTAAAGATAAGGCAGGCTAAAACTAAGCGAAGCAAGCAGCAGCGGAATAAGGATAGGCTTTTTGGCCCTGAAAGTTTTGAGCACCCAGCCCAGGAACGAAAAAAAGCAGATCTTACTAACTAAATAAAGAATACCAATAAGCAAAGGATCAACCTCGTGCTTCTCGCCCAAGGCAATAACCCAGTCTTTAATAAGCGTGATATAATCCGTCATATATTGCAAGTTATACATTAACTGGTATACATGGCGTGTATTTGCCAATTAATATGTTCCCCGTATCTTTTAAATGGCAAATCAAAAATCCCTCCTTCAGGGGGTTAGGGGGCTTACAAACTCTCCTTCACTTTTCGCAATTACAATAGTTGCCACGCCATTGCCTATCACATTGGTGATAGCCCGTGCTTCTGACATAAACCTATCTACCCCAATTAATATAGCCAACCCCTCTACCGGGATAATTTTAATGGCCGCAAGCGTGCTGCTCAATACAATAAACCCGCTACCGGTAACACCTGCTGCACCTTTGGAGGTAATCATGAGGATGCCAATAATAGTTAACTGCTGCGCCAGCGACAAAGGGACATTAAAAACCTGCGCCAAAAATATCACACACATAGATAGGTAAATAGTGGTGCCATCCAAATTAAAGGAATACCCTGTTGGGATAACCAAACCTACTACAGATTTGGAGCAACCAAACTTTTCCAGCTTTTCCATCATAGCAGGCAGGGCCGATTCGGATGAAGATGTGCCTAGCACAATCAGTATTTCTTCTTTAATATATTTAAGATATTGCCACAGGCTAAATTTGTAAATGCGGCAAATGATATTGAGCACCACAAAAATAAACAGGAACATAGTCAAGTAAACCGAACCCATCAATATAGCCAGCGGCTGCAGGGTTTTTACACCGTACTTGCTGATGGTAAATGCCATCCCTCCGAAAGCGCCCAAAGGGGCAACTTTCATCACTATTTTCATGATGTTGAAAAACACTTTAGACAGCTTATCAAACAAACTGATAACGGCCTGCCCCGTTTCGCCCATGCGGCTCAGGCCAACGCCAAACAGGATGGCAAAAAACAAAATCTGCAAAATATCGCCTTTGGCAAAAGCTTCAAATACGTTACCGGGCACTATATGAGCTATAAAATCGCCCCAGTGCATTTCAGATGCTGCTTTTTCATACACGGCCAGTTTACCCGTTGCATCGGTCATGTTATGATTTTGAAAACCGGCGCCCGGTTTTATGATATTGGCAACCGCAACACCTATAACAAGGGCAAAAGAGGTTACTATTTCAAAATAAAGCAGCGCCTTCCCGCCTACCCGGCCCACCTTTTTCATATCGCTCATACCGGCAATACCCAGCACAATGGTAAAAAATATGATTGGTGCTATCAGCATAGTGATCAGGCTGATGAAGGTTTTGCTGATCAGTTCGGCTGTTGGAGCAAAACCCTTAAAGTTTAGGCCTACCACCACGCCCAGGGCAATGGCCACAAGCACCTGGAAGGTGAGGTTTGAAATGAGGCGAAGGCCCCAACCATCCTGAAGGGGAAGCTTTTTGATTGGCATTAGTATCAGGCTTTTTTGGTTTAGCAAGTATACGATTTTAGGTAACTATTTTTACCAGACAAAGTTTTAGCGGGGCGATAGCAACCGCACCAATAAAAAAGCCCTCTTCCAAACAGGAAAAAGGCTTTTGCTGTATTTATATTAATAGCGTTAATTAGGCTTTACTTCGCCGGTTATCATATCCACAAGGTATTCGTGGTTTAAAAAAGTCATTTGAACTTTGTGGTTACCCAGAAAATGCAGTGTACCGCTGTAATCCCACCCACCGCCAGTGGTTTTGCCGGTTGATTCAAAGGTAGCATCGCCACTGGTTATATCAAAATTATCATCGCCGTGTACATACAGGTTGGTAAACGTATAAAGGTTATGAACCGAACTGCCAGTACCATATTTGGTGTACTGGTTATCGGTAAATGCTTTCATTTTACCGTTGAGCGAAAAGTTGGAGTTATTGGTATTCAGGCCTCGTACATGATAATCCTGAACAATAGCGTAGGTGAATGCGTAACCAGGGCCGCTACCAACCGTTTTTACCGAATCTAACAGATCATAGCCTATTGTTTTTTTATCGTTGCAGATAAAAAAGTACCTTACACCTCCTGTTTTGTGTGCTTTTAAAGTATCGCCCTGGTTAAAAAGAAGGTTTAGGCTGGTATCTACATAAAAACCACAATGATAATCTTGGCTTTGTATTTTAAGTTTTGTTGATGCTGAAAAGGTAGTTGACGGATTTACACCATCTTTTATACTGGCGCCGCCAAATGCACCGGTTAACGATTGGGCAAGATTTTTAGCAATTGCCGAACTTGCTTCATCAGCGCTTTTAGTTGTAGTTGAGGACGGTTTGTTTTCAACTTTTTTACAGGCGGCATAAAACAGGGAGATCGCCAGAATTGCTGGTAATACCTTAGGTAAGTTTAATTTCATCGTAATAGATTTAGATATTTATTGCGATGAAAACAACAATAAGTATTCCATATAAGTGGCAGATTCTTAAAATTCAATAGTTACTTAAAGGCACAATAGTGAGTTGGTTTTTAAACTAACGTTTTATGGTATTATTTATGAGCAGCGGCGACATAACGGGTAATATTTTCCACCAAATACCGGGCAATAATTTACCCGCCATTCCTCACCTGTAGAAAAATAACGGCTTTTGAATTCGATATCTATTTGATATAATGGAAAACAGCAATTGGATTTTTTCACTACACAGTAAAAAATACGTAAAACAAAAGCTGTTAAATAAAAAAATCCCCGCAAACCATGCTGGCAGCGGGGATCAAATAACTTGCCTGTTTTATAATACCTGCCCGGTTTTAATATTTATTGTGAATTTTTTTCCATTAATGCTAAACTGGGCTTTATGGTTACCCACAAAAGAAATTGTACCGCTGTAGTTCCATGTTTTGCCTTCATATGTTCCTTTGGTGGTAAATGTTGCGTGACCGTCGGTTATATCGGCGTCGGCAGCGCGGTCTATCATTAAGCCGGTTAGTTTAAAGTTGAATGATGCGGATATAGCTTTTGCTTTTCCGGCCTCTGTGTAAGTACCATTTACGTAAGCATTCAAAGCACCATCTAACTGCAGTTTCAGGTTGCTTACTCCGGGGTTAAGGCTTTTTAAAATAAAGCTTTTGCCATATTTTTCGGTGATATTGGCACCGCCGCCAACTAATACCAGGTTTAAACTATCGTTAACTGTAATGCTTGATCTCTTGTTGTTTGTGCATGCAACTTCATACTTGATTTTTTCCCAAATATCAATTTTCGATGTATCACTGTCACCCAACTTAAAGGAAAAGGTTGTATCCAACTTTGAACCGCAACCAAAATGATTTACAGATTCAATTCTAACCTTACCTTTTGACTTAAACACAATGTTTGTTGGATCATCCAATCCGTCAGAAATACTAAAGCCGCCTTTATCGGCATACAAAGCCTCACTAAGGTTTGAAGCTATCTCGGTACTTACCATCGTCGGATCGGCTGTGTTTGGTGTTGTGTTGTCGTCTTTTAATTTGCTGCAACCAAAATAGGTTAAAGCAAGACCTGCAACTGCTATCAGGGTTAGTTTGTAATTGTGTTTCATGTTTAAGTTTTAAATATATTGACCAAATTTAACTCTATTACGGCTAATTATAAAATAAGTTGGGGTAATTTATTAACATATATTCACATCACCCTCAACCCATTAGCAACGTGGCTTGTACATATCTCAACAATTTCATAAGGCAAAAACGCAAGATTTTACCGATGGCCCTTATGTTGTTAATTATGATTACGAAAATGAGCTTCAATAAGTAACACCCGCCCGCAGTTTTTTGCATTGTTTTTATAGCAATCAACTAATCGCCAATAAACTACCATACTAATAGAGATTTTCTTAATTTCGCAACCTCATACGTATAACCAACAAAATGGACTATCAATTTAAAGATATAGAGCAAAAGTGGCAGCAGTTTTGGGCCCAGAACAATACGTTTAAAGCCGAAGATAAAAGCACCAAACCCAAGTATTATGTGCTGGATATGTTTCCCTACCCATCGGGTGCAGGGCTGCATGTGGGCCATCCGCTGGGTTATATTGCATCTGATATTTTTGCACGTTACAAACGCCTTAAAGGCTTTAACGTACTGCACCCCATGGGTTACGATAGTTTTGGCTTACCGGCCGAGCAATATGCCATACAAACCGGGCAACACCCGGCGGTAACTACCGAAGATAATATAGCTACCTACCGCCGCCAACTGGACCAGATTGGCTTCTCGTTCGACTGGAGCCGCGAAGTGCGCACCAGCTCGCCCGATTATTATAAGTGGACGCAGTGGATTTTTATGCAGCTGTTTAACAGCTGGTATAATAAGGATGCCGACAAAGCCGAAAGCATAGCCAAACTGGTTGAACATTTTGAGCAAAACGGGTCAGCAGGCATCAATGCCGTGTGCGATGAAGAAACATTGAGTTTTACTGCCCCTGAATGGAAAGCGATGAGCAACCAGGACCAGCAGGCCGAACTATTGAAATACCGCCTTACCTACCTGCGCGAAAGCACCGTAAACTGGTGCCCTGCCCTTGGTACCGTATTGGCCAACGACGAGGTAAAAGACGGTTTTAGCGAACGCGGCGGCTATCCCGTTGAGCAAAAAAAGATGATGCAATGGAGCATGCGCATCACCGCCTACGCCGAACGCCTGTTACAAGGCCTTGACACCATTGACTGGCCCGAGCCTTTGAAAGAAATGCAGCGCAACTGGATTGGTAAGAGTACCGGTGCAAGCGTACGCTTCCCAATAAACAAAACCACTCACCACTCACCACTAACCACTAACTATATAGAGGTTTTCACCACCCGCGTGGATACCATCTTCGGTGTAACCTTTGTGGTGATAGCGCCCGAGCATGAGTTGGTAGCCAGTTTAACTACGCCTGAACAGAAGGCCGATATTGATGCCTACATTGCCGTTACCAAAAAGAAATCGGAGCTTGACAGGATGGCTGATGCAAAAACGGTATCGGGCGCCTTTACCGGCAGCTATGTTTTAAACCCGCTGAACGGTCAGCCAATCCCTATCTGGATTGCCGATTACGTACTGGCTGGTTACGGAACTGGTGCTGTAATGGCAGTACCATCCGGCGATCAGCGCGACTATTTGTTTGCCAAACATTTTAATTTGCCGATAGTGCAGATTCTTGACACCCAGAAAATAGATGCCGAGGCCGACCCAACTAAGGAAGGCATTTATATCAACTCGGAATTTATGAACGGGTTAGATTATAAAGCGGGTACCGCTGCCGTTATTGCCAAACTGGAAGAGGTTGGCGCCGGCAAAGCAAAAATCAATTTCAGGATGCGCGACGCCATTTTTGGCCGTCAGCGCTACTGGGGTGAGCCCGTCCCTGTTTATTTTAAAGATGGTTTGCCTTATTTAATTGAAGAAAGCCACTTACCGCTGTTATTGCCCGAAGTTGATAAATATTTGCCTACTGAATCGGGTGAACCGCCTTTAGGTCGTGCCGAAAACTGGAGCTACAAACCGGAAGCAGCCCCCTCTAAATCTCCCCCGGTAGGGGAGACTTTTGAGCCTCACCAGGCTGGAAATTACAGAGAAACTGCCGATCCTGTTTATTATGAACAGATAAAAGACTTTAGCCGTGATAATAGAAGTCAGCCGACAGAGGCTGAAGATATCCTATGGCAATTACTAAGAGGCGAAAAACTGGGCTATAAAATAAGGAGACAACACATTATAGGGCAGTTTATTGCTGATTTTGTTTCCTTACAAAAAGGTTTAGTAATTGAGCTTGATGGCCGTCATCACACAGCAAACAAAGAGGCTGACGATGCAAGAACTGAAGTGTTAAATCATTTCGGTTTTGAAGTAATACGGTTTTCAAACGATGAAGTATTAAAAGATGTTCAATCCGTTGCCTTATCTATAAAATCAAAATTAGATAGCCTCCCAGAAAGAGATAAAACCAAAATATCAAGCGAAGAAGAACCAACTGCAGCTAAAGTCTCCCCTACCGGGGGAGATTTAGAGGGGGCTGGTGGCTATGCTTACGAACTTTCGACGATGCCTGGCTGGGCTGGCAGTAGCTGGTACTGGTATAGGTACATGGATGCAAAAAATGATAATGAATTTGCATCAAGAGAAGCCATTGAATATTGGAAAGATGTGGATTTATACATAGGTGGCAGCGAACACGCTACAGGCCACTTGTTGTATAGCCGTTTCTGGAACAAATTCCTGAAAGATATTGGTAAAGTGGTTGAGGAAGAACCTTTCAAAAAGTTGATTAACCAGGGGATGATTCAAGGCCGCAGCAATTTTGTTTATCGTTTGATAGACGAAGAAGGTCGCGGAACCAACACTTTTGTATCTCATGGTTTGATTAAAGAATATAAAACATCGCCATTGCATGTTGATGTAAATATTGTAGAGAACGAAGTGATGAACATCAGCAAGTTCAAACAATGGCGGCCGGAATTTGCAGATGCTGAATTTATTTTAGAAAACGGCAAATATATCTGCGGCGTAGAAGTTGAAAAAATGTCGAAACGTTACTACAACGTTGTTAACCCTGATGACATTGCCCAACGCTACGGTGCCGATACCCTGCGCATGTATGAAATGTTCCTTGGCCCGCTGGAGCAAAGCAAACCATGGAATACCAACGGTATCGAGGGCGTATTTAAATTCCTGCGTAAATTCTGGCGTTTGTTCCATAACGAGGCCTGGGAGTTCAAAGTATCCGATGCCGAGCCTTCAAAAGCGGAGTTGAAATCGTTGCATAAGATTATCCGCAAAGTAGAGGAAGATATCGAGCGTTTCTCGTTCAATACTTCGGTATCCAGCTTTATGATAGCTGTAAATGAGTTAACCGATTTAAAATGTAATAACCGTGCTGTATTGCAGGATATGGTAATCATTTTGTCGTCGTATGCCCCTCACATTTGCGAGGAGTTATGGACTTTACTTGGCAACCCGGCCGGTACTTTATCTTACGCGCCGTTCCCTAAGTTCAACAGCACTTATTTAATTGAGGATGATTTTGCTTACCCGATATCTATCAATGGTAAAATGAAAATGAACCTGAATATTCCGTTAAGCCTGGAGGTTAAGGAAATAGAAGAAACCGTATTAGCCAATGCCGACGTACAAAAATACCTTGACGGCAAAGCCCCTAAAAAGGTGATTGTAGTTAAAGGCAGGATTGTGAATATGGTGGTGTAGCCCCCCGGGAGTTTGGATGTGCAGATTTGCAAATTTCAGATGTGCAGATGATAGCTTAAAAAGCTATAAAAAGAGAATGGCATTGCGGCTTGAGCTACGATGTCATTCTCTTTTTTTATTAAGAGCTTTCTGATTTACGTCTTTAGTCCACTTCCGATGACTGTGTCCTCACAGGCATCTTCCGATGGTTGTTGTTTTATGGGATCAAACTCAAAGCATTGGAAGCTGCGGTTTGTGAGTACACAAACCACGAGATTAGGATTAATTAAACGAATGTTCTAAGCTACCGTCATCGGTACGAAGCAATCCTGAACTATCTGGGACTTAGCATATCGGGGATTGCTTCGCACCTCGCAATGACGAATATTCGACAGTAATACTTTCAGTTTTAAGCCTTAAGCTTTCGGCTTCTTACAAAACATCGCCCCAGGTACTTTTATCTTTCAACATAATTTCTCGTAGCATGCCAATTTGCGGCATACCGTGGTCAAGTACGGCATCGTGGAATTTTTTGAGGGAGTAGTTGGTGCCTTCCTGTTTTTGGTAGTCATCGCGTAGTTTCAGGATTTCCAGCTTGCCAATGGTGTAAAACAGGTAACCGGGGTCAAAGGTACCACGCAGGGCTTCCTGGCGCGATGGCTTATCGCCCTGGTACCAGTTATTCATGAAAAATTTGGTGGCATCATCTACATTCATGCCCTGGGTATGTGTTTTGATGGATACACATAAGCGGCAAAGTCTCAGCAGGGCATCGCCAGACTGCGCCAGGCGGTATTTGGCAGCCTTCACCGGGTCACCATTGTGGCCGTAGCCTTCGTCGGCCATCATTTTTTCGCAGTAGTGTGCCCAGCCTTCCACAAAGGCGTAGCTGCCGAAGATCTTTTCAATTTTTGTTGCCGATGAAGCATTCAGGTGCAAAAACTGGGTATAGTGACCCGGGTAGGCTTCGTGGATGGTTACATTGTCGGTGGTGTAATAGTCAAACTGTTTTAGCCAGTCTTCCTTTTGTTGCGCCGTCCATTTAGGGTCAACAGGGGTTATATAGTAATAGGCCTCAGTAGCGGTAGTTTCAAACGGACCGGGCGTATCCATTGATGCGGTGCCGGTAGCGCGGGCGTATTGCGGTGTTTCCTCCACCTTCACCCGCACCTGTGAGGGCATGGTAACAATGTTTTTATCGATCAAAAACTGGCGAATCTGCTCCAGGTTCTTTTTAGCATCCGGGATCAGGCTTTCAGCAGTGGGATGGTCTTTTTGCAGATCGTGGTATACATCAACCGGTTTTTTATTGGGGTTGATCACCTTAGCCGCGGCATTAAACGAATCCTGTTCTTTTTTTAACTGTGCCAGGCCTATTTCCAATATCTTATCGGGCGTAAGTTTTATCCCCTCGCTGTATAGCAGCATTTTTTGGTAGTTGGCTGTACCAATGGCGTATTTGTTATTGGCTTTGGGCAGTTTTACTTTTTTCAGATAAGCGGCAAAATCATTTACTGCCGCTATGGCAGCCGCGTTAACCTTGTTGAAGCTTTTCATCAGCGTATCGTTCTTCACATCTTTTAACGCCACCTTCAGGTCGCCGCCCAAAAAAGCAGCCGAGCCTTCTGCTATCTGTATAGCGGTTTCTACGTACGGTTTCGCCAAGGTATCGTTCAGGTTTAGTTTAGCATCGGCCATCATTTTAGGGGCCTGTTTTTCTATCGCTATGATTGATTTTACCCTATCGGCTATCGGTGCAAAATTACGCTTCACATAAATACTTACGTCAACCGCGCCAGCATAGGTCATGGGGTTTTTAGTATAGGTTCCCAGATCTTCAAAAGTCCAAAGTTCCTGTTTAATGGCCGAGCGTAAAATGCGGTAATCGTAAAATGTTTTGGGGCTAAAGGAGGCCGTATCGGCGGAGTCCAATTTGGTATCAAATTCTTTTAACCGCGCCAGTTCTTTTTCAATAGAGGCCTTACTGATGTCGGTAACCTTGCCATCGTATTGGTGGTAGCCAAGGGCAACGCCATTGGCCGGCCGCCAGGCCAGGTAACCGTCGAGGTAGTCGTCGGCAATTTTTTGGAAGGCAGCATCGCCGGATAACGCATCACTGTTATTGGCTGCGGGTTTAGGCTTGCAACCGACGAGGATGCAGAAAGGAATAATCAGTAAGGATATTTTTTTCATGATGATTGTATTGTAAAAACCTAAGTTAATGGTTTTTGAAAACAATTAACAGCCAACTTATATTATAACTGTAAAACATACCACTATGAAAAAGAAATTCACCGGCATACTGTTGCTTGCAGCAATGGTTGCCACCTTAGCTACAAACTGCGCTCCGCCAAGGAACATGCCGCATCCGCCAACGCCGCCAAAACCGGCAGCGCCATAATAAAAAAAGCCTCCAACAATAAAAAGTTGGAGGCTTTTTTGCAGTGCAAATGCATCGAATTGGGTTAACATAACTTAACACATTTCAAATATATTTTTTATAAATACCTTATAATCAATATTTTATATTTTAACATGGTTAACACTAAACCGATCGCGCAATTTAGGCGCATCCAAATATTTGTCCCTGTTTTGGCCAACACAAGTCCCTTCGGTACCTCAATCATTTAACCAGTATCAGGCAATAAAAACAAGGCAGGTTTTTAACATGGCAACCTGCTACAAAAACACAGGCAACCTGGCCGATTATAAAATATGGATGCCGAAAGCCGAAGAGTTTGCCCTGCCCGAATCGCCCTATTACCAGCAGATCATCGACGCGGGTTTTTAATAAAATGCCACCCCCGGTTAATCCTTTTCAAAAACAAAACGTCATATATGTGTACGTTGTTTAATTAACAGGTACCATTAAAATTAAACACCATGAAAAAGAGATTTGTTGCATTTGCACTATTAATATCAGCAGTAGTAGTATCGGTATCATCGGGTTGTGTGGTACGCGATGGATATGGAAGAGGATACCATCATGACAGGTATCACTACCGCGATCATGACGACCACGGACGTGGCCACGACCATGATTACAACCAGGGTGGCTATAACCACTACTAATAAAAAGATTGTTTTGAGTGATTGTTTGTGAGTGATTGATGGCAAGGCGGTGAGTAATCACCGCTTTGTTTGTTTATATAGGCTAATCCAGCAGTTACCAAGCCATCCAAAAAAAATATTTGTATCCCAAGCCCGCAATAGCGATGGGCGTGGATACCGGCCAATGTGGCTAAGGCCGGTGCAGTATGAACAAACAGCGCGGGCCGAAGGCATTGCCATTATCAATATAGTCATTCGCTGTACCCCTATTTTTTGTATTTTTGTTTAAATAACTAACCCATGGTAACCATCAATTCAACACTTGAAGATATTATGCAATTGGATTTTGCATCCAGGGAAATGCTACTTGAAATTTTACAAAAGCGACAAATTGAAGCTCGTAGAGACGAGATTGCTAAAACAGCAAAAAAGTCTTTAAAAGAGTTTCACTCTGGCAAAAATGTCCCCCTTTCGGCGGATGATGTTATTGATAGACTTAATAACCTGTAAATTCAGGCAACTTGACACATTGGGGATTGCTTCGTTCCTCGCAATGACGATACTGGGAATAGGAATAGTGCTTTCAATAACTCCCCATAACACTTAAAATATCAATCAATTACCCCTCAACGCCCCCTTCCATCCACCAAACCAACCCTTTACAAAACTTTTTCTAGCCAATCCCTTGAAAATCAAAAAATACTCCGTACCTTTGCAGTCCTTAAAATAAGGATAAAACTGTAAATACAAAAAGGAAAAAATGCCTACTATTCAGCAATTAGTTAGAAAAGGTAGAGTAGCTCTGGTTGACAAGAGTAAGTCGCCAGCGTTGGACAGCTGTCCACAGCGAAGAGGCGTATGCACACGCGTGTATACCACTACCCCTAAAAAACCAAACTCAGCAATGCGTAAAGTTGCCCGTGTGCGCTTAACCAACGGTAAAGAAGTAAATGCTTACATCCCTGGTGAAGGTCACAACTTACAGGAGCACTCTATCGTTTTGATCCGCGGTGGTCGTGTTAAGGATTTACCAGGTGTACGTTACCACATCATCCGTGGTGCGTTAGATACATCAGGTGTTGCCGGCCGTAACCAACGTCGTAGTAAATACGGAACAAAACGTCCTAAACCAGGTCAGGCAGCTGCACCTACCAAAGGCGCACCAGCTAAGAAGAAAAAATAATTAAGGAGGATAGAAAGCAATGAGAAAGTCAAAACCAAAAAAGAGAATTATCCTTCCTGATCCACGGTTCAATGATACCATGGTTACAAGGTTTGTAAATAACATGATGTATGATGGTAAAAAATCTACCGCGTACTCTATATTTTATAACGCAGTTGATATTGTTGAAAAGAAAACCAGCGAAAGCGGTTTAGAAACCTGGAAAAAGGCTTTAAACAATGTTATGCCTGCAGTTGAAGTTAAAAGCCGTCGTGTTGGTGGTGCTAACTTCCAGGTACCAACCGAAGTTCGTCCGGAGCGCAAAATCGCTTTAGGTATGAAATGGTTAATCAGCTATGCCCGTCGTCGTGGTGAAAAAACCATGATGGAGAAATTAGCCGGCGAGATCATATCAGCAGCTAAAGGTGAAGGTGCAGCAGTGAAAAAGAAAGAAGATACGCACAAAATGGCTGAAGCCAACAAAGCGTTCTCTCACTTTAGATTCTAATTAGTGAATTATTGAATTAGTGAATTATTGATTAGATAACATTATCCTAATCAGTAATTCATTATTTCGCCAATCACTTTCTAAAAATACTAAGTGAATGACTTAATTAGTGAAATTCAATTAAATCACTAATTCAATAAATCAATAACTCAATAATTACTATGTCAAGAGATCTAAGATTTACAAGAAATATAGGTATTGCCGCTCACATTGATGCCGGTAAAACTACCACTACCGAGCGTATACTTTACTATGCTGGTGTAAGCCACAAAATTGGTGAAGTACACGAAGGTGCAGCTACCATGGACTGGATGGCACAAGAGCAGGAACGTGGTATTACCATTACATCTGCTGCTACTACAGTAAACTGGAATTACAGGGGTCACAAATACCATATCAACATTATTGATACCCCGGGCCACGTGGATTTTACCGTTGAGGTAAACCGCTCACTGCGTGTATTGGATGGTTTGGTGTTCCTTTTCAGTGCCGTTGATGGTGTTGAGCCACAATCAGAAACAAACTGGAGACTTGCAAATAATTATAACGTTGCCCGTATAGGCTTCGTAAATAAAATGGACCGTAGCGGTGCCGACTTTTTAAATGTTGTAAAACAGGTAAAAAGCATGTTAGGCAGCAACGCAGTGCCTTTGCAATTGCCAATTGGTTCTGAAGAGAAATTCCAGGGTGTGGTTGATTTAATTAACTGGAGAGGTATTGTTTGGAATGAGCATGATAAAGGTATGACCTTTACCGAAGTGCCTATCCCTGAGGATATGATCGAGGAAGCTACCGAGTGGAGAGAGAAATTGCTTGAGTCAGTAGCTGATTACGATGAAACCTTAATGGAGAAATTCTTTGAGGCACCAGAATCAATCACCGAACGCGAAATTTTAGATGCATTGCGTAAAGCTGTGTTAGATGCTAAAATTGTGCCTATGGTTTGCGGTTCATCTTTCAAAAACAAAGGTGTACAAACCATGCTTGATTACGTGATGGAATTATTGCCTTCGCCAATGGATGTTGAAGGTATTGTAGGCCACCACCCTGATACAAACGAAGAGATTTTACGTAAACCATCTGAAAAAGAGCCATTTGCAGCTTTAGCGTTTAAAATTGCAACCGATCCTTTTGTAGGCCGGTTATGTTTTATCCGCGTATACTCAGGTAACCTTGAGGCTGGTTCATATGTGCACAACATGCGTTCAGATAACAAAGAGCGTATATCACGTATATTCCAGATGCATGCCAACAAGCAAAACCCTATCCCTAACGTAGGTGCAGGTGATATTGCTGCGGTAGTAGGCTTTAAAGATATTAAAACTGGCGATACCCTGTGCGATGAGAAATTCCCGATTATTCTTGAATCGATGCAATTCCCTGAGCCGGTTATCGGTTTGGCTATTGAGCCTAAAACTCAGGCTGATGTTGATAAATTAGGTATCGCTTTAGGTAAATTATCTGAAGAAGATCCAACTTTCCACGTAAAATCTGACGAAGAAACCGGCCAGACCGTTATTAGCGGTATGGGCGAGCTTCACTTAGATATTATCATGGACCGTTTGAAACGTGAGTTTAAAGTAGAGGTTAACCAGGGCGCGCCACAAGTTGCTTACAAAGAAGCTATTACCGGTACTGTTCAGCACCGCGAAACTTACAAGAAACAAACCGGTGGTCGTGGTAAATTTGCCGATATCCAGGTTATACTTTCACCAAACGACGAAGGTAAAGAAGGTTTACAGTTTGTGAACGAAATTAGCGGTGGTTCAATCCCCCGTGAGTTTATTCCATCTGTTGAAAAAGGCTTTGCGGCTTCAATGGCAAACGGTGTATTAGCCGGCTTCCCGTTAACGAGCTTAAAAGTACGTTTAATTGATGGTTCGTTCCACGCAGTCGATTCAGATGCGCTATCTTTCGAGTTAGCAGCTAAGATGGCTTACCGTGAGGCATTGCCAAAATGTAAACCAGTACTGCTTGAGCCGATCATGAAAATCGAGATCCTTACCCCTGAAGAAAACATGGGTGATGTAATCGGTGATATGAACCGTCGTCGTGGCCAGCTTTTAGGCATGGATTCACGTGCAGGTGCACAGGTAATTAAAGCTACTGTACCACTTTCAGAAATGTTTGGTTATGTAACCCAGTTACGTACCATCACATCTGGCCGTGCTACTTCAACCATGGAGTTTGATCACTATGCTGAAGCACCACGTAACGTACAGGAAGAAGTAGTTGCCAAAGTAAAAGGCAAAAAAGCTGCTGCAAACGCGTAAGTAAAGTATTTGGTTGATTGGGTTAGATTAGGTTGATTAAGTTCAATCTTGCTTAACTCAATCAACTTAATAAACATAATCAACCAATCAACCATAATTAATAGCTCTTATGGTTGGTATAATTAACAAACAACATGAGCCAAAGAATCAGGATCAAATTAAAATCTTACGATTACAACCTGGTAGATAAGTCTGCCGAGAAAATCGTAAAAACAGTAAAGCCAACAGGCGCTGTAGTTAGCGGACCACTTCCGTTACCAACCGAAAAGAAAATTTTCACCGTTTTACGTTCACCACACGTAAACAAAAAAGCACGTGAGCAATTTCAATTATGCTCATACAAGCGCTTATTAGACATTTACAGCTCGAACTCGAAAACTGTAGATGCGCTGATGAAGCTTGAGTTGCCAAGCGGCGTTGAAGTTGAAATCAAAGTTTGATAGATGCCCGGTCCACTGAAAGGTGTGGAACAACATAAAAAAACACCATCCGGTTTCGGGTGGTGTTTTTTTGTTATCAGTATTTTTTTTCGTCATTGCGAGGTACGAAGCAATCCCCTACATGCTAAGTCCCGCATAGTTCGGGATTGCTTCGTCCCTCGCAATGACGAATGGTTCTGTCTTGTTACTTGATGCTAACTACTTACTACTAAAAGGGCGATGCCTGCGGCCCGGGCTCTATGCTCATACTGCACGGGCCTTAGCCACAGGCAGGTATCCGCGCCGATCCCTATCGCAAAATTTGTATGAATCAGAATTTACCGAATTTAAGAATGAACAGAATTTTATACTCTTAATTCTTGACTCTAATCTCTTGACTCTGCTCAGCCCGGCAAATGGCTCATATCCATATACGCAAATTCCCAAAGGTGACCGTCCAGATCCTGGAAACCCCAACCATACATCCAGCCATGGTCTTGCTTATCGTTTGGTGTGGTGGCGCCGGCGGCAACTGCTTTGGCAATCATTTCGTCGACAGCTTCGCGGCTATCTAACGAAATGCAGTTAATAGTTTCGGTTACCTGGGTGGCATCAGCAATTTCTTTTTTGGTAAAAGTTTTAAAGAAAGGCTCCGTCACCAGCATAAAGTAAATAGTATCGCTTATCACCAACGATGCAGCTACTTCGTTGGTAAATTGCGGGTTAAAGGTGTAGCCCAGGCTGGTAAAAAATTCGATGGATTTGTTAAGGTCTTTAACAGGTAGGTTTACAAATATTTGAGTTGCCATGATAGATTGTTTTTAAAAGTTATAATACAAATGTAAACCCATACACCCAAACACATGCGGTGCAAATACGACAATTAAAGGGTGTTTATTCTCCGGCTATATTAAGTTGTTTTTTAACCCTGGCCGGCAGCTTATTAACTATAAGGCGGTACGATTGTTCGATATAAAATCCCCAATCCTTTTCGTTCAGGCAGTTAATATCGGCTATATGCACCCATTTATAACGGCCGATATAAGCCTGCGGCGAAAAGCATTCCATTTGAAGAGCTTCTTCAAAGTCTTCATCCGGCACTTTAACAGCCGCCGTTACCGGCACCGAATCGGGACCGGTAAAAAGGAAGGTTTTACCGCCAACGTTAAAGCACAGGTGATGATCCAGTTTGATATCCTCGGTAACACCGGGTAACTGGTGGCAAATGGTTTGAAGAGTTTCTATAGTCATCGTACTATGTTAATCTGTATCATACTTATATTTCACAAAGCGCTGTTTGCCGAAAGCCTCTTTATGGTATACATCCTTAGCGTACTTTTTATTGTGCTGCGTATCATCGTAAGACAGCCCTGCATCACGATGCAGGATAAAATCTTTTTTTACCGGATCGTATTTAAAAGTGGTAATCCGGTTCCAGCGATAGCGGCTGCCGCCATAATACTCCAGCGAAAAATACCGGCCTTTAATGGTTATACCTTCAAACGGATCGCCAAACACGCCGCCACAACCCTTACAAAGCACCGCACTGTCGTTACGTGCATAAAGCGATAAGCCGCCGCCTTTTTTACCCAAAAGTATCAACAGTGGCCTTGCTGTTTGGTCGCTATCTGTTTCCTGGTTATTTTTTAAAGCCAATACAATATCCGGGTAGGTATCCTGATTAAGGTCGCCGGTTTCATAGGCCAAAACAGAATAATCTTTCGGGATAAATGGTCTCAACTTAGCAACTACAACCTTTTTTGATTGAGCGAAAGTTGAATTACCTGTTATCAATAACATAGATAATACAAGTAGCTTTTTCATCTTATTTTTTATACAATTCAATTTTCCGCCCATCGGGGTCAATAACTACGCTCATTAAGCCAAATGTTGTTAATACTGGCTGTGCTGCAAATACAATGTTATTCTCCTTTAACAGTTCAATGATTGTATCAAAATTATCAATCTCAAAACCTAAGCGCAAGCTTTTATCTGCTTCGGTTTGGCTTTTTATAAGCGGATAAATTTCAATAACGGTTTCACCAACGGTAGCTGAATAATGATAAGGTGAATCACCATGTTTATGATAATCAAAAGTAAAACCTAATAGCTCATAAAATTTGGCAAGCTTTTGCATATCCCCTGTTCTTATTACCAATAGTTTTACTTTCATGATGAATGACTCTCTCCGCCCCTGTAGTAAGCAATTACGCTCGTCGTAAATTTATAAATCGACCCATATTTTTACATTTGCAGGCGGCCGCCGGGCCTTTTTATGTTCAATATATGCCTTTATTGTTGCGGCATCTTCTGCATCAGGTTGCAACCTTAAATACTCTTGGTAACTGGCAAACATCTGGTCGGTCTCGGCATACGTTAATCCTTCGGTTTTTAGCAGGTTGGCGTAGCATTTACCAATATACCAGTTGGCAGAGTAATATTGCCCACTCTGCTTATCAATTAAAGGTAAGGCCTTTAAAAATTCATTAACAGATTTTCTGTCCTGCGTATTTTCAAAATAACCTATTCCGCTGTACCAACGGGCTGCTACATTATTTGAATCATTTTTTAAAACCTGTTGAAGTACAATTTCAGATGCTGCAAACTTTTTTTGCTGAATCAGGGTAAGCCCCAGCTGACATTGATAAATAAGGTTTGTTGGATCGGCTTTGATCCCATCCCTAAACGCCCTCTCGGCTTTGCTTAACTGACCCTTATCTAAAAAGGTATTGCCTTTTTCCAGGTAATCTTCCTGAGCTAAACAGCTCATGGCAGCAGTTATTAAAATCAACGTTATGAGGGTATATTTTGCAAGACTTTTCATATGATAAAATTGGTTTTAACGTAATATTTTCTTGAGCTATTATGTTGTAGTGACAGCCCTCACTTTTTAGTCGTTCTTTACCGCCTCCTCATGGAGATATTTTGATGTACCCATCTCACCTCATCTTCGGGCGTTACTTTGTCTGCAGAACTATTTATTCTGCTGAATGTTGCCTGCGCATAATGATAAGGCCCGCTATCGTCAAAAAACGGGCCGACAACACCCAGCATCCATCCATTTTTTGCGGCCCAGTGAGGGGCATCAACTCGATATTTAAACACCTCATAATGTACAAAATTGCTATTGCCGTCAAAATCAATTGTCACCCGTTTTATGTGTTCAATTTCATCGGGACAGGCGTCAAGCTCCGTTGGAAACTCGAGCCAGACTACCAGGGCGCTTTCTGCACCCTTTAAAAGCGTAAAATATTCTGCAGGGAAAAGCTCGGCCTTATCATATTTTTTTAGGAGATGATAAGCATCATGCCTTGTAAGTATATTTTGCGCAAATGGTAAAACATCACTTGTTGATATTTCAGTTTCGCTGTTCAACTGATCAAAAAGTGGCTGGATCCTGTTAAATCGCAGGCTTTCGAGTTCTTTTCGTTTCGCCGTTACTTTTAAAAGGCGGTAAACAACAAAACCGATGATGGCAAAAACAATAGCGCCGACGATGATAAATAGTATTTCCATTTTAGTATGAATATAAATTTAAAAAACGATTTTTTTCATGCCGGGCAAGCATATCTTTCCAACTAAAAATCGCATAGCGTTAAATTCCAAAATGCTGGCGTTTTACAATGATATTAACAGACATTAATTAACTTTAAGCTTAGATTACAGACTAAACGACACACAAATATGGCTACAGAAAACTTAAAAGATGGAGACAATTGTAAAGTTATAGGTGGAACCCATGCCGGAAAATCAGGCAAAGTACGTGATATAAACACCAGTAAAACCGGGCACATTACCATTACCGTGGTACAAGAAAACGGCGACCGGTTTAAAACATTAGGTAAGAATGTGGTGGTGATACCTCAGGAAAATCCCTAAAATATAGCCCCAATCCTTCCCTATCAACATTTTGACACTCCCCTCACCCATCGTCAATCACAAATGCCTATCTTTGACCTATTAATTGACGACCCATTATGCTTAAAGGATTTTTTAATGTCCCGGCTCCTGTAAACGAGCCGGTTTTAAACTATGGACCCAGAAGTTTAGAGCGTGTAGCCCTCAAGGCTGCTTTAGACGAGGCCCGCGCGCAACAGTTAGATATACCTATGTACATTGGCGCGCAGGAAGTACGCACCGGCACAAAGCTGGAAATTCGCCCGCCGCATGATCATAAACACCTGTTAGCTACCTTTAGCGAGGGTGATGCCAGCCATGTAACCGCCGCCATTGATGCGGCCCTTGCCGCTAAAGCCGACTGGGAAAACCTGCCCTGGGAACAACGTGCCGCCATATTTTTAAAAGCTGCCGACTTGATTGCCGGTCCGTACCGTGCTGCTATAAACGCGGCTACCATGCTTGGTCAATCAAAAAACGCCTACCAGGCCGAGATCGATTCGGCTTGCGAGCTGATAGATTTTCTGCGTTTTAACGTGGAGTACATGACCGAAATTTACAAACAACAGCCACCCGTATCGGGCAAAGGCGTTTGGAACCGTTTGGAACAACGTCCGCTTGAAGGTTTTGTGTTTGCATTAACCCCGTTCAACTTTACAGCCATAGCGGGTAATTTACCTGCATCGGCCGCCATGATGGGCAACGTAGTAGTTTGGAAACCTGCTTACACGCAGATCTATGCTGCTAACGTGATCATGAAAATATTCAAAGAAGCCGGTGTACCTGCTGGTGTTATCAACCTGATTTATGTTGATGGCCCTGTTGCCGGCGAAGTAATATTTAACCACCCCGATTTTGCGGGCATCCACTTCACCGGATCGACCAAGGTTTTCCAAAACATCTGGCAAACTATTGGTACCAACATCCACAAATACAAAACCTACCCGCGCATTGTAGGCGAAACCGGCGGTAAAGATTTTGTGCTTGCCCACCCAAGCGCCAATGCCGACGTAGTGAGCACAGCCCTTGTTCGTGGTGCTTTTGAATACCAGGGGCAAAAATGTTCTGCGGCTTCAAGGGCTTATATCCCTGCCTCGTTATGGCCTGCGGTAAAAGCAAACATGCTGCGCGATATTACCTCATTTAAAATGGGCCCGGTGGAGGATTTTGAAAACTTTATCAATGCCGTTATAACCGAAGTATCTTTTGATAAACTGGCCAAATACATTGATGCTGCCAAAACAGATGAAGGCGTTGAAGTTGTTGCCGGCGGCAGCTACGATAAAACCAAAGGCTGGTTTGTGGAGCCAACCGTATTGAAAGTTGATGACCCATACTATGTAACCATGTGCGAAGAGCTTTTTGGCCCCGTGTTAACCATTTACGTGTACGAGGACGATCAATTTGATGAGGTGCTTAACATTGTAGATAAAACTTCCATTTACGCCCTTACAGGCTCTATTATCTCGCAGGACCGTTATGCCATTGCCAAAGCAACCCAGCATTTACGCAACGCCGCAGGTAACTTTTATATTAATGATAAACCTACAGGCGCCGTTGTTGGCCAGCAGCCATTTGGCGGTGCAAGAGGATCGGGCACTAATGATAAAGCAGGTTCGATGATTAACCTGTTGCGCTGGGTATCTCCGCGCACTATCAAAGAAACCTTTGATCCGCCGACAGATTACAGGTACCCGTTTTTGGCTAAGGAATTGTAGACTCAGGCCCCACCCAAACCCTCCCCTGAAGGGAGAGGGCTTAAAAAACAACAAGAGGTTGTATCTTTCGATGCAGCCTCTTGTTGTTATATTGTATTATGTTTGAAACTGTTTGTCGGCGAAAGGAGCTTATTGTAGTTTCTTCAAAATATTTATCCCAACCATATCTACTGTTTCGCCGCAGTTTGATAATACCACAACGGCAAGATTTTTCTCGTGGTTAAAAGCTAAAAACGAACTGCTGCCAAACGTACCGCCATTATGAAAAATGTACTCTACGCCGTTTACAGTAATAATATGCCAGGCCAGGCCCAGTTTAGCGTCTTTTTTAAAAGTTAACTGGTGGGTTAATTCCAGCGCTTTACCTAATTTATCGTCAGGCGGATTCATATTGGCTTTAACATAGGTCAGCAAGTCGTTAACCGATGAATGTAAAGCCCCACAAGGCGCCAGGGCATCAAAGTCCCATAAAGGTGTTGCATTGCCTTCAGTATTATAAACAATAGCTTCACGGGCCTGTAAGGCAGCTGTTAAATGTTGTGCTGTGCTCTCCATTTTTAATGGTTTGCAAATAACATCGGCCACCAGCTGATCGTAAGTTTTACCGCTCACCTGCGCAAGTATGGTTCCTAACAAACCCACGGCTAAATTAGAATACGCATACTGTTCGCCCGGTACACTGTTTAGCTTACAGGTTTTTAGATAAGCAAACAGGAGCTTTTTATTATATTGCTTATAGGGATTAAGGGGATCGGTGTTGGCAGGCAAATTATCCGGCATGCGTTCCAACCCGGACGTGTGGTTGCTTAAAGTAAGCAGTGTAATACCCTTTAAATTTGGATTGGCCGCTACAGAATCGGGCAGGTATTTGGTAATGGGGTCGTTCAGTTTTAACTTGCCTTCATTTACATAGTAGGCCAAAATAACCGATGTGAAAGTTTTGGTGATAGAACCAATCTCGAAGATAGTATTGGCGTCGGGCAGGTTACTTTTGCCTTTGGCAGTTTCGCCATACCCGTAAGTGTTAATGTTATTATCTTTTAAAACACCAATACTGAGGCCGGCGGTATTAGCCTGTTCAATGTAAGGAGAAACAGCTTCTGCTACCGCGTTATCTATAATGGTAAGCATTTTGTTCGACGTTGCAGCCCGTTCTATCCTGTGGGCTGTAGCCTCTTTAAATGGCTGAAAAAGCAAAATATCAATCTTGTTAGCCTGATCAAGGCCTATCAGCAATTGTAAAGTAACACTGTTGAAGATCACTTTATAAGTAGCTACCTTATTATTTACAAAACTGACCAATGATGATCCCCTGATCTCGCCCAGCGGAAAAAGCTGTTTCTCGCTCACATTCCCAAATGCGGTACGGCTTAGCTGCGCTTTGAAGCTATCGCCCGCAAGGGCATATATGGAATCGGCCTGTTTGGCATTAAAGTAGTGTTTTACCAAAGCGAATACCGAATCGGTTTTGCGCTGCTGGATGCTTTGGGCAGATGCGGAAGACGAAATCATCGAAAATACGATGAGTATAATTAAACAATAGTGCGTTTGAGATTTCATCTTTGATAGTTTTAATCTATTGGTCGTCAAGTAACATCTGCTGAAAATCTTCACTCAACGGATCGGTCAGTTTCACAAATCTGCCTTCATTATATGGCCATCTTATCCTGTTTATTATAATTCCGATTACAGCACCGGTTAAATAGGTATAACCTATGAACGCAAACATGTTTCCGGGCTCATCAACAAGGTTTTGAAACTTAACAATTGATGTAGCTATCAGCAATACGCTTATACCCAACCATAAATAAGCTCCCAGAATTACACCGCCATCAGTGATGCAATATAACCACAAGCCTTTTTTGCGGATCTCATCCCACTGTTTAACAAAATTGATATTATAAATATCATCCGGAGTAAGGCCTTTGGCTTTTAAGCTATTAATATAAGATTGCCTTGCTTCATAATGATAATAATCACGGGCTATAGATAAAAGGAAAAAAAACAGGATATATGAGGAATGATCAAAGTATACCAACACCAAAATGAAAGGAAGGGCAATAATGGTGCTTTTATAATTCGATCTGATAAATGATTTAAGCAGTCCCCTCCTCATTTTTTATGGTGTTTGCCCAGCCAGCAGGTACAGCACGGCCATCCTCACGGCCACACCATTCTCTACCTGGTCTAATATGATAGATTGTTTGCTATCTGCTACGTCGCTGGTAATTTCCACCCCGCGATTGATTGGGCCGGGGTGCATTACGGTGATCTCCTTATCTAACGAATCCAATATAGTTTTATTGAGTCCGAAAAGCATGGTATATTCCCTTAAAGATGGGAAATACTTAATATCCTGGCGCTCCAGCTGGATGCGAAGCATGTTGGCCACATCGCACCAGTTTAAGGCTTTGATCAGGTTATGCTCAACCTTAACACCTAATGAGCCAATATATTTAGGAATCAGCGTTGTGGGCCCGCATACCATCACCTCGGCACCCAATTGTTTAAGGCAAAGTATGTTTGAAAGTGCTACGCGCGAATGCAAAATGTCGCCCACAATCACCACCTTTTTACCGGCTACATCGCCGTATTTTTCACGGATAGAAAAAGCATCAAGCAAAGCCTGCGTAGGGTGCTCATGTGCACCATCACCGGCGTTCACTATCTGGGCTTTTACATGTTTGGATAAGAAGATGCCGGCACCTGCATAAGGATGGCGCATCACCACCATATCCACCTTCATGGCCAGGATGTTGTTTACCGTATCTATCAGGGTTTCGCCTTTACTTACCGACGAAGACGATGCCGCGAAGTTCACCACATCTGCCGAAAGCCGCTTCTCTGCCAGCTCGAACGATAAACGGGTACGGGTAGAATTCTCAAAAAATATGTTGGCAATGGTTACATCGCGTAAAGAAGGCACTTTCTTTATCGGTCGGTTTAAAACGGATTTAAAGGTATCGGCCGTTTCAAATATCAACTCAATATCTGCCCGGTTTAAATCTTTTATGCCTAATAAGTGCCTTGTGCTTAGTCCTGCCATGATGTTTAATAATATCGAACACTGAATATCGAATGTCGAATGATGAAGTAATTTTAAATTAAGAAGTACTTGTATTATTCGGTATTGATAAATGTCGTTATTGTGCTTTTATGTTGTTTTTCTTAGCTGTCTCTATACTCTTTACAAAAATTGCCGTCAGTTGATTACATTCATTTATTGCGATAGCTGTATTTTCAACGTTATGCATCCCTCGTCTTTTGATAATCTTCAGAGAAATCATAGATTCTCTCAATTCTTTAAGAATGACCTTCATTTTATGAATGAAATCATTCCTTGATTCTGCCGATTGAGCCTCTCCATAATTTAGCGCTGGGGAACATCCTGATCGAACCAATTGACCGGCTATATAATTACCGAGCCTCGTATTTGGTAATGCTTCAACAATGTCGGCTATAAGAACTGCAAAATCGATAAGTCGTTCCTCTAAATCGTACTTAACGTTACTCATTTATTTCAAAGTTCTTATTTCTTTCATTATTCGACGTTCGATATTCAGTGTTCGATATTATTTCTATTCCCTTTCTGATATTAATACTATCTTATCCTCCCCGTCGGTATCCTTCCAACTCACCACAACTTTCTGCGATGCAATAGAGTCAACTTCAATTCCAACGTAATCTGCCGCTACTGGTATATGTCTTGAGTACCTTCTGTCAACCAGTGCCAGCAATTCTACCTTCTCGGGCCGGCCAAATGCCTGCATTGCGTCCATGGCTGCACGGATGGTGCGCCCTGTCCAAAGTACATCGTCCATCATGATCACTTTTTTGCCTTCGATGATAAAATCAATCTTGGTTTGATTGGGCACCAATGGCGATCCCTGGCGGCGAAAATCGTCGCGGTAAAAGGTGATATCAAGGTCGCCCTGCATAATTTTACTTTCGGGGAGGATTTTGCGGAGTTCTTCTGCAACGCGGCGGGCCAGGTAAATGCCCCGTGGTTGAATACCAATTAATACCGAGCGTGAAAAATCATTATGGTTTTCAATTAACTGGCGGCACAAACGTTGTATGGTGATCTGAAATTTCTGTCCGTCGAGCAGCGTTAGATTTTGCATCGTATGGGTGGATTTGGGCAAAAATAGTAAATAGTTTTGAAAGCCCCCTCTAAATCTCCCCCGGAAGGGGAGACTTTTTTAAATCACAGTAAATCTCATACTTTGGGTAAAAAATATTATTTATCGGCTAAATTCTTCAAAGCTGCCATTGCCCGCTCCGCATCTTTTTTGGCCACAAAAATATGGTCGTGATAATAGGCGGCAACTACATTACAGCTTATTGCTTCTTTGGCCAAAGCGGCAGCAAAAGCGGCTGTAAGGCCGGTGGCTTCTAATGAAGAATGGATGGTTAGGGTAATCCAGGCGGCAATGTATTCGTATTTTAAGCCAAGTTGATCGGCAATTTCCTTTTTAAGGATAACTGTAACGGCCTCCTCTTCCTTAAAAATGCCCAAAACGTTTTTGATATCAATAGTATCAATATCGGTAACGGTACAATAAACATAATCCCCCTCATTCAATAAGGGTGTCATGTTTCTCAATAGGTTGTCGAGGTTGGTTTCTCCGGCCATGGATTAAATTATTTTTGTTCAATTTTAAGATATTTAACAGGAATATTGGTGGTGAGCCAAACATTCTCGCTTGCTTGATAAAAAACCCACCCGTCGGCCGCTAAGGCTGCAGCATCAATTTCTATAAGCAAGGGCTTTCCGTGCCTTTTTCCAACTGATACCGCTACTTCCCTATCTGTTGATAAATGTACAAACTGTCGCTGCATGGCAAGCAAACCATTTTCTTTTATGGCATCTATTTTATTTGACGATGAACCATGATAAAGCAAAGCAGGCGGCTTAACAGCCTTTTCATCTAAAATCACTTCAATGGAATGGCCGTGTGTTGCCCTTATCTTACTGCCATCGCCACTAAACTCCCACCTCACTTTATCAAATGATTTGCTTAGTTCCACAATTTCGGCATGAGTAAAAGTCTGCCCCTTTGTGGCGAGTGATTGTATTAGTTCATCAATCGACGCCCAGCCAAAATCATCAATGTTGAGGTTGCCGTCCTCCGGGTGATGCCTTAGCCAGTAGCTAATGAGCTTACTGGTTTGTTTTGTATCCTTCATGGTATTTAATATTACAAAAAAAGCCCTTCCAATTTCTCGGAAGGGCTTAAGAATATTACGTCAGTTAAGCTTATGCTTCTTCGCCTTCAGATTCTTTTTTAGCAGCAGGGGCTGGCGCAGCTTTGCGGGCTTTGCTTTCAGCACCTTCCATTTGCTCTTTTAACTGAGCTAATACGCTAAGGTCGCCTAAAGTTGATTTTTCAACTGATTCTTTCACTTTTTTAACCGCGTTGCTTGCAGATTTTGCTTCTTTTTTGCGGTTTTCAAATTCCTGTACACGAGCATCAGCACGAGCTTCTTCCCATATACGTGAGTGTGAAATTACAATGCGTTTGTTTTCTTTGTTAAATTCAATGATCTTGAATTCAGCAGCCTCTTCAGCTTTAACGCTTTTGCCGTCTTCTTTAACCAGGTGTTTGGTTGGCGCAAAGCCTTCAACACCGTAAGGTAAAGCTACGATAGCACCTTTGTCGGTTACTTTTAACACGGTACCTTCATGAATTGAATCAATTGTGAAGATGGTTTCAAAAGTATCCCAAGGGTTTTCTTCAAGCTGTTTGTGGCCTAAGCTTAATTTACGGTTATCGATATCAAGTTCTAAAACAACCACGTTTAATTTTTCACCAACTTTAGTGAATTCGTTAGGGTGGTTAACTTTTTTAGACCATGATAAGTCGCTGATGTGGATTAAGCCGTCGATGCCGTCTTCCAGTTCAACAAACACACCAAAGTTGGTCATGTTTTTAACTGTAGCTACGTGAGTTGTGCCGATAGCATATTTCTCACCGGCATTTTGCCATGGATCAGGAGTTAATTGTTTAACACCTAAACTCATTTTGCGCTCGTCGCGGTCAAGTGTTAACACTTGTGCTTCAATCTCGTCACCAACTTTCAGGAATTCCTGAGGGTTACGCAGGTTTTGTGACCATGACATTTCTGATACGTGGATCAAACCTTCAACACCAGGGATGATTTCAAGGAATGCGCCGTAATCAGCAACTGTAACAATACGTCCTTTTACTTTTGAGCCTACAACGATGTTCTCGTCAAGCGACTGCCAAGGGTGTGGAGTTAATTGTTTTAAGCCCAAAGCGATACGTTTTTTCTCGTCATCAAAGTCAAGCACAACAACGTTGATTTTTTGATCCAATGAAAGAATTTCGCGTGGATGCTCAATACGACCCCATGAAATATCAGTAATGTGTAATAAACCATCAACACCACCAAGGTCAATAAATACACCAAAGTCTGTAATGTTTTTAACAGTACCTTCCAATACCTGACCTTTTTCAAGGCGGGCAACAATTTCAGTTTTTTGGTTTTCCAAATCGTCTTCAATCAGCACTTTGTGCGATACCACTACGTTTTTAAACTCGTGGTTGATTTTAACAACTTTGAATTCCATTGTTTTACCAACGTACACATCGTAATCCCTGATAGGTTTAATATCGATTTGTGAACCTGGTAAGAAGGCTTCAACGCCCATGATATCAACAATTAAACCACCTTTAGTTCTGCTCTTCACAAAGCCAGTGATGATTTCATCATTATCAAGTGCTGAATTAATGCGCTCCCATGATTTTTGAGTTTTTGCACGTTTGCGTGAAAGTACCAACTGACCGTTAGCATCTTCCTGCGACTCAACAAATACATCAACTGTGTCACCGATCTTCAGATCAGGTGTATCACGGAATTCTGATACTGAAACTAAACCGTCTGATTTAAATCCTACGTTTAATACTACATCTTTGTTGTTAACATTAACAACAGTACCAGTGATAATTTCGCCTTTGGTGATAGAGCTGAAAGTTCCATCATACAATTTTTCAAATTTTTCACGGTCGCTATCGCTGTAGTTACCAAACTTTTTGTCATCTGCATCCCAGTCGAAATCTTCGCTCGGTGTAGCTGCAATTTTAGATTTGATCTCTTCGATCGAGATTGAATCAGCTTCTGATTCAATAGTTTCTTTTTCGCCAGATGCGGTAACTGTACCCAGTTCAGCTTCTTTCGCTTTTAATTCTTTTTCTGCTTCTTGTTTTTTTGCCATTAAATAATTTATCTCCTTTTCCCAATTTGTTAATTGGGACTGCAAAGGTAAGGACATAATTTTATTAAAAAAAGAATTATTTAATGTTAATTGCTGATAATTAGGCAGTTTTTGAGTGCGTATTAACCAAATAGCCTATTGCTCAATAAAAACAATCGATTTTATATAGTTTAGCTTGTTTTTTTGATAAAGCAGATTGAATGGTATAATTTATTAATGAGTAGGTTATGATGAAATATTTACAACGGGCATGGTCAGACGGCGAGGACGATATTGAGATGAAAAACGTATTGGCTGCCATTGCCGAAATTAAGGAAATGGACGATGAACATGGGGCATTTTGGGTTGGAACCGAAGATGAAGAGTATGTTTTGGAGACAGATAAGTCATTAAAAATGATATGCGTAATAGACGGTAAACAAATAAATTACCAGGCCAACGATTGGCAAGAAGTTGAAAGGCTTTATCAGTTACTACTTAAAGAAGATTTTAATGCCCTTGTTGAAGCAATTAAATAGTTTTTAAGTATTTAACTCAGCCTCTATCTCGGTAAAAATCGACATAAAGCTATCTTCCAGGTAATCGCGGTATATACCTAATACATCATTCATCGCAGCTTCCTGTTGAGGCGTAAAAGGATCTTTCCAGATGCGCATACAAATACGCTTAAGCGCATAAGCTATCTGGTGGGTTTCGGCATAGGTGTGCAGGTATTTACTCTCCTTAAATTTTTCATAAAACCTGAAAAACACTTCGGTATTTTTCAGACCAGAAAAAGTTAAAAACCCGTTTATAGTTTCTGTTTTACATCCGGATAGATGATCGTAAAACTCATCAACCTTTACTTTACCCGTGGTTAACAGCAAATTATCTATAATAAGTTCTAATGCGATATGACCTAAAAAAAATGGCTTCACCTGCGAGCCCTCGATTGCCGGGCGCAGCAATTTTTTTAACTCGTGCGAGTGGGTGGTAAAAAAATCAGAAGAGTGAAAATACCTGTCGACAGCCAGGTGTTTATTCCAGCCAACTATTATAGAATTAACATCGTTATCAGGGTGTTGCAGTTTTTCGGGGTGCAGAACAATGTGTTTATCGGCATTTTTCAACAGGTCGGGCAGTACCGTTCCCAATACGTGGTAACAGTTGCTGGTATCCCTGTCGAAATAATAATGCGATAAAAAATTCATAAGCCTCGAGCTGCAAAATACCCCGTTTTGCTCAAGATACAAAGAATAAGTAATTATTTGAAATAGAATTTACCTGCGGTTAACTAATGGCGAAAAGTATCCAAAGGTATCTTTTTGGTTACTTTCTGCTTTAGCTTTATATCTTTGCAACCTTTGAAACAACACTTAATATGAATTTTGTTGAAGAACTAACATGGCGTGGTATGCTGCATACCATTATGCCTGGCACCGAAGAAATGCTTAATAAAGGCATGGCTTCGGGATATATAGGATTTGACCCAACTGCAGATTCACTGCACGTGGGCCACCTTACACAGATCATGACCCTGATCCACTTCCAGCGCGCGGGCCATAAGCCGTTTGCACTGGTTGGAGGCGCAACCGGCATGGTGGGCGATCCTTCGGGCAAATCGCAGGAGCGTAATTTATTATCTGAAGATGTTTTGCAGCATAACCTGGAGGCTGTAAAGGCACAACTTACCCGTTTCCTTGATTTTGACAGTGGTATGAACAGTGCCGAAATGGTAAACAATTACGATTGGTTTAAAAGTTTTACTTTTCTTGATTTTATTCGCGACGTAGGTAAGCACATCACCGTAAATTACATGATGGCCAAAGACTCGGTTAAGAAACGACTGGAGGGCGATACCGGCATGTCATTTACCGAGTTTACTTACCAGCTGGTTCAGGGATATGATTTTTATTACCTGTGGAAACACCATAATTGCACCATACAAATGGGCGGCAGCGACCAATGGGGTAATATTGTTACCGGTACCGAGCTGATTCGCAGGAAAGATGCCGGCGAAGCTTTTGCACTTACTACCCAATTAATAAAAAAAGCAGATGGCACCAAATTTGGCAAAACCGAAAGTGGCGCAGTTTGGCTCGATCCGGAGCGTACATCGCCTTACCAGTTTTACCAGTTTTGGTTGAACACGACTGATGTTGATGCGAAGGCATATATCAGGATATTTACCTTGTATGATCGGGAAGTGATTGAAGCCTGGGAGGCCGAGCACGATGCAGCACCACATACAAGGGTGCTACAAAAAGCCCTGGCAAAAGATATTACCATTCGCGTGCATGGCGAAGCCGAGTATGAAAAAGCGATTAAATCATCTGAGTTTTTATTTGGGAATGTTGGCATAGAATTTTTAAGCGAACTAAACGATGCCGAAGTATTGGCTTTATTCGCCGGCGTACCCAACTTTACAATTTCGTTAACCGAATTACATGAGGGAATCAGCATTACCGATTTGTTGGCCGTTAAAACAACCATCTTCCCATCAAAGGGCGAAGCAAAGAAAACGATTATTGGTGGTGGTGCATCAATAAACAAGGTAAAGATTGCAACGGCCGATGACGTTTATAATGCAGATGCTCTGTTAAACGGAAAATTTATAGTAGCGCAGAAAGGGAAAAAGAATTACTTTTTGATAGTAGCCGAATAAGCACATGATCAGGCTTACGAAGTTTTTGAAAGTTCACAAGTCTTGTATTAAATAAAGAAGCGATGAGCCGAAAACTCATCGCTTTTTTATTGACTAATATTTGCATATCCGACAAATGGTAATTATATTTGTATATATGTCGTACAAAACAAAAAAAGAAACGCAAAACGTGCTCCACGAGCCTATGGTAGCCTATGGCAGCGTAGGTACTATGCCTTCGTTTTATAATCTGCTTGGGGGCGCAAAATCCTTAACCCTCAACTCCGATTTTGACATCATTAACCTGGCTCGTCAGGGTTTCCCTAAAAGTGCGCTACTTTCACTGGCAAAAAAAATATCTTTAACCCTACAGGAGTTAGCCGTTATCTTACACATTAGTGAGCGCACATTACAGCGCTACGAAGACGATGCCATTATTAAAACTGAATACGCCGAAAAAGCCGTTGAACTTGCCCGCCTTTATACCCGTGGGCAGGAAGTTTTTGGATCGATGGATAAATTCAAAACCTGGATAAAAACACCATCACTTATTTTCAAAGGCGAAGCCCCGGTTACTATACTGGATACATCGGCCGGTTTTGATATGGTTTTTAAAGAATTGGGCCGTATTGAGCACGGTATTTTTGCCTAATGATCCTTTACCGCATCAGTAATTGTAATTACGCCGGCGATTTAAGCGGTACAGGTGCCCGCTTGTATGGTGGCCGCTGGAACAGTGAAGGTAAATCGATGCTTTACATGGCTTCATCACGGGCGCTGGCGGTGCTTGAGGTATTAGTCCATTTGCCTCCCCTATTGGTACCTGACAATTTTTGCCTTGTAGAAATTGAGATTCCCGAAGATAACATCTATACATTAGCCCCTGCATTATTGCCCATAAACTGGCGGGACATACCTCCCCCGGTGATACTACGCCAATTAGGCGATGACTTTTTAAAGAAATGCGAATTCCTGGTAATGAAAGTACCCTCATCCATAGTACCTGCCGAATATAATTATCTGCTAAACCCATTGCATCCCGAAGCATTAAAAGCCAAAGTGACAAACCGGGAGTCCTTTAGTTTTGACGAAAGGCTTTTGAATTAGTTTTGGCTGCGCCGTCATTGGTCATTTCGCTACGCTGTCATTAGTCATTGAACTTTTACAATCCAAACATCAATAGCTAAAACTAATGATGGCGGTTTTGAAAACCCATCGCTTTTTTTTTAAATGACTAATGACCGACGACTAATGACCAACCTAAAAATCGCTCAGTAAATCGAGCTTCTTGGCATTGTACTCTTCCTGAGATATCAGGCCGTTATCAAAAAGCATTTTAAGCCGCTTTAACTTTTCGGTAAGTTCATCCGGTTTTGGGGCCGCAGCTTGCTGCGCAACCGGCTCGGGTGCCGGGGTTGGAACAGGCGGAGCAACAGGCGCTGGTGCCGGTGCTGGTATTTGTGGAGCTGCTACCGGCGCCTGGGCGGCAAACACCTGCTGGGCGGGCGTTGTACGGGCCGCGTTATCAAACTGAACAGCGCCGGATTCTGCGCGTTTTTGCTCCAGGTCGCGTTGGCGGCGGGCTTCACGTTCAACTTCTTTACGTTCCTGGGCGTATTGGTATAACTTACGCCCCTGCACCTTAGGCAGGTAATCAACAGCCATTTCGGCTCCGTTAGTGGTTTTTACGCTGAATATGGCGCCGATAATCTCCTCTTTTGTATATACATCAACAATATCCTTCCATACAAAATCAACAAATTTGATGGACAGGCCCAGGTTAGCCGGGGTAAAAAATAAGATACGCTTATTGGTTATGGCAATACAATCCGGAAATAAATTCACCAATGGCTTTTTTTGAACCGCTATATAAATGATCTCTTCACCAGAAGAAAGCAGGTCGACCAGGCGGAAATAAACTTTCTCAACCGTTTTTGGATCTTGTTCCTCGTTTAAAAATTTCTCAATCATGTTTTCAGCATTTATGATGCGTGCAAAAATAACAATAATACTTAAGTTGGCTATAAGTTTTAAGCAATCAGCAAATTACATCCACGAATATCGCTTTGATCAAACCGGCCCAACACCTCAAACGAGCCATCGGTATAGGTTTTACCCAAATCCTGTGTGGCTATGAATGAGCAAGAATTAATATTAGCCAGGTCGACCACGTTAATTCCGCCTGTTTTTCCATTGCTTAACGTGGTGATAGGATCGTTAGTATCGCGGATGATGATTTGCATCCAGGGCGGGCAATCAAAAATCCCCTCCCCTTTTGAGTAAGCTTGTGATAACAATTCCGTCATGCCGTATTCAGAATGTATAGCGCTTACCCCGAAACCTTTACACAAAGCCTGGTGCAATTCCTCGCGGATCATCTCCTTACGGCGGCCCTTCATACCACCGGTTTCCATTACAATTAACCCTGGGAAATTGATACTGTATTGCTCAATAAAATCAAGCAACCCAAAGGTAACCCCTATTAATAACGTAGGCTTTTGAGCTTCCTGCTGTTTTATAAGCTGTTGATAAAGTTCATAATGGTTATATAAAAAGAAGCCGCTATCCGGGTTATCAGACTGTTTTATCAAATCATCAACCATATAAATAAGCGACGAGCCTTCGCGCTCCAGGTAAGAAGGCAACAGTGCTAATACCGTATAGGCCTTAATATCACCATAAAACAGCCCGAATGCATTCCTGAAACTATCTTCGTACCAGGTTTTATCCGTTACATGGTGACTGCTGGTTATCATGCCCGTTGTGCCCGAACTGGTAAAGGTAACCTCAATTAGATCATTTGAACTAACAACGGCATGAGATTTAAAAAACTCGATAGGCAAAAAAGGAATTTTTTCAACGGTGGTAACTTTTGTCAAATCGATTTTTAGCCCTTCGATAAACTGTCTGTATATGACGCAATTTTGGGCCTGGTATTTAAAAACCTCCAGCGCCGTTTGCTCAAACTGCTCTTTATTATTTATCGAAAAAACCTGTTGTTTACCGGGGATCGTCATGCAGGGCAAAGATAACCGTTGATTTATGGATTTTCTGTCTGAATCAGAATTTTCAGAATTAAAGAATAAGAAGGATTAAAAATTACATTCTGAAAATTTTAAAATCCTGAAAATTCTGATTCAGACAACACGATTTCCGCAAGTTCCGGGTTTTAACTCATTGCCCGTTGTGCCAACTTTGATCTACATAAAAAACAATATCATGAACAACTTTAAAATTGTGCCGCTATCCAAAGCGTTCGTCCAAAAAATAAAAGCAACCATGACCGACGACTTTGGCAACCCGGTTGTTGAGCAACTGGCAACCGGCCTGGGCCCCTGCCGCGTATCCTTAAAACCGTTTAACAAAGGTGTTGACAAGCGGCTACTATTTAAACACTCACCCTTTGAACTTGAAAATGCTTACAACCAACCCGGGCCGGTATTTGTCAATGCCGAAGATGTAGAAGAGTATGCCGACATATTCCGCTTCCCGCCCGAAATTAAGGCGAATAAACAAAGCTTTCCGCTATCACTTATTGGATACACTAAAGATCAGATGATGGCTTTAACACGTTTGGTTGGCGATGCTGATGTGGATGAATTGATAAACGAGTTATTTGACCAACATCCCAACATCGAATATCACTGTTGTCCGGGGAAATTTATAAACACAGAAAAAACCGGCTCCCAATTAAATAAAGGCAGTTTTAAGTGGTAATTCAAAAATCAAGGCCCTTTAGAAAAGCGTAGCCGCAGTTGGTTCAGGCGGCTTGTAGTTTAACAAGGCTTTCTCTGGGTCAAAAAGGAAAGCCATCAGGTTGATATAGGTCATCAGGTGATGCTTGACCATAGCTGCTAAGTTAGCGTAAGACCATTTCCGTTTACCGGCTTTGTTGACTTGGGAAAGGACGATCTGGACAAGGAGGTCGCATATCAGCATAGACCAGACCTGTATTTGGATAGCATTGACATTATCCCCCAAAAAGTACCTCAACGGGTATCGCTGCTTGATGCGTTTGAACAGTAATTCTATCTGCCACCGTTTTTTATACAAAGCAGCGATCTGTTCGGGCGCAAGAGTGGGCTCGTTGGTAATGAACGCGAGCTCTTTCTGGGTGGCAGGGTCCTTAAAAACGACCCTGCGGGCCCGGATAAGGGATACTTTGCGCCTGTTGCTATGCCGTCCAAGCAGCAGGGACTGGTCAGCTATTACCCCCTGTTCGGATGAATAGGTAGAAACAGGGGATTCGGACAACAACTGGTAGTTTGCATCATTCTTCTGCCGGGTAACCCAGGCAATGCCCTGTGCGCCCCACGCCTCGAATTGTTTATAATTGGTATAAGCCCGGTCAAAGACGACTATAGAGCCTGGCGGTACCTGTACTTCCTGCAGGAATACAAGGTCGTGGTGCCTGGCTTCCGTAAGTAAGGTAAAACAGGGCAAATTATGTTCCGCATCGATCATTACGTGGGCTTTTATCCCGCCTTTCCTTTTGCCATTGCTTTTCGACATACCTGCACCGCCCATAATATTCGAGAAAAGGGAGATCGTGGTCGAATCGATAATGAAAAGCTTCTTAAGCGAAGGGCGGCTGTCCGGTAAACTTCCGTAGAAATATCTGTACAGTTGATGATAGGCCGCCGCGAAGAAATCAGCCGGGCGCCTGCTATTGGCATCCGACAGCGTGCTCCTGCGTGGGGTATTGGTCAACCCCAGATGGAGAAGCCTGCTTCGGTTCGCCTGTAACCCCGTAACCAATTCACGCAGGGAAAGGCATTGGAAAAAGCCTTGGTAGAGCATCGTGACCAAGTGGTCGTAACTCATGAATGACTTACAATACCTATCGGCAGAATACTTTTGGCTTTGCTTTGAAACAATATGGCGGGGGATCAAACTAAGCAATTGTGCGAATACCGGCTGTCCGCTAAAAAAATTATCTTTGGGCATAAAGAATAGTTTGGTGTGGTAACTAAAGCTACTCTTTTAAAAGGAGGTTATGCCTCCTTTTTTATTTCCCCGGACAACAGTGATCGAATATCTGCATGCGCGCAACGCCCAGGCCTGTTGTTTTATCTGCAAAATTGAGCGCAAATAACAACACAGTTAAATAATTTAATTTAAAAACAACCAGCGGGGTATATGGGTTGATTATACATCAACAATTACATTAAATATTATACCCCATGAAAACATTAAAATTTCTGGCTATCCCATTGATGCTTAGCCTATTTTTTGTCCTGATATCGGCCAAAGCCGGCGATAAGGAAAACGAACGTGTGCACAGCGCTTCAAACGTATTGAAAGATTTTTCTAAAATGAAAGAAAGCATACCGCGCCAGCTGCTTCAGCAATATGAGGGAATTGTAATTATACCCAAACTAATCAACGCCGGCCTGGGCATAGGCGGCAAGCGTGGTAAGGGTATAGCTATGGTAAAACTGGCCGATGGCAAATGGAGCAACCCTGTTTTTGTTACTTTAACCGGTGGCAGTTTTGGTTTGCAAATAGGTGTACAATCAGTCGACCTGGTTTTGGTATTCCGTCATAAAGGAGTGCTGACCAAAGTTAAGAACGGCGACTTTACCATTGGTGGCGATATCTCAGCAGCAGCCGGCCCGGTTGGCCGCAGTTCAACAGCCAGTACCGATTACAAACTGGAAGCCGAGGTGTACTCCTACTCTCGCAGCCGGGGCTTATTTGCCGGCATTACCATCAATGGCTCAAATCTTGGTATCGACAAAACAGCCAATGCCAAGTTTTACGGAAATAACGATTCGTCAAAAGATATTTTCGCTATGTCTAACAGTAAAAAAGAGTCGGTTGTTGTGTTAAAGGAAACTTTAAGCGCTTTTTAAGCATTACAATTCTAACAAAATACCGGCTTGTTTTTCCACTAAAAAAAGCAACTGCGTTAGGTTTTAGCTAAAACAAATCAATGGCGATGAGTTATTTAACTTCATCGCCATTGATTTGTAAGCTACAGTTTTATTAACCGCGATTTCCCCGTAAGTCATACAAAGGTTAATAAATAACACAAACAACTGCACGTTTTATGAGTTGCTTACGTTAATTGCTAACATTGCATTTAATTTACACACCCTATGAAAACGTTAAAACTGTTAAAATTTCCGTTAATATTAAGCCTTTTTTTTGTGCTGATATCGGCCAAGGCCGATGATAAAGAAACGGAGCGGATCCAAAATTCGGCAACCGTGCTCAAGAACTTTGCCGAGATGAAAGAAAGCATTCCGAGCGAGTTGATGAAAAAATATGAAGGCATCGTAATTATCCCAAAATTGATTAATGCCGGCCTGGGCATTGGCGGTAAACGCGGCAAGGGCGTGGCTATGGTGAAGCTTGCCGATGGCAAATGGAGCGACCCGGTTTTTGTTACCCTTACTGGTGGCAGCGTTGGCTTCCAGATAGGTGTACAATCTGTTGATCTGATCCTGGTGTTCCGTCATAAAAGCGTGTTAACCGATATTAAAAAAGGCAATTTTACTATCGGCGGCGATATATCGGCTGCTGCTGGCCCGGTTAACCGCAATAAATCGGCAACTACCGATTATAAACTGGAGGCCGAAATTTATTCTTATTCGCGCAGCCGTGGTCTTTTTGCGGGCATCAGCCTGAATGGCTCGGGCCTGAACATTGATAACAATGCCGATGAAAACTATTACGGCAATACCGATTCGTCGCAGGACATTTTTGAAAGTGCAAAAAACGATTCGGAAGAAGTTAAGGACTTGAAAGATGCTTTAAAAGCGTTTAAATAGTCTTAAGTTCTAAGTCCGAAGTCTTAAGTTTAAAGTCGAGAAAACAAATCAGACTTCGGACTTAAGACTTCGAACTTTAGACTTCGACCTATTTCTTCTTCAGGTTGAGTATCGAAAAATCGTCCTTAGCCTTTGTGATTATATTACCAAGCATGCCCAGGCCGGTAACTTCCATTTCTACCAGGTCGCCATCCTTTAGCCACTGAGGCTGATACGACGGATCATTTGACACCTCCGTTCCGTTAAGTTCCAGGAAACAGCCTGTGCCAACCGTCCCAGATCCTATTACATCGCTGGGCAACACATCGCATCCATAGGCGCAACGTTCGATGATCTCGGCGAAGGTCCATTCCATATCGGCCATATTACCGGTAGATACCTGTTTACCATTTACCACGCATTTCATTTCCAGGTTATAAGCATTACCGGTATGGCCGGGCTTGGCAGGCACTTTATATTTTTCCAGTTCATCGGGCGTTACCAGCCAGGGACCAATTACAGTCGAAAAATCTTTGCCCTTTGCAGGCCCCAGGTTTAGCAGCATCTCTTCCATTTGCAGGGTGCGGGCGCTCATATCGTTCATGATCATAAACCCAGCAATAAAACTATCTGCGTCTGCAGCGCGAATGTTGCGGCCTTTTTTATTAAGCACAACAGCTACTTCCAGCTCAAAATCAAGCTTATCAAAATGATCGGGCATGCATTCAATTTCGCCGGCGCCTTGTATGGCGTTGTGGTTGGTAAAATAAAATATAGGGTATTGGTCAAATTCGGGGATCATGGCAACACCACGATTGCGGCGGGCGGTTTCTACATGCTGCCTGAAGGCATAGGCGTCGCGGCATGATGATGGGTGAGGCACGGGGGCTATTAACTCAAAAAACAATTCTTCTTTAGCTTCCATTTTACCGCTGCTGATTGCGGCATGTACCCTGCGCGCGTGATCCATCAGTTCATCGCCGCCCCACAAAAACTCGTTCATATTATCGGGTATCAGCTTATCGCAGGAGTTGAGGTTATAAATATGGCCGTTTACAAAAACGCCCAAATGCTCCCGGTCTTCGGTTTTGTAGGATACTAATTTCATGGATTTTTGGTTTTATAGATGGTTAGAAAGGTCTTTCGGAGGTATAGCAAATGAAACATCACGTTGCAGGTTGCTATGGTGAGTAAGGCTACGCCTAAATTCGTTACCAAAAAGAGTGCAGAAAAATATTCATGGCGCTGATGGCCTGCTGTTCTTCCACCAAGCCTCCAATAAGCAAGCCATGGGAAGCCCACTGATGTTACACCATCAACAGGAGCGTTATTTTTGGAGTAAAATACGGTCAAAAAAACAAAAACTAAGATGGCAAGTAACATGGGTATTACGCTTATCCTCATGTTTGGCTTATTTTATAAACGGTTATATCAAAGCTAATGAATTTTAGTGAGGGATTAAGAGAAGGATATAGCTTTGTTAAATTTTATAATGAACAGCACTTTTTCGCGAAAGGCGATTTACACCGAATTAAATAATACAGGCACGGAAAACTACATTCTTGTTTTGAGCGTTGATGTTTCTTACCGGCACCCTTATGAATTTCGATATAGATAGGCAAACGCTCAATGATTTGGCAATATTTCAAAATAACAATTCCCGCCAATCTATATATAACCTCTTCAGCCATACCAATACAATTGGCGGCAGCGAAGCGCTGCATGATATGTTCAACAAGCCGCTTACCGATCCTGTTCAGATAAGAGAAAGAATAGAAGTATTTCTCTACATCGCGGAACACAATATTACCATTGACCTTAATAGAAACGATTATGATTTTGTAGAATTTTATCTCAAAAAGCATTATCATCCGAAACCATTTTCAGTTATAACTGGATTCTTAGAAAAAATCATACATACATTCAATAACAACAATGATTACTATGTAATAAAAACCGGTATAGAAAGTACGCTGGCAATACTCCATAGCTTAATAAATTACGCTGACGCACTTCAGGGCCATCTGCCCCAAAAAATACAGGAATTCCGCTCTGCTATTTTAAATACTTTCAGGCCCGAAGAGCTTTTATGGCTCAAACAATTGATAAAGAAACCTAATCGCAACGCCGCGGATATGGCAAAAGCCGACCACCTCTTCAGGCAGCTTGCGTACGAGAAAATGAAAGCTTTGTTGAATGTTGCCTATCAGTTAGATGTTTATCAATCCGTTGGTTTAAGTGGTAAAAAGCTTGGTTTCACGTTGCCGATAGTTAATGAAAATAATGCGAGGGCGTTAACTATCCAGGGATTATTCCATCCGTTTATTGCCAATCCTAAAGATAATGATATAGCATTCAGCGCCGGCAGGAACGTTTGCTTTATTACCGGAACCAATATGGCGGGCAAATCATCGCTGCTTAAATCAATTGGAATTGCTATCTATTTATCCCAAATAGGCTTTCCTGTGCCTGCTAAACATATGGCCACCCCGACCTTTAAGGGCCTGATTACAACCATAAACCTGGCCGACGATCTTGAACAGGGACATAGCCACTTTTATAAAGAGGTTCTGCGGGTAAAGCAGGTTGCCGAAAAATTAAATCAGTCAGAAGGTATTTTTGTGATTTTTGACGAGTTGTTCAGAGGTACAAATGTTAAAGATGCCTACGATGCCTCCCTGGCTATAATTGCGGCCTTTGCAGAAGTAAAAACCTGTTTCTTTTTAGTTTCTACACATATTGTTGAGGTTGCCCATGAATTATCGTCCATCGAAAATATTAATTTCAGGTATATGGAAACTATTTTTGAAGACACCAACCCTGTAAACACTTATAAACTTAAAGAGGGTATTACAGAAGAGCGATTAGGCATGTGGATTGTAAAAAATGAACGGATCCTGGAAATAATAAAAAACGCTTTAAAAACATAGGATTCCTCAGAAAGAGCGGGTCATTTACTATTGAATGTGCCAAACCAGCCTTTGGTAAAGAGGCCGATAAAAACAAATACAAGTGTCCCTTTACATCCCTTTGACGTTTTATCCCGGTGCGGGCTACCTTCGTGGCGATGGCGAATAGGGAATAAACTTTTATATTTGACTATGCCCAACAATAAACCACCTGTTACTGGTAAATACATCGACCCTTTAGTTGATTTCGCCTTTAAAAAAATATTTGGCAGCGAACCTAATAAGGATTTACTGATCGCTTTTTTAAACGAAGTGTTCAGGGGGCGCAAGCACATTGTAGATTTGGTTTACAATAAAAATGAACATCCCGGCGATATTAAAGACGAAGGCGCTGCTATATTTGATTTGCTATGTACAGGCGATAGTGGCGAACGTTTTTTAATTGAAGTACAACGGGCAAAGCAAGGGTATTTTAAAGAAAGGGCTTTATTTTATACTTCCCGCCTCATAAGCGAACAGGCACCAAAAGGCAAACGCAATGCCTGGGGTTACAACATAGCCGAAGTATATTTAATAGCCTTGCTGGAAGATTTTACGCTGGAAGATAGCCCGGCAAATAGATACTTGCATGATATTTGCCTGTGCAACAGGGATACCGGCGAAATATTTTACGATAAACTGGGTTATACGTACATAGAATTAGGTAAATTTGTGAAAGATGACATCGAACTGGAAACCGATTTGGACAGGTGGCTTCATGTATTAAAAAATATGAGCCGGTTTGAGAAAATCCCGGTTTATCTTCGGAAACCCATATTTGAAAAACTATTCAGTATTGCGGAGTATACTAATTTGACAAAGGAGGAAAAAGCCATGTATGATAGCAGTTTAAAATACAAATGGGATAATAAGAATGTGCTGGACTATGCTATTCAAGAAGCTGATACGAAAGCCCGTGAAGAAGAGCGTACAAAGGCATTTGAAGAAAAAATAGCAATTGCCCGTGAAATGAAAAAGGACGGTCTGCCAGTTGCCCAAATCTCAAAGTTTACTAAATTTTCTATTGAGGAAATAGAAAAGCTTTAAAGCCATGTATGATAGCAGCTTAAAATACAAATGGGATAATAAGAATGTGCTGGAGTATGCCGAGGCTAAAGCGAGGCACGAAGAAGCGCTCTCCATTGCTTCTGAAATGAAAAAAGACGGTCTTCCAATTGCCCAAATTGTAAAATTCACTAAGCTCCCTATTGAAGAAATAGAAAAGCTATAGTATTTTATTGGGTGCTATCTTTTGAAAACCCAAATCCTAATTGATAATTTTCAGATTTGATACAGGCCCGACTTACATCAAATCCAAAAGCGCCTTTTAATCAGTTGATTGGTTTACTTATCGTGAAGATGCGGGGCGGCTAAAATGAACCGTGCCGATGGCACTCAATTGCTGTTCTCTATTATATTCAACGGGTTGAAACCATTGCTACAAAACGTGTCAGGGCTATGCCCTCGAGAAATCAAACAGCCCTGAAAGGGTTCAAAATCCACAATGCCATCATCTACTCTAATTCTAAAACGAGCGCCGAATGCTCACACAAAGTAATAACCCGCCAGCCGGCCAGCGCTTCTTGTACAGCCTCGTGATTTATTGCAGCCAGGCCAATGTATCGCCCGCTGTCTTCATCAACATGTAATTCATGATCATGATCGGTGTGCGTAGTACCTTCGCTGCATTGTTTACAAAGCATCCTCACGGTCGACCAATCTTCCATTTCAACACCGGAATTGCGACACAACTCCTTAAGCTTTTCCACATCCTGCTTTACTTGTGTATAAGCAGTTACTGAAAACGTTTTATAGGCCGACTTGCTCAACAGTTGAAGTTCATTAAACACAGGCACTTCGGTTCCATCTTCAAGCTTTCGATGGCCTACGGCAGCGCCATCGTTAAGTAACATATCACCAAACCTGTGGCCCGATTTGGCTAAAGGAATATTTTCAATGACTGTTCTTGCAGGATCTATGCGCTTGCACCAAACAACCTCGCCATCGGTATCGGGATTTAATCTTATAGGCACCGCACCTAATACAAGATCAGGTTCTTCATCATTAATTTCTACTTGACACCAAATTTACTCCAGGATGTTCTTGCGGTTTTCCAATCCTTCAATGCGGTTGCAGCTATACCAAGGTTCCAAATCGCGGCCTCGTCATCTTTATCCAGTTCAACCGCAATTTTATTATGCTTATATGATAATTGCCAATTGCATTGGTATTTGTATAACAAGCCAAGATTATAATGAGGTACCGCCCAACTTTCGTCTGCTTTAATGACACGATGATAACAAGCTATCGCATCGGCCGTTTCGCCACGTTCTTCATGGGCGATAGCATTTTTTAATAATTGTTTTGCCGAGTTTTTTGATATACTAATATTACGCTTCAGATAATTTATTAATCCCATAAACTTACGCCCGAATATCGGCCTCCTTTTCAAAAGCCTTTTTAACCAAAAGCCCCGATAAAGCCGAAAACCCCGCTACCAAACCACCAACTACACCAGTGATAACCAATATTAACCACCATGAGGGCAAATGAAACAGCGCAGCTATGCGTTTGGCCAAAATATGATCGTTGGGGATACTTTTAAACAGGGCCAGCACTATCCATACAATAAATACAGCGCCAAAACCCGAAATAAATGCCTGCCTTGCTGTTTTACCAACAAAAAGCGCGGCCAAAAAGGCGGCTATAGCCACTACCCACCAGGGTAAAAAGAAACCGCTTGCAAAGGATAATATGAGGATAATGAGGAATAACATAAGCTTATTTTTGATTGCTGATGGTTAGGGTTGTTTTAATACGGCTTGATTTTTCGGCAGGCGATTGCATAAACAGCAGCTCCTTCAGCTCGCCATTTTGCCAGGTTTTGAGCATATCATCATAGTAGAAACTACCGGGGTTGCCGCTTTCGCCGCCAGGGAAAATCCCGTAGCCTTTTACCGTTGGCCCCATTTGTACCACCATACGCCATGACGGGCCGTGCCCGTTATTTAAGGCGTTGATGGTTGATCCGGTTCCGCCCGATTCAAAATTGCCCGAGCCTAAAGCTTCCTGGTTGGTAAGATGGGCAACCTCCATTTTTTTAACCATACCCCATTGCCAGGCCTTACCGGGCTGGCCGTATTTGTGTACCATATCATCAACTATGTTGGTAAATGCCGCATTTATAATCTCGGTACAGGTTTCTTTAACCGGCGTGCGGGTATCATCAAACCATTTTGAATTGGGTTCTTTGGCTATCAGCTTTTCGGTACGGTCCATTGATGGGTAATTGTCCCGCAGGTTTTTAGCGGCAAAATCATCACTCCATATCATATCATATATTTTAAGCCACCACGCATTAAAAATGCTTGCTCCTACCGAATTTATCGCGAAGTTTTTATCCCAGTTTTTTAACGTGTTATAAGCTACAGTTTGGGTTTTATCCAGCTTGCTGGCATCAAGGTATTTGAGCAGCACAGGCATCATATCCTGCGCGCGAATGCTGTATACATCCGTCTGTAATATCCGCATACTATCTACGGTAGCGTTGTGCATCACGCTAAGCCTGTCATTAATGCGCTTACCACGCTGGTATGGGGCAAACTGCCAGTTAATATAGTAAGGGTAGGTTTGATCTGTTGATGATTGGTTGGCCGAACTTACAAAACCCCGCGGCGGATTTTTAACCGTTGGGTTTTGATCGAACGGAATCCAGCCGTGCCAGTCGTCGGCAGGGTCGGTGCCGTCCAGTATAAACTTGCCCTGGTCTTTATATTTCAATGGGAATTTACCGTTGGGGGTTATAGCTATGTCTTTATCGCGGCTGGCAAATACAAAGTTTGATGCCGGGGCATTAAAATAAGTAAGCGCCTTGCGGTAATCATCGTAGTTTTTACCGTGGTTCAGGATGTACATGGTCATCAACTCGTTTGATCTGTCGTGCGCTATCCATCGCAAGGCATCGCCAATGGGCACAAAACCGGGGGTATGCTCGGTGGTTTTACTTTTATCTTCATAAACTACCGGCCCATGATGGGTGTAAATAACGGTATCAATTAAAGGCTTTTGGCCGCGGATATTAATCACCTCTACCCTGCGTGTAGTTTTATTCCACCGGTTATTGTACCAGTACTCGTTCTTTTTATCATCTTTAAATTTAACCTGGTACCAGTCCAGCACATCGGCATCTACGTTGGTAATACCCCAGCTAATGTTGTTGTTAAAACCCAATATGATACTGGGCGCCCCCGGCAAACTTACCCCATATACATTTACCCCCGGCGCCGAAAGCTGCAGCTGGAACCAGATGGATGGATAGGTTAAATTTAAATGCGGGTCATTGGCCAAAATAGGGTAACCATTAGCGGTTTTGCTGCCTGCAACTGCCCAGTTATTGCTGCCAATACCTTCCTCTTTCACCACGCGCTTGGCGCTATCATTCATAGCCGCCAAAAAGCTGCCGGATGGCTTGGGGATAGGCAGCGGCTTAAAGTTCCATTTGGTGCCTGCAGGAATAATAGGATCTTCGCGCATAGGATAATCCGGGAACAGGTCGTTAGTAGCATTGGCGCCAAACTTTTTAAGCACATTACTCATGGCAAACTCGTTGGAGCCACCTGCCAGCGTCTCGGACATTAGCTTCAGTAAAAAGGCGCAATTAATGGGTTTAAAGTCTTCAGGGGCGTAATCCAATAGTTTAAACTCCAGCGGATATTCGCGCGGGCCAAGCTGGTGTATGTAGGCGTTAATGCCATCGGTATACGCCAAAATCATTTCGCGGATGGGTTTGGCGGCCATCATTTCTTTCAAAGAGTTTTCGGCACCGTAAACCATCCCCATGCGGCGGTGGTAGCGATCAATCTCCAAAGCCTGCGGGCCTGCGATTTCGGCAAGCCTGCCTGCGGCGCTCCGGGTTTGTATATCCAATTGCCAAAGGCGCTCCGTTGCCGTTACATAACCCTGGGCATAGTACAAATCATGTTCGTTATCAGCAAATATGTGGGGGATTCGGTTTTCATCGTACTTAATAATAACCTTGCCGGTTAGCCCGGTAAGGTTTAATGTACGCGATGCTAAAATATGTTTACTCTCGGCATTTTGCCAAAAACCGTCTGCCGGGCTTAAAAACTTACCCACCGGTGGCACCGGGCCGTGTTTGGTTTGCAATAACCAGATAAGGGCAAGGGTAAAGGCTATGGAAAAAAACGCTTTTATAAATTTCATCAGTCAAATGAGGGGGATATCGACTATAAAGTTAAGGTTTTAATACGCTTCTTCAAGCTTTGGCCTACGCTTGCGGTAATGTTTTTTTGGTTTTTGCTGCAGGCTGTCGGGTTGGGTTGTCAGAGCACCCGCTTTTTTCTCGCGCCTGTACTCCCATGGAGGTGTCGGGTTGCCATCGGCCCAAAGGCCCAGCCTTCTTTGGCGGGCTTCCTGTTCATATCCGGCCAGTTGGGCGCTTTGCGAATATTGTTTGTATTGCCATGCGTAACCGCTTTTTACCAACTGGTAATTTACATTGGTGCCGTCCTCTAAAATAACCAGGGCTACCGTGCGGCCGTAACGGTCATGCACGTTACCTACCAGCTTTACGTACTTGCCAAAGCACAAATCCGAAGTGAACTTTTTAGCTGCCTGACCAAAGGCCTGTGTTTTTTCGGGGCAATCTACTTCGGCCAGCCTTACAGTCACTTGCTGGTTATCGCTGCTAAGCAGGCCAATGGTATCGCCATCTTTAATTTTTACCACTTTATACAGGAATTCTGGCTTGGGGTTACAGCTCCAGAGCAAGAGCAAAATGACAAGGAATAGCGAGGAATATTTTTTGAACATGAAAATTGGATGTGCAGATTTCAGATGTGCAAATATGCAGATGATGAGCGTATTTTTGTACTGATTTTGATTTTTTGCCAGAGCCGGAATTCATCGAATTTAGGAATTTTTAGAATTCTGCTAATTCATTAATTCTATAAATTCCGGTTCAGAAACATCTGAATTTGATCGGATAACTACGTTCTTGTGAAGGTGATCTTTTATCGGTTTTGAATTTAACCATAATTAACTATATCTTTAGTTAATATGAAAACATTAACCTTTTTACTCCTAATTTTTGGATGCTTTGGCCTTCCGCCATCAGCCCAAACCAGCAAATTAAACCCGGCGTTAATCAAAAAAATTGATTCGATGTTTAAAGACGACCAATTTTGGCGGATAGAAGATCAAAAACTACAGCGCAATCAAAAATCGGTTTACAGCGCCGAAACTATCCAGCAAAAATGGGCCGAAGCCGACAGTATTAATGAGATTAAAGCAAAGCTCATCATTAAAAAATATGGGTTTCCCGGTTACGACCAGGTTGGCGAAACAAGCAACGATTTTTGGGCGATAGTGCAGCATTGTGATGATGATATTGCCTTCCAGGAAATGGTACTGGCACTGTTAAAAAAAGAAGTGGATAAAAACAATGCCAGCAAAACCAATTACGCGTTGCTAACCGACAGGGTATTGGTAGGCAAAAATCAAAAACAAATTTACGGTACCCAAATAAAGCGCGACCCTAAAACCGGCAAATGGGCGCCCTTCCCGTTAAAGTACCCTAAACTGGTTAATAAGCTCAGGAAGCAAATGGATTTAGGCCCGCTGGCCGATTATGTAAAGCAGTTTAACAGGTGATAATTCTAACAATTAACAAAATTTGCCTAACTTATCTGCTATTTTACCAATGAACCAATGAACCAATGAACCAATGAACCAATGAACCAATGAACCAATGAACCAATGAACCAATGAACCAATGAACCAATGAACCAATGAACCAATGAACCATTGAACCATTGAACCAATGAATAATTTCTAAAACAATTTCACAGTTAATATCATTTTAATATCTGCTATTCGTTTAGTAATCTTGTATACATCTTTCTATAGCTTAAATGGCTTTAAAACACAGTTCTGCATTACCCCCGGAAATGTTAAGGGTTTTTGAGACCTTGCCTCAGCCCTACCTCATACTCTCGCCCGCACTTTATATGCTTACTGCCAGCAATGTTTATTTGCAGCTTACCAACAAAACCCGCGTTGGAATTGAAGAGCAGTATCTTTTTGATGTATTCCCCAAAATTCCGGATTGGTCATCAGAAGAAGGCGGAATTGCCCTTTCGCTGAGTAAAGTATTGGAAACCCTGCAGCCACATCAGTTGCCCGTGATGCGGTTTGATATACCGGTCTTTGATGATCAGCAACGGTTAGAAGAGCGCTATTGGAAAACCTCGCATACCCCGGTTTTGGATGCCGAGGGCGAAATTTGTTACATCATTCATCATACCGAAGACGTTACCCGGCAGGTGCTTGCCGAACGTGCTTTAAAAGACAGCCTGGATAAAGAAACCCAGGCGGCCGCCACAGCCGAAAGACTACGCAGGCAAATTGAAAAACTTTTTGCGGAAATTCCGGCCCAGATTGCGATAGTTACAGGGCCCGATATGGTGTACGAATTTATAAACCCGCGCTATAAAACAGAACTTTTTCCTAATCGGGAAGTGTTGGGCAAGCCTTTGTTATATGCCCTGCCCGAGGTAGCCGGTCAGCCAATTTGGGATATCCTGCAACATGTGTACAAAACCGGCGAAACCATTGCAGGCAACGAGATCAACATCCCGCTGGCCGATGAGCCGGGCGGCCCCGTTAAAGAACATTATTTTAACTACGTGTACCAGGCCGTGCGCAATGACGATGGTGAAATAACATCGGTTTTAAGTTTTAAATATGAGATAACCGACCTTGTTTTGGCCCAAAAGCGCCTGGAGCAAAACGAGGCAGAGCTATTGGCTTTAAACTATGGTTTGGCCAACGCCCATGAAGAAGTACAGGCCAGTAATGAGGAGCTGCAATCGGCAAATGAAGAGTTGCATACCACCAACGAAGAACTTTTCAGGGCGCAGCAAAATATCCAGCTGCTGAATGATGAACTGGAAGAAAGGGTTCAGCAACGTAATATAGAACTGTTTAACGCCCAGGCCGAGGCCGCCCGGGAGCGCGACAGGCTAAAACGTTTTTTTATGCAGGTGCCAACCGGAATTTGCGTGCTTGACGGCCCCGAAATGGTATTTGAACTGGTAAACCCTTCCTATCAACAACTTTTCCCCGGGCGGGATATATTAAGAAAACCCATTAAAGAAGCACTGCCGGAGTTGAACGGAACTCCGATTATTGATATATTAAAAAGCGTGTATTACACCGGCAATACCTTTGAAGGCAAAGAGCTTTTGGTACCCCTGGCACGCAAGGCAGGCGGCACCATTGAAGACCGTTATTTTAATTTTATCTACCAGGCCCGGTATGATGCCGAAGGCGTTGTTGACGGCATTTTGGTTTTTGTTTTTGAGCTGACTGAAACCGTACTTACCCGCCAAAAAGAGAAAGAAAACGAGCAGCGTTTTCGCTTTTTACTTAACGCCATGCCACAACAGGTTTGGACAGCCCGCCCCGATGGCTCATTGGATTATGTAAACGAAGTAGTTTGCGACGATTTTGGCCAAAGTATGGACCAAATATTGGGCCGCAGCCTGCAAGAGTTTATCCACCCCGACGACAGGCAGCTTAGCTCCAAAAGATGGAAGGCCGCGCTACAGAGCGGCACAGAATTTATGGTGGAGTTTCGCCTCAAATTTCACGATGAGCAGTACGTTTGGCATTTGGCCCGGGCGCTCCCGCTGGTGGAGAACGGGCAGATCAGGTTGTGGCTGGGTACAAATACCAATATCGAAATTCAAAAAAATAACGAACAAAAGAAGGATGAATTCCTGTCTATCGCCAGCCACGAGCTAAAAACGCCGCTAACCAGCATCAAAGCATTTAACCAGTTAATGCAGCGTACGGCAGATCCGCAGAAGCTTGGCAACTTTGTTCAAAAATCGGCCTCGCATGTGTTGCGACTGGAAAAGCTGATTAATGACCTGTTGGATGTAACCCGCATTAACGCTGGCAAAATTGAGTATACCATGGAGCCTTTCAACTTCCTGGAGATGCTTAAAGATAGCATCGAGAGCGTGCAGCAGGCTACCACATCGCACCGGATCATACTTGAAAAAGCAGATGATGTAACTTATACCGGCGACCGTTTCCGGCTGGAACAGGTAGTAAATAATTTACTCAGCAACGCCATCAAATATTCGCCCGAAGGCGAAAAGGTATTGGTTAATTGCAGCGTACATGCCGATGGCAGCATCATAGTTTCGGTAGAGGATTTTGGCATCGGCATCGAAGAAAAGAACCTGATGCGGCTGTTTGACCGTTACTACCGGGTTGATAACACCGCTATGCGGTTTGAGGGGCTTGGCCTTGGCCTGTTTATATCGGCCGAGATATTAAAAAGGCATAATGGCAGCTTTTGGATTGAAAGCACACCGGGTAAAGGCTCAACTTTCTTTTTCAGGCTGATACCCGAAACACTTACTAAAACCGTACCCATTGCAGATAGCGATACCCATTACCAGGATGATACCATTACCATCAAATTAAACCAGCAGCACAAGCGCCTTGATGTTGATTGGATAGGGTTTCAAAACCTCGAATCGGTACAGCATGGCTGTTTAAAAATGCAGGATATGCTTATTAAAAACAACGTAAGCAAGGTGCTTAACAGTAACATTCATGTTTTGGGTAATTGGTCGGAAGCATCTGACTGGGGTAATACCGAATGGTTCCCTGACATGGAGAAAGCCGGATTGCGATACTTTGCCTGGGTACACTCGCCAAGTGTTTTCAGCCAGCTATCTGCCCGAAAAAGCATTTACACATTAAAAGGCAAATTGGCGATTGAGTTTTTTACAGATATTAAATCGGCAGAGGAATGGATAGAAAGTAAGTAGTGTTAACTCTGGAGTCTTAAGTCTTGAGTTCTAAGTCAGAAAAAAAACTCCGGCTTAGGACTTAAGACTCCAGACTAAAGACTTCCCCCTTCAGAGGCTCATGTAACCCATCAATTCGTCCTGTAATTCTTTTGCCTGGTTTAACAGGGATTTATTGGTGATGTATGGGTTTATATCAATATCCTGGCCTATCAGGTTCTCCTTAAAAACATCCTTAAATTTTGAATAGGTTAGCGTGAAATTCCATTTGTTTTGCAGGTGCCCAAAAACGCATGTATCCTCTTTGCTCAACATATCATAATTAACTACAACAAAGGCTTCAGGAGGCAACTTTTTGATGCATGCTAAAATATCACGGGTATAATTAATCCAAACTTTTAAATAGGCTTCGGTATTTATCCGGTAAAAAGCATTTCTTCTGCGTGCGCGTCTAAAAATCAACCATATTAACCTCGACAGGTATTTGCGGCCAAGGTATTTTCTGTCAATAATTTTAAACTCCCGCCTTAACAGCGAACTGGTTACAGACCGGTAATCGCGTATAATAACCAAATAGCAGGCATCCGGGATAAGTTCCTTATAAACATCAAGAAACATGCAAGTGCGGGGGTCTTTCCATCCCCATTGGTCGTACAGTTGTTGTTTAACCCTGATAACACTTTTCATCTTCTCTTTCTCGTAGATAGAGAAAGCATCAACATGCCCGTCTGTTAAGCCGGTTTTGGGCAGGTTATTACTGGCCAGTATCTCTTCGTGCATTTTTAAAAACTCTACATCTTCAAAATGTCCATCAGGATTCCCCGGCCCGGGTTCAACCAGCTTTTCGCCCAGTTGCATACCACACCTGGTAAGCCAGTGCGCTATAAGCGAGGTTCCGGAGCGGTGCATGCCGGCTATAATAAGCGTTCGTTTTTGCATAATGCGTTTGGCAATAAATAGTGGCTACCTGCAGATTTTAACTATTATGGACCACTTTCTTTTCAACCTTATCAGCCGGATGAAGGTTATTCAGGATAAAATAAAGCAAAGAGGAGGTGCTTTGTATTACCGTGCATTCGCTGGTATTTATATACAGGTCCGGAGCGTATGGAACATCAAACTGCGCGTTAATACCTGTAAGGTTGCTCAGTTTATCGGGGTGCCCGTCGGGTAAAAATGCTTTCTTGTAAAGCCCTTTGGTATCGCGGCTAATGAGTTTTTTTACCTGGCAATCAATATGCACAATGTTTACATGTTCATATTTTTCGGCAAGTTCGCGGCGCATTTCGTCATAAGGGTTAATAGCGCTTACGATAGTAACAATACCGTGAGCCGAGAAGCGGCTGGCAACAAAGCCCAGCCTCCGTATATTTTCACAGCGATCGGCCTTGCTGAAGCCTAAATCGCGGCAAATTTCATTGCGATATTCATCGCCATCAATTATTTCAGTTCTTATTCCCAGTTCGGTTAATTCATTTGCAACATTTTTAGCTAATGTTGTTTTACCAGCCCCAGACAATCCGCAGAATAGAAGTATCATATTTCAGTAATTTATGTTTTATGATCAGGCCCAAAAGCACTGCAGGTTGCCTTTGATGAAGTGAACATAATAAATTAAATTACCGGTTAATTTTGTCACAATGTAAATAGTTAATTACATTGTAACAAGCACCGTTACGGGGGGAATAAAAAACCCTCAAATAACGTTAAAAGGCGTTTTTGCGTAAAATACCTGCGCTACGGACAAACACAGGCACATGATACACCTAACAAAAATGTTACCTGATTGAGATAGTAATACAGCTGATTTTTGAGACGATAATGGCTTAGTGCAGTATTTTAAACATCAACTCTTTCATCAGTTCGCCATGGGGGGCGTTTGATTCAACACCTTTGCTTTTCAAATCATACTCGCGCAGGTAGCTGATGATTTGCATTGTTTTGGGGTAATTGTAACTGCGGCCGGCCAACTCATAATCTTTTACAAAATAAGGGTTCACCCCTATCTCGCGGGCTACGTTCTGTGGCGATTTATCTTTTACATAATGATAGGCCAACACTTTGCTAAAAAAGTTATTCAGGTTGCCTAATACCAGCACAATTGGGTTTGCCTTGGGGTTTGCTTCAAAATAATTAATAATCTGATTAACCTTTAAAACATCCTTTTTACCAAGGGCGGTTTGCAGTTCAAATACGTTATACTCTTTACTTATACCAATGTTATCCTGCACCAGCTTCAGGGTAATTTCCTGCCCGGCGGCTATGTTAAGCATTAGTTTCTCCAGTTCGTTAGCTATTTTAGATAGGTCGTTACCCAGGTATTCAGATAACATGGCCGATGCCTGCTGGTTTATTTTATAACCTTTATCGCTTATAAAACTTTCTATCCAGGCCGGTATCTTATTATCATACAAAGGCGCCGACTCAAAAATAAGCCCATTTTTTTCTATCGCCTTGTAAGTTTTTTTGCGCTTATCAAACTTGCCATACTTATAACAAAACACAAGTATGGTACTTGGCAGGGGCTTTTCCAGGTAACTCAATAAAGGGTCGATTCCTTTTTTGCTGTCATCATCCTTACCCCATTTCATATCCTGGGCTTCCTTTACCATAACTACCTGGTAATCGGCCATCATGGGATAGCGTTTGGCCGCATTAAGCACAGCCATCATATCGGTATCCTTGCCGTATACCACGGTTTGGTTAAAGCCTTTCTCGGCCTCCGGCAGCAAATGGTGTTCAATGTAGTTGCTCACCACGTCAATAAAATAAGGCTCTTCGCCGTGCAACAGGTACAAGGGCTTGTATTTACGGTTCTTTATATCCTTTACTATATCGGCAGCTGTCATTCTTTTAAGGCAAAATTAAAAAGTCAAAATTCAAAAATGACTTTCTGGCTGAACATTCAAAATTAAAAAAATCAAAGCGGTAATGCCGCATAATGATGTAAATGTGGAAAGTAATATTTTGAAAAGTGCCGGGTTTGTGACCCTATGCCACACTTCCTTTGTTGAATTTTTAATTAAGCAATAAAACAGGCCGATGTTTCAGATATTCCTTTTTACTTTTGACTTTTTAATTTTGAATTTTGAATTTACATCCCCTCAATCTCCCCCCCTATCCTTTTAAAATAAGCGACGATAACGGGCAGTTGAGCTTGTTTGACGAAATCCGTAAAAAAAACATCGTGCTTACACCCGAAGAGTGGGTACGGCAGCACTTTGTACAATACCTTATCAGGCAAAAAGGATATCCACGGTCACTCATCCGGCTGGAGGGAGGGCTAAAGCTTAACGGATTGCAAAAACGTACCGATATAGTGGTATTTGACAGCAGCGGGCAACGGATTTTGATTGTAGAATGTAAAGCGCCATCTGTTAGCATCGATCAAAAAACTTTCGACCAGGTAGCCAGGTATAATATGGTGCACAAAGTATCGTTATTGGCGGTAAGTAATGGCCTGCAGCACTATTATTGCACAATCAATCACGAACAAAAAAAGTATCAGTTTATTGAAGAACTGCCGGTTTACAGCAAGCCTGGTTAAGCCGCGCGTACCAGCATCTGCATTTTTTCCAGCAACTCATCGGGCTTAAATGGTTTTGAAACATAATCATTCATACCTGCCTCAAAAATTTTCTCTTTAATATCCAGCAACGCCGAAGCCGTAAGGGCGATAATAGGGATAAGCGATTTTTTTGGATCGGCCATTTTCCTTATTTCCATGGTGGCATCAAGGCCATTCATTACCGGCATCTGCAAATCCATCAATATAATATCAAAGTTGCCGTATTGCATTAATTCAACCGCGCGTAAGCCATTTTCGGCAATGGTAGGCGTTATGTTCCATTTAGATAACAGCTTTTTCATCAGCATAACATTCACGATGTTATCTTCGGCAATAAGCACGCGGATACCTGATATTACATCATCTTTTTCCTGCGCCTGTACCAACGGAGTTATCGCTTTTTCAATAGCCATTTCTGTTGATACCGGGAACTCCATATTAAATGAAAACTCCGAACCGGCGCCCGGCTTACTGGATATGTGCATATGCAGGCCCTGCAAATCAAGTAATCGTTTCACAATGGCCAAACCCAGCCCTGTGCCACCGTACTGGCGGGTTGTTGTTAATGATTCCTGGGTAAACGGTTCAAAAATACTGGTAAGATTGTGCTCCTCGATACCAATACCGGTATCCTTTATCGAAAATTTAACCGTAACCCTATCATGCCGGTCCTCAAAACAGGTAACTTTAACCCATACATTGCCGGTTGCTGTAAATTTTATAGCATTGCTTACCAGGTTATAAATAATCTGGGTGATACGGGTTGGATCGCCAAAAATTATCTTATTGTTCAACGTGCTATCCACATCCAGCTTAAATAACAGTCCTTTTTCTTCGGCCTTAATTATTTGTGCGCCGCAAATATTATTCATCAGCTCAACCAGGTTAAACCTGATGTTTTCAAAAACAACCTTGCCCGATTCTATCTTATTGAAATCAAGCACATCATTTACCACAGCTAAAAGATTATTGGCCGAAAATTTCAGGATCTCCAGGTTTTCTTTTTGATCGGCCCTCGGGTTGCCCATCATGAGCAGGTTGCTCATGCCAATTACCGCGTTTAACGGCGTACGGATCTCGTGCGACATGGTTGATAAAAACTCCGATTTGGCCTGGGTTGATTTTTCGGCTTTGTTTATTGCTTTTTCAAGCTGGGCGTTTAGTGCAACCTGGTGTTCGCCACTTTCTTTCAGCTGTTTTATGTTTTTTAAAAACGCAGTATAAAAATGGCTGTGAATAAATATCAACAGGATAAAGTTGGCAAAAAGGGTAATAATAATAGTTGATTGATCTATCCTGTCTGGCTTAATACCGATAACGTACCCCTTTGTAAATTCAATAATCATGAAAATTAATACGGGCACCGTGTTCAATAAAGAATATACCAGCCCCCCTGTTTGCCCAAGCATATAGTAGCTAAACACGATAACCAATATAATTACCTGAACGGTAATTATATTTACCGATTGTAAAGTGATATAAACTATGCTGGTGTTAACAATAGTGCCCGCACTAAGCAGTAAATGAGATATTAAACGCCACTGAGGCCGGTATGTTAAAAATTTAAACAGCGCGGCAACACAAACCATTAATACGCCGGCTGTATAAGCCAGCATAGTTTGCCCCTGGAAATAAACACTCATAAAAACGGCCCCTAAGGCGATAAACACCAAAGGAAACCCAAAATAAAGCAGCCTGATACGCGCCTGATCAAGAAACGACTGCTCCTTTGATAAAATGCTGAAAATTGAAAAGTTGAAAAAGCTTACTCCTTTACTCATGATTAAAGCACATTGCTTATACCAAACGTTATAGCCAGTCAATTAAGATTGAAAGCCTATTTTAGTTTTGCATTTCGCAGCCTCTCATTCATGCAATTAGCAAGCCAAATCAATTATATTTTGTTCGATGATGGCTAATTTTGCTTCGGCATCGGCTTTTTTGCGTTGCTCAATTTCAATAATTTCGGGCTTGGCATTGGCCATAAAACGTTCGTTGCCCAACTTGGCGTTAACAGATTTTAAGAAGCCCAAAAGATAATCTTTCTCTTTGGCAAGCCTTGCGCACTCGGCAACCGGATCAAGATTTTGACTTAGCGGAATAAAAAACTCATCGGTTGAAGCAATAAAATTAACTGCACCTGAAACTTTATCGGCAACCATAGCAAACCGGCTTATATTACCCAATTTAGCTATTATAGCCTCATACTGATTATAATTTATCCCGGAGTTTGATTTATACGAAAGCTCAAGCGCCTCTTTAGGCGAAATTTCATTTTTATTACGAATGTACCTGATTTGCGTAAGAACCGTTTTTATAATCTCCACTTCCCCAAGCAACTGTGCATTTATTTCCCCAATATTTGGCAATTGAGCAACAATGCAACAGTCCATTTCGGCGCGTTCTCCAAATATTTCGTCATGCCATAATTCTTCGGTGAGGAATGGCATAAAGGGGTGCAGCACTTTCAATATATTTTCAAAATACTGAACAGTAGCGGCATAGGTAATTTTATCAATAGGCTGCTGATAGGCGGGTTTAATCATCTCCAGGTACCAGGCGCAGAAATCGTCCCAAACCAGTTTGTAGGTAGCCATCAGCGCTTCTGATAAACGGTATTGGCCAAAGTTATCTTCAATCTCGCCCAGGGCCTGGTTAAAACGGCTGCCAAACCATTCAATGGCTATCTCATTAGGGTTTTCAAGGCTGTCATCAACCTCCCAGCCTTTAATCAGCTTAAAGGCATTCCATATTTTGTTGGCAAAATTACGGCCCTGTTCGCAGTAGCTTACATCAAACATTAAATCGTTACCGGCAGGCGAACAAAGCAGCATACCCACACGTACGCCATCAGCGCCATATTGCTCGATCAGATCAAGCGGATCGGGTGAGTTACCCAATGATTTGGACATTTTGCGCCCCAGCTTATCCCGTACTATACCGGTAAGGTAAACGTTTTTAAATGGCAACTCTCCCCTGAATTCGTGTCCGGCCATAATCATCCTGGCTACCCAAAAAAACAGGATCTCGGGTGCGGTTACCAGGTCATTAGTTGGGTAGTAATAATTAATATCGGCATTGTTTGGATCTTTAAAACCGTCAAAAACAGATATTGGCCACAACCATGATGAAAACCAGGTGTCAACAACATCGGGATCCTGCCGTAAGTCGTCGGTAGTGAGTTGTGGGTTTTGAGTTTTGAGTTTTGCTTCGGTTAACGCTTCGTCAACATTTTTGGCGATAACAAATTCACCGTTTGGAAGGTACCACGCCGGGATTTGCTGCCCCCACCATAACTGGCGGCTGATATTCCAGTCCCTCACATTTTCCATCCAATGACGGTACGTGTTAATGAATTTCTCGGGAATAAGTTTTATTTCGCCATTCAATACATAATCCAACGCCGGTTTAGCCATCTCGCCCATTTTGCAAAACCATTGCATCGATAATTTTGGCTCAATAACAGCATCAGTACGCTCACTAAAACCAATTTGCGATTTATAGTCCTCCACCTTAGCTAAAGCGCCTGCTTCCTCCAATAAAACGGCAATTTTTTTACGGGCGATAAAACGATCTTCACCTACCAGTATCTGCGCTTTTTCGTTTAGCTTGCCATCATCGTCCAGTATGTCAATAACGGGCAGATTATGTTTTATACCCAGCTCATAATCATTCAAATCATGTGCCGGGGTAACCTTTAAACAGCCGGTACCAAAATCCATGGTAACGTACTCATCCAGTATTACCGGAATAATCCTTTGAATCAAAGGTATATAAACACTTTTCCCGTGGAGATAAGTGTATCTCTCATCATTTGGATTAATACAAATAGCAGCATCGGCCATTATAGTTTCCGGACGAGTCGTAGCAATAGTCAAATAGTTAGTAGGAGTTGCAACGTGATGCGCAGTCTTGCTAACCAATTCCGAAACTACTTCATACTTAATATAATATAGTTTTTGATTTACTTCTTTCCTGATAACTTCCTCATCGCTTACAGCCGTTTTCCCTTGCGGGTCCCAGTTTACCATGCGTACGCCACGATATATCAGGCCTTTTTTGTACAGGTGGATAAAGGTATCAATTACCGCTTCAGACATTTCGGGGTCCATGGTAAATTTGGTACGGTCCCAATCGCATGACGCGCCTAATTTTTTAAGCTGATCGAGAATGATGCCGCCATATTTTTCTTTCCACTCCCAGGCGTAAGTTAAAAACTCGGGGCGGGTAAGGTCGGTTTTGCTGATGCCGCGCTCTTTAAGCATGGCCACTACTTTGGCCTCGGTAGCAATACTGGCATGATCGGTACCCGGTACCCAACAGGCATTTTTGCCCTTCATGCGGGCGCGGCGTACCAATACATCCTGTATGGTATTGTTTAACATATGCCCCATATGCAAAACCCCGGTAACATTTGGCGGCGGAATTACTATTGTGTAAGGTTCACGCTCATCGGGCACCGATTTAAAAAAATCGTGCTTTAACCAGTAACTGTACCATTTATCTTCGGTTTCTTTAGGCAAATATGTTTTAGCAATACTCATAACGCGCAAAAGTACGATTGTTAGCGGTTCATAGCAAATAGGTTTTTACGGTTCCGGGAGCGAGGTTGGTGGTTTGGGGCTGCGGTTTGAGGGCCAGGCTATAGAAACAAAGTTTAGATAACCGATGCGTGTAACCGGCAACAGATTCAAGGTATAATTTGTCAACATTTTAACCGGCCACAGGCAACCCGTAACCGGCAACAGATTCAAGGTATAATTTGTCAACATTTTAACCGGCCACAGGCAACCCGAAAGTGGCAACAGAAAACACTTCACAATATTTTTACAATTAAAAAGTTATTATACTACTCAAACATTATTAGTCATGAAATCACTGCATATACACCGTTTTTGGCTCGATGTTTTAAAAAGGTCAAAACTGGGTTTTGTTATAAACTGGTTTAACCGTTAAGCGGTTCCGCGCTGTTGTTTTGAACTTTTTTGCTGTATTTTACTACCTTTAATTTTCAAATAATAACTATGAAATTAAAGTTCTGGTGTTTTATGTTCATGGTAGCCTTTTTACCATACGTAAACGCCCAGGTAACCGGTAAACAAAAAACGCCAAAATATAAACCAAAAACTACCGCACCTCCAAAAGTTATCAACCCGGCCGATATGGATACCGCTGTTAAGCCCGGCGATGATTTTTTTGAATACGGCAACGGCAACTGGGTAAAAAATAACGTTATACCTACCAAAACAGAACGCTGGGGTAGCTTTGCCATCCTTCGGCAGCAAAACACCCAAAAACTTTTAAAATTATTAGATGAGGCAAGCCGCCAATCGGTAACCGCACCTGAAGGCAGCCTAATACAACGCGTTGGCGACCTGTATGCCAGCGGCATGGATACCGCCACCATTGAAAAACTGGGTTATTCGCCCATTATACCCGACCTGGAGCGCATTGACAAAGTCAAAAGTTTTGATGATCTTATCAACGAGTTTGTTTTTGAACGCATTAACGGCACCGCCCAGCTGTTCAGATTAGGGATTGACCAGGACGATAAAAACACTTCAAAATGTATTGTGAGCCTTGGCCAGGGGGGCACTTCGTTACCCGACAGGGACTATTACTTAAAAAACGACGCCCGGTCAAAAAAAGTACAGGGTGCATTTAAAACGCTGATTACAACCTTATTTACGCTAACCGGCAGCAGCCCGGACGAAGCCGGCAGAAATGCGACAACAGTTTATAACCTGGAAAGCATGTTGGCAAAAGCCCAGCTTAGCCGTGAAGCCAGGCGCGACCCGCATGTTATTTACAATAAATTCCTTGTAGCCGATTTTAACAAAGTTACACCGCATTTAAACTGGACTAAACTTTTGCGCAGTTTAAATATCCCCCAACAGGATAGCATCCTGGTAGGGCAGCCTTCATTTTTTAAAGCTGCCGATTCTTTATTGGCGGCGGAGCCGGTTGAAAGCTGGAAAACTTTATTAAAATGGAATATCATCAGGGGGACTGCGGCACAACTGAGCTCGCCTTTTGTAAAAGCTACTTTTGCTTATAACAGCGTATTAACCGGCGAAACAGAACTACCGCCACGCAGCGAGCGTGTGAGCAAATTTGTTGACAGTGGCCTGGGCGAACTGTTAGGGCAATTGTATGTAGAAAAATATTTTACGCCCCAGGCTAAAAAGCGCATGGCAGAACTTGTAAGCAACCTAAAAACGGCGCTCGGCGATCGTATTAAGCGACTGGACTGGATGAGCCCCGAAACCAGGGAATACGCGTTAAAAAAACTGAATGCCCTTACTGTAAAAATAGGCTACCCTGATAAATGGGAAACCTATGATGGCTTAATGATTAAACGCGGCAGCTACGTAAGCAACATACGTAATATGTCGGTATGGCGTTACCGTTTTGAGATAAGCCGCCTGGGCAAGCCCGCTGATAAAAGCCGCTGGGGAATAACGCCGCAAACCGCAAACGCCTATTACTCCGAAATCAACAACGAAATTGTTTTCCCCGCAGGCATATTGCAGTTCCCTTTTTTTGATTTAAAGGCCGATGACGCTGTAAACTATGGCGGCATAGGCTGCATAATAGGCCACGAAATTACACATGGCTTTGACGATAAGGGCCGCCAGTACGATGGTCATGGCAACCTGCGCGATTGGTGGACAAAAACCGACGCCGACAAATTTAAAGCACGTGCCAACCGGTTGGTTGTACAATACAACAACCTTACCGTATTGGACAGCCTGCATATAAACGGCAAATTAACTCTTGGCGAAAATATTGCCGATTTGGGTGGCTTAAGCATTGCATATGAAGCCTTCATGAAAACCAAACAACACCGGTTGGCCAAAATGATAGACGGGTTTACGCCCGACCAGCGCTTCTTCCTGTCATGGGCGCGGGTATGGCGCAGTTTGCAACGCCCCGAGGCTACAGCCCAGCGCATTCTTACGGATACGCATTCGCCCGATCAATGGCGGGTTAATGCCGCTTTAACCAACATAGATGCATGGTACAAGGCATTTAACGTTAAACCCGGCGATAAACTATACAAAAAGCCGGAGGATAGGACGGCTATCTGGTAACCGTTGTAGTAGCAAATATCAAGTAGTAATAAGATATAGCAGCCGTTGAGAACACCTCCTTAACAAATATTTTTTGGCGCTTTACAGGCTAAATCATAAACTATTTTATACCTTAATCGCTTAATAAATAACCTCTCACCTTAAAACCTGATTACATATATGGGACTCGGCGCACCTGAAATCATTTTAATTATTATTGCCTTTGGCGGCATGTGGTTTATTCCGGCTATCTGGGGATACAACGCAGGTTCGAAAAGAACCATCGGCCCGGTTGGCGGGCTTTTATTAGGCCTGTTTTTAAGCATATTGGGTGTACTTATAGTTTATTGCACCCGGCGGATAGATGAAAAACCATTTTACGGCTTCTCCAGTCAATCGCCTGCCGATGAATTGCAAAAGTTTAAGCAATTGTTAGATAGCGGCGCAATAACAGAAAACGAATATAACGTTCAAAAGGGCAGAATTTTAAATTCAAAACAATAAACTTTCGGCAATTCCGGGCAGCAGGGCATGCCTCCGCGTTCGTTGTTCGATAAATCTGTAGCGTCTTTTTCAACCTATCCTTCATGCGCAATACTATTGCCTGTTAATATGCAAATTGCCGGCAATATAACCGGCAATTTGCCCAAGAAAACACCATACCGCCGTTGCTCAAAAAACGATATCAGGGCAACCTGCCGGATGACGGGTGTTAGGCGGCTTTATTAATATTTATCAAACTTTTAAACCATTTCATTTGTGACGGCGCATTTTTGGTCAAAAACAAATTCCATGAACCGGGGCTGAAATAGCTGCTCGGATGCTTTACAAAAAGCAATTTGATTACTTGTCCATCGGGTGCTATTATTCTGCCAATACGTGGTGTGTTTTTTCCAACTTTTTTTGCGCCGCCTATTTCCCTTTCAAACTTATATGCAGAGTTATGAATAACCTCATTTAATTTTTCGGCAGCTCCAAGCCCCAGAAAAACGCAAACCGAGGGTTTCAAGACCTTAATTACATCAATAAAATTATCACTTGCAATAAGCATATGCTCTTCAGTTGGCCTATGTTTTAAGCTATCCATAGGCGTTTGTATAAAATTATAAAAGGCTAATCTGCTCCAAAAAATATACCTTTCTCTTTTTTGCAGGGTACCGTTACCCAACATTAACTTTTGAGTATTTATATAAAAGTTCGACCGGCCCTTTTGATCAATCCCCTTACTACCAACTATCCTGCGGGTAAGATTATCTTTTTCATGTTCGGCCTTGCTTCCCGCGCTATCCGTCAGATAGTGGCTTTCACCTATAAGTAAAACCCTGTTTTCTGCCGGCAAAACTGAATAATGTTCGCCTACCCACGGCAGCCATGTAAGTTTCTTTTTTAGCTCTTTTAATTGCTTGAATTCCTGGTCGTAGCTTTCATCCATAGTCATGTATTGTTAATTGATATTCCCGTGTATTATTTATTTACTGCAAATATTCCCCAAAATCTAATCGATTATTCATCATGGCGCGATTGATGAGTTAAAGCTCTTTGCATGTTGCTTATTTATCAAACTCAATCGCCCACCTTTTGGACGTTGTAATTATATCATCACTATAATTTGCTTCGGGAATTTTATAATAGGTAGGATGTTTTGCGTTTATGAATAATCTATCTTTAGTTGCCAGGTAACTGATAGTATTATAATTTATCATTTGCCCCGCTGAAATGCCAAGGTCATTTAAAATAAACTTCAGCGTATTGCCTCCAATGATAATATCAGGATTAAAGAGGTTAATTTGTGCCATTATTATATCTTTATCTCTTTCATAAGCATTACGTATATGATCATTATTTGAGGTGTAGCTATCGCTTATGTTTGGCAGTTTCTTTAAGTTGATATAAGCAATACTCTTAAGTATATCTTTCATTTCGGGGTTGTCTTTGATATAATCCATATTTCCCCATTCTTCAAAATTATTTAAAATACCAAATGAAGTATAAATGATCTTGTTGAATGCATAACGCCAGCCTGGACGTCTATCTTCCTTTAACCCTTTAAGAGCTAAGCGCATATCCCATCCGCCATAATCACATCTTGGTTCTTTTAATATCCAAAGAATTTTGTATTTGGCTTTTAAATAGTCTTCCGGATTAATAATCCCATCTATTATAACTTTTGAGTTATCGGTAGGGTCAATGATTTTTGCTTCAATCATCGAATCAATTTCGGCCAATTGTTCATCGAAATTCTGCATGTGATTTTGATTTAGATTTATTCTCGCAATATATGTCATTACCCCCTTTTTTTGCAACATACTTAACAAGCATTTTGATCTGTTTCATTAAATATCTTCATTTTCGTTACCCCATTTAAACATGAAAAATAACCAGGTATGGCAATTGCCAATATACAACCGGGGGGGTATGGCGCAGGTACTTGCGGTTTACCCATAGCCGGGCTAAAAATACCGCTGATTAAAGCAGGCCCCTGTTCCGTAAAATCATAAGAAGACAACATTCCGCTTTTTTCAATTCAAGTCATCTCGTTACAGAACGGAACACACCAAACTTTACAACTCCCAAACATTCAAACCTTAAAACATCCCTGCCAAACAGTTATCTTTGCTGCAGTTATGATTATCCAGCAGTTCTACGACAAAGGTTTGGCGCATGCATCGTACGCCGTTATCCGCACAGGTAAAATGATCTTAATTGATCCGGCGCGCGACCCTCTGCCCTATTATTCACTTGCAGCCCAGCACAATGCCGATATAGTAGGCGTTATTGAAACCCATCCGCATGCCGATTTTGTAAGTTCGCACCTGGAAATTCACCAGGTTACCGATGCCGTTATTTATTGCAGCAAGCTTACCGGCGCCACGTATCCGCATGAAACTTTTGACGATGGCGATGTTATCCAGCTGAATGATGTGAAGCTGAAAGCCATCAATACCCCGGGCCACTCGCCCGATTCTATTTGTATTTTATTGGTAGATGAAGAGGGCAAAGAAACAGCCGTTTTTACCGGCGACACCCTTTTTGTAGGTGACGTTGGCCGGCCCGACCTGCGCGAAAGTGTGGGCAACATTACAGCTAAAAAAGAGGAACTGGCCAAACAAATGTACCTGAGCACCCGCCATAAGCTGATGACGCTGCCCAAAAACGTTATTGTTTACCCGGCGCACGGACCCGGTTCGTTATGCGGCAAAAACATGAGTGCCGACCTGCAAAGTACCATCGGCCGCGAAATACAGGAGAACTACGCGCTGCAACTGATGGACGAGGCTACCTTCATCAAAACCCTAACGGCCGACCAGCCATTTGTACCAAAATACTTTGGTTATGATGTGGAGTTAAATAAGGCGGGGGCTCCCAAATTTCAGCAAAGTATTGATAACATCGTAAAATTTGAGGCCGACATTCTTTTACAGGAAGAAATTGCGATAATAGATAGCCGGCCGAAAACACTTTTCAGTGCCGGCCACATTCAAGGCGCTATCAATCTTCAGGATGGCGATAAATTTGAAACCTGGTTAGGCTCGATACTGCAGCCCGACGAAAAATTTTACCTGATTGCGGCAGATGACGCTACTGCCGATTTACTGGTAAAAAAAGCTGCCAAAATAGGTTATGAAGCCAACATCATGGCTATACAGCTATCGCCCCAAAACACCAGCGAGAACCTCCAAAACCTGGATCTTGAAGATTTTAAGGCCCATCCTGAAAATTATACCATCATAGATGTCAGGAATAGCAACGAAGTGAACGAAGGCAAAATATTTAAACAGGCCATCAGTATTCCCCTTCCTGAACTACGGGAACGAATTGACGAAATACCTGTAGATAAGCCAATTGTTGTGCACTGCGCAGCGGGCTACCGCTCGGCCGCCGCAACAAGTATTATAGCAGGGAGTATAAGCGAAATCCCCGTTTATGACCTTGGCGAAGTGGTGACGAAGTTTAGCCCCACCCAACCCTCCCCGGAAGGGAGGGCTTCAGATCATACAAGGAAAGTCTCCCCTGCCGGGGGAGATTTAGAGGGGGCCAAATGAACCACGAACTAAAAATAGTTACCACCGCCGATGGCTCAAAAACCATTTACAATGTCCAGGTAGGCGAACTTTACCACTCGCGCAATGGGGCTTTGCAGGAGAGCCTGCATGTATTTGTAAACGCGGGGCTTAACTATTTCCTTCATCAAAATAATACAAATGAAGTAAGCATACTGGAAGTGGGTTTTGGCACAGGGCTCAATTTTTTATTGAGTGCCGATGCCTGCACAACAAAGCAAATCAATCTTACTTATACCGGTATTGAAGCATATCCGCTTACGGAACAAATGATGAGCCAGACCGGTTATGATGATTATACGCCTGCCGAATTGTGGCAGTCATACTTAACACATTACCCCGCGGCTTTGGCCGGTTTTGTAAACATTAACAGTAATTGCCGGCTACAAATAGCCAACTGCAAATTATTGGAGTTTCAATCCGGCGGGCAATACGATATCGTTTATTTCGACGCATTTGCAGCATCCCACCAGCCCGAAATGTGGAAACAGCAAGCCATTAGCCATGTTGCCGGCTTTGTAAAGCCTGGCGGTATATTTGTTACCTACGCCATAACCGGCAACCTTAAAAGGATGCTTAAGGCACTTGGCTTTGCCATACAAAAAATACCGGGTGCCGCAGGCAAACGCGAAATGTTGAGGGCAATAAAACTCCATTAAGTCAATAGTACTAAGTCGTAAGTCCAAAGTTGTTTTTTTTGACCTGGGACTTACGACTTTGGGCTAAAGACTATCCGTCAATTTATCGATGACACGACACCATCTCCTTACATAAACCGGAAACCAACATTGAATTTCAGGGTAAAACCATTATTGGCCGGCAACTCGCGGTAGGCGGCAAACTGGCCTTGTGTGTTAGCGCTCCGGGTGGCATATATAATAGGCCCGCCGCAAAGGGTAAACGCAAAACGCGAATTAGTTGGTGCATAGTTTATAGACGGGCCTACCATTAACCGGGCGCCGCCTTCGGCTTCATCCGTTTCCCAAAAGCCTTCCAAATCCTGCCCTACTGCTTCAAAGCCGCCAAAAAACTGGCCGGTAATATGCCTGTGCACCCCAACGCTTGTAACAATATCAAGACCATCGCGGTTGGTAGCAAAAGCTTTTTCTAAGCGTACGTTGGCTCCTATCTTCCACCGCATAACATCGTAAGCGGCGGTTATCCGGCTAAATGCCACGTTATCATTATTAAACTCATGCCTGAAACCCAGGCCTGCTCCTATACGGAAACCCATAGGCTGGTTTCCGCCTATAAAATCGCGCAGCAATTCGGCCTGCTCCAGGGTGTGCACGCTTCCGTTGTTGCTAAAACCTGTGCCCAACGTGGCCAAAAATGTAAATTTTGACCCTAAATAACCCTTTGCCGATATATTTTGGTCAACCCCGTCAAAACCCAGCGGCGTAACCGTATGCTCGCCATAACCGCCCGAGTAATTCACGCTCCAGTTTCGCCCCGATGGGTTTAAGGTGCTAATGGTATATAAAAATGGCTGCGGCTGTTCAAGCGTACTGTTTTGCGGCGTGGTTTGCATTAATTGCTGCGCCTGGCAGCAGTCAATTATCAGCATTAAAAAAAATACAGACAGGTAGATTTTTTTGATCATGGTTGTACGGTTATGAGTTGGCCAATAAAGTTAATTAATATTACCTTTAAATTAATACCGGGATAAGTTTGCATTAAAGATGTTATCATACCTTTGCAAAAAATACCGCACCATACTATGCCTTTAAAAGCCCCCGAAACTGCCCCTACCGCTACTATCGCCTTTCAACGCCTGCTTATTATAATGGACGACCTGCGGGACAACTGCCCCTGGGACAAGAAGCAAACGCTTGAAAGCCTCAGGCACCTGACTATTGAAGAAACCTACGAGCTGAGCGATGCCATTTTGGGCGATGATAAACAGGAGATTAAAAAAGAGCTGGGCGATATTATGCTGCACCTGGTTTTTTACTCAAAAATAGCGTCAGAAACCAATGATTTTAACATCACCGATGTATTAAACGGAGTTTGCGATAAACTTATAAACCGTCATCCGCATATTTATGGCGATGTGGAAGTAAAAAATGAGGAAGACGTAAAACGTAACTGGGAGCAAATAAAGCTCAAAGAAGGCAACAAATCTGTTTTAGGCGGTGTACCATCTTCCCTGCCGGCATTGGTAAAAGCCTCACGTATACAGGAAAAAGCCAGGGGTGTGGGTTTTGACTGGGAAGAGAAAAACCAGGTTTGGGCCAAAGTAGAAGAGGAAATGCAGGAATTTAAAAATGAGTTTAACGCCGAAGACGAGACAACCATCGATCATGAAAAAGCCGAGGGTGAATTTGGCGACTTGTTGTTCTCGCTTATTAATTATGCCCGCTTTATTAATATTAACCCCGAGAACGCGCTTGAGAAAACAAACCAGAAATTTATAAAACGTTTTCAATACCTGGAGCTAAAAGCCAAAGAACATGGCAAGCAGCTACAGGACATGAGCCTTGCCGAAATGGACATTTTTTGGAACGAAGCAAAAAAACTATAAAAATTTCCTGGCAGCCTGTAGCGTTTATATGCTTATATTCGTATTGACAACAAATAACAAAAATATGAAGCGTAATTTATTTTACTTACTCCCGCTGTTGTTAACCTTACTGGCAGCCTGCGCCAAAAACTCAGGCACATCAGTTATAATATCGGCACCGGTAGGAACTTTTAACGGCCAGTTCAGGCTATTGACTAAAAACTCGACCGGTAAATATGATACCTTGAAAGATTCGATAATCTTGAAAATGACCAATGCCTATCATTTTGCTGTAACAGCCGATACCACGGTAAAACATGCCGGCAGCCACGGTACTTTTGCTTTTGACGGTTATTACATCCAGTTTAACGATAGCACTTTTAAATCGGGCGTACCACGTACCAAAAATCATTTGGTAGGCGTTTACCAATATATTTACGATGGCACCAACTTTAAAATGTTACGTGCAAGCTCATCTACCAGCCCCGATACTATAGGTCGTTATGACCTTGTAAAAACTGCAAACTAATTATTATTGTTTTTAACTGAAACGCCGTCGCCCATATTTGGTGGCGGCTTTTTTGGTAAGTCGGGGGTAACCCGTTTAATAATTAGCTACCACTATTGATGCCTGTATATGGGGTTAATAAGGCTTAAAGCAGAATGCACAAAGCTTAAAGCTAACACATTGATTTTCTATCGCTAAAAGCAATATATGATGAAATTAATTAATAGATTCTATATCACAGGAAAATCTTTTTTATTTGTATCAATAGGGTTGTTTATTGCGTAAGTACATAAAAAACAACACAATATTTAAGCGGAATTAAACACACTTAATGCATCCACCCAAAGGCATTACTGAAGAAGAAATTATCAGCCAATGCAAAAAAGGCAGCCTTAAATACCAGGAAATGCTGTATAAGCAGTTTTATGGCTATGCTATGGGTATAAGCCTGCGTTACAGCCTTAACCGCGACGACGCGTTGGAGGCTGTAAACGATGCTTTTATAAAAGTATTTAATGCCGTGCATAATTACAATACAGATAAACCCTTTAAAGCCTGGCTACGTACAATTGTAGTGAACACCGCTATCGACCGTCGCCGCAAGGACCTGAAATTCCAGTTAAATGTTGAGTTGGATAATGCCGCGCCCATAAGCAGTAATATGGGTACGGTTGATAATTTAAATGCACAAGACATATTAAAGATGATGAATGAGCTGCCTGCCATACAGCTTACCATTTTTAACATGTACGAAATAGATGGTTATAATCATGATGAAATTGGCAATATGTTAGCTATCCCGGCAAGCTCATCGCGCGTTTATTTGAGCAGGGCTAAAGAACGATTAAGAAAAATATTAAGGCAAGAAGCACAAAACCATGGATGATCAGTTGGATGACGACTTAAAGAACCGCATCAGGGAGGTGTTTGAAAATTACGAAGACACCACCGCCGATGAGGGCTGGCTACTGCTCAGGGAAAAATTTCCTGAGGAGGAGAAGAAGCGCCCCATGGTTTGGATGTGGTGGGCAGGTGCAGCAGCCGGCCTGTTGCTTTTTTTAGCCATTGGCGTATGGATGCTTAACAATAATCAAACAGTAAATGTAAATACCGCTGTTGTAAAACCAGTTAAGCAAGATACCCGGCATCAACAAGCCGCACAGCCCGATACCTTTAGCCGTATAGCAGCTAATAAGGGCTCGGGTAACAGTAATTCCGTTGATACTACAATATCAACCCAAAACAATATTGCCCAAAATCAAGCTAAACCAGATAAAAAGCCGGCAATAAACAACCCGGCTGTAAATGCTGCTGCTGTTAACCAAAATAGCGTAGCAGTTTTCACGCCATTAACCAAAGCACCTGCAAATGCCCCTGCGGTTAAACAGCCACAAAATAACAGTGTAAACGGCACGGTTAATCAATTTGCCGCGCAACAGCCCGCTGCTGCCAATAAGCAACCAATTGTTGTTGCCATACCGGGCAATAAGGCAGATAGCGTTAAAACCGCAGTTACTGATGCAGGCAAACAGCAATATGCAGCAAATCCGGTTGTTGCACCAGCTACTAAAGCTACTACAACTAATGTAACACCCAATGCGGCAAACCAGCAGCCAACGCAGGCCAGGCCATCATCGGCCAATGCCATGGCTACAATGCTTGCTGCCGATAATTTGCAGGCACCCAAGGCAAAAGACAAAGCCGCAGATGATAAAAAGGTAAAGTTTGGCATTTACGCGGCAACCTTTTTTAACTATGCCAAAGGGAGCGCCAACCAGGTAAATGCTGGGGCTGGTTTTACATCCGATATCAGGCTTAGCAAAAACCTCAAACTTTCTACCGGGGTTGCCCTGGCACAAAACACCCTGAAATATAATAGCAGCGTGCCACCAAACCCAAGCGCAGCCAATGCGGTAACATTTGCTGCTGCAGCACAGGATAACAAGCTGGTGCCGGCATCGTCGTTCCCGGTGTTTAAAAATTACAATGCCAGTTTGGTAGGGCTTGATGTACCCATCAATTTAAAATACGAGTTTAACCCCGAAAAAACAGATGCTTATTTCTCGGCAGGTTTAAGTTCGGGTACGTTTATTAATGAGGCTTATACCACCAGTTATGGCATCCCACATAATTCGTTACTAAGCGGCGCAACCCAGCAAACATCCGAAGAAACAAACCGACAAAGCTTCAATGGTTTCTATTTTGCCAGAACGCTGAATGTGTCGGTAGGTGTAGGTACAGCCTTAGGCAAAAACCGCTTAATTATTGAGCCATTTTTAAAATATCCGCTCCAGGGAATGGGTGCGCAACAGATAAAGTTTGGCGCCGGCGGTTTAAATTTGAAGTTTAATTTTGCGGGGAAACGATAAAAAGCTAATTATTCCGGATAAAAAATATTGTTCGATTTTTTGTATATTTGAATATACCCAATCAGGGCGGCTATCAAGCACAGATAGCCGCCCTCATTTGTTAAAAGAGAAAAGCAAAAACATGTAAATACAATTTAAACCTTTGTAAATAAGATACTTAAATAAAAAACAAAGTATAAAAAAGTATCAGAGAAGTATTAAAAAGTATCAAAAAAGTGCATAAAGAGTGGTTGAAAAGTATACCAAAAGTATGTGTAAAGTGTGGTGTTTAAATAATGGACAAAGCAGGCAAAAAACTACTTAAACCTGATAGCCTTCACCGGCGAAATCCGGCTCACCAGCATCGACGGCACAATAAGCACCAGCAGGCAAATTATCAACGTGCCCAGGTTAAGCAGCAGTACATCCCATAAACCAAATTGCACAGGTACAAAGGTCATGTAGTACGAAGCCTGGTCGAGTTTAAAAAAGTGGGTTTGCTGCTGAAAATAGCCCAGGCCAAGTCCGAGCGCATTGCCCAACAACAAGCCGAGGCCTATCAGGTAGGTGGCATTGTACAAAAATATTTTCCGGATGTTCCAGTTGGATGCACCCATGGCTTTAAACATACCAATCATGGCTGTGCGTTCTAAAATCATAATTAACAGCGCCGATATCATGTTGATAACCGCCACAATAACCATAAGTACCAGCATAACTACCGAGTTTACATCCAATAGCTTCAACCACTCAAAGATGTTAGGATAATCCTCCATCACCGTTCGCGATTTTAACCTCACCGGTAAAATCTGATCCAGTTTATCTGCGGCAAAATCCACCTGGTCAAAATCGGCTACCCGCAGTTCATATTGCCCTATTTCGCCAGGTTTCCAGTCGTTCAGGCGGTTTATTAATGATAAAGAACCTATCACAAATGTTTTGTCAACTTCTTCAACACCGATGTTAAAAATGCCTTTTATTTTAAACTGGCGCTTACGCAATGGCTCCTGCACAAAATACATCAGCAGCTTATCGCCTACCCGTAGTTTTAACCTGTTTGCCGTTTGCTGCGATAGCATAATCTCTTTTTGCGCTTCAACAGAATCTTTAAAGTCGATTACATCGCCGGCAACCATCATTTTTTTAAAGTATGACCAGTCGTACGTTTTATCAACGCCCTTTAGTACCACGCCTTCAATCTCGTTATTGGCTTTAATAATTCCGGGCTTGGTGGCGGTTGGCATTACATGGGTAACCAGCGGGCTCTTACGCATTCGCGCAACAAAACCAGCGTCTTCAACAATGGGCGAACTCTCGTATGAACTGTTCAAATCGAACTTAATAACGCGTATATCGCCTGCGAAACCACGAACTTTTTCGCGGATCTCGTGTTTAAATCCTTTTACAATGGCCAATGATAATATCATTACACCCAAACCAAGCATAATACCAATAATGGCAATACGTACAATCAGCTTTGAAAATGTACGCTTTGACTTGAATGTAATACGGGCTGATATAAAAGAGGCGAAACTCAATGCAGAATGATTTTTAGTACCTTCGCAAATATGCGGTTTTGCTATTAAACCTGCTACTTTTTAAATTGTTTCAAAACAATATTCTATGAAAATTATACCTGTTTTTTTACAAAGTGCTTTAATAGCAGTACTAAGTGTACATACAGCCTGCGCCAATCCGGCTTCCAATTCCAAAACCCCGCTGAAAGAAGGAAAAAACGGTAAAAAAATTAATACAGAAATAATGACCGGTGCCGATCAAATTCCGCTGTATTTTGACTATCTTAAGGGAAAAAATATCGGGATGGTTGTTAACCAAACTTCTGTTATTGGCAAAACCCTTAGGCCCAGTGTTGATAGTTTACTAAAACGTGGCATCAGCATTAAAAAGGTATTTGGCCCCGAACACGGTTTTCGCGGCAACGCCAGCAATGGAGCTGTGGTAAACGATGCTATAGATGCCAAAACCGGGTTACCCATCATCTCGCTATATGGCAATAAACATTACAAACCCACGGCCGACGACCTGAAGGATATAAACCTGATGATATTTGATATCCAGGATGTTGGCACCAGGTTTTACACTTATATATCAACCCTGCATTATGTAATGGAGGCCTGCGCCGAAAACAACATTGAACTGATGATACTGGACAGGCCAAACCCCAACGGCTACCTTGTTGATGGCCCCATGCTGGATACCGCTTACCATTCCTTTGTGGGCATGCACCCCATCCCCATTAGCCATGGCATGACCATTGCCGAATATGCCAGAATGATAAACGGCGAGCACTGGTTAAAAAATGGCGTGCAGTGCAAGCTGAAAATTATAAAAGTGGCCAATTACAGCCACAATATGCCTTATAAGCTACCGGTTAACCCTTCACCAAATTTAAATACCGAACAATCTGTTTTACTTTACCCCAGTACCTGCCTGTTTGAAGGCACAACATTTAGCCTGGGCAGAGGTACTTACTTTCCGTTCCTGGTGCTGGGGCACCCCCTGCTAAAGGGTATTTATACTTATTCCTTCACGCCTGTTGGCATCCCGGGAATGAGCGAGAACCCTCCGCAAAAAGATAAACAATGCTTCGGAATCGACCTTAAAAATTACACGCCGAACCAAATACGCGCCATGGAGCATATAAACCTATCGTGGCTTATAGAGCTTTATAAGGCATTTCCGGATAAAGATCATTTTTTTAATGCCTACTTTAACAAGTTAGCAGGTGGCAAAGAATTACAAAAGCAAATTACAGAAGGCAAAACAGAGCACGAAATTCGAGCAAGTTGGGAACCGGGCCTCAAACAATTTAATAAAACACGCAGCAAGTACTTATTGTACAATTAATAAACGAAGCAAATAAAACAGCATATACCATGAGAATTGTATTTATGGGCACCCCCGATTTCGCAGTTGCATCGCTTGATGCTTTAATAAAGGCCGGCAGCGATATTGTAGGCGTTGTAACCGCTCCGGATAAACCCGCAGGACGTGGGCAAAAGCTAAACGAATCGGCAGTGAAACAGTATGCAGTAGCCAATGGCTTAAAAGTATTGCAACCTGAAAAGCTAAAGAACCCCGATTTTTTAGCCGAACTTAAAGCCCTTAAAGCAGATTTACAAGTGGTTGTTGCTTTCAGGATGCTGCCCGAAGCTGTATGGACAATGCCGCCTAAAGGAACCATTAACCTGCACGCTTCGTTGTTGCCACAATACCGTGGTGCGGCACCTATCAACTGGGCAATTATAAATGGCGAAAAGGAAAGCGGCGTAACTACTTTTTTCCTTAAACATGAAATTGATACCGGTGATGTATTATTCACCGAAAAAATAACCCTAACCGGAACCGAAACTGCCGGCGACTTGCACGACCGGCTGATGAACAAAGGCGCAGGCCTGCTGGTAAAAACGGTTAAGGCAGTTGAAAGCGGCCGTTATCATGAGCATCCGCAGGTACAACTGTTAACAGGCGAAGAGCTTAAACACGCCCCTAAGATCTTTAAAGAAGATTGTAAGATTGACTGGCTGCAACCGGCCGAAACAGTATATAACAAAATTCGTGGCCTAAGCCCCATCCCTACTGCCTATACCGACTTGAACGGTAAACTGCTAAAAATTTACTCGTCAGAACTTTTGATTGATGAACCGGCGATACAACCCGGCGGCTTCCTTACCGATGGTAAAACATTTTTAAAATTTGCCGCCAAAGGAGGTTTCATTAGTGTGAAAGATATACAGCTGGAGGGCAAAAAACGTATGGGTATTGAGGATTTTCTGAGAGGGGTAAAATTGTGATGGATCAATCATCAGAACAAGAAAATCCTGACTGGCTTTCATTAACAGCAGAACAGCGGGAAAGTGTACTTAAAGCCTATGACGAAAGTGAGGATGAAGCAAACCTCATTCCGTTGGAGGACATAATTGCGAAATACGCAAAGTGGCCTTTTCTAACTTAGAGTCAAAAACATATTATTATTTTTTCTGATACTTCCTTGCCAGCTGCATTGTTTTAACCCTTAAATGCTGCGCCTCATTGGCCAGGTTGGCCGTACTTGTAATATCGGGCATGCTTTTGTCCTGGTAATTCTCAACAACGGGCAAGGTTGCAACTATTTTCAGCACAGCATGGTAGTCGCCAATTTTTATTTGGTTGCTATCAATGTGTGCTTTTAAACTCGTAAACCTGCTTATTTTATCCATATATTTTGATTTACTATCGGCTATTAATGCACTAAGCTGTGCCCGCAACACGGTATCTTTTATGGCTGTTAATGACTCGTTTGCCGAAAGGTAGTAATTATCTGATTTTGCAGCATAATTGTTAAACGCCTTTAAACTATCAGCTATGCCGCTGTTAAAATGAGTTAGCTGTTCTTCCAGCTTTTGGAGTTGCGGATCTTTTTTTGCCAGGTCGTCATAAATCTCATCCATTAACGACCCTGAAGGCATCCTTTTCAGGCTAAAGTCTGATTTATCGTCCTTTAATGGTTCGGGCATGTCATTTTTTGGTGTCGAAGTATCTTTTGAAGGCGTGGAGTTACATGACGAAAAAAACAGGATGATGAGCAGGGTTGATAATAAGGCGATTGCTTTCATAATTGATTATATGTAATAGGATAAGGAATATATAGTATTGTTACTATGATGGCTAATGATATTCTAATCAAGCCAAAGTCAAAAATTACAACTTAACGTTTTTTAACACCTGTTATTGCTACTTTTGCCGCATAATATACCGAGTACCCGATGGCAAATTACAGCGAACGCATAGCATTATTAAAAACACAGATCCAGCCTTTACGCAATCAATTAATTCAACACGAATTATATAAAAACATTAATTCGTTGGATGAATTAACCGTTTTTATGGATCACCATGTGTTTGCCGTGTGGGATTTTATGTCGCTGTTAAAATCGTTGCAACAAAAGCTTACCTGTACTGCCACACCCTGGATGCCAACCGGTAATGCCAATACACGCTACCTGATTAATGAAATTGTAACCGGCGAGGAAAGCGATGTTGACGAACAAGGCAACCGCACCAGCCATTTTGAGCTATACCTGCGCGCTATGCAGCAGGCCGGCAGCGACGCGATTGCTATTAACAATTTATTTCATGAATTAAACTTCGGCAAACATATCGACGAAGCTTTAATCATTGCCGATATCCCGTTGGCGGCTCGTAATTTTATGCTGCATACTTTTGATGTTATCGGCACCAACAAAAACCATGTACAGGCCGCGGTATTTACCTTTGGCCGCGAGGATTTAATCCCCGATATGTTTGTGAGTATTGTAAAAGAGCTCAGCCGCCAGCTACCCGGCAAGGTTGATATCCTGCTTTACTACCTGGAGCGCCACATTGAAGTTGACGGCGACCACCACTCCCACCTGGCCTACGAAATGACTGCCGAACTTTGCGGCGACGACGACTCCAAATGGGAAGAAGCAACCATTGCTGTTCAGGAAGCATTGCAAGCACGTATTGCACTATGGGACGGTATCCTGGCGACTATTAAAGCGCCGGTAGCTATCGAAGAATAATCACCTCATCAAATTTGTCATTGCGAGGCACGAAGCAATCTCGTCGCCATTGCATGTCCGATTTGTAAGATTTCCCCTGAATAGCTACGCTCCTCGACATGAATGATCAAGCTGACAGCAATAGTTGTGCTTATTGCTACAACTTATTCAGCTCATCCATCAAAACCTTACTTACCCGGTTAAAATAGCGCCTTACGCCAAAGCCCATTACTGTTTGGATGCCGCGGGTGGCGTTGGTTAAAAACACTTCGTCGGCTTCGTAAAGGATGTCGGGATTTATCTGGGCTTCGGTAATATCTATATTGCTATCCTGAGCAAGCTTTATCACCACCTGGCGCATTACTCCTTCTACACAGCCTTCGCTTAGTGCCGGGGTGTACAGGTGGTTTTGGTAATGGATAAATATATTTGAACTGCTGGCCTCGCACAAAAAACCGCTTTGGTTCAGCAGGAATACATCATCAAGTTTATTTTGAGTTTTATAGATGCCCGCCATTACATAAATAAGCGAGTTGCAGGTTTTGATGTTGGACAGGTAATTGGATGGCTTGGGCAATTCAGTAAATACATCCATGATCAACCCCTTCTCGTTCAAAAAGTACCGAGGCTCGTCTGATGCTGTAAGCTCCAGGCAATAGCCCATTTTATTTTGGGTAGGCGTATACAATCCCTCGGCATCCCGGTAAACCGTCAGGCGCAGGCGGCCGTGCCTAACCTTGTTGCGCCTGGCAAGTTCTTCCACAATATCTTTTAAAAACCAGGTATCCATTTGTGAATAGCCATCAATTTTGAGCACTTTCATGCCGCGTTGCAAGCGGTCGGCGTGCAAATCGGCAAATTTAAGCTGTCCTTTCATCAGGCGCATACTTTCAAACAAACCATCGCCGTATTTAAAGGCCCGGTTTGCTACGCTAAGCAGCAGGCTGCTTTGAGGAAGTATTTGTCCGTTAAAATTGATTAACACTGGTGTCATTTTCAGATGTGCAGATTTTTCACTGCGGTTTGTTTTTTTGTCGGTGTTCAAGAGGGCTACGCCATTTCAGATGTGCAAATGTGCAGATTTTAAAACCGGATTGATTTATAAATGCCTTCTGCTTTATTAAAACTTAAACTACTGTGCAAAAATTATGCATTTCGCCACAAATCATTCTTTATTACTCCTCACTATTAGTATTGGCCTGGTTATCACCCGCAGTATACCTGCGCCATTTTAGCAGAACACTTTCAAAATCGGGTGGCAGGGGCGATTCAAACAGTACCTGCTTTTTCTGGGTTGGATGTAAGAAGCCCAGAGTTTGAGCATGTAGTGCCTGGCGGGGCATCAGTTCAAAACAATTCTCTACAAATTGTTTGTATTTACTGAATACCGTTCCTTTCAAAATCTTATCTCCGCCATAAGTGGCATCGCTAAACAAGGGGTGGCCAATATGCCGCATATGCGCGCGAATCTGGTGGGTGCGACCGGTTTCCAGCTGGCATTCTATCAGGGTAACATACCCCATACGTTCCAATACCTTATAATGCGTTACCGACCATTTGCCTTTCTCCGGGTCGTCATAAATAGACATTACCCGCCTATCGGCAATGCTGCGGCCAATATAGCCCGTTATGGTGCCATCTTCAACCAAATCGCCCCAAACCAGGGCTATGTATTTGCGGGTGATGGTATGGTCAAAAAACTGCTTGGCCAGCCAGCTCATAGATCGCTCATTTTTGCTGATGAGCAACAGGCCCGAGGTATCTTTATCAATCCGGTGAACCAGGCCTGGCCGGCCATCATTGCCCGGTAATGTTGGCAATTGCTGAAAGTGATAAACTAAAGCATTTACCAATGTGCCGGTATAGTTATTATAACCAGGATGCACTACCATACCGGCGGCTTTATCAACCACCAGTACATCATCATCCTCGTAAACAATATTAATGGGGATATTTTCCGGATAAACCTCTGTGTCGCGGGGCGGGTGCGGCAATACAACCGAAATTACATCCAAGGGCTTTACCCGGTAGCTGCTTTTTATAGGCTTATCATTTACCAATACATTTCCCAATTCGATGGCATTCTGGATGCGGTTACGTGATGCATTCTCCACCCTGTGCATCAAAAACTTGTCAATGCGCAGCAGCGACTGACCCTTATCAACCACAACGCGTAAGTGTTCAAATAAATCCTGTTCTTCCTGCTCTATCAGCTCGGGTTCGTATGCCATTTGGGCGCAAAAGTAATCGTTTTTTGTGGTAGGTTAAGCGTAATATTGCAATAGCATTAAGGGCAGGTTATTTTTATGAATATTGATCTCGAAATTTTTAGTCCGGTACATCAAATTACAAATCCGTTGTTTGATGCACATGAGGTTAAAGTTTTTTTGAAACGGGACGATCTTATTCACCCCATGATATCGGGCAATAAATGGCGCAAGCTTAAGTACCTACTCAAATCGGCCCAAAACCAGCACAAGAATTACCTGGTAACATTTGGCGGGGCATACTCCAATCACTTATTGGCAACTGCTGCGGCTGCAGCTAAATTCGGCTTCAAATCTACCGGCATTGTACGCGGCGAAGAAGTTGACAACAACACGCTATTTTTATGCAAACTGCATGGTATGCAAATGTTATTTACCGATAGGATTAGCTACCGTGATAAACCTGCACTATTTCAAAAACATTTTGGCAATAATGAGCAGTCTTTTTTTATTGACGAAGGCGGCTCATCTGCAGAAGGCGCCCAAGGCTGCGCCGAACTGGTAAACGAACTTACCGACAGCTACGACCATATTTTTTGCGCCTGTGGCACCGGAACCACCGCTGCAGGCATTATTAACGGTATCACCAGCCACCAGCTTACAACAAAATTCAACGCAATACCCGTATTTAAAAACGGAGGTTTTATCAGGAATGAGATTAACCGGTTTTTAACTGCTCCTGCCGATTATGACCTGCATACCGACTACCATTTTGGTGGATATGGAAAGGCAACCGACGAACTTATTGATTTTGTAAAGCATTTTGTTGCCGCCACCGGCATTGTTATTGAGCCTGTATATACCGGCAAAATGATGTATGCTTTATACGACCTGATTGGCAAAGGACATTTTAAACCTGGCAGTAAAATACTGGCCATCCACAGCGGCGGCATTTGGGGGTTATTGGGCATGAAGGATAGGTTTTAGGGGGGATGGCGAAGAAAACAACTACTGTCATTGCTTCGTACCTCATTATGACATGTTCTTAATTTATTGACTATCAATCTAAAATATCGTCATTGCGAGGCACGAAGCAATCCCGAACTATGTGGGATTTAGCATGTCGGGGATTGCTTCGTGCCTCAATGACGGTACTTTAGATCATTTGTTTATATATTCGTTAGACGTCATCACCATTTTTTTCAGGTTTTTACCTGATGGATACTCGCAATGACGATTAAGTTATGCTTTTAAGAGTCTAAAAACTAACCTTACGGCACTTTAACTGCCTGCCGGGCCAGTAATTGCCACTCTTTGCCATTTTTTACCCAAACCAATAAAACACCCAGCTTAACCGTGCCGGGGCCTTTCCCTGCATCGTTGGTGGCTGCCGATAGTATGTGCCTTACAATAGCAGTATTGCCCGATATGGTAATTGTTTGCCCTGTAAGGTCAATGGCTGTAAAAACCGATGCGCCGGTGGTAAAACTGTGTATAAACTCCTTTTTGTTTTGCACTTTACCACTGGAGTGGCCATAACTCAGGCTGTCGGCCGCTATTTTATCCAGGGCTACACTATCGGCACTTATCATCGTAAGGCGCAAGCGTTCAACCGCATTGGCAACCTCCTTTGTATGCGAATTTTGTTGGGCATCCGCAGCACCCGGGGCAATAACACTCATAATTATCAAAAAAAACAGGATTTTAATGCCGTTAAATATCTTCATAATTTTTAGTTAAGCTGTACAGTACGTAATTATTTCTTTTGTTTAACCTGGGCCAGCAACCAGCCCGATATATCATTTGCGGCCTTATCATTTTCATATCCGGCCGGCAAACGCCCATTGGTATACTCGTTGTAAAGCCATGGATCGGCAATGGCCAGTACAGTTCCTTTGCCAAATTTAGCCTGGGCTATTAAGGTTACTCCGTTTTTTATCAAAGCGGGTTTTGCCGGTAAAGTTGTACTTATGGAGCATACATCTTTCATAAATATTTTTTGTGCGGTTTTAAAAAGCGGATTGCCGGTAGTTATAATAGCACCGTCTTCAAAATGGCTATCGTCAATTACATGATTTTGCAGGTCGTTGTTAAAATTCATCCCAAATTTATTGGCCAGTATGTTAAAGTGAGGCAGCTCAACATTGGCGCTATCATTTGCAAGCATCACTAATACACCACCAGCCTTTACCCACCGGGCAATAACATCTGCATCTTGTTGGGTTATGTAGTTGGGTTTGGGGCTCTCTTTTTTAGTATCAGGGTCAACAATAATATAAATAGACGTACCTTTTAAATTACCCGCCGTAGGCGCAGTTGGAAGTGAATCTAAAGTAGCGCCACATCTTTTAAAAGTATCTCCCCAAATAGAATAACCTGTATTTTCTTTTTCGTCCCATAAATAATGGAAACGCTTAGCCTCGCCTGCAACAGTATGCACTTCGCGGTTAAAATAGTAATCTAACCGCACAACCTGCGCTGTTGCTTTGTAGCCCTGGCAAATCAATAATACGCCTACTAAACCCTTTACAAATAACCGGTAATGCATAACTGTATAATTTAAAAGCCAATATAAGCACAAAGTATAACTGGTTTTCAAATGTATTGCCGAACAGGCAATTTTAATCAATACAACAGCGAAATATTTACTACATCGATATAGTTATTTGATAGAAGCAGAATGTATAATGCTTAAAGCTATTAAAAGTTAGTGGCAGGTAGTGATGAATCGCGGATGCAAACCTGGGTGGGTAATACCACGGTTTCAAATTCGGTTACAGGCCTTCGGCTCTCAATCAAGCTGATAAGCATTTCGGTTGCTTTTTTTCCTATTTCAAACCCAGGTTGATAAACTGTACTTAACGATGGGTTTAAAACATCGGCCAGTTGAGTATTGGTAAAACCAAGCAAGGCAATATCGGCAGGTATTTTAAAACCCAGCTTATGCAACAACATCAGGGTTGTGGTAGTTATCCTGTCGGATGCGGTAAAAATGGCGTCGGGCCGATTGGGCGAAAGGAGTAACTCGTTAAGCGCGTTTTCAATCTCGATGAGGTCTTTACCGCCATGGAGGCAATATTTTATAAACCCATCGTTTTGCTCAAGTTTGTTTTGGGCAAGTGCCGCCCGGTATCCTTTTAAACGCTCGGCCGTGATGGATACATTTACCGAACTTGTTATATGAGCTATTTTGCGATACCCGGCCTCAATTAATGATTGTGTTGCTTCAAAAGCACCCTGAAAGTTATCGGCAATCACTTTGTGCGTATCAATTTCGTCGCTCACACGGTCAAAGAAAACAATGGGCAGGCCTTTTTCGTGAAGATCTTTTAGATGCGATACATCAGCAGTTTCTGTTGACAGGGATATGAGCAAGCCATCAATTGCCCGGTACATTAAATGACTTACGTTTAACTTTTCAAGTTCGTACGATTCATGGGTTTGGGTAATAAACACATTATAGCCATTGGCATGGGCAACAAACTCGATGCCGTTAATCACCTGCGAAAAAAAGTGATTATCAATAGTTGATACAACTATACCCAAAGACTTACTGCTGCCCTTTTTTAAGCTGCGGGCCATATGGTTAGGTTGGTAGTTGAGCCTTTTTGCACACTCGCGCACCAGTGCTTTGGTTTTTTCGCTTATTTCATAACTATCCTTGAGCGCTTTAGATACCGCCGACGTGGAAATCCCCAGCTCTTTAGCAATATCCTTTATGGTAACAACCGCGAAATTCATATCCCTTTTTAGCTTTAACGGCAAGTTTAGCTACAATTGTAATTTATTGCAGCTAACAAACCTAAAATAATTGAGATAAAATTTCGCGGTAAAAAGCGGTGCGATCAAATTGTTACACGCCGCCAAAAATAGAAAAACCGCCATCTACGCAAATCATAGATCCCGTTACAAATTTAGATGCATCGCTTAGCAGCCATACCAAAGCACCAATCAACTCATCCGGGTGGCCAAAACGTTTAAAAGGTGTTTGCTTTATCACCAGCTGTCCACGGTCGGTGTAGCCACCTTCGGGTTTGGTCAGCAGGTTCCGGTTTTGCTCGGTCAGGAAAAACCCAGGCGCAAGGGCATTCATCCTGATGGCATCACCGTAACGGTTGGCTAACTCAACGGCAAACCATTGGTTATAACAATCAACAGCCGCCTTACCTATATTGTAGCCCAATACTTTGGTAATAGCCCGCTTTGAATTCATCGATGAGATATTAACAATGCTGCCCTTACCTGTTTGCGCAATAGCCTCGCCAAATACCTGTGTGGGGATAATGGTACCCCAGGTATTTAAATCCATTACGGTTTTCATGCCGGCTATATTCATTTTAAAAATGTCTTCATCGGGCTGTAAAACACCTTGCGGCATGTTACCCCCTGCCCCATTTACCAGGCCATCCAACCTGCCAAATGTATCCAACAATTTAGCTTTAGCGGCCTGCAACTCTTCTTCATTTAAAACGTCGGCAACTAATGCTACCGCTTTCCCGCCATTTTGATTGATGGCATTGGCACGCTCTTCGGCTACCTGGGCATTGCGGCCCAAAATGCCTACGGCACCGCCTGCTTCAACAATACCGTTTATAAAGGCACTACCCAAAATGCCAGTGCCGCCTGTTACTACAATTACTTTGCCGGCTAAAGAGAAATTATTTTCCAATGTATATTATTTTATTGATGATGATTACCTGAGGTCTGTAATAGCAATAGGGTCCATATCGGTATAGTCCAGGTTTTCGCCTGCCATGCCCCATATAAAACTATAACTTGAAGTGCCGCTGCCCGAATGGATACTCCATGGCGGCGATACCACCGCATCGTAATTATTCATGGTGATATGGCGGGTTTCATTGCCTTCGCCCATGTAATGGAATATTTTTTGCCCCTCGGGCACATCAAAATAAAAATAGGCTTCCATCCGGCGGTCATGTACGTGCGATGGCATAGTATTCCATACGCTTCCTTCGTGCAAAATGGTAAGCCCCATAACCAGCTGGCAGCTTTTGGTGCCTTCCAGGTGGATATATTTATTAATAGTACGATGATTTGCTGTTGATGCCGAGCCAAGGGTAACTTTTACCGCATCAGCGTGTGTTAGCAAGGTTGTTGGGTAGGTTGCATGGGCCGGGGCCGAAAGCAAGTAGAAAACTGCCGGCTCTTCACCGTTTTTACTTGCAAAATGCACAGTTTTAGTGCCTTTGCCAATGTACAGGCAATCAAGTTTTTGTACATTGTAGGTAATACCATCGGCAATTACAACGCCATCACCCGCTACATTAATAATGCCAATTTCGCGGCGCTCTAAAAAATATTCTGCGCGCAGGTTAGGATAATTTGGCAGCAGCAGCTGGGTATCCGTTGGCTTGGCAAAACCAACTATCATACGATCATAATGGGTATAGATACAGTTAACTGTACCTGGTTGTACCTGGTTATCTATTAAAAAACGCGACCGTATGGTAGCAGTATCATATCGCTTAAAATCCTCCGGATGTACACTTTGTATTACTTTCAATGGTATCATGTATTAAGGTTAATCCATGCAATTCTACAACCCGCGTAATTAATTAAAAAGATATCCTTCGCTTATTTTTACTTCAACGTTGTAGTAGCTTTAGTAAAGGTATAAATATTATCATTTGTGGTTGAGCATTGTTTTAAAACCGGTACTGACCGTGTGGGTATAAGGTTTATAACCTTATACTTGCAAGCTCATTAACCTGTAAAATAGCTGTCGTTGTAAAATATATCTCCTTAATAATTAATATTTTAAACAAAATATTTCCATGGCAGAAAACTTTTTTCAAAAAAGTGAGTTTTTAGGATTAAATCATTAAGATTCTTAATGACGTTTTATTAATAAATTAAAACTATGAACTATTCTACATTAAAGAAATCAGTCGCGTTGTCGTTTGCATCTTTGATGGTTGTAGGTATGGCTAATGCTCAAACCGATTCCACCAAAACAGCAACTACTACCACGACTGAAGCCTCTACTGCCAAGGTATTTGGTGGTATTGGCCAGTACAACACATTCAGTATTGGCGTTAGCGCCGGTATCACTGATGGACTTGTTCCGTTTACCATTAACACCACCAACAAATTTAAAGCTGATTTGGGTTATGGTTTGTATTTAAGGCAGCAGCTATCGCACACTTTTAGCTTGCAGTTAGATTATTTAGGTGGTAAAGTGCATGGCATTGATGATGCAGGTACAAGCAAATTTGGTATTACCGAATACAAAACCAATTTTAACTCTGTGGCTTTAAGCGGTGTGTTCAACATTGCAAGTGTTAGCTTTTTACATCGTAAAAACAGTGTTAACTTTTATGGTTCTGCAGGTTTGGGTTTAGATTTGTACAAACCTAAAATGTATGTTACGGATGCAGGTGCTACAGTGAATGATCCTTATGGAAGTGGTCACACTGTAAAAGAACTGTATGCTCCCGTTGGCGCGGGCGTAAAATTCAGGTTATCTGATGCGTTGGCCCTGAATTTAGGCTACACTGTAAGCTTTGTACAAGGTTACAATTTTGCTGGTAAAAGTACCTACCCAACATTCAGCCACTACTCTTATACCTATGGTGGTTTAGAGTACACTTTTGGCCCGAAATCAAAACAGAACTTAACATGGGTTAACCCGGTTGCACAAATGTATGATGAATTGTACGATGCAGCTTTACGCCAGGAAGTTGAAGCTTTGAAAGGCCGTGTAACCAATGTTGAAACTGCGGTTAGCGACCTGAAAAAAGATTCGGATGGTGATGGTGTTGCCGATCAGTTTGACAAATGCCCAGGTACTGCTGCAGGCAGCGTAGTTGACGGTTCTGGTTGCGTTATCGTATTCCCTAAACCAGATTCATCTGCACTAGCTGCTAAAGCTCCTGCAACTGCTTACTCAAACATCCAGTTTGAATTTGACAGCTCGGTATTACGTACTTCATCTTACCCGGTATTGGATGCCACATCGGCTGATCTGCGTGCTTCAGGTGCTAAAATCGAAGTTGATGGTTTTGCTTCATCTGAAGGTACAGCTGCGCACAACATGTCTTTATCAAAAGATCGTGCTAACTCTGTAAAAACTTACTTGGTTAACTCAGGTGTTGATGCTAAAAAAGTAAAAATCAAAGGCTATGGCGAAACTAAGCCAATTGCTGATAACTCAACAGAAGAGGGTCGTGTATTAAACCGTCGCGTTCAGTTTAAAAAGTAATAATGTTTAATTAAATATTATTTTGCGAAAGCCCCGGATAACCCGGGGCTTTCTTACGTTTAAACACGATTACAGGATTGACAGGATTTTTTATAAAAATTCAGGTATTCAAAGCTTAGCTGTAAATATTCAAACAGATTATATTTAGTTTAAAACTTAAATCCACCGTGTCATCCTACGCTGTTTCGGGCAGATTAAAATACGATCAAGCGATTTAAAATCGAAAAAATGCATTCTATGCTACTATACTATTTTCGGCTTTGGTACAAAAAGTAACTTTAAACAATTTAAACATACTTTTCATTCAATCGGTTCAAAAACCGCCTAAATTTTGTTTTTTGGGGCTTTTTAGTAGATTTGTATAAACCAAAATTGATATGTACAACCTACTTGTTTCACCCCAAAACGTTCAGGCTTCGCTGCAGAAGCACGTACTTGCCGATGGCTTCGATCTCACTTTTGACATGGAAAAAAGCAAGGGTGTATATATTTACGATTCGAAAAACGACCGTACATTGCTTGATTTTTTTACTTGTTTTGCTTCGGTACCTTTGGGTTATAATCACCCCAAAATGGTGAACGACGAAGAGTTTAAAAAAAACCTGATGTTGGCCGCCTTAACCAACCCATCCAACTCCGATATATATACTACTCAATACGCACAATTTGTTGAAACCTTTTCAAGAGTTGGCATTCCTGATTATCTACCACACGCCTTTTTTATAGCAGGCGGTTCGTTGGCCATAGAAAACGCACTAAAAGTTGCTATGGACTGGAAGGTACAAAAGAATTTTGCCAGGGGCTATACCAAAGAGCGCGGTTTTAAAGTGATACACTTTGAACATGCGTTTCACGGCCGCTCGGGTTATACACTGAGCCTTACCAATACAGTGCCCAATAAAACAAAATGGTTTGCCAAGTTTGACTGGCCAAGGGTATCGGTACCCTATATGAATTTCCCGTATAGTGACGCCAATCATGAGGATTTACTGCAACGCGAGCAATTGTCTGTAGCCCAGATCAGACAAGCTTTTGAAGATAATAAAGATGATGTTTGCGCTATTATTATTGAACCGGTACAATCAGAAGGCGGAGACAACCACGTACGTAAAGAATTTTTAGAAAAACTGCGCGAGCTTGCCGATGAGTACGAAGCAATGCTCATCTATGATGAAGTGCAAACCGGTGTTGGCCTTACGGGTAAATTTTGGTGCCACGAACATTTTGGCCCTAAAGCACGGCCAGACATTTTGGCCTTTGGTAAAAAAATGCAGGTTTGCGGTATATTATGCAGCAACCGGGTTGACGAAATTGAGAATAATGTATTTCATGTATCATCGCGAATTAACTCCACATGGGGAGGCAGCCTGGTTGATATGGTACGGTCATCAAAAATAATGGAAGTAATAGCCGAAGATAACCTTTGCCAAAATGCTGCCGAAATGGGCGACTATTTGCAAAACCAGCTCAGCGATATTGCGGATAGGATGCCTGTCATCAGCAATGTGCGCGGCAAGGGGCTGCTTACTGCCTTTGATTTTCCTGACAAAAACAAGCGCGATAATTTCATTACCACAGGGTTAGCTAATAATATCATGTATTTGGGCTGTGGTGAAAAAAGCATCCGTTTTAGGCCGGCACTTATTATTGAAAAAAGCCATATAGATACCGGGCTTGAAATGCTGGAAAAAATAGCTAAAACCCTATAGTTAGCAATAACGTATTTAAAAAAACACCTCAACTACAAGCATTGCATCCTAATATTTAATATATGTTTTAGGGATTGTTAATTCCAAAAAGGGGTAAAATATTAACATAAGCTATTTTTTTACCAAAATACGCTATATTTTTAATTATTATTCCCGTTAGATTTGTCTATTCCTGTTAGAATCAAATCTAGTTCATCATGAGCAAACATATAGAGAAATTAAAAAAACAACTTGTTGAGGTTGCAGAAGTTGTTAACTCATTTCAATCAGAAGCCGTGCAGGTACGCATCATCGATAGGCTGCTGGATGTAATGATTGAGTCAGAAAGAGCAGATGCCGATGGTTCTGAAATTTTTAGCAAAAAAGGCCGTAAATTACGCCCAGACGATGAAAACGCTGCTAATACCGGGCGTAAAAAGCCAGGTGCGACAAAAATACTGAACCAATTGTTAAGCACAGATTTTTTTGACGAGCAACGTTCCATCTCATCAATAGCTAACTATTGTAAAGAGCAATTTGATTCGGATTTCAAAACTTCGGAATTATCAGGCATCCTTTTAAAATTGGCAAATGAAAATAAACTAAGACGAGAAAGAAGTAACGAAAACAATCGTTTCGAATACATTAAAGCTTAAATAGATAAACCAATATTATAAAATAAGCTGCTATTTTAAACAAATAGCGGCTTATTTTATTTTCAGTTAAATAATATATTATTTTAAAGCAAATAAATTATCCACGCCTAAAATTTTCCTGCTGGTATAGCCTTCGGCATATTTAGCACCAATGCTTTTACCAAATTCACTGGCCCGCGCTGCAACTACGTTAATAAACTCCGGCGTAGATATGTAAGTTTGGGGTTCGTTTTCCCATTCGGGATTGTAAAACTGTGAACCATAAGCGTAAATACTCTCCACCTTTTTATCCCAGTATTCGGTAATATCAATTAAAATATCCGGTTTAATATAGTTATCCTGAATAAAGTGCAACACCATTTCTGGCCGCCATGCTTGTTGCGCTTCTCCATTCTCAAATGTCTCTATCTTACGCAAGCCCGCTAAAAATGCAGATGCTTCCACCAGTTCATTAGCGCGTCCATGATCTGGGTGCCGGTCATGGTAAGCATTGGTTATTACAATTTTAGGCTGATATTTACGAATAGCGGCAATTATCTTTAATTGATACTCGCGTGTATTCTCGAAAAAACCATCAGGGATAGCCAGGTTATCTCTCACAGCCAGCCCCAGTATTTTGGCTGCGGCAGCGGCTTCCTGTTCTCGAATCTCGGCCGATCCACGGGTACCTAATTCACCGCGGGTAAGGTCAACAATACCTACCTTATAACCCAGGGCAATGTGTTTTAAAATAGTGCCTGAACATCCAAGTTCGGCATCATCAGGATGTACCGATAAAACTAAAATATCTAACTTCATTGTTGTGTTTGTGTTAATGAGTTGCCGCTAAAAGGCGCTCAATTTTTTTTCGGATTTTTGACGAGGTGGGCTTGGTAAACGGAAAATAAAAATCGGTAAGGTGTCCGCTCCTATCAATCAAAAACTTATGAAAATTCCATCTGGGCACCGATTTAAGTTTGCCGTTTGCTTTCTTATCGGCAAAAAACTGGTATAATGGATGTGCAAAAGGCCCGCGCACCCTTATTTTATCAAATACCGGGTAGTTGGCACCAACGTTTTCGCAAAAAGCAGCTATAGCAGCACCCTCCAAAGGCTCCTGTCCGCCAAAATCATTTGAGGGGAAAGCCAATATCTCGAAATCAGTATCCTTGAACTGGTTTTTTAATTCAGCCAGATCTTTAAGCTGTGGTGTAAAGCCGCATTGAGAGGCGGTATTAACAATCAAGAGTACCTTATTTTTATAAGCCGACAGGCTAATATCATCACCGTTTAACTTTTGAACGTTAAACTTGTAGACGCTTGTGTTGTCCATTATCAGTAGCTAGTGGAATTATATCCGGCCTGGGTAAGTATAGCCTCGATATCTCTCTGCTCGTCGGGGTCGTAAGTTTCTTTAAGGTTATGACCAAATATGCTGGCTACAGACTGAAACATAAACGCCTTAAAACCACCCTTAAGTTCCTTAACCATAGTATAGCTGGTTTGCCCGGTTTCGCGGTCAATCAGCTTAATCAAAACTTCACCCTGACTAATTGTCAGATTTTTAATTTCCTTATCAAACAATGTTTTTATTTCACCTTCGCAGGTGCTTATCAATTCTTTTTGTTTTTTCTTATCACCGGTAAGGGCAAGGTCGCGCTGTAATTTTGCATATCGCTGGCCTGCAAAACGGGCATAAGGCAACACCTTCATCACGTTATAACGCAACCGGCGGTAATTATCCCTATCGGCATCGTTGGCAAATATGCGGGTATCTACAATTCTTATCGGCGGGCAAACCACCCAGGGTATCAACTGTCCGTCAACATCGGTCACGGCCACTCTTATGGTATCATTTTTGCCCAGTACCATAGGTGCAGGTTTATCTGTCTGGGCACTTACCTCGCCCACTAAGCAACAAAACATCAACAGAAAACCAATAAATTTCATATTTTTACTTAAAACAAAATTAAAGGAAATTTTTGTGGTATTTTAATATAATCTGTAATAATAATTTTCAGTTACAAGTTTATCTTATTTATACCGTCTATATCATATATGAAAGAGATAGAGATTGATCTGGAAGCCGAGAAGAATGAGATACTAAAAAGATATCGCGCATTGTTGCGCGCCTGTAAATCGACCCTGCAAAAGGGCGATAAACGCATGATACGTAAGGCGTTTGATATGGCGCTTGAAAGCCATAAAGATATGCGCCGTAAAAGCGGCGAGCCCTACATATATCACCCTATTGCTGTTGCCCAGATAGCCGCCGAGGAGATTGGCCTGGGTACAACATCGATTGTATGCGCCCTGCTACATGATGTGGTAGAAGATACCAACATGACGCTTGACGAAATTGAGATGGAGTTTGGCAAAAAGGTGGCCAAAATTATTGACGGCTTAACCAAAATATCGGGCGTGTTTGATACCAACAGCTCGTTACAGGCCGAGAATTTCCGTAAAATGCTGCTTACCCTGGCCGACGATGTACGGGTAATACTCATTAAGCTGGCCGATAGGCTGCACAATATGCGCACCATGGAGTTTATGCCGCGCGATAAGCAGCTTAAACTGTCGTCAGAAACCGTGTACCTGTATGCCCCACTGGCCCACAGGCTGGGTTTATATGCCATAAAATCTGAACTGGAAGACCTATCCATGAAATACATGGAGCGCGAAACTTACCAGTTCATCAAAAAGAAGCTGAACGAGAAGAAAGCTGAACGCGAACGCTTTATCCGCGATTTTATTGAACCTGTTAACAAGGCGCTGCAGGCCCAGGAAATTCACGCCGATGTGTTTGGCAGGCCAAAATCTATCCACTCCATTTGGAATAAGATGAAGAAAAAATCGATCCCTTTTGAAGAGGTATATGATCTTTTTGCCATCAGGATAATTTTAGATAGCGCCCCCGACCAGGAAAAAGCCGATTGCTGGAAAGCCTACAGTATTGTTACCGACCAGTACCGCCCCAACCCCGACAGGCTGCGCGACTGGATATCGTCGCCCAAAGCAAACGGGTACGAATCCTTACACACCACCGTTATGGGCCCGCGCGGGCAATGGGTTGAAGTACAAATACGTACCAAACGCATGAACGAGATTGCCGAGAAAGGTTTTGCGGCGCATTGGAAATATAAGGAATCATCAACCGATAGCGGGCTTGACCAATGGGTGCAAAAGGTAAGGGATATGCTTAAAAACCCCGACACCAACGCACTTGATTTCATTGACGATTTTAAGATGAATTTATTCAGTGATGAAATTTTCATTTTTACCCCGAAGGGCGCGCTTATTCAACTGCCGCTTAATGCTACAGCTTTAGATTTTGCATTTGAAATACATACCGATGTGGGCGCCAGTTGTATTGGCGCCAAAGTGAACCATAAACTGGTGCCGCTTAGCTACAAGCTGCAAAATGGCGACCAGGTAGAAATTATTACATCTGGCAAGCAAACCCCTAAAGAGGATTGGCTGAACTTTGTGGTTACCGCGAAGGCTAAAGCGAAAATAAAATCGGCTTTAAAAGAAGAAAAACGAAAAATTGCAGAAGACGGAAAAGAGATCCTGGAGCGAAAAATGAAATCGCTTAAAATTACTTACAACTCCGAAAATCTGCACAAGCTGAGTTATTTTTTCAAACTGCAATCAACCCAGGACCTGTTTTATAACATTGCCAAGGGCGTGATAGACATGAAAGACCTGAAGGAATATCAGGCGTTTGAAAAGAATGTTGAGAACAAGCCCCAGGATAAAATTGAACAGGAACAGGTTCAAAACCTTATCCGCAACCTAAAATCGAAAGACAGCGATATGCTGCTGATTGGTGAGGACATGCAGAAAATTGACTATAAACTGGCCAATTGCTGTAACCCTATCCCTGGTGACGATGTATTTGGCTTTGTTACCGTGAGCGATGGCATTAAAATACACCGCACCAACTGCCCAAATGCTGCTAAACTGATGGCTAACTATGGCTACCGGATTGTAAAAGCCCGCTGGACAAACCAGCAGGAGCTTGCATTTTTAACCGGCTTAAGAATAACCGGTATAGACGAGGTTGGATTAATTAATAAACTTACCACTGTAATATCAACCGATTTCAAAGTAAATATCCGCTCCATTACCGTTGATAGCGATAACGGTATTTTTGAAGGATCGATAATGGTTTACGTAAATGATACCAACCACCTGGAAAACCTGATCAAAAAAATAAAACTTATTAAAGGCGTTACCGGCGTTAACAGATTTGATTCGGTGATTGAAAAAGCTTCTTGAAGAAGAATCAAGAATTAAGAGTCAAGAATCAAGACAGAAAAAGTATTGATTTTTTGATCTTTGTTTAAAACCAATTACAGATGAAAGAAGGAATCATCAAGCGAAACACAAATTTGTCTTAATTCTTGATTCTTGACTCTTGACTCTATCTTAACCAAATTATTAATAACTTTGCCTGCTTAACAGACCATTATGCCCCAACCGGATACTATAGCATTGGTTAAAAAAATTTTTGAGGCTTACCTTGAAAATAAAAACCTGCGCAAAACGCCGGAGCGTTTTGCAATACTTGAAGAGATTTACTCGCGCTCAGATCACTTTGATGTGGAATCTCTTTATATCCACATGAAAAATAAAAAATACCGCGTTAGCCGCGCTACGGTATATAACACACTTGAACTGCTGGTGTCATGCGACCTGGTAACCAAACACCAGTTTGGCAAAAACATGGCCCAGTTTGAGAAATCATATGGCTACAAACAGCATGACCATATCATTTGCATCGACTGCGGTAAAGTAGTTGAGTTTTGCGACCCGAGGATTCAGCAGATACAAAGTATGATGGGCGATATTTTAAAATTCGACATTAAACACCACTCGTTAAATCTTTACGGCAACTGTGCCAAATTACGTGAAGGCAATTGCGACAGAAGGGTATAATCATGGACAAACCCATTTTAAGCAAACAGGCATTTTGGGATGTTGATATGGATAGTATCGATTATGAAAAGAATGCTTTGTTTGTAATGGAATCTGTTATTAATAGTGGTTCGTTAGAAGATTTCCGTTCTATCAAGAGATTTTATGGCGATAAAAAAATAGCTAAAACAATTATCAATACTAAAGAGCTTGGGCCTAAAGAAGTTAATTTTTGTTGCCATGTATTCAAACTCAAACTACAAGATTTCATTTATCCCATAAAAAAGCATTCGCCTGCCCTATCGGCAGATTATTACGGTGCTTAATCACTCAAAAACATTCAATACATATATACAAAATAAAAATTAATGGCTGTTGACGTATTATTAGGCCTCCAATGGGGCGATGAAGGTAAAGGAAAAATTGTTGATGTGCTTAGCGCAGGTTATGACCTGATTGCACGTTTCCAGGGCGGCCCAAATGCCGGTCATACTTTGGAATTCGACGGTAAAAAATTCGTGTTGAATACTATTCCTTCAGGTATATTTTTTGAAAATACCATGAACCTCATTGGTAATGGTGTGGTGATTGACCCTATCACCCTTAAAAAGGAAATAGATAAACTGAAAGATGCAGGGCACGATCTGCTGGCTAAAAAGAACCTGCTGATTGCCAAAAAAGCGCACCTGATATTACCTACCCATCAACTGCTTGACGCCGCATCTGAAAAGAAAATGGGCGAAGGTAAAATAGGTTCAACTTTAAAAGGTATCGGCCCTACTTATATGGATAAAACCGGCCGTAACGGTTTACGCATCGGCGATATCACCCTGCCAGATTTTAAAGAGCGTTACCAGAAACTGGTTGACAAACATACAGCAATGCTTACCGCCATGTACGGCGAGGTAGCAGATTTTTCTGAACGCGAGCAATTGTTTTTTGAAGCCATTGACTTTATCAAGCAATTCCCGCTTGTTGATTCGGAGCACCTGGTGAACGACTATATTAAAAAAGGCAAAAAGGTTTTGGCCGAAGGTGCACAAGGAGCCATGCTTGATATCGATTTTGGTTCATATCCATTTGTAACCTCATCAAATACTACGGCCGCCGGTGCATGCACCGGTTTAGGAATAGCTCCACAGCAAATTGGCGATGTGATAGGTATTTTTAAAGCTTACTGTACCCGTGTTGGCGGCGGCCCCTTCCCTACCGAACTGGAAGACGAAACAGGCGAAGAATTACGCCGCATAGGCCACGAATTTGGTGCAACCACAGGAAGGCCCCGCCGTACCGGCTGGATTGATCTGCCGGCTTTAAAATACGCTATAATGCTTAATGGCGTTACCCAACTGGTAATGACTAAAGCTGATGTATTAAGCGGTTTTGATAAAATTTACGCTTGTACCCACTACAACTATTTAGGCGAAACCATTGATTATATGCCTTATGATATCTGCTCGGTAAGCCCGGTACCGGTTTTAAAGGAAATTGATGGCTGGAACGAAGATTTAACAGGTATTACTGAGTTGTCTGAAATCCCTGCCAAACTGCAATCATACATTGATTACCTGGAGGCGGAATTAGGCGTACCTGTAAAATATTTATCTGTTGGGCCCGACAGGAAGCAGACTTTGGTGCTGCACTAAAAGTAAACAAACCTGTTTTAAAACAAATATTATAAGGGCCGAGTCAAATTGGCCCTTTTTATTTATATTAGCTTGATATTTTATTTTATTTATATCCTAACCTTATCATATAATGTTTAAACCCTCTACCCTAAAAACTGTATCGTACATTGCATTGGTGTGCTGCTCATTAAGTTTGTTATTGGCTATTTACGGCGCCGTTGTTGTTGGCCAGTGGCAAATGTATTTAAGCATAGTATCATGGGCACTGCTTATTTATTCAAGCTACTTAGGCACCAAGCTGGCAACATATGAATTATATGATGAAGACATCAAAAAACCTGGTTACTATATTTATGGCATCCTGGTAATTTTTGTTCTTTTCCTGTGTTTTAATATTTCTTTAGGGGTGTTATTGGCAATATTTCTGGCAATCACCCTTCATAATCAAAAAACAGGTTTTGACAGTTGGATGCGTGAGAAAAACAATGAAATATAAGTTATTGATCTTGTATTGATCATATAGTATTTAAAGGCCGGCTACCCGGTCTTTTTTAATTAACTTGGTTATTTTTGCAGGGTGATAGTACAGGTAAATGATCTGCAAAATTTCAAGCTGAAAGCCCTGCAATGGGCATCGTCATACAATTCGGCATGTTACCTCGACTCGAATGGTTTTGATGACCCCTACACCAAATTTGATACACTGATAGCCATTGGCAGCAAGGCACAAATAAAAGCGAGCGCTGGTTCTGCATTTAGTGACCTACAAAACTTTCGTACCGATAATCCCGGTTGGCTTTGTGGCTTTTTTGGCTATGATCTAAAAAACGAGGTAGAAAAATTATCCTCGCAAAACTTTGACGGCCTCGATTTTCCCGATCTGTACTTTTTTGCACCGGTTCACCTGATCATTATTAAAGGCAATCAAGCCGAGATTATGAGCGACGATCCTCAACATGTTTTGAGCCGGATTGATGAGCAGGAATTAATTACGTATGACAATCAGCCATCGACACATTTAAAAAGCAGATTTACAAAACAGGAATATGTTGATGCAGTTACTGCTATACAGGAACATATTACCCGTGGCGACATTTATGTAACCAATTTTTGCCAGGAGTTTTATGCTGATGATGTACATATTGATCCTTTTAGCGTATTTACGCAGCTTAACACTGTGTCGCCCAATCCATTTTCAACTTTTTTTAAATGGAATAACAATTACATACTGGGCGCCTCGCCCGAACGTTTTTTAGCAAAGCGGCGCCGTAAACTCATATCACAGCCCATCAAGGGCACGGCCAAAAGGCATGACGATTTAGAGGCTGATGAATTGGTTAAGCAAGAATTACGCAACCATCCCAAAGAACTACAGGAAAATGTAATGATTGTTGACCTGGTACGCAACGACCTTACCAAATCGGCCAAACAGGGAACAGTTGCAACCGAAGAACTTTTCGGCATTCATAGCTTTCGCCAGGTACACCAAATGATATCGACCGTTGTATGCGAGTTACAGGAGCATTTACCCCCCGTACAGGCCATTAAAAACAGCTTCCCAATGGGCAGCATGACCGGCGCACCTAAAATAAGCGCTATGCAATTGATGGAACAATATGAACGAAGTAAGCGCGGTATTTATTCCGGGGCGGTGGGGTACTTTAGCCCGGATGATGATTTTGATTTCAACGTAGTAATCAGATCGCTGCTTTACAACGCTGATAAAGGATACATATCATTTCATGCCGGGAGCGCTATTACTTATCATGCCAATGCAGAGAAGGAGTATGAGGAATGTTTATTGAAAGCGAAGGCGGTGCTGGAAGTTTTGGGTGGATAGCATCTAAGCTTTACTATTTTACCACAATCTTATCCCCCATCCTCACCTTAATATCCGACCCAACGGCAAAAAAAGCCGAAACCGGCTCTTTATCTAAATAAGGCTTAAATGCTTCGCCATATAAACCTGCCACGTCAGCATCAAAAACATAATCTTTAACCTTACCTGTTTGCCACGATACATGTTCAACCTGGTATTCCATGGTGCTTGTGGCCGAAAGTTTATTATATCCCCAATAATGCTCAAAAATAAATTCTTCGGCAATGCCCGGCTTAATATCCAGTAATTGATTGCTGGCAGTCGCACCAAGCTTATTCCATTTGCCTTTAAACTTCCACTCGTATAAAAATTGGGTATGATCGTCTACAGCAATTACGCTGTGCCGCATGGGCATGGCGCTGTAATGCTCTTTGTACAAATTATTGGCTATAGATGCTATTATTGGCTTAGGTACAATTTCGCTTACAAAAACGGCTCCGCGCTTCCACTCTGTTCCGTTAAAATGCTTCACATAAAAACGAAGGTTTACTTCCTCAAAATTCACATGCCAAGGCCATTTAATGCCCAGTACCTTTGTATCTAAAAACATAAAACCTACCATGCTCACAAGTGCTTTACCCTGCCATAAGTCAAGTTCGGTACCAGGAGGCAAATACGGATCAAGTATCCTGGGATCCACCTCGTAATTTATCATTACCAGGTTTTTCCATTGCGCTTTTAAGAATTGAGGTTTGGGCATTTTGGTGAGTTGTGAATGGTGAGCGGTAAACTGGTGAGTGGTCAGTTGTGAGTAGTGAATTAGCGGCTATTGAATGTATTTCAACTAACTACTCACTACTGACCATTCACCACTCACTCCTCACCCCTCACTATTTTTTATAATACTTCATAGCCTCGGGTATCAGGTTTTGAATATTGGCTATTCGGGTAGCATCAGAAGGGTGTGTACTCAACAACTCGGGTGGCGAGCCACCTTTGTTTTGGGCGGCCATACGTTGCCAAAACGCAATGGCATTGTGCGGATCGTACCCGGCCATCGCCATAAAGGTCAGGCCCAGGCGGTCAGCTTCAGATTCCTGGTCGCGCGAGTATTTCAACAAAACAACCTGGGTACCTACGCCATAAGCCTGGCTAAAAAGGCTTTGCATTACCTGCGATTGTTTTGCCACGGCAACACCGGCCAGCGAACCACCGAACTGCGCCAATGTTTGCTGCGAAATGCGCTCGGCAGAGTGCCTGGCAATAGCGTGTCCAATTTCGTGCCCCATAACCACTGCCAGGTAAGCATCGGTATTGGCCACCGGTAGTAAACCGCTGTAAACTGCTACTTTGCCGCCAGGCATACACCATGCATTCACCTCGGGGCTCTGGATGAGGTTAAACTCCCATTGAAAACTGTATTGATCGCCATACCCGTTGGCTTTTAAATAGTTTTCAATGGCTACTGCAAGGTTATTACCTATCCGTTTGACGCGCTGTGCATCGGTTCCGCTATTAATTACTTTTGTTTTAGGATCTGATAATAGTTGACTATAACTGGCTGCTGCCGATTGGTTTACTTCGGCATCGCCAACCAAACTTAATTGCTTACGGCCAGTAAGCGGCACAGTTGAACAGGAGAACAGGACAACAACCAACGTAGTTGCTAAAAATGCAGGCAGGAATTTTTTCATAATGGTTAGGCAGCTTTTTTCTTTAAAAAATTAACTTTCGATTCGGTGCCCTTTAACAAGCGTTCGATATTCTTCTGATGCGTTACCAGGATAAGCATGCAAATGCACATTCCGTATATCACCACCGATCTTATAGAGGTGGGAAAAACAAATGATACCCCTATAGGATATGTAAAGGCCGCGGCAATAGAGCTAAGCGACACATACTTTGTAAGTAACAACACCACAACAAATACCAACACGCACAATAAAGCGGCGTGCAAATGTATAGCCAAAATCATTCCAAATAAAGTGGCAACGCCTTTGCCTCCCCTAAAACCGGCAAATATCGGGAACAAATGGCCCATAACCGCAGCTACCCCTAAAGCCAGGGCATAATTCATATAACTTGCCGAATTGTAAGGCCCAGTGGTAGATACGCCGATAAAGAAAGCAAGGTTGGTAGCCGTCCATCCTTTCAAAATATCAAGCAGCATTACAGGGATGCCGGCCTGTTTGCCCAATACCCTGAAGGTGTTAGTTGCGCCGGCATTGCCGCTGCCATACTCTCTTACATCGATATCATAAAACGCCAGGCCAATCCAGACAGCTGTTGGGATAGACCCGCAGAGATAAGCAAGGATGAGCGCCGAAACTGAGTATACGTTGATCATTTACCTGCAATATTACAAAATTGATACCGTACTAAAACGCTAATCATAATTTAAACGGTTGCTTTAATAGCCAGGTTCTGACAGCCGGGTCTTAACTCAAAAGTTAAAACAAGGGTGCATCATAAATTTACTTTACAGCCTTCAAACTAAGGTCGAGACTTTTTACCGAATGCGTGAGCGCGCCAACAGAAATATAATCAACCCCGCAATCCGCATACTCGCGTATGGTATCAATTGTTATACCACCCGATGCCTCGGTTATAAACCGGCCGTTAATAATATTAACCGCCTGCCGCAGTTCGGCAAAGTTAAAGTTGTCTAACAAGATACGGTTTATGTTGCCGGTTTGCAATACCTCGTCCAATTCTTCCAGGTTACGCACCTCTATTTCGATGGCAAGCTTTTTATGATTATCTATAAGATACTGATTTGCACTTTCAATGGCCTGCCTTATCCCACCAGCGTAATCGACATGATTATCTTTAATCAATATCATATCATACAAACCAAACCGATGATTTACACCGCCACCTATTTTTACGGCCCATTTTTCAAGGTAGCGCAAACCCGGCGTTGTTTTCCGGGTATCTAAAACTTTTGTATTGGTGCCTGTAAGCAAATCAACTATCTCGCGGGTTTTTGTAGCAATTCCCGACATTCGTTGCATACAATTCAGTACCAAACGCTCGGCAACCAGGATGCTGCGGGCGCTGCCCTCTACTTCAAACGCCACATCTTTGTACTTAACAACCGCGCCATCCTGTAAAAAAATGGTCGCTTTCAGGTTGGGATCAACCACTTTAAATATCTCAATAGCCAATTCAACACCTGCCAAAATACCTTCGTCTTTTACCAAAAGCTGTGCTTTGCCTGTTGTTTCGGCGGGAATGGTTGATAGGGAGGTATGATCACCATCACCAACATCCTCTTGTAAAGCATTAATTATAAACTGGTCAACAAGTTCTCTATCCAAGATAATTACTTTTTTAAGCCCCAAAAGTAATTCTTTATTTGAAAATTCGAGGATAAAGCAATTTGAAAATTTGAGGATTTGAGAATTTGAAAATGTGGAAGAGTTGCCGAACCGGGGTTCAGTAAATTGGCTTGTAATTGCATTTTGTTAAACGTTGTGTTGAACGCTGAATTGAATTAGCGGATTTTTAAATTTGCTTTTATTATTTTCAAATCCTCAAATTTTCAAATCATCAAATTCAAAAGTCTACTTCACCTTCTCGTCCTCAATCCCCAATTCAATGATGCGCATGGTGCCGCCTACATCTTTCAGGGTAAAAGCAATGCGGTATTCCTGTTTATCGGCAGTGGTTAAAATATATACACCAAGCTGAATGCTGGCACTGGAGTTTACTTTATGAAGCAGCTTTATTGTTTGTGGCTTATGTTTAGTAAAAAAATCGCCGAGAACAGATGTGGCCTGGGTTTGCGAATATGATTGCTCTTCGGCCATTACAGTCATCTCTACGGTTGGGGCAAACAGCTTGCCTATTTCTTTACTGTTACCTTGTTTTATCAAATTAGCCACATTATCCATGGCATCGGCTGCTACCATGCCAGGCATCAGCAACAACAGTAAAAACGACGACAGGTAAAGTAACTTCATATCATAAATACGTGAAAAAACGGTTTAAAGTTACACCTGGCAAAAAAGAGGACCATTTTTTTGAGTGTAATGTTCAGATATAACTGTTTTTGCACCCAATTATTATCTTAACAATCAGCGCGATGTAAGTATAAATCTAAATTCAAAATTTATAGCCATAAGTACATTGTTGCATTTATATTTGCAATGTGGAAAATAAAAAAAAACTCGCATTAATTATCCTCGATGGCTGGGGTTACGGCCGTAACGATCAATCGAACGCTATACTTGCCGCCAACACGCCTTTTGTTGACATGATGCTGCAAACTTATCCAAACTCCAAACTGGAAGCTTCGGGTATGGCAGTTGGCTTGCCGGCCGGGCAAATGGGTAACTCCGAAGTTGGGCATATGAATCTTGGTGCAGGCCGTGTGGTTTACCAGGAATTGGGCCGCATTCATAAAGCGGTTGATGATAACGAATTACCTACCATCCCGGTATTAAAGGATGCTTTTGAATACGCCAAACAAAACAATAAGGATGTTCACTTCATTGGTTTGGTATCTGATGGTGGTGTTCACTCACACATCAGGCATGTAAAGGGCCTTTGCGATGCAGCAAAACAGCTGGATGTAAACAACGTATTTATTCATGCCTTTTTAGACGGACGCGATACCGACCCTAAATCGGGCTTAGGTTTTGTTACCGAACTGGAACAACATATAGCAGGCACATCTGCACAAATAGCTACCGCCATTGGCCGTTACTATGCTATGGACCGCGACAATCGCTGGGAACGTGTTAAACTGGCTTATGACCTGATGGTTAACGGCGAAGGTGAAGCCACGCAGCACATTACCGACCTGATCAAAAAATCATACGAAGAGGGCGTTACCGACGAATTTATAAAACCAATAGTAAAGGTTGATGCCGATGGTAAGCCTTTAACTGTTATAAAAGATGGCGATGTGGTTATCTGTTTTAATTTCCGGACAGACAGGGGCCGCGAGATTAGCCTGGCATTAACCCAAAAGTCGTTCCCGGAATACAATCTGCACCCGTTAAACATCCGTTACATCACCATGGTACCTTATGATGAAACGTTTAAAAATGTGCAGGTAGTTTTCAATAAAGAAGACCTGACCAAAACACTAGGCGAAATTTTACAGAATGCTGGTAAAACGCAGATCCGTATTGCCGAGACCGAAAAATATCCTCACGTAACCTTCTTTTTCTCGGGCGGACGCGAGCGCGAGTTTGACAACGAAAAACGCTTGCTGGTACCATCGCCTAAGGTAGCCACTTATGATTTGCAGCCAGAGATGAGCGCGGCAGGCATTCGCGATGCTATAATTCCTGAACTGGAAAGCGGCTGGCCCGATTTTGTTTGCCTGAACTTCGCCAATACCGATATGGTTGGCCACACAGGTGTTTTTAGCGCCGTTGTTAAAGCAGCCGAAACGGCAGATGCCTGTACAAAAGCAGTTGTTGAGGCTGGTTTAGCCAATGGCTATAGCTTCATCATCATTGCCGATCACGGTAACGCCGACTATATGATTAACGATGATGGAACGCCAAACACCGCCCACACCACCAACCTGGTGCCGTGTATCATCATAGACAAAGATGTAACCCATGTAAACGATGGCAAACTGGGCGATATTGCACCTACCATTTTAAAAATCCTGGGTGTTGATATCCCCGCGGAAATGACCGGTAATGTATTGGTATAAACTGAAACTAACTTATAATGCCACCCTATTGGGTGGCATTTTGCTTTTATCGGGTTTGCAAGCCTGCAGGCCCGATAAAACGCAATCAAACGGTAAGCTGAAATATTTTGATATAGCCGGGTATTTTAAAGCCGATACGGCCAGGCTAACCAAGCTAAATCCGCAGGTTGACAAAACTGTTACCCACAACGGGGTAACAGAAAACAAAACCGTACAAATTGCCAACTGGGGGCAAGAATTTAACCTCTTCATCCTTTCAGACATTAACCGCCCGGCCTGGAAAAACAGCTACAGCATTTTAAACACCGATTCGCTGATCATTTATCGCGCCAAAACACCTGATTTGCGTACAACCGAGGTGATGATTAAAAAAGACGGCGATAAAGTAAAATGGATTGTAATATTTAACCATACTAAAAACCTGCTTTACGAAACCCGCGAAAAATTAAGCTACTTTCCCGATTCGGTTTACCAGATAGAAAAATCACAGCAGGTGAGGCTGATGGGGAAGAATTTGTATAGGATAAAGGGAGTTTTAAAACACTAAATTATCACGGCGACTATTAATGCTTGGTAGCCGCAGTTAAGCTTGCCTGGGTCAGTTTTTCTTTAGACTGATCGATGAGTGCAGCGATATCATTCCGGCCGGGGTTGGCATTCAATATCTTTTCCAGATCGGCAATTGATGCTTTTAATGAATTTATACCGCGGCTTCTGTCATAAAAGCGGGAATTTGTTTGAAGCTTGAACATGCCATAATCACGATAAGCTATACCCCTGTTTTGATAGTATTTACTATCGCCCGGATCATCGTTGATAGATATGGCTTTGGTAAGGTCTACAATCGCTCCCAATAAATATAGCTCTTTATCGGCATCTTTAGTTTGGTTGTCTTTACCCAGATAGCTTTTTGCACGGGCCCTGTAATAGTAAGCGGTAGCATCGGCCGGCTTTATGGCAATTACGCGGGTATAGGCCGTTATTGATTTTTTGTAGTTATCGCTGTGATAGTAAGAATAGCCCAACATCCACAGGGCATTGGCATTGGTAGAATCGGTAATGCAGGCTTTTTCGAGGTGAGCCACTGCCGATCTGAAATCACCGTCCATAACAGCTTGCTGCCCCATTTTCACATAAGCACTTTGTGCCAATGTAGTTTCAATGGTTGACAGTAGCAGGAATGGTAAAATAACTGAAAGCCTCATCAACGGATTAATGGTGAACAAATGTATATCATTAACTAACATTACCTCGAATTATTATGCCAAAATTAAATTTATTAAAAATAATTTCATCGGGCAGCTCGATCGGGAAAGCGATACTATGACTTTTTTTCATCTTTAGCAACAAAATCCTGTTTATTTAAAAAATTGGTGTTAAATTTACAATTACCACATAATCAAAATATTACAGCACCAAATCAATTGTTATTTGTTATTAACATAACTTGGCACAGCTCTTGAAACATAATGCAGCACAGGTTTTAACCATCAATTACCTGTATATTACAAGCCCTGCAATTTTATGGGCTGACAACATGACGTTATTTTCTACACAAAAAATATATTAATGAGTTTCGATCCATTCGATTTTAAAAACGCTTTACCGGTTATTAACGAAGACTCTGAGTTTTTTCCCTTAATGTCTACCGAAGACGAGGAGGAAATGAACAATGAGCAACTGCCTGATATACTGGCTATTTTGCCCCTGCGCAATACGGTGCTGTTTCCTGGGGTTGTAATCCCGATAACTGTTGGCCGCGACAAATCAATCAAACTAATTCGCGACGCCAATAAAGGCAACCGGATGATTGGGGTGGTTGCGCAACAGGATGTGGGTATTGAAGACCCCAATTTTAGCCAGCTAAACAAAGTAGGTACCATTGCGCTCATCATCAAAATGCTGCAAATGCCCGATGGTAACACCACCGTTATTCTGCAGGGTAAAAAACGTTTTGTTTTAAAAGATGAAGTTCAGTCAGAGCCTTATATTAAAGCAACCGTTGAGCCTTTTCACGAAACCAAAATAAAAGAAGACAAAGAGTTTAAAGCCATGGTATCGTCTATAAAAGACATGGCCATGAATATTATCCAGCTATCGCCAAATATCCCCAGCGAAGCCGGCATAGCTATCCGCAATATTGAAAGCACTTCATTTTTGATCAACTTTATATCGTCAAACATGAATGCCGATATGGCGGCCAAGCAACGCTTACTGGAGGTTGCCAGTTTGCGCGAAAGGATTAACCTGGTACTGGAACACCTTACCCTTGATTTGCAGATGCTGGAGTTAAAAAACCAGATTCAAAGCAAGGTACGTGTTGATTTGGATAAGCAACAACGCGATTATTTTTTAAATCAACAGCTTAAAACCATACAGGAAGAGTTGGGCGGAAATTCCCCTGATTTGGAGATAGATAGTTTACGCCAGAGGGCCGTTAAAAAGAAATGGGCTAAAGAGGTTAAAGACCATTTTGCCAAAGAATTGGAGAAACTTGCCCGCACTAACCCTGCCGCTGCAGATTACTCGGTACAGATAAATTACCTGGAGCTATTGCTTGATTTGCCATGGAACGAGTTTACAAAAGATAACTTCGACCTGAAACGCGCCCAAAAGGTTTTGGATAAAGACCACTTTGGACTTGATAAGGTTAAACAACGCATTATTGAATACCTGGCCGTGCTTAAGTTAAAGCGCGATATGAAGGCGCCTATCCTTTGCCTGGTTGGCCCTCCCGGAGTTGGTAAAACGTCGTTGGGTAAATCTATCGCCAAGGCTTTAGGCCGCAAATATGTACGTATGGCATTGGGTGGTATCCGCGACGAAGCAGAGATTCGTGGCCACCGTAAAACCTACATTGGCGCTATGCCGGGCCGCATTATCCAATCGGTAAAAAAAGCAGGGGCGGCCAATCCTGTTTTTATTTTAGACGAGATTGATAAAGTAGGAAACGATTTCCGCGGAGACCCTTCTTCGGCTTTATTGGAAGTGCTTGACCCCGAACAGAACAGCACTTTTTATGATCACTATGTTGAGATGGATTTTGATTTATCAAACGTAATGTTCATTGCAACCGCTAACTCCCTGAGCAGTATCCAGCCTGCGCTTTTAGACAGGATGGAGATTATTGAGGTGAACGGCTATACCATCGAAGAAAAAATAGAAATTGCCAAACAACACCTTGTACCCAAACAACGCGACGCGCATGGCCTGAAATTAAAGGACATTGCCCTTAAAAGCGATATCCTTGAAAAAATCATTGTTGATTATACCCGCGAATCGGGCGTACGTGCGCTGGAGAAAAAGATAGGCTCGGTAGTGCGTGGCATTGCCAAAAACATCGCTTTGGAAGAGGCCTACAACCCGGCAGTAAACAAAAAGGATATCGAAAAAATATTGGGTGCGCCAATATTTGATAAAGACCTTTACGAAGGCAACGATGTGGCCGGCGTTGTAACAGGCCTGGCCTGGACATCGGTAGGCGGCGACATCCTGTTCATTGAAGCAAGCCTGAGCCCTGGTAAAGGCCGTTTAACACTTACCGGCAGCCTGGGCGATGTGATGAAAGAATCGGTAACTATTGCTCTTGCATATTTAAGGGCGCATGCAAGTTACTTTGACATCAACCCGAAACTTTTTGACCTTTGGGATGTGCATGTACACGTGCCGGCAGGTGCCACACCAAAGGATGGCCCATCGGCAGGTATCACGATGCTTACAGCGCTGGTTTCGGCATTTACGCAACGTAAAGTAAAACCTAACCTGGCCATGACAGGCGAGATAACCCTGCGCGGCCGCGTTTTGGCAGTTGGTGGCATCAGGGAAAAAATACTTGCTGCAAAACGCGCCAATATCAAAGAGATCATTCTATGCAAATCAAACCAGAAAGATATCCTGGAAATTAAAGAGGACTATATAAAAGATTTGAATTTTCATTATGTAACCGATATGCGCGATGTGATTAAGCTTGCGTTACTGGAAGAAAAAGTAACCGAGCCGCTTGACCTTACGGTTAAAGAAGAGACAAAACCCGTTTTGAATTAAAACAAAAAATAATACAAAAAAGGTGTCTTACGAGGCGCCTTTTTTGTTTATAATGTGATGTATTGCTTTTAAGCAACCATGGGCGAATACCTGTTTTAATTACCGTTTATTTAGCTCATTATCAACCCAGCACCTTTGCGTAAACCAGCAAATCATCATTTTTGAAACCTTTTATGCCCCATAAGCGTAATACAGCATGAATTGTATATTAATTCTACTTACCTAAAGAATGAAAAAAACTTTTACTCTTAACGGAATTATTCTGATCCTGCTCCTATTGTCCGGCCTTGGCGTATCAGCACAAATTGTTGAGCCCAATATGACGGATACTGTTAAAAAATCGCATCCTACAGGTACTAATAATAAGGTGGTTATAGATACTACCAAAGCAGATTCAACCAGTTCTGAACCGGAAGGCGACCGTGCCCAAACGGCTTTTTTTGAGGTTGGCGGTCCTGGCCTGGCATTAACGGTAAATTACGATATGCGCTTCGGGCACAGGCGCAACGGCCTGGGTTTTAGGGTTGGTGCCGGTTATTTTGCAACCGACGGCAACGATGTATTTTCGGTACCGATACAAATTAATTACCTGTTTGGAAAAGGCAACAGCCTCATTGAACTTGGTGGCGGCACTACCTTTTTAAACTCGCACGGTAACAGCAATGGCAAAACATTCATTTTCGACAGAGTTACCGGCTTTATTGGCACGGCAACAATAGGCTACCGTTACCAGCCCCAGGAACGGGGCATCAACCTGCGAATAGGTTTTGTACCCATATTTTACGACGAGGGCATTATTGCAGCCGGCGGTATTAGCGTGGGCTACACGTTTAAATAAGTTTTCTCGGAAAGTTGTATAAAAATGTCATCCTGATTACTCAAGATCTCGCAGGACGGCATCTCACATGCTGCCCGCCTCGCATATAGCAAATCTGCAAGTAGGATGCCGAAACAAGTCATTCATGATAGATCCTATTTTCCTGTCATCCTGAGTGGTAAAATTTTGCGAAATTCTGAAGGAGGAATGACAACGATTTAATCCCCAATGTCATGCCGAACTTGTTTCGGCACCCCAAATGCTAAGTATACTTCATGCGGGTCACCTGTCCTGTGGGATCCCGAAACAAGTTCGGGATGACTTCCATTTTTCAACTTGTCATGGGTAGGAACGAAGGATCTATAGGCTGCGCATGACCGACAGAAAAGTTCGCGAATAGATCTTTCGTACTTCAGGATGACAGTGTTTTATTTTTGAATATCAACCTGTTCGGAAGCCGCGAATTTTACTACTGAGCATGACAAATCTGGAAGGGATGCCATTGTCCAAACCCATAAGTATTCCAAACAGCTGTTATTTACCTCGCCATCCTGCTAACAATCTCTTCCGCAGTTAATTTCTCCTGCACGCCGCTGCTCATATCTTTAAAAGTTAATAAACCGCTTTGCATTTCATCGCCACCGATAACTACAGTGTAGGGGATATTTTTGTTATTGGCGTAGTCTAACTGTTTTTTGATTTTGGCGCCGGCCGGGTAAAGTTCCGTATTAACATTTTGGCGGCGCAATTGCTGCAGTAACGGCAAGGCGTAGGTTTCGCCCTCCTTATCAAAGTTACAGATCAGCACCTGGGTGCTTTGGTTGGCGGCTGTTGGGAAAAGGTTTAGTTCTTCCAAAACGTCATAAATCCTGTCGGCACCGAAGGAAATACCTACACCGGTAAGGCCTTTGAGGCCAAACATGCCCGTAAGGTCATCATACCGGCCGCCACCACCGATGCTGCCCATGGCTGCCTCGTTTGTTTTTACCTCAAATATGGCGCCTGTGTAATAGTTTAAGCCACGGGCAAGGGTTATATCCAGTTCGAGCGTTGCGGTTTGCAGCGGGCAACTTTCAATGTATTTAAAAACTGTCTCTATCTCGTCACAGCCTTTAAGGCCGATATCTGACTGGGCCAATGCTTCGCGCAGGCTTTGCAGTTTTTCGGCATTGGTACCTTGCAGTAAAATGACCGGTTTTATTTTTTCAACGTCGGCTTCGGTAAAGCCACGTTCTATCAATTCTTTGGTGACGCCATCCAGGCCTATTTTGTCCAGCTTGTCAATCGCAACGGTTAGGTCGATAATGTTATCGGCCTTGTCAATGATTTGGGCTATCCCCGTCAGAATTTTGCGGTTATTAATCTTGATGGTAAAATCTTTAAGGCCTAATTTGCCTAAGGCTTCGTCGTAGATCAGTACAAACTCCGCTTCGTTCAGCAAAGAATCCGAGCCTACCACATCAGCATCGCACTGGTAAAATTCACGGTAACGGCCACGCTGTGGCCTGTCGGCACGCCAAACCGGTTGCACCTGGAAGCGCTTGAACGGGAAGGTGATCTCGTTCTGGTGCATTACTACGTAGCGGGCGAAAGGTACAGTTAGATCGTAACGCAGGGCCTTTTCAGAAATATCAGAAGCCACGGCATTTGAGTTGAGCGCCGCCAGTTTTTCGGGATTTACCTTGGCCAGGTAATCGCCGCTATTCAGTACTTTAAATATCAGCTTATCTCCTTCTTCACCATATTTACCCAATAATGTTGATGAATTTTCCATGGTTGGGGTTTCTATCTGTTGATAGCCGTATTTACGGAAAACGCTTTTAATAGTATCGAAAATGTAGTTACGCTTCACCATTTCAGCAGGTGAAAAATCGCGGGTGCCTTTAGGTACGGATGGTTTGATGGATGCCATGCGGCAAATGTACAAAAAAGCAAATTATACGTTTTGCAAAATTGGGTGCGGGCAGGTAGCTGTACACTGGCCACAAAAACGCAAAAAATGTCCCTTTGAATGCCGTGAAATCTAAACTGTTGGCAATAACCTTTTGAATGCGTTTAACCCGGGAAAAATAACAGATTTTGTGCTAACCATGAAAAACATTCAAATAATTGATTATCAAATATTTATCTTATAATATTTTAAAAAAGTGTTAAGTTATGTTAACCCTGTCTCAATACATTTATACTACTATGCAGGGCCCCGACGATTGAAGATGCCAGATCGTCAACCTTTAAACCTCTGCGATATCTAATCGGGTATCCGGACAAATGATCCCGAATACTTTATATGACACTCTTTTTACCGTCGGCAATTTTAACCAATGCCCAATTAACATATTTTTGAAGGCCATGAACATTATCACTCAAACGCCCCGCTTGTTGATCCGCGAATTTACTACTGCCGACGAAGCCCTGTCCCTGATTATGGATGAGGACGAACGTCTTACGCAATACGTAAAAAAGCGCACCCCCGCCGAAAGCAAGCAGGTGTTTAAGGATACGCTAAAAGATTACAAAAACAAAACCGGCCTTGGCCGCTGGGGAATTTTCAACGTGGCCGATAATGATTTCATTGGCGTATGCATGCTAAAACCCAGCGAATCCGATGGCGATAAAATTGAATTGGGCTACCGGCTGCATCTTAAATATTGGGGACAAGGCATCGCCACCGAACTTTCAAAGGCTTTGATTAATTACGGTTTCAACAAAGTTGGGTTAACAGAAATTTATGCCGTTACCCATCCGCATAACGCCGCTTCGCAAAAGGTTTTGTTAAAAGCCGGCCTGCAACGTTTCGGCGAAGCTTTTTGGTATGGAGAGGATTTGCCGTTTTTTAGGGTAAGAAAAGGGGCGATTTAATTACTACATTGCTTTAGGGAGTACAACGAGATTTATTTGTAATAAATGACATCGGCCCGCTCATTCGCCGCGGGAGGGCTTGTTACTTTGTCTTGATACAAAGTAACCAAGGCCGAGCATAGCGAGATAATGAGCACCAAAAAAAACAAATAATAAACGAATAAATCAAGTCAGCAGAAATGCTTCTTTGCGCTCAAGGCCTTTGCCCGGCAAAACGGTCAAAACCTGGGCTGGAATTATTTTGCCCTCACCCACTTAGAACCACACACGCGCAAAAACTTCCTATGCCCTGCAGCCGCACGGCCCCGCATCGTTTTGACCGTTTTCACCCGAAGCTGTTCTACTGACACATTGAGGAACACGAAAACTAAATATTAGGGAAAAGCCGCAGTTAAATTTTCGTAAATTCGAAAAATCACGAACAGATAAAAGACGAGACGATTTACAGCTAAATTCTGTTTATTCTTTAATTCTAAAAATTCAGGTTCAGACAAACGCGATAGGGATCGGCGCGGATACCGGCAAATGTGGCTAAGGCCTGTGCAGTATGAGCATAGAGCCCGGGCCGCAGGCATCGCCATGGGATAAGTCAAAACTCGAAAAAATCCCGGACGACGAATCAAGAATTTCCTAACGATCTTTTTTACTTCCCCGTTAACTCCCTTATAATATCCTTACATCCAACTTTTATCAGCTCAAATACCGGTTCAAACTGGGTGTCATCGTGGTATGGATCGGGCACAATTTTATCGCCTAACAGGAGTTTTACTTTTTGTGCATGTTCGTCATTGCGGGCCATGTCCAGGATATCGCTAAGGTTGTACTTATCCATCACAAAAATATGGTCAAACTCGTCGAAGTCGCTTTTCCTGAACAGGCGGCAAATTTGCCCGCTTATATCAATTCCGTGGTTTCGCGCCGCGCGTACTGAGCGCCTGTCGGGTCCCTCGCCTACGTGCCAGTTTCCGGTGCCGGCCGAATCAACCTGCCAGCCCAAACCCTGCTCGTCGCTCAGGTGCTGCATTATCCCCTCGGCCAGCGGCGAACGGCAGATGTTACCGAGGCATACCATTAGTATTTTCATTTCTTTTTGAGGTAAAAGGGTAAAGGCGAAAGGTAAAAGGCGAAAGAGTTTTTGGATCAGCAATACTAACCTTTTGCCTTTAACCTTTTACCTTTCGCCTCCAAAAATCAACCAAACAACTGATTCAGCACTCCTGCCAGCCGGATGCCGGCTTTAAGGAGTTGTTGATTCAGTGTGGCTATGTGGTTAAAATTGTATTTGTAAGTAAGGTTATCGCCCGGTTTAATGTCGGCATAAAACTTTTCGGCCAGTTGGTTGCTTTCAAACAGCCATTGGCTTATTGGGGCTTTTTGCAGGGCGGCGCGCTGGGCGGCGGTGCTGTGGTTTATCCAGGCGGCATATTCGGTATAGCTTAATTGCTGGTTATCTATCAGCTGGCTATCCCAAACCGAGTGCAGGTTGCTATCCTTGCCAAACCATTGTACTTTAAAGTCGTTACCGCCTTTATCGCTGGTGTGGCCTGTATGAAAGGGCTGGTGCACATCCTCAACAATATGGATCAGCATACGCAGGTAAAGCAGTTTGTTGGCTTTGGTTGTGCTTTTATTTTTAAGACCGGCTATCAAAAAATTCATTTTGGTATAGGCATCAGTAGCTGTATCGGCTTTTAAATAGGTTTGCAATTCGGGATAGGTGTAAGCCTTATCCAGGTCGATAAAATGCCAGTTGTACAGGTAGCCGTAAGCAGGGTCCGACTTAATAAAATCGGCCCAGTTGCTGGTAATAGCTATCGACTCGTCACCTAAAATAGCCTGTATAGCTTTGCGTGCCTTGGGCGTTAAATAGCTATCGGCTATCTGGCCGCAAATGCGGTGGCCGTTGGTACCCCATGCCATGCTTTGTACCGGGATGTAGCATATGGCTACAAAAAAAACGATTTTTTTTAAGATTGATGTTTTCATTATAATGGTTTTGGGATGCAGCTTGTTTTTTTAACCAAACGCGCGTTAATGGGTATTACGCTTGATGTACTTGTAAATTGAATGAGCGAATCTTTAGTTTGTTTTACTTTAAAAAACTCCTCGTAATCGCCCCAGCGGAAACAGGTTTTCTCGTCTTTGTAACTCAGGTTGGCGTTGCAAAATTCGCCTTTAAGATGCAGGGTATCCAGCTTTTGGGAATAGGTGCCGCGGATGTACTCGTCCCAATGCCCCTTATTCATGCAGGTATCGGCACCATAGTTTACCTTGCTTACGGTACTTATCTTCATCACAAACGAATCGCAGCTAAATTTAATATCGTACAGCGAATAGGTAACTAACCTCTTCTCTGCCGGAACCGAATCCTGCTTCCACTCGCCCTGTAAATAAGTTAATCCTGGCTTTTGCATGTTAGGGTTCATGCTGCAGCCGCTGAGGTAAACGGCGAAAGGTAAAAGGTAAAAGGCTTTATTGAGGCAAAAGGTGAAAGGCGAAAGGTGAAAGTTTTTTTTGCTGAAAGCCGAAGGCTGAAAGTGAAAAGCCTTTTTCATCGTCGGAGCTGAAAGAAAATCGTTCAGGGGATTTAGCATAAACTTGCTATTCAAAAGCAGTAAATCAAAAGCCCCTCTCCTTCAGGAGAGGGGTTGGGGTGAGGATTCTTATAAGCTACCTATCATATTTTCGGGGCGAACCCATTGGTCAAACTGCTCGTTGGTTAACAGGCCCAGGCCAATGGCGGCTTCGCGCAGTGATTTATTTTCTTTTAACGCGGTTTTGGCAATTTTGGCGGCATTCTCGTAACCAATATGCGGGTTAAGCGCTGTAACCAGCATCAGCGAGTTTTCGAGGTGCTTTTTAATACCATCGTAATTTGGCTCGATACCTACAGCGCAATGATCATTGAACGATACGCAGGCATCACCAATTAACCTTGCCGATTGCAGGAAGTTTGCAGCCATAACCGGTTTAAACACGTTCAGTTCGTAATGGCCGTTTGAGCCACCTATAGATATGGTTACATCATTACCCATTACCTGTGCTGCTACCATGGTAACAGCCTCATTTTGGGTTGGGTTAACCTTGCCCGGCATGATAGACGAACCTGGTTCGTTATCGGGGATATGGATTTCGCCGATACCCGAACGCGGACCAGAAGCCAGCATCCTGATATCATTGGCTATTTTCATTAACGATACCGCTATCTGTTTCAGCGCGCCATGGCTCTCTACAATAGCATCGTGAGCGGCCAGGGCCTCAAATTTATTTTCGGCAGTGATGAATGGCAGGCCGGTAAATTGGGCAATATATTCGGCCACCTTAACATCGTAACCTTTTGGGGTGTTGATGCCGGTACCTACTGCCGTACCACCAAGGGCAAGCTCGGACAGGTGATCAAGTGTATTACGCAGGGCTTTTAGGCCATGATTTAATTGCGATACATAACCAGAAAATTCCTGGCCCAATGTAAGCGGCGTAGCATCCATCAAATGGGTACGGCCAATTTTTACTACCGATTTAAAAGCTTCAACCTTAGCCTGCAAAGTATCGCGCAGTTTTTCGATACCGGGGATGGTTACATCCATCAGTATTTTGTACGCCGCGATGTGCATAGCAGTTGGGTAAGTATCGTTTGATGATTGCGATTTGTTTACATCATCATTGGGGTGGATGAAGGTTTTACCTTCACCCAGTTTGTTGCCTTGCAACACGTGAGCGCGATTGGCCACAACCTCGTTTACGTTCATGTTTGATTGTGTGCCCGAGCCTGTTTGCCAGATAACCAGCGGAAACTCTGATGCCAGCGAGCCGGCCAAAATCTCGTCGCAAACCTGCGCTATCAGGTCGCGTTTTTCGGCAGATAGTACGCCTAAGTCGGTATTGGTATAAGCGGCAGCTTTTTTCAGATAAGCAAACGCGTCGATGATCTCTTTGGGCATAGAAGCCTCCGGACCAATTTTAAAGTTGTTGCGTGAACGTTCTGTTTGTGCTCCCCAGTATTTATCGGCAGGTACCTGTACCTCGCCCATGGTATCGTGTTCGGTTCTGAAACTCATAGCATTAAATTTTGCAGGGGCAAAGTTATGCTTTTATCTGATGCGGGAGATGAGGAAATGGTAATCTTTTTTGTGATGGGTGGGGAGTAAAATTTCCATAATGGTTCCTCTCCAATCCCAAGGCTTTCTGTTTAAGCCATTAACATTGGTTATCTAATTTCACCGACTACAATTTGCCTGCTGTAATATTTAAATTGCTGGTGGGCAGTAAAGCGTTGCTTATAGTTAGCGGCAGTGAAAGAAAAACGGTTTAAATGCCAATAATGACCGCCAGTATAAAAACTTACATCATCTAAAGTGTAACCTTTTTGAAAAGGACCTAATACCGATAAATAATGCCCTGCAAAATCATAAATACTAAATACACTTTTAGTAGCATCCTCAAAAGTTCCAAAAACATCCGTTGCATAAATAACGGAAACAGTTTGCTTTACAAAGTCTACACGGATATTGAAATTGTTAACGTTATCCTGCAATTCGGGATGTTGCAATAATTTGTTAGGAAGCAACCTAATTTTAAATGATTGCATTGTTAATACATCGTCTAAATTAATTGGCTTACCAGTAATATGAAGTGTGTAATCATTATATAACTCGACAAACTTAGGGAAATACGGATTTTCGATCCGTCGAATTTCCATCCATGCCGGTTCCTGGCGATTTCCCGGTAGTCCACTTACAATTGTGCCAGGTGCCGAGGCCATCAGCGCAGCTTTGTTGCCAATTAGTTGATTAAAGTAGGTTTGGACTTCTGGCAATAATTTACTTAGGGTATACTTGATAGATATGCGCAAGGGTTGTAGTGGTTGTATTGTTCGAATAGAATTGGTTACCAATGTATGTTGCGCTTTTGCCAGCCGCTGCATGCGATTTAAAGAGGTGTCAGTTTGTTTGCTTAAATGACCAATCAACAGTGCCGAGTGATGCAAACTGGTATCTAATTTTACTTTAAAAACCTGATCAATTGAATCTCGGCGCTTTAAGCTGTCGGCGACATGAATTGCAGTAAGCCGGTCCCGATCCTGGGTTTCAATTTTTTGGTAAAGTCCGCCAACTTTGATTACAATCGTCAGAATGCCAAAAAGTATAATGCCTACTATGGCTATTTTGCCCTGTCTAGTTAATTTACCATCCTTAGGTCTAGTATCATTCATTGCCCCATACATACCGAATGCAATGCTTACTATCGGTAATGATACATCTAAGGTTGAGGTAAATAATTCAACGGTGCCCATTATGAATGATACGATTAGGTTATTGAAATTGTAGTAAACGAACGAATATAAACGTTCTATATTTAACAAGCAAAAAATCAGCAACTTAATTTCTTTTAAATGGACTTACCCGAAAAAACACTGATTCAACAGTTCACATTTTGTGAACTATCTATATATTTGCCAAAAACAGAAGTCCATCTTATCAAAAAACGAACTTAGAAAAGTTTTTAGCCCAATATTCAAGAGTAAAGCCTTCGTTGGAGGATTGGACAGAAAAGTTAAAACTTGCAAATTGGGAGCAGCCAGGTGATATAAAAAAGACTTTTAACACTGTCGACGTTTTAGGTAAAAGCAGTGACTGCGTTATTTTTGATATAGCGGGAAATAGCTCCAGGATGATTTGCAAGTATGTTTTCGGCACAAAACAAGTCCATCTGTTTGTTCGCTGGATTGGCACACATGCCGAATATGACAAAGTTTGTAAAGAAGGTGATCAGTACACAATTAACATTTATCGAATACAGAATCAGCCATAATGAGATATACCATCATCAAAAATAAATCCCAATACGATCAATATTGCGATCAACTGGAAGCCCTGTTGGTAGAGGCAAATAATGATACATTACAGGATGAGATAGACCTGTTAACATTATTGATTGAAAAATACGACGAAGAACATAATACATTTAAAGAAACTGACCCTATCACTTTGTTGAGGTCTTTTATGCACAATCATCATTTAAAACCACAGGATATGACCCTGATATTGGGTATCGGCAAAAGTTATGTATCTGATATTTTAAATTACAAAAAAGGGCTATCCAAAGAGGTGATCAGAAAACTGGCCGACTATTTTAAAGTGCGGCAGGAGGCTTTTAACCGGCCATATAAATTGGTATCACCTATTAACGTGCACTTGCGCAATGCCAGTGTGATGAATACGACTAAGGAATTGAAATACGCTAAAGTAAATTTAAAACATTAGCGCATTTCCGCTGCCCGCCTATTTCGGATACACAAAATTCGTTTGTTCTTCTTTCAGTTTTATAGGTCTTACCTCAATTGTAGCCGAAGCCACGTATTCAAACTCGGGGTTGCCCTTCGCTATTTCCACCGCCTCGGCCAAATCTTTTGCTGTAATATGATAATAGCCAACCTGCACTTCTTTAGCAGGATCAATGGCTGTTTGTGTCCACGTGTTTTCAGTTTTTGAAATAATATAACCTTCCCGCACAATGGGCTGGGCTGCTATTAATTTACCCTCCGCTTTTAGCCGCCCGATATAAGTTTCGCATTTTTTTATAAATGCAAGGTGCTCATCTGCCGATAACGCCGCCTTCGCGTCTCCTGCATTGCGGATGTATAACATAAATTCCCGGCCCATGATTTTTAGGTTTATTAATCAATTTACAAAAATGCCCATTTTATAGCCCGATTAACGATTCCGGCCCCTTACAGGCGTTATTACTTCCGTTAGTTAAGGTACTAAAGATCCGGCAAAAGGGTTGTCTCTGTTTAACAAAATATTTTTTATTCCCGCGGGCTCTCTACCTGTGTCATTTAAGTTATGCGTTTTCAACCCCGTGGGGGTATAACCTTTGTAGAAAAGATAAAAAAATAATGCTCCGTGCCGTAGGTACGGAACTTATGTAGCGTACCTACGGCACGCAAAAATATTGAATTACAAGGGCTACAAATGTTTTGCTCCGATGGAGCAGCCTGTCAATTCCTTAACTTCATAGCCCCAATCTCCCTGTTATATAAATACCTCAGCAAATAGCATTGTCACAATCTTATTCATTTTCCTGACGCTAACATTGAGTTAATATGCATGGGGTAGCTTGGCACCTAAACATACTACCCAATCATTTGATATGACTTTTAACAACTACAAAAAAACAACGCTGGTAAATACATTTCTGCTTATCGTCTGCACATTCGCCTGCAATACAGCATTAGCCCAGGCACCCCACATTAACCCCTGGACAGCAACCGAAGTTGACCAACTGCCGCCAATCGCCAGCCTGAGTAAGGGCGTTTGGCTCAAGGGCGAACTGCATGTGCACTCGCGCCATAGTACCGAATCATCCAATAACCCCATCAGCAAAATCATCGCTTTTTCCAAATCGGCGGGGATTGATTTTGTGGCCATTACCGACCATGATAACCATGTAAACGGCGATGTGGCCCACCACACCTGGGCCGACCCCGAATTTAAATCAGACTCGGTACTGCTGTTTTACAGCGCCGAGTGGACAACCACCCGCGGCCATGGCAATGCCTTCTCGGCCGTACCCTATGATCACCAAAAACTATATGACGTGCGCGACCAGCGTGATGTGGTAGTAGGTGCCGTAAAAAAACAGTTAGGCATCCACCTTTCGGCCAACCACCCAAGCGGGAAAGATCATTTTGGGTATTCGTATGATATGGTTAACTCGATAGAAGTGTGGAACTCGGCTATCTGGTCAAAAAATGCCAATGCCATCATGATTTGGGACGATATGCTATCATCAGGCCGCAAGCTTACCGGCCGCGGCGGGAGCGACGCCCACCATGGCGTTCCAGATTCACCGGATAAGGAAACAAAAAACAGCTACCAGGCCAAGGCCAACTATGTGGGCACCCCAATCACCTGGGTATTTGCCACATCGCGCACCACGCAGGCCGTAATAGACGCCCTTACCAACGGGCGGGTATGCATTAGCCAGAACCCTTACGCGCCACGCGTTGAGTTTTATGCCGATATAAACCAGGATGGTAAAATGGATATGATGATGGGCGACAATGCCAAAGCCACAGGCAAACCTGTAAAATTCCGTGTGCAGCTAACCGGCAAAGTACCTGCCGATGGCGAGTACACCATCAACATCATAAAAAACGGCAATCCTTTTGGCAGCTTTAAAACCACGGGGAAAGCACCCATGATTGAGTTTACAGATTCGCCGGCAACCGTCGAGCGGAGTTATTACCGTGTAGAAGTACAAGGCACACCTACACCCTACCCTCAGGTTCCGGGATCAATGGCTTTGAGCGGTAATATGGTTGGCTTATCAAACCCGATATTTTTTAATTTTGATCCTAATTTTTGATGAGGCAAGTAGGCCACATTAAACACAACTACATCTGGTATAAGGTTGGCCTTATGCACCATGTAGTTTCATACCCTAGTATATTTTATTTTGTATAATATACCCTGCCATTAAAACCGGGCTCTTTTTCATTTACAATCAAAGTAAGTATTAATAACGCAAAACATGTTATAGCAGTTATCTTACAAAAAACAATGGTGTGCAATATGCTTATTTGCTCTTCGTCCAACCCGGCAAAAGCATCATCACCCTTACGTTGAAAATCCTGTACCTGGTATTTGTAACTCACCATGCTGTTTACCCAACCATACACAAAAAACAACGTTAATATCACAAGCACTATCAGCGTCATCGAAAGCATTCGTTGGCTTATCCTCATTATCAAAACTCTCTTTTTGTAGCCGCTACCCAGGCATCCAATGCCGATAGTTTGGCGTTGTTTTCTTTAAACCATTGCAGGTTTTCTTCCTGATTTGTACCTAGGCTAATAAGGTGGGTAAAAGCGGGCATATTATCCGTTTCGGAAAGTTTTTTAAAATAGTCGCCAAGGAAGTTTTTATAGAAGGGATCGCCTTTCTTGTCTTCAAAAGTACTGGCAATACTAAAAAGGCCCTTCAATTGTAGCGTCAGCGAATCGGTTTTAGTTAGATCTTTTTTACCTGATGTGGCGTTAACCACCGTTATCGGCATCAGCAAGTTGGTCCCGTTCAAATCATCTGTTGACACATTAATGGTCACGTTTTTTTCACCAGTTTGCTTTACGCCATAATTGATGATATGCTGAACATATCGGTATGCCTCGGCCGATCTTTTGGTTTGCGGCTCAAGCATCAAAAAACTACACCAGGCCAAAAGTGACACCCCGCGTTTATTTTCATAAAAAGTAGCCAAAGCATACGCGCGCTGGCTGCTGGCATGTTTTGGGTCGAGCTTAATAGCCTCCACCGCATAATTTTCGGACTCGGCATATTTTTTTTGACGCATGCAGGTTATCGCCAGGTTATAATGCAGCCGCTGGTATTGCGGATCAGCCTCTATACCTTTTTTATAATATTCAACAGCCTTATCCGGTTGCTTGTCATCATCATAAATGCTGCCCAGCATATCATAAGCGCCGGCGGATTTTGGATCTAAGGCGAGCAGTTTTTCCAGGTAAGGGATAGCCTCCATTCCCCTGCCCGAACTAAAAAGGCTATAACTAATTTCGTGGTAGGCGCTTGAATATTCAGGATCGATTTTTAAAGCCTCTTTGTATTTGGCAATAGCTTCATCGTATTTGCCGGCATCGTGCAGGGCAATCCCCTCTTTTACCAGGGTTTTGGCATCGTCCTTATTCTGCCCGAAAGCAACCGGCGCACAAGCGATAAACAAAATAAACAGCAGGAATTTGTGATAGGTTTTCATGCCTAAATTTAGGAAGCTGTTTTAATTAAAAGAAAGATTTTTAAAACTTTCTTTCCGCCTGCGCAACCCAGGTATCCAGCGCTTTACGCTTATCCTCATTTTGCTGCAGCCATTGTTTGTTAGCTTCCTTATCTGCACTTAAACCCATCAGCCTTGCAAAGGCTGACATATTATTGGTTTTACTAAGGCTGTAAAAAAAATCGGCATAATAGTGCCTAAAGAAATCATTCCCCGTCTGCTTTTCGGCCAATTGCCCAATTGCTTCAAAAATCGACTTTAGCTGATTTTCTAATACTTCTGCGGGTGTTGAACCTGGTTTCGCTTTTGCTATAGCCGCATTCAAGGCCCGGTTCAAAGTTACGGCTGATGCTTCGGCTTTGGCATCTTCTGTTTTAAGCGTGCCGCCTTTTAAAATGCTTTGCATATTGGTATAGGCCTCGTCGCTGCGCGGGCCTTCGGGATCCAGGAGTAAATAGCTGCAAAAGCCCATCAACGCCGCTGCCCTTTTGTTTTGGTGGAAAGTTACCAGGCCGTACAGGCGCTGGCTATTGGCATGTTTGGGGTCGAGTTTTATGGCTTCTATGGCCGCCTGCTCGGCTTCGGCAAATTGTTTGGCGCGGAAGTAGGCTATGCCAAGGTTAAAATACAAAGGCTGGTAGTCGGGCTTTATTTTTAGGCCCTCCTTATAAGCATCAATGGCTTGTTGGGGTTGGTGGCTGCTGTCGTAAATACCACCTAACAACTCAAACGCCGGGCCGGTAAAGCTGGAGTTAGTTTTGGTCACCTTAATCAGGTACGGGATTCCGTCGGTGCCTTTACCCGATGCATTCAGGCTGAATGCTATTTGATAATTGGCCTGGGCATTATCCGGTTCGGTTGTTAAAGCCATTTTATATTTTTCAATTGCCCCGGCATAATCATGCTGATTGTTGAGCTGGATGCCCTGTTTTATCAACCCGGCAACATCGGTATCCTGAGCCCGAACAGCTGCCGAAAACGGTAAAAGAAGCATCAACAACCAAAATTTTTTAACTATATTCATACTTAAACATACAAAGAGTATGAAGTAAACGAAAAAAAATAAAAACTTTAATGTTAACCTGCTGTATAATTTCTAATTTTCGCATTCGTTTTAAGTGTGAGATTCTGATCTATGAAGTTATTGTACAAGAGTACCCTTTCGTTCGCGTCCTTACTGCTGATTTTAACAGCCTGTTCGTCAAAAAATAAAGATAAAGCGCAAAGCGCCGCCGGCCCCGCCACCGCCAAACCACTGGATACAGTTACCTTGCTGGCCTACAACCCCAAAAACGCCGATAAAAAAATAGATGCGGTAATGCAGGAATTGCACCGCACCCGCGCATTTAATGGCAATGTGCTGGTAGCCAAAAAAGGAAAAATTATTTATGAAAACGCCATTGGCTGGGCCGACTACCTGCACCGCGACAGCCTGCAAATAGGCTCCCAATTTGAGCTGGCCTCGGTTACCAAAACCATGACATCAACAGCCATATTGATGCTGATGGAACGTGGCAAGCTCAAATTGGATGATGATGTAAAAAAGTTCTTCCCCGATTTTCCGTACGATGGGGTTACCATTCGCCTGTTGCTTACCCACCGCTCGGGTATGATGAATTATGTGTATTTCATTGATGACATCTATCGAAGCCAACACCTTAATCAAAGGAAAGGGCTTACCAATATGGAGGCCATGAAAATGATTGCCGATTACAAACCACATCCATTCAATGTACCCAACAAGCGTTTTTTGTACAATAATTCAAACTTTATGGTGCTGGGTTCTATTATCGAAAAAGTGAGCGGCGTATCATATGCCCAGTTTATGAAAGACAACGTATTTAAACCGGCCAGCATGTTGCACACGGCAGTTTACTCCAAAGCAGTTTATGATAAAATACCCGTGCATGTGGTTGGTCATGACCGCGGGCAGTGGAAGTATTCGGTAGCGCAAAACTTTTTAGATGGCCCGGTTGGCGATAAAGGTATCTATAGTACCATTAAAGATCTTTTCCTGTTTGACAGGGCGCTGCGTGCCGGAATATTACTAAAACAAGCCACGCTCGATTCGGCCTATGTGCCGCGTAACCCTATGCTGCATGGCCACTTTAGCTATGGCTACGGCTGGCGTACCTTTACCGCACCTGGCCAGCAGGTTATTTATCATACCGGCTGGTGGCATGGTTTCAGGCACATTTACCTGCGCGATATGAAAAACGATATTACTATTGTTTTGTTATCAAACTTAGCCAATGGCAGCCTCTTAAAACTCGACGACCTGTTTAAAGCCGCCGGCATGCCTGTTGTGCGTAAAAGTGCTTACAACGGTAATGGTGATACCAGTGATGATTAGTTGTGAGTAAAGCAACTTCGTATCAACCCTTTTGGTTTTGAATTTGTAAAATTTAAGTATCAATAATATTAAATAAATTACCCATCTGCATATTTGCACATCTGTAATCCGCACATTTGCATATCTGCACATCTATAAAAAAGTTATGTTTGATAAAATAATGGAAGCCCAGCAAAAGGCTGGCGAATCGAAAAAACGCCTGGATGCTATTACTGTAACAGGCAGTGCCGAGGGTGGCAAAATTGTGGTAACGGCCAATGCCAACAAAGTGGTAAAATCAATAAATATCAACCCCGATTTTTTGGCTGATGCCGATAAGGAAGAGTTGGAAGAGTTATTGGTTGTGGCTTTTAACAAAGCCATGGAACAAGCCGATAACGTAAGCCAGGCCGAAATGGCTGCTATGACCAAAGATATGTTTGGCGGGATGCCGGGTTTAGGAAACTTGTTTGGAAAATAAAGCCCCCTAACCCCTGAAGGGGGAACGATAGTTTGGATAAATTTTAATTACTATACTATGAAAACGACTTATTACGGCCAATCAACCGTTGAGATAGAATTGAGCAGCGGCACCAAACTTTTGTTTGATCCATTTATAACACACAACCCCTTGGCTAAGGATGTTGATTTACAAACGCTGAAACCTGATTATATCCTGGTATCACACGGACACGGCGATCATGTTGCCGACCTGATAGAAGTGCAAAAAAACAGCGGCGCTAAAGTTATCTGCATCGCCGAAATTGCTAACTGGCTTAACGGCAAAGGTATTGACAATGTACATGGCATGAATATAGGCGGTGGTTTTAACTTTGATTTTGGCCGGGTTAAAATGGTAAACGCGGTTCACTCCAGCACTATGCCTGATGGTGCCGCTGGGGGTAATCCTGCAGGTTTTCTATTAACCATCGAAGGTAAAAAAATCTATTTTTCCGGCGATACCGCGCTTACCTATGATATGAAGCTGCTGGAAGACGAAAACCTTGACTGGGCTTACTTCCCTATCGGCGATAACTATACCATGGGTGCCGATGATGCTATTAAAGCCGCAGGTTTTATTAACTGTAAAAACATCATAGGCATTCATTACGATTCTTTTGATGTTATTAAAATCGACAAAGACGAGGTAAGAGAAAAATTCATCAAAGCCGGGTTAAATTTAAAGTTGCCGGCTATTGGCGAAACGATAGATTTGTAGTTAAACGAATTTACTTATTTCGTGCTACGATCTTTGTAATGATATAAAAATTGAAAACAAAAGAGCCTCCCGAAATACTCAGGAGGCTCTTTTTATTAAAGGATGTTATTACATTTTTGCTGTAGTATCCTTCATTTTTTTCTTAATCTTCGTTTTGCCATTCTTCTTTTTCACCTTCACTTTGGTAGTGTCAGTTTGCATGATACCACTTGACGATTTAACCGGTGCCCCATAAGCAAAAACGCTTCCGAAAGAGATTGCTGCTAAAGCAACCATACAAAGTGCCTTTTTCATAGTTTTATGTTTTATAGTTTTTATACTACCAATAACAAATTAACTATAAATTGTTTTTTATTTCGTTTAATTAAATTATTGTACCACTGGGGATAATTGCTCGTTTTTTAACAACTACAATACCATCCTGCACGGTATGGGTCCCGTAATCGCCATCGGGCAACAGACCACCGCAATTGATACTTACGTCATCGCCTATGTAGGTATTTTTATCAATAATGGCGTTCTTTATCTTCACCCTGTCGCCTATACCCATAATTGGCGAATCGCTTAATTTCAGTTCGGCAATTTGTTCAAGCGTTTGGTAATTATCGCTACCCATTACGTAACAATTCTCAATTTCGGTATCAACTCCTATCCGCGTGCGGATACCGATGATAGAGCGGGTAATTGTTTTAGCGCTGATGATACAACCATCGGCAATAATTGATTTATTTAATGTGGTACCCGACACCTTTGATGGCGGCAGCATGCGCGCACGGGTATAAATATGGTTTTCGCCAAAAAGGTTAAACTTAGGTATCTCGTCGGTTAGGCCCAGGTTGGCGTCAAAGAACGATGGTATGGTACCAATATCTGTCCAGTAACCCTCGTACTGGTAGCTTAAAACCTTATGATTAACTATAGATTGCGGAATAATCTCTTTACCAAAATCGGTACGGTCATTACCTTCCAGCAATTCATAAAGCAGTTTACGGTTAAAAATGTAAATACCCATTGATGCCAGGTAAACCCGTCCTTCGGCTTTCATCTCGTCGCTTACGTCAGATGCCCAGCTTTCAAAGTTCGATTTTGGTTTTTCGATAAATGCAGTAACCATGCTATCGTCATCTGCTTTCAAAATACCAAATCCCGGAACATCAGCCGCATCAACAGGAATAGTAGCGATAGAAATTTCGGCACCGGCGTCTATATGCTTGGTTATCATATCATCAAAATCCATCTGGTACAGTTGGTCGCCCGATAGGATCAGTACGTACTCAAACTCATGTACAGCCAGGTGGTGTAAACTTTGCCTTACCGCATCGGCTGTACCCTGAAACCATGATACGCTTGAGGGCGTCTGTTCTGCCGCCAAAATATCAACAAAAGCATCGCTAAAGCTGCTAAAGTGGTAAGTATTTTTGATGTGTTTATTTAACGAAGCCGAGTTAAACTGCGTTAACACATAAATACGTGTAATACCCGAGTGCAGGCAATTGGAAATGGGAATATCAACCAAACGGTACTTACCGGCAATTGGCACAGCCGGTTTTGAACGTGTTGCAGTAAGGGGCGATAAGCGACTGCCCTGGCCACCGCCAAGCACAATTGAAATTACTTTAGATGTCATATCAGAGGGTTTAAACTTTCATAAAGGTTTATATATTCTTTGGCCGATCTGTCCCACGAAAAATCGAGGGCCATCATGCGCTTGCGGAGTATTTGTAGTTGTGGCTGGTTTTGGTAAAGTGCGGCAGCCCGGTTTATGGCGTGGCAAATATCATCCACAGAAACCTGGTTAAACCGGATGCCGTAGCCGCCTTCGTCGCCAAAATCAATTACCGAGTCAATTAAGCCGCCCGTACTGCGTACCAGCGGCATGGTGCCATACCGTAGGGAATAAAGCTGGTTAAGCCCGCATGGTTCAACCCGCGATGGCATCATCAGGAAATCGGCGCCGGCATACACTACGTGTGCCAACGATTCGTCATAACCGATAAATACATTGCACCTGCCGGGATATTTGGCCTTAAGTTCAAGTAAGGCCAGTTCCATATCTTTGTCGCCCGAGCCAAGGATAAAAAAGTTAACCTCATCGCCATATTGCGCCAGTGTACGGTCGATAGCCTCGGGCAACAGATCGGCGCCCTTTTCAATCACCAGCCGGCCGATGAAAGTAAATAAGGGTTTCGACGGATCCAACCCAAAGCGGGTACAAAGTACTTCTTTGTTTAATTGCTTTCCCTTCGCCAGTGTTTTAGTATTAAAATGGCTCGGTATCATAGGGTCTTTCAAAGGATTCCACACTTCTGTATCAATACCGTTGATGATACCATGCCCTTTCGCCCTTTCGATGTAAAAAAGGTATTCCAACCCGTTTGAGTTAATGGTAAGCTCGCGCAAATAAGTTGGCGAAACCGTGGTATACAGCCAACTGCATTTTACAGCGGCAGCCAGCGGGTTTATGCCGCCTGCCCAATCAAGCAGGCCTGTTGAAGCCGGATCAACTTCGGGCAGGTACTGAAAATGCTCCCAGCCAAAAGCGCCATGATACTGGCCGTTGTGAATGGTAAATACCGTAGGTACATTGGCCAGCCGTCTGTACAATTTGGAATGGTAAAGCAGGAATGGTACCAGGCCGGAGTGATGATCATGACAGTGGATAACGTCCGGTGTTTGCTGCGAGTAGCTGATCCAATCTAAAAAAGCCAGCTGAAAAGCGATGAACTGCTCCCGTTCGTCGGGATAGCTGTATACATTTTCCCTATCAAGCAGTCCAGGTATGCGGACTAAAAACAATTCAAAACCCAGCTTATCGGTTTTTTCTTTTAAAATTTCAAAATAAAGGCGGCGGGTATTTAGTAAAGTTACGGCAGTAAAAACAACATCAAATTCGTTTTCCTGGGTAAACTTGCGGTCGTAATAAGGCATTACAACCGCTGCCTGCAAGCCTGCCAGGTTCTGGTATTTAGGCAGTGCACCAACAACATCTGCAAGGCCGCCAACTTTGGCAACGGGGTAACATTCGGCACTCAAATGGAATATTTTCATTCAGGTTTTATTGGCTCAATTTAAGGAAAGATTACCAAAAGAGAAACCTATAATCATTAATATAGTTTTTGAAATTTACAGAGAAGATTGTAAAAATGTTATTAAAGTTTTGATGATTATATTGATATATTGGTATAAAAGAGGACCAAAAGAATGGAGAGGCTGAAGGAGATTGGGTACACTAAGGTTGTTTTTTGACGATAAAAGCCGACAGTTTTCTCACTAATAGAAAAAATGCCATTGCGAGGAACGAAGCGATCGCGAACAATGCAAATCCGCTATGCACGCGATGAGATTGCCACGCTATCGCTCGCAATGACATAAATTGTTACTATCAATGCGCCTCTAACCAATTCAACCCCGTACCAATCTCTACCATAATAGGCACTGTTGTTTTAATGGCGGTTTTCATGTTGTGCATAATGATGGGTTTTACAATCTCAATTTCGTCATGAGGTACATCAAACACCAACTCATCATGTACCTGCATGGTCATGCGGGCATCTAATTTTTGATTTATAAATTCGCGGTGAATGTTGATCATGGCTATCTTGATCATATCTGCCGCCGAACCTTGTATGGGGGCATTAATGGCATTTCGCTCGGCAAAACCACGAACGGTGGCGTTGGCCGAATTGATATCGCGTAGGTAACGGCGACGGCCCATCAACGTACATACATAGCCGTTTTCGCGGGCAAAGTTCATGGTATCACTCATATATTGTTTAATACCAGGAAACTGCGCAAAGTACTGCTCAATAATATCCGCAGCCTCTTTACGCGGGATGCCTAAACTTTGTGATAAACCAAAGGCCGATTGCCCGTAAATGATGCCAAAATTAACCGCTTTTGCGTTGCGCCGCTGCTCGCTGGTTACTTCTTCCAAAGCTATGCCATAAACATTGGCAGCGGTGGCGGTATGAATGTCAAGGTTATCCACAAAGGCCTGCGTCATGTTTGGGTCTTTACTGATCTCGGCTATGATGCGCAATTCTATCTGCGAATAATCGGCAGATACAATGCTGTGACCCACATTTCTGGGGATAAATGCTTTACGTACCTCCCTGCCCCGCTCGGTACGAATAGGGATATTTTGCAGGTTGGGGTTAACACTGCTTAACCTGCCGGTAGCGGCTACCGCCTGGTTATATGAGGTGTGCACCCTACCCGTTTTAGGGTTCACCATAGTTGGCAAAGCATCAACATAAGTTGATTTTAGTTTTTGCAGTTGCCTAAAATCCAATATATCCCTTACAATATCACTTTTGGCAGCCAAAGACAGCAGCACATCTTCGCCGGTTTGGTATTGGCCGGTTTTGGTTTTTTTGGCTTTAGGGTCAAGCATCAGTTTTTCAAACAGCACCTCGCCTAGCTGTTTTGGCGAGGCTATGTTGAACCTTACCCCCGCTTTTTCATAAACAGTTTTTTCGAGTTTACTAATATCCGTCTCCAGCTCCTTACTGAACTCGCCCAGCGTAAAGTGGTCTATTTTTACACCTTCAAATTCAATGTCGGCCAAAACGTAAATCAATGGATGCTCTATTTCGTGAATAAGCTTTTCGCTTTCCACCTCTTTTAATTTTGGTTCGAAGACTGATTTTAACTGCAGGGTAATGTCGGCATCCTCCGCGGCGTATTCTTTAATTTTTTCTATCTCCACATCGCGCATGCTGCCCTGGTTTTTACCTTTGGGGCCAATAAGCGAAGTAATGGAAACCGGCTTATAGCCAAGGTAATTTTCGGACAGTACATCCATCCCATGGCGGGTATCCGGGTCGATAATGTAATGTGCCATCATGGTATCAAACAGCTGGCCTTTAACCTGCACATTGTACCATTTCAGCATCAGGATATCAAACTTAATATTTTGCCCTATTTTGCCTATATTTTCATTTTCCAGCACCGGTTTAAACTCATTAACTATAGTTTTAGCAGCTTCCTGATCTTCGGGTACCGGCACATACCAGGCCTCGCCTGCTTTTATTGAAAACGACAAGCCAACCAATTCGCAATAATTTGCATCAGTTCCGGTAGTTTCAGTATCAAAGCAAAAACTTTCCTGTTTTTCAAGGATAGTTATCAGCTCTGCGCGTTTTTCAGCTGTATCTGCCAGGTGGTATTCGTGCGGTACGTTATCAATATTTTTAGATGCTGTTACAAAGTCTTCGCGGATATCCTCCACATCAACTGTCATGGTGGTGCGGGCGGTGGCAACAGGCTCGCCAAACAAGTCGGTTTGGGTACCTGCAGATTTAAACTCAGTAATGGTAAAATCATCGCCAAAAACGCGCCTGCCCAGCGTGCGGAACTCCAGTTCGGCAAAAAGGGGCTCTAACAGTTCTTTACTCGGCGCACCAACTTCCAGCCCTTCCTCGTCCAATTCAACAGGTACGTTTAATAATATAGTCGCCAGTTTTTTTGATAGTAAACCCTGCTCGGCAAATTGCTCAACATTCTCGCGCTGCTTGCCTTTTAGTTCATGGCTGTGGGCAATAATGTTTTCCATCGAGCCGTATTGTTTAATAAGCGATTTTGCAGTTTTCTCGCCTATACCCGGAATACCGGGAATATTATCTACCGCATCGCCCCAAAGGCCTAAAATATCTATAACCTGTTCAACGCGTTCTATTTCCCATTTCTCCAGCACCTCCTTCACGCCCAAAATCTCCATCCCGTTACCCATTCGGGCAGGTTTGTAAATGCGGATATTATCAGATACCAGCTGCGCAAAATCCTTATCGGGTGTCATACAGTAAACCTGGTAGCCCTTTTGCTCGGCCTTTTTGGCCAGGGTGCCTATAATATCATCGGCCTCATAACCATCTGATGTTATTACCGGGATGTTAAAACCCAGTATCAGCTTCACTACGTAGGGTAATGCCTTTGATAAATCTTCGGGCATAGCCTCGCGGTGAGCCTTGTAATGTTCGTAATCGGTATGGCGTTCGGTTGGCGCTTCGGTATCAAAAACCACAGCCATGTGTGTTGGTTTTTCTTTTTTCAAAACATCCAGCAGGGTATTGGTAAAGCCCATTACCGCCGATGTATTCATCCCGCCCGAGGTAAACCGCGGACTTTTACTCAAAGCAAAATGCGCCCGGTAAATAAGGGCCATGCCATCCAAAAGAAATAGTTTTTTCATATATTATACACACTAATTGCACGGATTTAATCGAATTTCACGAATTACCTGCAATGGCTCTATGCAAAAATAGAATTAAATCCATGATAATTCTTACCGATTAAAATTCGTATAATTTGATTAAATCGGCGATAGTCTGTGTTCATTAAAATTCGTGTAATTCGATTAAATTCGTGACGATTCGTGTATATCATTTGAAACTACACTCCGGTATATGATCGTTCACCATACCCGTTGCCTGCATATGGGCATAACAAATGGTGGTGCCAAAAAACTTAAAGCCCCGCTTTTTCATATCCTTACTAATGGCATCTGATTCAGGCGTACTGGCGGGAATTTTATGATGATGATTGATAATGGGTTTACCGCCGGGCATAAAGCTGTACAGGTATTTATCAAACGAGCCAAATTCCTGTTGTATATCGATGAACAATTTGGCGTTGCTGATGGCTGCCAGGATTTTTAACCGGTTACGAATAATGCCGGCATCCTGCATCAGGCGTTCCACATCCTCATCGGTAAAGGCAGCTACTTTGTGTACGTCAAAACCGGCAAAGGCTTTGCGGTAGCCCTCCCTCCTGCGTAAAATAGTTATCCAGCTTAAACCAGCCTGGGCAGATTCGAGGATCAGAAACTCGAAAAGCGTTTTATCATCGTGTACTTCTTTGCCCCACTCTTCGTCGTGGTATTTATTGTAAAGTGGATCGGTGCCCGCCCAACTGCAACGGATTATTCCCTGGGGATTGTCATTCATTTTTGCCATATAAAAGAATATACTATGGTGAATCTATTTACGTGCTGCTTGTGCAATACACTTATAATTTTCTTAATAACCGGGTAAGGCGTTTCGCCGTCGGCCGCGATAGCGATGCGCATTTGGGTATCGTGTTGTTTTATTGTTGCCTTTCTTGAGCATCTTATCCAATTGAATAGTTCGTCGTCACATGCTAAATCGGGCAATAAACCTGACTGTGCGCGATAGTCGGTAAAATTGTAGTAGTTGGTGATATATTTTTTTAGTGAGTTTAACGGGGTACCGATAAAGTCAGTTTTGCCAAATTTAGTTATATCATCCGATGAAAACGGGACATCATATATTTTGGCCATTTGTTTTAATGCGTCTACGCGAACATCTGTAGATTCGAGTCCAAACATTACCTTGTTTTCTCCAACTAATATGGTTCCAAAATCACTTTCAGGGATATCGCCAGTCATAGAATGACCAACTGGCAAATTAATATCAATAGGGCTTCGGGGCAAAGGCCTTCCATAAAATAATAGAAACATCAATACAATCAATAACAAGCTGAACATCGAAAACATGTCTACATCAAATAGTTCGCGACGGGATTTTGATTGATACATAAGATTAGGTTTTTATTAACACTATACGCCCGTCCATCATTTTTATTGTATTAAAAACCAACATGTTGCCAACATTAATATTCGGCCTGCAGAGTCGAGAGATTGTTTCGTTCCTTATATCAGGACGTAAAGATTGCTCAACTGCTCTCTCCGCCCAACCCGAAACTTGCTAAACCTCGTTTAACTCATCCCAATACTCTACAGCCCTACGGTAATGTGGGATTACAATTGACCCGCCTACCAAATTGGCAATCATAAATATCTCGTTCATTTCGTCGCTGTTAACGCCTGCTTCGTGGCATTTCCCTAAGTGGTATTTAATGCAATCGTCGCAGCGCAATACCATACTGGCAACCAGGCCAAGCATTTCTTTGGTTTTTACATCAAGCGCGCCATCGGCATAGCTGGTGGTATCCAACGCGAAAAAGCGTTTGATATTGGTGTTGGCAGTTTCCATTATCCTATCGTTCATCCTGGTGCGATAGCTGTCAAATTCTTTTACAAGTCTTCCCACTTTATAATTATTAAGTTATTGGATTAGTGAATTATTGATTTCAATTATTTTTGACAATTTTACTAAATTATTTAGCATTTTCAATATAAATCTATAATTTTATCCCGAGTATTTATTTCAATTTTTACCGCTTGATTAAAAAACAATGGAAAGCTTGTCGCCCAATATTTTTGTTAAGGATATTAACGAAACTATAAAATTTTATCACCTGCTGGGTTTTGAACTGGTAGTAACCGTACCCGAAACCGGTAATGACCTCATTTGGGCCATGATGGCCAAAGGTAACGTAACCATGATGTTTCAAACCATGGCCAGCCTGGGCGAAGAGCTTCCCGATATCAGCCGGCAGGATGGGGCTTCGATGTTGCTATATATCAAACTTAAAAACATCCGGGCATTTTTTGAATCGGTAAAAGATCTGGTGCCTGTTTTGAAAGGCTTAGAAACAACTTTTTACGGCGCCACCGAGTTTTCGATTAAGGACAATAACAACTACGTGCTTACGTTTGCCGAGGACGAGTAAAAAGTAATTAAGCCTGCAAACAGGTTCAATCATCAAAAGCCGGTTTTACCTCCTGCTAATGGACATAAATTTACAACCAGCCGTTACAGAAGAAAAGATGACTTTTTTCCTAATAATTTTGTATCTTCAAACCTCGGGCACCCTTTTGTGTTAAGGTATCTGAACAACACCAGATAATTATCTACCCTATGCCGGCAAAAAAAATTGCAGCCCCTTTTTACGAACGACTTGCGCTTACCCTGCTGGGTTTTCTTGCCCTTGGTTATCTCATCATTGTAGGAAAAGACATTCTCGACCCATTAATCTTCGGGTTTATATTTGCCATCCTGTTGCTGCCGGTTTCTAACTTCCTTGAGAAAAAGCTCCGCCTGCCGCGCAGCATGTCATCATTGGCATCCATCCTTTTATTGGTGGCTCTGGTTGGCGGCATACTATACCTGGTAGGTTCGCAAATATCAAACCTTGCCAACGATTGGCCGATGCTAAAAAGCCAGGTATCGCAATCCATTCACGATTTGCAGGATTGGGTGCAATCGGCATTCCATATAAACGCGGCCAAACAATTAAAATATGTAGATGATGCCTCAAAAAAAATAATGGAATCTGGAACCGACGTGGTAAGCACTGCTTTTGGTGCAATCTCGTCGCTCATGATATTTTATGTGTTTATCATGATCTTCACTTTTTTTATTTTGCTTTACAGGCGGCTTCTCCTTCGTTTTATCATCTGGGTATTCAGGGATGAGAACTCGGCCGTAGTGATGGATATTGTAGAAAACATTCAGTCGATCATGAGGCAGTATATATTGGGGCTATTGCTTGAAATGTTTATAGTAGCCAGTGTTGCCATTACCGTTTTTTTATTAATTGGTATAAAATACGCAGCATTGCTGGGTATCATTGTAGGTTTATTTAACATCATCCCGTATATAGGTATTTTCACGGCGCTGCTATTAAGCACCATCATCACTTTTGCTACCGGCAATATTGGCAAAACGGTAACGGTAGCTGTTAGCGTAATTGTAATACACGCCGTAGATGCCAACTTTTTGCTACCAACTATTGTGGGTTCAAAGGTGAGGCTTAACGCCCTTATCTCGTTCATCGGCATTATCCTCGGCGAAATGATCTGGGGGCTTTCGGGCATGTTCCTTTCTATACCCGTTATTGCTATTTTCAAAATTATATTTGACCGCATTGAAAGCCTTAAACCCTGGGGTTACCTATTAGGAGGCGACTATGAGTCAAATAAAAAAGCTGCCGAAAAGCTGAAAGTTGAATGATATTGTTTCCGTCAATGAATACTACAAAGTTGAGATTTATGAGAGCCATTGTTTTTTAAACAGCTTTTATTTTTGTTTAATTGATGGGTATATCATTAATTTAGCAGCATAACAATTGTGCTGTACTGCAATTGAAAATCTACCTTTAATGATCCGTAAATACCTTGCTTTAAGTGTTATTGTATGTGCGCTGATGCCTTTTGGGGTAAAGGCACAAGTTAAACTTGCACCTTCATTCAGGCTGGTGCCTTTGGGCGTACTTGGGGGCATTGATGAAAGCAACCTATCGGCCTACATGCTGGCAGCAAGCAGCAGTAACAATTATATATGCTTAGATGCCGGTACACTGCATTATGGCATAAAAAAAGCCATCGAAAACAAGGCTTTCCCTGTTTCGCAGGAAAAAGTATTAAGGCAATACATCAAAGGATATTTCATTTCGCATGCCCATCTCGACCACCTTGCGGGCTTAATCATCAACTCACCCGACGACAGTACTAAAAATATTTACGGCCTGCAAAGTACGCTTCAAACACTCAAAACCCACTACTTTACCTGGGCAAGCTGGGCCAACTTTGCCGATGACGGGGAAAGCCCCGCTTTAAAAAAGTTTCATTACAAACCACTTGAGCCCGGCAACGAGGTGGCTATAGAAAACACCGCGCTAAAAGTACAGGCATTCCCGCTAAGCCATTCAAACCTCACCAGCACCGCCTTTTTGGTGCATAGCAACGATGCTTATATTTTATATTTAGGCGATACCGGTCCCGATGCTGTTGAAAAAAGCACCAACCTTCAAAAGCTTTGGGAAGCTGTTGCCCCCCTGGTTAAAAACAAACAATTAAAAGCCATCATGATTGAGGTTTCGTTCCCGAGCGAACAACCTGATAAAACATTATTTGGCCACCTTACCCCCCACTGGCTGATGGCCGAAATGGATAAACTGGCCGCGTTAGCCGGTCCGGATGCTATAAAAGGACTAAATATTGTGGTTACACATTTAAAGCCACCGGCAAAAAGCATCGCCCAAATAAAAGCAGAACTTAAAATTGAAAATAAAACAGGCTTAAATTTAATTTACCCGGAACAAGGCAAGCCGCTTACTTTTTGATTATAGCTACCAAAGTAAAACCAGGATATATGAAAAACAGAATTAAAACGTGCTTGCTGCTTTGCTTTTTGCTATGCACAGGGAGTGCCTTCGCCCAGCAAGGCAAAGTAATAGAAGAACAAATTGTTAAAAGCAAAATTTTAAAACGCAACGTTAAATACACCATTTACCTGCCTGCCGATTATGAAACGGCAAACCGTACTTACCCTGTGGTATACCTTTTACACGGATACTCCGATGACAACACCGGCTGGCTGCAATTTGGCGAAATAAACCGTTTTGCCGACCAGGCTATTCTGGATGGTACCATACCGCCAATGATTATTGTGATGCCCGATGGCGGTACCAGCTGGTATATTAACTCCTACGATGGCAAAGAAAAATACGAGGATTTTTTTATCAAAGAATTCATACCCCATATTGAGCAGGCCTATCGTATAAAAACAGAAAGACAATACCGCGGAGTTGCCGGCCTATCCATGGGAGGCTACGGCACCATGATTTACGCTATAAAATATCCGCAACTGTTTTCGGCGGCGGCGGCATTAAGCGCGGCGGTATTCCCGGATGACCAGATGGTTAACCAGCCCGATGACAATTACGAACACGTTTTTGGCCAGCTATTTGGGCGTGGATTGAAGGGTAAAGACCGACTGACTAAAGATTGGCAGGCAAATTCAGTATTGAACCTGGTACAAAATAAAACGACAGACGAATTGAGCAAAGTGCGCTACTGGATTGATTGCGGCGATGATGACTTTTTAACCATAGGCAACAGCATGCTGCACATAGCACTGACAGAAAAAAAAGTACCCCATGAATTCAGGATGCGCGATGGCGCCCATAACTGGACGTACTGGCGCACAGGGATCACCAATGCCCTCAGTTTTATAGGTGATGGCTTCAGGCAGAAGTGATAGATGTGCAGATGAAAATGATAGATGAATAGATGGCAAAGGATTTTAAGCTCCCCGTTTCGATAGATCACTTGCAGAAATTTGCAGATGACACGGTGTCAATAGATGAGTTTTTGAGTGTCTTTTTTGGTGACGATCAAAACAACGCCAACATGCGGCAGGGCCTGGCTTCTTATTTTTATGATAATGGAGGATCGCCGGAAGTGCGGGAGTTTGACATAGTAGATGCTAAATTTGATACCAATGATTTAACCGGATCATTCAAATGCATATTTACGGTGTATTATTTTTTTACCTGCAGCGATATTAAAAACGACAAACGCGAAAACATAACCTGGAAATTTAAAATTGACGATACAAACCTCACCATTGCTTTTGTAGGCGAAGAGCCCTGGGTGTGGGATGGGGATTAATTATAAATGCGCAGATATGCAAATTACAAATGTGCAGATGAAAATGGAAACATTTCAGACGTATAGATTTATTTTCAAATTTTCAAATTGATTAAAATATTATGAAAAAACTTATTCTAATCTGCTTTCTCCTTTCTGCATCTGCTGCATTTGCACAGCATATCCCGGCCGGCAAGGTGATAGAGGAACAAAATGTAAAGAGCGACATTTTGGATTATAACGTAAAATACGCCATTTACCTGCCTGCCGATTATGAAACATCAAACCGTACCTACCCGGTAGTTTACCTGCTGCATGGCTACGGCGACGACCAAACCGGCTGGCTGCAATTTGGCGAGATTAACCGTTATGCCGATAAAGCCATCGCCGAAGGTAAAATCCCGCCGATGATTATTGTAATGCCCGATGCAAAAACTACATTTTACATTAATTCGTACGATGGTAAACGTAATTACGAAGATTTCTTTTTTAAGGAATTTATCCCCACAATCGAAAAAGACTACCGCATAAAGGGGACCAAAAAGTACCGCGCCGTAGCCGGTTTATCGATGGGCGGATTTGGAACCTTAATTTACAGCATCAAACACCCCGAAATGTTCTCGGCAGCGGCGGCATTAAGCGCAGCCGTACGTAACGACGAAGATTTCATGGGCATTACCGATGCCCGCTGGGCCGAGGCCTATGCCAAAGTTTTCGGCCCCAACCTTAAAGGTGCCGAGCGATTAAATGATACATGGAAAGCAAATTCTATTTTGGGCTTAATTCAAAGCAAAACAGCCGACGATCTTAACGATGTGCGCTACTGGATTGATTGCGGTGATGATGACGCTCTAAGCAAAGGCAATTCGCTGTTACACGTTGCCCTGATGGACAAAAAAGTTCCCCACGAGTTCCGCATCCGCGACGGCGCCCACAACTGGACCTACTGGCGCACCGGCATTATTGATGCATTAAACTTTATCGGGGATAGCTTTAGACAGAAATAGGCTGCGGATGTGCAGATGTGCAAATTTCAGATGTGCAGATGAAAAGGGTGGGTTTTAGATATGAGAAATCTCATTTTCAAATTGATTAATCATCTGCACATCTGTAATCTGAAATTTGCACATCTAATGGTCACTCAACAAATCAACACAGTTCTTACTCAATTTAGCCAGGCGGGCGGGTAGTGTGCCAAGCGCGGCTTCGTTATTTAAATTGGTATAGAGTACCTTAATAATTTTCAGGGTGTTTTCATCCGGATCGCAGGCCTGGGCTTTTTCCAGATGGGGTAAAGCCAAACGCGCTTTTTCAATATAATTTAGGTTCATCACCACGGGCTTTCCCGAAATATCTTTGATATACAGGTAGCCTAAAGCGCGATGCGCCACGTAATAATTTGGTTGGGCAGCCACCACTATTTTGTAATATTTAATTGCATTGATGCTTTGGTTATCGTCTTCGTAAAGTTTTGCCAGCGAATTATAAAATGCAACTCTTACTTTGGGCGTCAGCTTGGCTGTATCGGGCAAAATCTTTTGGGCAAGGGCAATTGACTGGGCAGCGTCATCGTTCAGCTTTGCCACATTAAAATCAAGATAACTATCATAAACCTGCTCGGCAGTTTGAGCCTGGGTTACGGCTCCCGAAAACAATAATAAAAGCAGCACTAATATCTTTCGGGTCATCATTGATAAATTACTTGTTATTAATAGTTATCCTTCTGCCTTGACACTAAATAAAAACACTACTGATTCGCCTAATATTACCTGGTCGCCTTCATTCATGGGGTGTCCAATCTGGGTGGAGTTAAGCTTAATCAGCTTATCATCGGCTGCTATGCTGATCTTGGTTTTATTACGCGGTGGTACGCCACCTTCATCGGCAAAAATCATAAAGCATTCCGCGTCTTTATTCCACTCTATATGAGCGTGCTGCCTGCTGATAAACTTATTGCTGGGGTCGTTACTATCAGCGGGAAATATAATCTTGTTCAGTCTGTATGATCCGTTCTCGGTTATCACTTTTTTATCCCGGCCAATATTAATCTTTCCGTCGGTAGCCTTAATCAAATACTCTTCCTGTTCGGCTTCGCCGCTCAATATCCTGATATAAGCAATGGCCGACGATGCGTTATGCGCCACCTGCCTGCGGGTATGCATCTGGAAAGCGACGTCAATCTCGGGGATCTTTGGCACATCGGCAGGAAGCTTATCTGCAAAAATCACATCAATTGTCCAGTCATCAGGTAACTCTATCGCGTAGTCATCAGCAATCCGTTGAATCTCGTTCCTGAACACCTCCTTTTCGTGCACATAAACCGCACCCTCGTAAAGATGTTTGTCGTCGGGGTCGGGTGCCAGGTAAAGCAACAGTTCCTTAATGTGCCTGCCTTCGCCGCCTTCAACCTTTTGCAGGGCCTCTTTTATAAAACGTAGTATGGCTTCGCGCAGGCCCTTTACATCAACCTGTCCCTTTTCTCCGCCGCTTTTACTAAAAAAACTAAATGCCATATTTTAAAACTCTAAGTCTGAAATTCTAAATCCTAAAAAAGAAACCTAAATCTGCAATCCCACTCACCACTCCCTATTCACCACTCACCACCTCATCGGTAATACTCTTCATATAGCCCTTCTCCAAAAGGAAAGGAATCACGTGTTTCCCGGCTAAATGTACCGCATCTGACGATCCTTTGGTCGATTCTACACGGATACAAACAACCATATTGCCTTTTCCGTTTGCCTCTGGCGCAAAAAACACATACCAGCCATCGTTAACGCTTTTATTTTTAACAATACGCTCGGGCGTACCGCTCTTACCTGCAACCGCTATACCCAGTATGGGCACCTTTGGCGCGCTTTGCGTTATCATGTATTGCTTCAGCAGGGCAGCATAATCTGGTTTGTCGGCCAGGGTAATACCTGCCTTTACGGGCATTTTTGTTTTGCCAACATTTAATACAAACCGATTGGCTAATAACACACCATTATTGGCCACACCAGATACCAGCCGCGCAACAGATGCCGGGGTAGCAATGAGCTCCCCCTGCCCCCATGCCATACCCGAAATACCTTTAGCCCTGGTTTTGTGAATATTGTTAGGATCATACCGGGGTTTGGTGTTAAACTCGGTTTTACGCCATAGGTTACGCCACTTTTCTTCCTGGGCATCGTTTTCGGCAGGTTTATTATAATAATAGCCGCCCACGCCATGCAAAAACATCCCGGTTTTCATATAAAGGTTTACCATATACTCTTCCAAATGTTGCTGGTTAGCCAGCTTAATGAAATACACGTTGTTTGATTTGGCAATAGCGCGTTCCATCGTAATGATACCGGTTTCGTCCGGCTCGATACCTTTGGTACGGATCCGCTCTTCCATACTTACATGGTAGGTTACCTTAGATGCATCAATACCCAGTTTATTAAATGCCGACATGGCTGTTAATACTTTGGCTGTTGAACCCGGCTGTGAGGCATAAGTGAAGCCCAGATCAGTAGTGGTCATCCAGTTGGATAGTTTATTCTGATCGGCTTGCGACATCGTTAGTTGATCCCAGTTGTGAACCGGTGGCAGGGGGTACTGTGCCGATACCAGCACATCGCCAGTGTTGGCCTCCATCACTACAACGGACACCCGGTTATCATACAAAGATGTATCAGTTGCAATCGACTGTTGGATTTTTGTTTGCAAATCGGCGTCCATCGTCAGCTTAACATCCCGGTTGCGGTTTCTAAATGCGGCTACTTCGGGGCCGTTAATATCGGCCAACAGTAACGGAGCCAGTTCGCTATAGTCCTTTTTAGCTACCGTCATTTCCTTTACCCCACGCGGCAAAAACCTGTCTTCCTGGTAGCGCGATGCTTTTACATTATAACTGCTGATGGGCATTTTAAAACCACGTAATTCGGCCGCGTGTTCATACTCGGCAAAGTAGCCGTTGGTACTGCCGTTAAATACACCGGTATTTACATCGCCCGTCCAAAAAAACATCTGTTCTTCAAAGGGATAAAACCGTTCCAGCCGCTTGTGCACTGCCGAATCGAGGTTATAATCTTTTACGCCCGCCACAGCCAGTTTTTTCTGTTGCTTCGCAATAAGTTCGGGTTTGCTGGTAGCCAGGATCAATCCGTTCCTGTCTAATAATGATCCGGCTTGCAGCTTGTTCATCAGGATAGCAATACGGGGGTTATAGCTAAACATCCGCAGGCCGCTTTTATCGGCAACCAGGGCGGGCTTCACCACCCATTTTTTATTATCGGCGCTGTAACGCGATACATTTACAGTTAACAGCACCACCCCGGCTAATGCCGCAGCCAAAGCGGGCACCAGGTTTTTATCCTGCTGCTTGGTAATATAGTCCATTTGCACCTGGCTGCCTTTTACCAACGATACCGACAGCAAAAAGCCGGTGGCCAATAAATTAATTACCAATGACGAACCGCCATAACTTTCAAACGGCAACGATACGCCCGACAAAGGCAGGGCCCCTATAGATCCACCGGCTATCAGCAAAAACTGCACAAAGGTACATACGCCAATACCGGCGCTTAAGTAAAACAACAAGGGGGTACCTGTTTGTCGCCCAATAATTATCGACCGGTGTAAAAACAGCAGGAATAATATAAATACAGCTGCCATACCTGCCCAGCCAAACTCTTCGCCTATTGATGGCAAAATCATATCGGTATGCGCCTCGGGAATGGTTTTAGCAAAGCCCTGGCCAACACCTTCACCTGTTAAACCGCCCCCGGCCATAGCCCAAAGGCCGTTAGCTACCTGGTCGCCACCGTATACTTCGTTATTCCACGGATCCTGCCAGATTGCTTTGCGTTCAACCAATCGTTCGACAGGGCCGGGTATAATTTTATCTAATCCCGGAATTTTGTCGATGGTTAAAAAAGCACTGATCACAATAAGCGCCATTACGGCCGATTCGCTCAGATATTTCGGTTTCCAAAAACCAACCAAACCTAATATACCAAAAGTAACACCGGCACTTAGCCAAACATTATCAAAAAACCAGGTAATAAGCACATAAAGTACTACAAAACCAGCCATTGGCAAAAAGTCGCCACGGGAGAAAGAGAACAGGATGATAAAAGTAAAACAGATTACCATGGCGGGCCCCAGATCGCCTAAAACCAAGAACAGCAACAACGTAACCAGCGTGGCTATCAGCGCCGACGAGAAGAACGATAAGCGCTTGCTCCAGCTGGCATACTGGCTTATAAACTTTTCGTTAGCGGCGAAAAATCCGGCCAGGAAAATAATTACCAGGTATTTTACAATCTCGCTTGGCTGAAAACCCAGCAGATTTACCTTCACCCCGCTACCCTCGGGCCCGGTACCAAACAAAATAGTGCTAAACAAAATGCCCATGGCCACAACAACCCAAGGCCAGCCATTTGCTGCGCTGCGCGTGTGTTTAAAAACCAGCAAACGGTATAAACCCGAATCGGCAGTTAGCTTGCGCAGATTAATGAACAGCATAACGCAAATAATACCAACACCTATGCCCAGGTAAATGAGGGTATCTTTTGCTAAAAACCTATCCCTTAACGGATCCTGCAGGCTTAACAGAGTAAGAAAAGATATCCCGGTAAGTACCATTACCAGGGGTAATATAATTTGATCGGCCTGCGGATAGCGGTAGCTTAACAGGATGTGGATAACAATAAACCCGGCGAAAAAGCTGGCAGCAATAATCCAATACCATGTATTAAAATCGTCGATGGTACGTACAATAAATGCTTCCTCTTTTTTAAGAATATTGAAATCACGGGTCGACAGCAGCTTAATACTATGTGGCGACTGCACAAAATTTATCTTCTTGTCGCCATCCAGTTCAACCACACCCTGTGAGCGACCAAACTCGAAGCCTGGCTGCAAGGGTAATAGTTCAAATGCCTTATCGGTGGGCAAATTTTTAAACTCGTAATTGCCGTTGCCATCGGTTCGGGCAAATGCCGTAAGCGACTGTAATTGTCTTTTTTTATCGGCATTGGCGACGAATACTTTTTTTGCTGCTGGCAAGTTTTCGGTGGTAGTGTTTTTAGCAGCTGTTTCCTCATCAGAATAAATACTGTCTCTGGGCAATATCATATTCAGCCTTACTAAAACACCGGCAACCGGCTGTTCTTTGTGGGTTATTTTGCCGCTAATGCTATAATCGCCCAGGCCAAGGTCGTTCTCTGCGGGAATTTCGGGCGGGTGATTTTTTTCCTGGCTAAACCGGATGGAGTCATTACCGGTATAACCCAGCAATTCGCGCGAATCCAACACCCGTTGCCTGAACGATTCGCCGCCCTGCTCTATTGCCTCATCGGCATTAACATAGTATTTGCGTTTATTCAGTTCGCCCGCATTATCAAAAGCGCCAGCGGCGTTTGCCTTGGCGGCAATAACAGACTGAATATAGTCTACATCTCTCGGGTCATCAAAATAGTAGCCTTTTTTTAGCAATGCGGCTACATTTCTGGCCCTGTTTGGGGCATTCAGGTTTACGATGGTGCCATCCTGCAGGCGTTTATCAACATCCGTAAATTTTTGCTGCAAAACCATATATAACCGGCCAAAAAGCATGGCCAGCAAAATACCGGTAAGCAATAAAAACAATCGCTCCAACCGCCTGCCGGGAACTTTGGGTGTGCCCTTATCCATTAGTGCTTGATGGCTTTGGGTAACGAATCTATCTTGAACATACCGCCAAACAACCTGCCCGACACATATTGTTTATCGGGGAAAAGGTAGGTGGTTTGCACAGGCGTTACGCAGTTAATAAACTGTACATATTTTAATACCAGGGCATCGTTATGTGTAATAACTCCGGTTTTAAAGCCATCAAATGCCACACTATCCAGCACCACGTATTTACTTTTTGGCGATAGCATGAAAGCCGCACCTTTATAACCCGAATCGGGTTTAAAAACAATTTTTCCTTTTGCCTTTATGTACAGGCTATCCCTGCCAATAAAAATGGAATCGCTTAAAACTATGGGCTCCTTAAAGTCAGTGGCCGAAAGTATAAGGGTGTTTCCTTTTAATTTGTTCAGCGTATCCTGTAGCTTTATTTCGCCCGCACTTTTCGGCCTGGTAACAGGCCTGGCGACTACCGGTTTTGTTTCGTCGTGCTTTAGCTGCTGGTTTATCCAGTATTGCCACACAAATCCGCATAAAACTACCAATAACAATATGGCAAGCAAAGCAACAGCGGTTCGGTTGCTTTTTTGCTTTACAGGCACAGTTTCGGGCCCATCGTGTAATTTAGGGCGATGTTTAGGATCAATAATCTCTTCGGCAACCTTAGCCGAAGCCACCGGCCGGGTTACATTATGGACACGCGGCACCTTGTTGTTATGTACCAGCACCACGGTTACGTTATCTTTGCCGCCTTTATTATTGGCTGCCTGTATCAGCTTAGTTGCCTTATCTTCCAATTCGCCGGCGCCGGTCAGGATACTTTTTATCAGGTTTTTATCAACCAGGTCGGTAAGGCCATCGCTGCAAACCAATAACATATCGCCGGGCAAAAACGGCGAATGACCTGTTTCTACAAAGTCGGCTTCTTTAGCAATATTAGGGTCAAAGCCAAGCGCCTTGTTAATTTCATTGCGCTTAGGATGATCCATGGCGGCTTCTTCGCTTAACCGGCCCGAATCTTCCAGGAAGCCCACGAAAGAGTGGTCTTTTGAAATTTTAATGAGCGAATTATCGCGCAGCAAGTACAAACGGGTATCGCCCACGTGGGCGTAATGAAACTGGTTATTCTCCAGGTCCACCACCGCAAGCGTAAGTACGCAGGCCATGTTTTGCAGTTCCTTATCTGCTATTTTTTTATCATAAATTTGTTTGTTGGCATCAATAAAAGTATTCACCAACAAGGCGCTCACATTGCCGGCGATGTACGATAGATCTTTAATAATGGTCTCGCGCGCAATTTCGGCAGCAACCTCGCCGCCTACATATCCGCCAACTCCATCAATTACACAGGCCAAAATAAAATTGCCATCATCGGCTTTTTGGGCAATAAAGGCATCCTCGTTATTATCCCGCTGCCTGCCGGTATCGGTTAGTCCAAAAAAATTATTTGCCATGGCTTGATCTTTTTATGTCGATAAAATGGGCCAGCAATAGCAAAACACATATTGCCAGTAAGCCTATTGATAATATTTGTGACATTACGCTTCGGGTTTAAATATGTTGATGCCTATGATGCCATTCAGCAATATTTTTGAGTTAAAAGGCAATTCCACCCATTGTGGCGAGTTTACATCGCTGCGGGTAATCTCCTGCTCGTTAATCATGGTCAATTCGCCAAATGACGATAGATAGAGCTTGCCATCGGCTTTATTCATGCGGATGCGCAGGTGCGGGGTATTTACCCAATCGCTCGGAATTTTAAACACGGCAGCGTCTTCGCGCGTTTCTTCGTTGCCCGATACTACAATATCTTCATTTTTCATCAGGAATTCCACCTTACGGCCTACAAACTGCTTATCGGGCATAATGGTATCCAACCGGGCCAATACGGCCTGGCCGGGTTTTACCACGTCCTTTTCATTATAATGCAAGTCGTTAGCGTAAGGTAGTTCGTAATAACCTTCGCTGTAATAGGTAAAGCCTCTTAAAATGTCATTGCTGATATCTAAAGTTTGGGCAACACCGGTATGGCGGGGTATAAAGGTTACCCGCAGGTTTTCTTCTTTTTTATTGCTCCCGGGCAACAGTTTGCCTATAAAGCCCTTGTCTCCCTTTTTATAATCGGGATGTGATACCAGCCTGAACACCCATTTTGAACTTGATGGTTCAACCTTTTTGCCCACTTCCTGGTGTTCGCGCAGCAGTTCATAAAACTTTTTTACCGATTCATGTACAATAATGCCAAACAAGCCCGAACGGTTGTTGATAAACTCCTGGTAGTCTTCTTCGTTAAAGCTGATAATATATTCGTGATAAAAAACAACCCTGTCGGCAAACGAAAGCTGGGTGATAGACTCTTTAAATTTTTCGGTGATGTACATGTAAACATCATCGGGAGTGAGCGTTTTATTTGCTACAGCAGCCACCGCGGCGGCCTTCCCATTCGGCAGAAACCAGTCCTGCAGACCTATTTTTTGCCAAAATGTAGATTTAGATTCCATTAGGTAAATCTTTTTTAGATGTTAATTATCATTAACTAAAAACTCAACTTTGATGTATCAGCGTTTTTTATGCTATCACGGTAAAACTGCGGGTCGGATTTAGACTTGTGTTTTACGCCACGAAGTATAGAATCTGCCAATGAATCCACCTCGGGCGGAATGCTGGCAGCGCCATCATTGTTAACCGGCTGTGTTTCTTCATGGGTATCCTTTTTAACCTGGCTATCTGGCCTGGCCTGGGTACTACCCTGGCTTAACGTATCCCTTGGCGGCGTTGTTGATTTAAAAAATGTATTGTAAATGCCCTTGCGATGCTTAATGGCCATAACAGACGAAAACCCGGTTAAGGCAACCAACACTACAATTAAACTAATAAACAGCGGTTTAGAAATGCGTACCGCATGCTTGCCTACAACAACAGGCGTTTCGGTGCCGGGGTTTACAACATGCACGCCCCTTGCACTTTCGGCCTCCTGGTAATAAAGTAACAACCCTTGCAGGCGCTCATTTTCTTTTAACAATACCGAAGCATTCCAGGAATCGTCAACATCTGTACTGTTTACTGCCGATATACTGCTATATACCAAAACCTCCTGCAGCTCGATGCCATTGGCATAACGGTTTTCGGGCTCTTTTTCAAGGCATTTGGCAACAATTTTAAGCAGCCATGCAGGCACCTGCATTTCATGCTGCTTCTTTTCCTCAGTCCAACCCGCAGGTAAATTCTTTTTGCGCAGTTCCATTACATCCGGAACCTGCTTTTCCATATGGGCCAGCATTACCGCATTGCGGGAGGTTTCGCCGTTATCATTAAGCGGAAAAGGTACCTGGCCGCCAATCAATTCATACAGGATAATGCCATAGCTGTACACGTCGGTCTGAAAATACATCAGCCCTTCATTTTGCTCAGGCGCCATAAATTCAATAGCCCCGGCATGCCTGATACTGGTTCGGCGCTGATCGTCAGACATAGCCGAAAGGCCAAAATCAAGCAGCACATAATTACCCGTATGGATATTGAACTTTACGTTATTGCTTTTAATATCACCATGTTTAACCGATACCTTGTGGCAATGCGAGAGTGCGTTGGCCAGTTGATCGGCCAGTTTAATGATTTCCTTGATGGTAAAAATGGCCTCATGCGGTGGCTTAAGTAAGTCTTCCAGATCGGGACCATCAATATATTCCATCTCGATAAAGGGGAACGAGCCGCTTTCCGTAATACCCGAATTGAGGATTTTGACCACATTGGGGTTCGGCTCTTCGTTTACCTTTTTTAGTTTTTCAACCTCGTTCTGAAAATTTCTGAAATTTTTATCGTCGGTACTCTCCGTATGGATTGGGGTGGGTAATAATTTTACCGCTGTAATGATAGGGCCATAGCGCCTGCCTTTATAAACAGAGCCTTGTCCGCCCGTTCGCAAAGCCCCCATATTCTCCAAACCTTCGGTAATTGTAAATACTTTGCTCATTGAGTTATACTTGCAGTGCTGTAAACATAAATAACAATTGATTAAACTTTGTTATTTGAACATAACGCACATGTTGGCGTTTGGTTATAAAAATATGAAAAAAAGTGCGGATGATCGATTTGAAAATTTGAGGATTTGAAAATTTGAAAATGAAAATGGGACAATGTGCGGATGATTATCCATTGAAAACAATCTCCATCATTTTCAAATCCTCAAATTTTCAAATTCTCAAATAACTCATCAGTTCACAACTATCTCGTCTACCAATAACCACGCCTTGGCGCCGGCAATATATTCGCCAGGCGGGATAATGTCTTTGTTGATGCCCTTTAACCTTACATAACGTGCCTGGGTGGGTTTAATATCAGCTTTTACCGTGTTAATGCCGTTGGCCTTAAACTCGGTTTGGCGGTAAACTTCGGTATAGTTTTTTCCATCTGCAGATACTTCAAACGTAAGCAGTGTTGGTTCCCACATTTTTTGCCAGTGGTATTTTAAAATATTGATGCCTAATTGTGATATTGTTTGAACCGAACCCAGGTCGACCACGGCATCCAGGTCATTGCCGTTGAAGCCATACCATTGGCCGTCGTTGTATAGTTTGCTGCCGAAAACACCGTTTACCAAGCCGAAAGTGTCGCCGGGGTTGTAAGCTCCCTGCGGCTGGTTGGCAAGTGTTACAGTTTTACCGATAGCTTTGTGGATTCTAAAGCCTTTTTCATATATCCGTCCTGCTAATTTGCCGTGGCTAAAAACGGCTGCCTTTAGCGTACCCGAGTGGGTTATAGTTAGGGCCTTACTATACCATTTGCTGTATAAACCAGGTATCGAGCCATCTGTAGTGTACATGATCCGGCTATTAGGCAAAGTTGTAGTTAAACCAATTGATACCTGGTGATCTGCGGTTTCACTTACGTTATCGGTTATCTCATCGAAAGTGTAAGCCGCATTAATATTGAGCTTTTTGAGCATCGGCTGCTCATACCTTAACCGCCTCAAAAAGCCATCATAGTCCTTATTTTCCTTAGCCGACCAGGCCACTTCGGCCAACGCCAGCATCCTGGGGAACAGTTGCCGCTCGGCCCGGGCGGGGCTGGGCAGGTATTCGCTCCAGGCATTGGCTTGCACGCCTTTGATGTATTTGGCTTCATCGCCGGATAATTCTTTTGTTAAAGGTTCGTAATTGTACACTTTGCTTAGCGGGGTATAGCCACCGGCTGTTATGGGTTCGCCCGGATATAACGACTGATAATAGTCCAGGTAAACATATTTTTCGGGCGTCATGATGGCATTGTGGTGTTGTTTGGCAGCTGCTATGCCGCCTTCCTCGCCAGTCCAGCTCATTACTGTTGCGCCGGGGGTTAAACCGCCTTCCAATATCTCGTCCCAACCAATAATCTGCCTGCCTTTGCTGTTCAGATATTTTTCCATGCGGCCTATAAAATAGCTTTGCAGTTCATGCTCGTCTTTTAAATGCTCATCCTTAATGCGTTTCTGGCATTTGGGGCAAGTTTTCCATTTAGTTTTGGGGCATTCATCGCCACCAATATGAATATATTTTGAAGGAAACAGTGGCAGCACTTCGTCAAGTACGTTTTGCAGAAAGGTAAAGGTTTCATCGTTACCGGCACAATATACGTCATCAAAAATGCCCCAATAAGTAGCCGTTTTATAAGTGCCGCCCGTGCAACCCAGTTGCGGGTAAGCTGCCAATGCCGCCAGCGCGTGCCCCGGCATTTCAATTTCCGGGATAATGGTGATATGCCTGTCTGTTGCATATTTTACGATGGCTTTAACCTCCTGCTGGGTGTAGTAACCGCCATACCGTTTGCCATCAAAAAGGTGCGGGCTATCACGCTTGTGGCCTATTATGGTTTCATCCCTGTAGGCCGAAATGCTTTGTAAAAGCGGGTACTTTTTTATTTCGATGCGCCAGCCCTGGTCGTCGGTGAGGTGCCAGTGAAAGGTATTGATCTTGTACAGGGCCAGCATATCAATCCACTTTTTGATATCATCGGCAGCAAAAAAGTGGCGACTTACATCTAAAAGCATGCCCCGGTACGCAAAACGGGGATAATCATCAACGGTGCAAGCCTGTACGGCAGCTTTGCCATTAGTGGTACGAATGAGTTGCATAAGCGATTGCAAGGCATAAAATATACCCGCCTCGTCGTGCCCTGTAATGATAATTTGTCTTGGCCTTACCGTTAAACGGTACCCCTCTTCCTGCGGTATTTGTAAAGTATCTATACTGATACTGATATCCGAAAATAGCTTCTTGCTGTTAAACAATAAACTATCGCCCGAAACCGATTTTAAGTATCGCCTAAAAAATGCGAAGTTTTCGGCGTTCACATGATCAACCAGGTTTATTGTTGTAATATCTGAAAATATAAACGCCCCCACCCCTTTGGTAATTTTACGAGGCTGCGGTATAACGCCCTGCTGTTTTATTTGTGCCGATGAATAACCGGCAATTAATATCAGGCTTAGCGTAGTTAACAGAAATTCGTATGAGGGTATCAGCTTTATCATAAATAGGAATTTGCAGAGCCTAATATAGCTGATTATAAGTATTTACACAGTAAAGATGAAAATTACAGGCTGCCAATTGCCTTACGGTAGTTGTTGATAGCTGTAACAATAGATTTCACGATAGCATCCTGCCCGCCGGGCGAGTTGAGGTAATCCTCTTCTTCGGGATTGTTAATAAAACCAGTTTCGATAAGTACGGCGGGCATAGCGCTATGGGCCAATACCAATACACCCTGCTCTTTCACACCTTCGCTTGGGCGGCCATCAAAATCTGTGAATTCTGCATTGAGCAAATCACCGAAGAGGATACTTTGTTTGCGGTATTTTTGAATATAGGCATTCAGGATAATGGCGTTTGACGGGTCGGTTTCATCATAGCTTTCGTAGTTTTGTTTGTAGTCTTTTTCCTGGAAGATAGATGCGTTTTCACGCACGGCCTCCTCCTGCTCTTTAAGCCTGTGGAAACCGTAAACCAGCAACAACACCCCCTTACGCTTATGGGCCGAAGCCGCATTTCCCTCGGGCGATGAGTTACAGTGGATAGAAACAAACAGGTTGCCATGCGCCTGGTTGGCTATATTTGAGCGTTGATTGAGGGGGATAAAAGTATCATCGGTACGGGTCATTAGCGTGGTAATGCCCTTCATGCCGGTATCAATATAAAGCTTCAATTTTTTGGCTATTGCCAGGGTAACATTTTTTTCAACCGAGTATGAGCCGCGGGCACCAGGGTCTTTGCCGCCATGGCCTGCATCAATAATTACCGTTTTAAAGCGGAAGCCAGAGGTGGCCGGAATGGTGTCCCTTTGCTGGGCACGCAAACTAAAACAACACCACAGGCAAAGCCCTAAGCTGATGATTGCTACCGAAAAAAACTTTTTAAAACCCCTCATTTTTTTACCGCCTTTTTACTGCATTTGGGGCACAGGCCGGTTGCGTATAGTGTAAAGCCCTGAGGCTCAAAACCTGGTGGCAGCGTTATGGCTGGCAGGTGCAAATCATCAAGGCAGTATACATTTTTGCATTGGGTGCAGTTGAAATGCAGGTGCTCGTCATGGTGGTGGCCTTCATCGCAGCTGGATGAGCATAGGGCGTAGTTAGCCGTGCCATTTAAATCAAACACCTTGTGGATAATGCCTTTTTCTTCAAAAGCATTCAGGATGCGATATAAGGTAACCCGGTCAATATCGTTCATAACACTCTCCAGGTCAGGCTGTGAGGTGGCTGCGTTACGGGCCGACATCATGGACAATACCCGGAGCCTCGGGGCTGTTTTTTTTAAATGGTGCCTGTTCAGCAGGTCCTCGAAGTGAAAGTTGTTGCGGGCTGGTTCCATTTAAATTTTACAGGAGTGTATACGTGCAAATATACACAACGTTGCATTAAGGATAAAATTATACCGGCCCCTGTTATACAGGTGTTCGGTTTTTGAGAGGAATACAGGGGTGTTCGGGCCGGAAGCAGCATAAACAATTATAAATCAAACACTTAAGTGTTCGGATACATTTTCTATCAAAACAACAAGTAACTGACAATCAATATTTTAACTTTTCACACGTGTTCGGATTTGGGTAAAACACCGGCTATTTTTGGAACAACCGAACGCCGGCATGATCTTGTCATTCCCTCCATGCGCTTAACCGCCCGCTCCAATTGCAATCTCATACGGCCGGCAGGCAAAAAGCGCATACAAAGCAGCACTTTATTGCCATTTATAAGCACTTTTGGTACATTTATTTACACCCATAGCATACTTTTTGTACACCCGTTGGCACACATCTATTTTAACACTTTATAACCTGCTTAATTTAATTGTTTAATGATGGGATGCTGAAATAAAACGAGCTGCCAACGCCAGCCTTACTTTCAAACCATATGGTACCGTTATTTCTTTCTACCAGTTCTTTGCATAATAAAAGGCCAAGCCCGCTGCCTTTTTCGCTGGCTGTACCATACGTTGTGTATGACGAAAATTTATCAAATATCCTGGCCTGGGCTTCCTCCGGAATACCTTTGCCATTGTCCTTCACGGTGATGATAGTGACCGATTCCTTTTGCTCTGCACTCACTGTAACTGTATCGCCAGCTTTTGAAAATTTCACCGCATTCTCCACTAAATTCCTGATCACAATATCTATCATTATTTCATCGGCATAAACGGTTTCGGGCCGGGTAAGTTGCACCCCTGTTACTTTCACCTCTTTTTCGGCTGCCCGCTCTTTAAGCAGGGTTACGTTTTGCTCAATCACACTTTGCACATTAAAACAAGCGGGGTTAGCCTGGATACCGTCCATCTGGCTTTTTGACCAGTACAGCAGGTTTTCGACCAGGTGCGCAGTTATTGTGAGGGTATCTGATACTTTACCGACCCAAAACTTACTTTCTTCTTTGGATAACTCATCTCCCTTTATCACGTCCATCATATGGCTGATGGTATAGATAGGCCCCCTCAAATCGTGCCCAATAATAGAAAACAGCCTGTCTTTTACGTGTACCAGTTCTTCCAGCTGCATATTTTGCGCTGTTATATCTTTATTCTGACGTGCCAGCTGCTCGCTAAGCTTCCGTTTCTGCGCGTAACTTCTGAACAGCACAAAAGCGAATATAAGTAACGATATGGCCCCTGCTGTTAACAAATCGCGCCGTATTCGTACCCTTTCCAGCTCTTTTTGGCCTATAACCTTATCTTTATTCAATACGTCAATTTGCCGCTGTTTTTGTTCCAGCTCATAGGATGATTGTATATTCCGGATAACTTTTTCTTTTTCGGCGGTTTTCAGGCTGTCGTTTAAAGCAAATTCAAGGTTCCGGTAGTATAGCGCTTCTTTATAACTGCCTTTTTTTTGATTGGTTAAATACAGTACTTGATAAGCAGTTGCAATAAGTTCAATAATACCCGATTTTTTACTTTCTTGCAGGCCCTGTTGCGCATATTGCATGCTTGCATTGTAGTTACCTGTATAATAACTGGTAAGCGCCAGGCCGTTATGGCAATAAGCAACATCTTCATCGTCGCCGTTTTTTTGAGCAATAGCAAGCGCTTTATAAAAATAAACCTGTGCCCGCTCGTAATCTTTTTTGGTTACGTAGTTTTCGCCAATATTATACAATGCAACGGTGGTGTTGATGGGATTTTTCCCCCTTTTAGCTATTACCAGGGCCTGGGTATTATATAGTATGGAAGAATCGGGCTGGCCTTTTTTCTTAAATATCTCGCCTAAGTTTATCAATAAGCTCACTACTCCCTCATGTGTGGGGTCGTTTTGTTTAAGCGCTATTTTATAAGCCTGCCGGTTATAGTAAAGCGCCTTTGAATAATCCTCAATACTAATGTACATGCCGCTAATGTTATTATATTCATTCCCCGTTAACCCTTCCATTCCTAACTTTTGGCTGATGCGTAAACACCTGAAATGGCATTCCAATGCTTCGGGCCACTTGCCTTTGTACCCAAGGGCCACGCCTTTTGAAACATAAGCCAGTGCAATACCTTTTTCAAAATTGATTTTTTGCGCAAGTTCAAGCGATTTTTGCGCCATTAAAAGAGCGCTATCGGCGTTTCGGCCCCAGTACTGCCTGGAAATTGAATAATAAAGGTTTACCCTGTCGGTATCTTGTTTTGCTGCATTGAGTTTGCCTAAGAGTGCCTGTATGTGATTGGCCTGGGCCATGCCGGGAGATGGGAGCGTAACAACCAATACAGCGCATATAACAATGTACCGCATATAAAAATACAGCTTATACGTAAGTAAAGGTTTGTTCATACATTATAATTAATTAGAACCGTTAATATAACGTTAAATGAACGATATTAATAAGGTATTTATAAATAAGGTATTATCATTTTAATATTTGTAATTGGGCGCAATTTAGGGAGTACTACCTATGAAAGGCAGAAACAGAATGACAATGCCCTTGCGTAGGAATTTGGGCCGCAAATGAAATGGCTTAACCTGAGTTTTTTTTGTTGCTTTTGGTACGGTTTGCAATATTTATTGCGCTTTAAACACCGGCTTTTGTAACCGGAAATTCTAAAGTAATCTCTGTGCCCTGGGTTAGTTTGCTTTTCACACTTATACTCCCTCCTAAAGCCTCAACCTGGGTTTTAACCATAAAAAGCCCCACGCCCTTGCCTTCCATGGTTGTATCAAAACGTTTGTACAGGCCAAACAAATTAGCAGCGTTTTTGTCAAGATCGATGCCTTTGCCGTTATCTTTAAAGGTAAGCCTTATTTTATCATTCAGCCTATGGCTTTCAATATGAATAAGCGGCGCAATACCGGCCCGGCGATATTTGATACTATTTGAAATAATATTATAAAAAATACTGTAAAGAAAACTCTGTACAGTAAACATGGCATCTATTTCATCAAAAGTGCATTCAAAGAATGCGTTTTCGCTCATGATAACCTGTTGCATATCTCCCTTAATGCCGTTCACCAGGTCATTAAAAACCACCAGGTCTTTTTGCTCATTTACCACCTTGCGGGTTTGTAAAATATGGTTCAGATCTTTAATAACGGTATCAATGTCCTTTGCCGATTGCGCGGCTTTTTCAAGTACCTCGTGCAATTCGCTCAGCGTTTCATCTTTTTCGTCAATAAGGTACGACAGGCCGATTATGTTGGCTACGGGCGCCCGCAGATTATGCGATATAATATAAGTAAACTGTTCCAGGTCTTTATTTTGCTGAATCAAATCGGCCGTTATCTTTTCGCGTTCAAGCCCGGCAATTTTATGCCCGGTAATGTTTTTGTTGGCCACCACAAAACCACAGGGCATATGGGCTTCGTTTTTTACAACAAACCACTGTACCTGATACCATTCTGCAGTACCATCAGCTTTCGGATAATTTAATTCATATTCGACACTTCCATCCCGGCTTACCTTTGCCAGCAGTTCCTCTACAAAAGTCCATCTTTCTGCAGGGAAATACGCTTTTATCGGCTGGCTCATCTCCAATGTTTTGTTGCCGCGTTCTTCGGCATACTTTTGCGCCTTTGTGTTAAAAGAAACAATTTTCAGTTCGTCATCAAACAGTACGTATGCAATATCCGTGTTATCGAAAATAGCGCGCAGGTTTGCTTCTGATTTTTGCAGCGCTTCCTGGTCCTGTTTGCTTTGGGTAATATCGGTTACCATGGCAAGGGCTCCCCTGTACCTGCCCGTTTTATCAAAAATCGGGTTGGCCGATATATTTGCCCAAACATCCTCGCCATTCTTTTTTACATACCTGATATTTAAATTTTCTTTGGCCCCGTTCCTGCGCCTTTCCATACAGGCTATAGCGTAGGCCTTACCCTCTTCATCCATAAAATCATAAAGCTCTTTTCCCATCATTTCTTCTGCGGAGTAGCCCAGGATTTCGCCTATCTTGCTGTTTACAAAATTGGTTTTTTCGTTTTCATCAATTGTCCAGATACCCTCCTGCGCGGTTTCAACAATTTGCCGGTACAGCTCCTCGCTTAACCTAAGGGTTTCCTTTTCGGCTTTGCCCGATGTAATATCCCTGATAATACCTTGGGCCTTTATTAAATGCCCGGAATGGTCTAATACGGGTATTGTCTTTTTCTCCACCCAACGTATTGTGCCATCTTTATGGATGATGCGAAACTGACCTGTAAATTGCTCAGCCCGTTCCAGGCTTCTTTGCTCATCAACAACAATATCGCTATCTGCCGGGTGAACCATATCAAACAACAACCGGTTGCCCGCCATAAAATCTTCGGGTTTATAACCAAATAGCTTTTCGCATGCATCCGATATTTGCAATACGCGCATGTTTACCGTATCCACAGCAAAGAAAACTTCGTCCATAGCATTAAAAAATGCCATCAAATTATCATGGGTACCTTCCTGTGTTTGCATCTTAACGGCTATAGGTTTATTTGGTAACATGAAAGTAACAAGTTTGATTTAAAAAAACCAAAGCATATTGCACAGCCCCCGGAAAATGCGATTCTCCTTTTCGTTAATCAAAATTAAGTTAAACCGGGCTGGCCATGCTTAAAAATTTTGGGTGGTATAAAAGGCAAGTTGCATAATATTTAAAAACACTATGGGTGTTAGCCATAGTGAATGTAATATACGCAATTGCAAAACTTATATAAAAGCTATTTTTAAATAGATTAGTTATTATAATTAAGCAGCGCAATTATTGCAAGTTATTGATTTTCAATATCTATTAAAACATTTGCTATTATTTTAAACATTTTATGCTGCCACAAACCAGCCATCCAATGGTTACCGGGTAAGCTGGGCAATATTTAATTAAGCAAAATTGGCCAATCATTCAGCGCGATTAACATATCTTTTATTTTTTTAATAAACCAATTAATTCATTTTATTAATCATCCTGTTTCATTTACGGTGCAATTAATGGAACTGGAAGTGTTTTTTGCAAAATATTTATTGGCTTACACCAAAAAAACATATTGCCATATTACAATCGGGGTAAAGTTCACCGGCAATTGTAATTAGTTTAATACAAATATTTTATTTTAGTTTGTATCATTGGATACAAGCCTTGTATCGCAATAAACCTAATTTAACTATAAGTATAAGCAATCAAAAAATGTCGTACAATTTGTCTGACTTAACGGATATTGTAAACGAGGTAGCTGTGCATGACAGTTATATCGCTTACAAAAAGTTATTCGGATTGCTTTTCCCATCAATAAAGCGTTTTTCATACAGCCTGTTAAAATCGCCCGAACTGGCCGAGGAAGTAGCATCAGATGTAATGATCACCCTGTGGCGAAAACGCGAATCTATTACCGCTATAGATAATATTAAAGTGTACGCTTTTGTTATTGCAAAAAACCTGTGCTTAAATATCTTAAAAAAGAATTCGGGCGGCAGAATAGTTTCTTTGGATGATATTGCTGTAAACTTACGTATTGATAATACAACCCCGGAGTGGATATTGATTAATGACGAATTAAGGGCCAGCCTCAATAACGCTATCAACGAATTACCAACCAGGTGTAAAATAATTTTCAGGTTGGTAAAAGAAGATGGCCTGAGTTATAAGGAAGTTTCAGAAATTCTTGACATATCCATTAAAACAGTTGATGCTCAACTTGTTATAGCCACCAGGCGCCTGTCTGTTTCTATTAAAAAGGAGTTTAACCTTAGCCCGGTAAAAAAATATTGATTTTTTTTAGGGAGATTTTCTGTTTCTGTTGTCCTTCGGCTTAATTACCCAACATTTAGTTATTAATGGAGCAGGAAAGGATTATACAGTTATTAACCAGGAAACTGGCTGGTGAAGCTACCAGCCAGGAATTGTTGGAGCTAAACGAACTGCTTGCATTGTTTCCCGAAGCCTTGTACTACGAAGAGGTGCTAAACCAAATTACCTTTAAAGAAGAACTACAGGAAGAAATTGATATAGATGAAGCCTTTGCGCTGCATGAACAAAAATACGGGCATGAGTTTGCTGATAATGACCAGAAATTACCTGTTACCAATTTAAAAAAGAGGTTTGTTACACGCTGGCTGGTGGCTGCCTCGCTGATAACCATAAGCAGTTTCGCCGTCTACCTGTTATATCGTAGTAAAAAAAACAACAATGTTTCATACACTCCCGATATGGAAATTGTATGCGGCAAACGGATGCGCAAAAAAATAATGCTTCCGGATGGTACAAGCGTTTGGCTTAATACCAACAGTAAGCTTCAGTACGATGATGCCATGCTGAGTAAAGACCGCCGGGAGGTAAGGCTGTACGGTGAGGCCTTTTTTGACGTAGCCAAAGATAAAAAGCATCCTTTCATAATCCATACCGAAAAAATAGCCGTAAAAGTTTTGGGTACGGCCTTTAATATCAAAGCCTATCCGGGGGAAGCTGTTACCGAAACAACACTCATCAGGGGATTAATTGAGCTATCGCTTAACAGCGATCCGCAACGGAAAATATTACTGCGCGCCAAAGAGAAACTCGCTTTAAAAGAAAGCGTGCAAAATGAGCCTATTGATAAAACCACAGCCCCCCCCATTCATAACAAGCTGGTTATTGAAAATGTTGAACCGGTCGAAATTTCAAACAAGGATTATATTGAAGAAACCTCATGGCTACAAAACAAACTGGTTTTCAAAGACGAATCATTTGAAGAGCTGGTGCCTAAGTTAGAAAAATGGTATAACGTAACCTTTAAAATTAATAATAAAACCGCGGCCGGCTACAGGTTTACCGGCATTTTTGAAAACGAAACACTAACCCAGGCATTAACAGAAATGCAAATTATAAGACCATTTAAATTTAAGATAACCGCCAATGACATAGTAACCATTAACTAAAAGAGAGAAGAAAGAGGATTACAATAAAAAAGCGGGAAATGCTCGAATATTCCCCGCCGTATTATCAATCCATTAAATCAGTAACAGGATGTTGCTGATAACTAACCGATTGTTTTATTACTAACACCGTAAAATTATGAAAAAAGAAATACTTCATGATAAAGTATTTTCTGTGCCCCATTACCGAAAATTTTTATTGATGCTTAACTGGACTTTTGTTCTCACTTTTCTGTTTTGTTTGAATGTATCGGCAAACAGTTATTCGCAAAATGTTAAGGTTAGCCTTAGCCTTAAAGATGCGTCTTTGAGGAAGGCTATATACACCCTTGAGCAAAAAGTGCAAACCCGTTTTTTATACAGCGAGCAATTGCTGCCGCAAAACAAGCAGGTTACCCTTGAGGTAAACAACGTGCCCCTGCTTGATGTACTAAACAGGATACTGGAAGATACCGGCCTTGCTTACCAAACAACCGATAACGGGCTGGTGATAATAGCCCTAAAGGGTTCCGTTATTAAAAACACACCGGTAAAGGGCCGGGTGATTGACGATAAAGGCAGCCCTTTGCCGGGGGTAAGTGTAAAGGTGCTTGGTACAAATGGCGGCGCAGTAACTAACGGCAATGGCGAATATGATGTATCGGTACCAGAGGGCGCATCGCTGGTGTTTTCCTATATCGGTTACCTGACGCAAACGGTAGAAGTTGGCACAAAAACGCAAATCAATGTAGTTTTAAAATTGGATGAAGCCAACCAGAAACTGAGCGAAGTAATTGTGGTTGGATACGGAACCCAGCGTAAAAGCGACCTTACAGGTTCTGTTGCTTCCATAAGTGCTAAAGATTTGGATAAAACGCCGGTGCTGGGCGCCGACCAGATGCTGCAGGGGCGCGTTAGCGGTTTGCAGCTTACCCAGTCAGACGGGCAACCCGGTAGTGCTACATCTATCCGCATACGTGGTACCAACTCCATCAACTCGGGCAACGAGCCTTTGTATGTGGTTGATGGCTTTGCAGGTGTCGGCAACCTTACCTCTATTAATCCCAGCGATATACAATCTATCGAGGTTTTAAAAGATGCATCGGCAACGGCAATATATGGTAGCCGCGGTGCCAACGGGGTAATACTTATTACCACCAAAAAAGGTAAAGCCGGGCAGCATGCTATAAATTTTGAATCGTACACAGGCTTACAGCACATTGCCCGTAAACTCCCCCTGATGGACGCCACGCAGTTTGGCAAATACCTGAACGAATATTATACGGAATATAACGCGGCTAACCCAGCCACCGCTAAAGCATTGCCTTATACCGACGACCAGATTGCCGGGTTTGGCAAAGGCACCGATTGGCAGGATGCGCTGTACCGCACCGCCCCCATACAAAACTACCAGCTTAGTTTTAACGGCGGCAGCAATGAAGCCCGCTATTACCTTAGTTTAAACCACTTTGACCAGGACGGTATTATGAGGGCCACCGGTTTCAGGCGCGAACTGATCCGTTTAAACCTTGACAGGAATATTGGGAAAAAGATTAAAATGGGTTTCTCATCTCAAATATCGTACAACGTACAGGCTGTTGACCCAAGTATAACAGGGGTAGGCTATGGTGCTGCCGGCGGCGCCCTGAGTATGAACCCTATTACCCCAGTACGCGATGCAAGCGGCGCGTATACCTTTGCAAATGCGCCTGCAGCCTATGTTGGCACCTACGGAAACCCGGTGGCCGCTGTAGAACTGGCAACAGACCGCATTGCCAATGCGCGCGGGCTTATTAATACCTTTGGCGAGTATGAATTTATCCCCGGCTTTAAATTTAAAAGCAGCTTTGGGGTTGATTATAATACGGCCAATGAAAACTCGTACCTGCCTACCACTATTTACATCGGGCAGCAAACCAGCGGAACGGCTTATTCATCCAATAATACAAGCTACAGCTGGTTAAATGAAAATACATTATCGTTTAATAAGCAATTCAACAAAATACATGTAATTGATGCGGTAGCCGGTGTTTCATTACAGGAGTTTAAAACCAAAGCATTCAGCAGCAGTGCACAGGGCTTTTTTACCGATAATTTAGGTACAGATAACCTGGCTTTGGGCGCCAATGTTTTAACGCCACAATCCAATACCTATAAAAACACCATTGCCTCCTATTTTGGGCGGGTTAATTACCGGCTGATGGAAAAGTACCTGTTTACTTTCACCATGCGTTCTGATGGGTCTTCCCGTTTCGGCACAACCAGGAAATGGGGTTATTTCCCATCCGGCGCATTTGCATGGAGGGCATCCGAAGAAAAATTCATAAAAAACATTAAACAGATCTCGGACCTGAAAATAAGGGCCAGCTATGGGGTTACCGGTAACCAGGAAATAGGATCGTACCAATCATTATCTCAATATGGCATAAACAGCTACTCTTTAGGCACTTCAACAACACGTGTGGTTGGTGTACAGCCCAATAATATTGCCAACCCTAAATTAAGCTGGGAGTCTACCGCTTCATTAGATGTGGGCGCTGATATGGGATTTTTTAATAATCGTATCAGCCTTACCGCCGATTATTATCATAAAACAACCAGCGATCTGCTGCTTAACTTCTCGATACCTCAGTCATCTGGCTTCTCAAGCATCCTGCTAAATGCCGGCAAAGTTGAAAACCACGGCATCGAGCTTTCTTTGACTACAAGAAATATCGAATCGGCAGGCTTTAACTGGTCAACCACCATTACCTATGCCGCCAACAAAAACAAGGTATTGGATATGAACGGCACCAACAACATATTGGTAGGCAACACAGGGCCGTACATTGTAACCAATGGCCTTGCGCCTTCCATTTTACGGATTGGCCAGCCAATAGGGTCGTTCTACGGCTATCATTTTGATGGCATATACCAAACGCAGGCGCAAATTACCGCGGCAGGTATATCGGGCGTGGTACCCGGCGACGCCATCATTCGCGATGTTGACGGCAATAAGATAATTAATGGCAACGACCGCGAAATTATAGGCCAGGCTGCGCCGAAGTTTATTTTCAGTATAAACAATACCCTGTCTTACAAAAACTTTGATCTTTCCATTTTTGCCCAGGGCGTACAAGGTAATAAGGTGCTAAACCTTACCAGCTATGCCCACAGTAACGGAACCACAGCAAACGTGTATGCCTATATGGCCAATGCCTGGAACGGCCCCGGCACCAGCAATACTATCCCCAGAGTGCTCAGCACATCCATCCGCAGCGCCGGTGTGGTAGATAATTACCTGGAAGATGGTAGTTATTTAAGGATACAAACGGTATCGTTGGGATACAACATACCGGTTTCGCCTAAATCACGAGTGTTTAAAACCTCAACAGTATATGTTACGGTGCAAAATGCATACACCTTCACCAAGTACACTGGTTATAACCCCGAAATAAACAGCTTTGGCGCGCAAAACCTGAATGCGGGTACACAAAACCTGAACCCCGGCAGCCAGAACTTAAACCTTGGGGCCGATGTTAACTCCTATCCGCCGTCAAGGACCTTTTTATTGGGGGTAAAATTAGGCTTTTAAACAAAAACATATTTAATACCATTTATATGAAGATAAGAATTTTAATGGCTGTAGCGATAGTTACCTTCAGCCTTACCTCGTGTAAGAAATTCCTTACCGAACAGCCGTACAGCTTTTTAACGCCCACCAATTTTTATAAAAACCAAGGCGATGCTACCGCTGCTTTAAACGGCGTTTTTAGTACCATGCAACCGCAAACCTTTTATCAGCGCACGGTTTACACCGTATCTGATAATGCTTCGGATTTGATGTATGCTGCACCTGGCTCCTCAACAGACAGGAACTCGTTAACCAACCACACGTTTGCCGCAGTAAATGGCGAAATTGCCAACTGGTACATTAACGATTACAAAATGATCAAGAATGCCAACGACGTTATTAAATACGTTCCGCCAATTTCAATGGACCCGGTTGAGCGGGCAAATATTGTTGGTAATGCCCGCTTTTTGCGCGCTTTGGGCTACTTTAACCTGCTTACCGCTTTTGGGCAGGTGCCGCTTATTACCGAACCCGTTACGGCTTCATCTCCCGATCTGTACCCCAAAAAGGCATCACTTGCCGTGCTTTATGACCAGGTTGTTGCCGATCTTCAGTATGCTGAAGCCAATTGTTATGCCGAGAAAAATATCATTGCCGGCAATAAGGGAAGGGTATCATCTGGCGCGGCATCGGCCTTACTGGCAAAGGTATTGCTAACGCGCGCCAAATCCGGGGCCGCAAAAGCTACCGATAGCCAGGACGCGCTCACCGAATGCAATAAAGTAATTAACGACAGCGGCTCATACAGCCTGCTTACCAATTATGCCAGCATATTCAGCTCGGATAATAAATATAATAAAGAGATAGTTTTTGCAGTACGCTTTGGTACCGCGCCCAATGTTGGCAATATCATATTGCGTATGTTTTATCCAACGGTATTAGGGGGGTATGGCTCTTTTTTTGCCCAGAACTACTTTTTTAATAATGGCTTCCCGGATGGCGACAGGGATGTGCGTAAAACCTACAGCATATCTAACAAGGCTGTTGACAGTAAGGGCGTAACCCAAACGGTAACCCCCTTTATTTATAAATTCAGGGATAGCCAGTGGAAACAGGATAATAACTCCCGGAGCGATTGGTTTGTATTACGCCTGGCCGAAGTGTACCTGCTGCAGTCAGAAGCCATGCATAACATCAATCCGGCCGATCCTAACAAGTTTAACGGGATAAATATAGTGCGGGCACGGGCCGGTTTATCGCTGCCAACAGACCAGCTGAACATGACCAACACCCCCACGCCCGATGCATTTATAGATGCCTTACTGGCCGAACGCGCGCGCGAACTTTGCGGAGAAGGACAACGCCGCTGGGACCTTTTACGTTTGGGCCGGTTGAAAACCGCTATGGCCACAATTGGTGTTACCGTAGATGATAACCATTTGCTGTTCCCAATCCCGCAATCTGAACAGGATGCCAATCCTAATTTATAATGGCATAAACCCCTAAGGTGCCGCCCCGGTAATTATCGGGGTGCCCTTTATGCAATATAATTAATATGCAAATCCCGGATGAAACACATCCGGGATTTTGTGCGTTTTGGGGAGATGGGGGCGCGCAAAGCACTCGTCATAAGCTGAGTTCCGGATGCTTTGAAATGTGGCAGGCAAACAAATCCATAACAAGCCCCTACTTCACCGCCTTTAAAAACGCCGACGCGTCATCACCTAATTTATAATTTAGACTGGTAAGCTTAGCTACGTACAATTTACGCACATCGGCCCATTTATAATAGGGAAAGCCGGCTTTTAAACCGGTTATATGCGCCTCCTTTTCGTTGAGTAAAACTTTAACCAGGTAATTTGCCGATCCTTTCTTTTTATAAAATATCCACTGGATATTCGAGCTTAAAGGCGCTACGTTGGAGGCCTGCCAGGCGGCATCAAATTGGTTGATATTTGGCGATACCTTGTCGGCACCCACAATACCCAGCAACGCGGCAAATGGCGAAATGGTTTCGGCATGGGCAAAACGAAGGTTGGCGTTTACCGGCCCGGTTTTTATAAAATCGTCGCTGGTGGTTATAAAATTGGCTAATAAAGGGGCGGCTATAATAACCTGTATACCATTGGGTTTTATACCCGGGCCTTTTACCAAAAAATCTTCAACGGCATCGGCACGGCCCAAAGCCTTTAACTCTTCGCAGGTAAAAAAGCGGGTAAAATCAAGATCTCCTGGTGCGATGTTTTTTTGGCCGATCTCCTCTTTCAACGAATATACGATGGTGGCAAAACCCCACATATCGCTTACTATTTTATCTGCCCATTTTTTATCCTGTGTTTTCAGAAAGTCCGGCTTAAAAAGCCTGGCGGTGATGTTTTTGTTCATCTCGTCAATATGTTCGGCTTTAACTATAATTGCTTTGTATTTTTCCCAATCATCCCCGTCTTTATAAGCCGTATAAGCCGGCGATTCGTCATAAAAACGCAGGTTTAAATCATCATTAGTCTCCGTTATTTGCGCCGAATCTTTTAATCCGGCCTTCAGTCCTGATAAAAAGGCGTCGGCGCTTTGTTTAGTGCGTATTTCTTTGGTAACAGTTACATTGAGTTTGGGGCTACGGGCAAATACATTACTGTAGTTGTGGTACATTCTGTTGCCTATCTCTTTCAGCTCGGCACGGCCCTCGGCTGATATGGATTTGGTGTTTCCTTTCTCTACCTTTTGCAGGCTAAGCACCATTTGTTTAAGCAGCCGGCCTTTGTCTGTAAGCATATTTGTACTATCAGCCTTCAATAAGATGCCATATATGGCAGTGGTATTTACATCCTTGGTTAAATGCCTTGCCCCATGCCTGCCTACGTGGTTAATAAACACCGGCTGGTAGCCCGCGGGCACGGGCGTATATTTTACAAACGGCGCCTTATACAGGGTTTTGGTACCTAAAAAAGCGGTGCCGCAATCCTGGGCGTGCGAGGTTAAGGCTGATGTTGTTAGGAGCAGGAGATATAAAAAGGCTTTTTTCATGGGTTATAATCAATAAACCCTCCCTTTTAGGAAGGGCTAAAAATACTAATTAAAAGTGGGCCCTAAGCGGGGGAGATTAGTCCCTCGCAAGCCTCCCCCTTCCGGGGCTACTGTGTGTACACATTTTAGGTTTGTACCACTAAATTAAAACGTTGTCATTTCGAACGAACAGGCAGGGCCTTTGAGTGCTGGCGTGAGGAGAAATCTTTTACGCCCTGCATTCCAAGCAGCTAATCGTGATGCAGGGCGTTGAAGATTTCTCTTTCGCGCTCCCCGCCATCCCCTCACATGCTCTATCGAAATGACATTTCCTTTAACTAAAAAGATGTGTACACACAGTACCCCCGGAAGGAGGGCTTAAAAAATCTCCCCTACTGGGGGGGAGATTTAGAGGGGTTTAATGCTGGTTACCGCTAAAATCATTTTGATAAGCACCGGCATCTTTACCCGGCGGGGTAATATCCGTTCCGTAAGTACCGGTTGTGGTTACCGCATGCATAGGTGTAAAATCAGTTTTACCCGCGTTAAGGCCTTTCGAACTTGATTTTAACCTAAAATTTGATGTACCCACCATTACAGCAGCCGGTGTTTGCAATGATACCGTCATCGGGCCCGGGTTGGCAGTATAATCAAACGCGGTTAAATCGTAACCGTAAAACGCGGGATCATTATCTTTTGGCGTGGTTGAATGTATATCGGCCGACTGGAATGTTGATACCCCATCCGCCGCATTAAACAAATCCACAATTTTTTGAGTTGAGCCGTAGTAGTATTGGTTGTTGTATTTAATGTTGGTTAAATCGGCATCGGCGGTTAAGCGTAAACCAAAACGGCAATTGGCAATAATATTATTATAAACCGTTCCACGGGCCGCCTTTTCAAAATTGATAGAGCCGCCACGACCTGATTTTGTTTGCCTGAAACCGCAGTTAACCATGGTATTATTATACATGTTAACATTGGTTTGGGTACCCGAGCTGCCTGCATCAGACGCTTTTAACGCGTTGGTTGCAGCGCCTATCATAAAGTTATAGGCCAAATCGCCAACGGTACCGCTCTTCATATTAAAAAACTCGCCGCCCGATTGGCCGCAAAGCTCAAAGGTATTACGCATTACGCTTATCTTGCCGCCTGCTACCCTGATGGCATCGTCCTTAGCGCCAAAAACCCACGAGTCTTCTAAAATGAAATTCCTGGTAATGTTGCCAAAGTAAATAATATACCTCGGGTCACCGCTTCCGTAAACACCGCTTTCGTTACCGCTCGCCGGACCACCTGCAAATTCAAGGTGGGTCCATTTAATGATCAAATCGCCGCCGGGGGTAGTACTTTTTGATGAAGGATCGGGCCAGCAAACTATGCCTCCCCACCATCCCTTAAAAACATTGGCGTAGTTTTGGGCTGCTGCCTCGGTATGGTAAGTATCGGCGTTTTGAACAGTAATATAGTTGGGCTTTTCTTTTGTGCCCAGGCTGATAAAAGTGCCGTGCATGATAATCTCCGGCGCTGTTTGGTAAGTTTTACCATCGCCAATAGCTATCAGTTTTACACCAGCCTCCATTTGCAGGGTATCGCCTTCGTTTACGGTGATATCGCTTTTAAAGTAATAGGTTTTGCCGCTAAGCATAGTACCTTTTACGGCTCCCTTAAGGGTATCGGAAGTAATACCGTTACTTACCTGGTGCAATGGCGGCGAAATAATTGCCAGTTCGGCTTTATGACATGCGCTTAAGGCCAATGAGGCAAGGCATGCAAAAAATATTTTGTTTAAGCTTTTCATCTTTAATATCATTATAATTTATACCGTAAACCAAGTATGTAATATTGCTTATACAGGTCTTTACGCACAGCTGTATTCTCGCCCGCTTTTTGCAGTTCAACATTTACCGCATCGGTCGGGTAAGGCCTTCTTATCTCCAGTTCGTAAGGCGTATTTAATAGGTTGGTTGCCTTAACATACAGGTACAGGTTGCCAAACAAACGTTTATCGGCAGATAAGTCAAGCGTGGTGAAACCTTTTTGCCAGATGTCATTATCCAGGTAAGGCGAAACCGTATTTAACCTGGCACCGGTGTACACAAATGATAGTTGCGCATTAAGCCCGTTTTTAACACTGCGGTATAATAAAGACAGGTTGCCAATATTTTTAGACTGACCTTGCAGCGACCGCGTTTGCTGTACCGTGCGGTGGGTTACCTGGCCCTGGTCGTTACGGTACTCTTCTTCCTTATCGGTAGTTATTTTTGAATTGGTGTAGGTGTAGTTAGCGCGGATACCAAAGCTTCTGAAGTATTTGGTGTAATCAAGCTCGAAACCATAGTTATGGGCATTACCAAAATTCTCGGGCCTTAATACAAAGCTTGTACCCGATTTTTCGATGGCGTATTCAACCGGGTTATTAATTGATTTATAAAATACACCAACCAATAACTGGTCAAGCGTTTTTGGGAAAAGTTCATAACGCAGGTCGAAGTTTTCGGCAGTGATCCGTTTCAGGTTAGGGTTACCCTGCTCGTTGTAAAGTGCATCCGGATCGCCGGCTGTATGCGGCACTAACTCGTAAAAGTTTGGCCGGCTGATGGCCGAGTAGTACGACAGGCGCAAATCCTGTTTTTCATTAAACTGGTATTTAAAGTTCAGGCTTGGCAGCAAATCGTAATATTTTATGGTACCATCCTTGCCCTCAATTGAAGGATCGGCCTGGGTGTGCCATCCCTGGCTGGTATGCTCATATCTTAGGCCCGCAATAGTTAGCAATTTACCGGTGGTTAATTTAACCTGGCCATATCCTGCGGCAACCTTTTCGGTAAAATCGTAATTAAGGGCGTTGGTTGGCGTGCCCTGGGTGTTAAACAAATCAAAAGTATTGGCATCTACATTGCCATTAAAAGTTTGCGCGGTGTTAGCAGCGCCTGGCCTCAGGTCGTACTCATCGTAGCTGCTGTGCCTGGTTTTATCGCGGTACATACCACCGGCGGTTAACTCAACCTTGTTATCAAACAAAACCGGGTTGTAAATAAAATTCAGGAACCCTGTTTTATCCTCGTCGGAGTTTTTGGCGAACGTGCGGCTTTGCGCTTTCAGGGCGTCAAAAGTAAATGGGGCCTGTACTATGCTTCCGTCTGCCTGTACATTCCGCCCTGTATTCAGGTTAAGCTCGGCCCTATCGGGCTCATTGGCTGTAGCTTTTGAGTAAACGGCAGTCCAGTTGATCCTGAAATTATCGGTTAGCTTATGATCGCCATGTAAATTGCCGTTTTTTATGGTTTGTATAGTTCTGTCGCTGCGGTAGGTTTGGCTTACCCTGCCTGTACCAATACCGGCGCGGCCAAGCTCTAAACTGGTATCTGAGCTGAACCTGTAAGTATTCTGTGTTAGGTTGATATAGTCCAGGTCGAGTGTAATTTTATTGGCGGGGTTAATACGGTAATCAAACTTGGTGATAACCCCGGTACGCTGCTGCTGGATATTGTAATTACGTTTTTCTATATCGGTAACCAGGGGTTGATTGTTTGCCGGGTTTACCTCGGTGCTAAAAAACGTACCGTTGGTTTGCCTGTAGGTATTTTGGTAGCTTAATGATACCAGGGCGCCAAACTTTTTATTGGCGCTGCGCCCGCCTATGCTTAAACCTGCTATAGTAGCCAGTGGCACTTTGTTTTCGCTGTAGTGAAAAGGTGCGGTTGTAAAATCGGCGCCGGTAGCTATGCGGCCGTCGGCACGCGGCGAGGTTTGTAAACTACCGCTATGATCAAATTTGGTAAAACCTTTGTTAAAAAAATTAGCTGCCAAACCCGTACCTAAGTTGGCACGAACGGTAAAATCATCCGGTGCATCTTTTAATACCAGGTTTATAGCGCCACCAATAGCATCACCTTCCATATTGGCCGTAAGTGATTTGGAAACCTCCAAACGGTCGACAATATCTGCCGGGAAAATATCAAGCGGCACATAACGATTTTTATTATCGGGGCTGGGGATTTTAACGCCATTTACAAGCGTATACTGGTAACGCGCATCCATACCGCGTATAATGGCATATTGTGCCTCGCCGTTGGTGCTGCGGTCAACAGATACGCCCGATACACGCTGGGTAACATTGGCAATGGTAATATCGGGCGATGCTTCGATAGTACGGGCCGATACCACATTTAACAAAGCCGGCGACCTGCGCTGCGCATTGGTGGCCGATTGATCGGTAGCTTTATCAGCCCGGCCGGATATGGCTACTTCGCTTAGGGCGTGTTCTTTTGTTTTTAAAGATAATTTAACGTTGGCGATAGCACCATCCTGTACAGCTACATCGGTTTCATCAGCTTCAAAAGAGATGTAATTGGCCTCAACTTCGTACTTGCCGGCTGGTACATTTTTAAAAACAAAGCTGCCATCAAGGCCAACACCGGTTGATGCTTTGAAGCTTTTATCTTTGCTTTTTAATTTAACCGTGGCGCCAACCAGGGGTTCGCCTGTTTTTCTATCGGTAACGGTTCCTTTAATTGTACCACTGGCAAAAACAAAACTGCTGATGACAAACTGGAAAATAATTAACAGGGGTAGGAGTTTCTTCATTATGATGGGGATTAAAAATCCCTGCAAAGAAACCCCGGCGGTTTAATGGTTAAATAAACCTAACGTTAACATATCGTTAAGCAAGGTTAAAAAACCAATAATAAATAGCTTTTTACGTAACAAACCTGTTTCAATGCCACAAACTACAAAATTACTACAGAATTGTTTACCATAAAACCTGCTCCTGTTTTGCACAAAAAACTGCCTGCAAATGATAATTAAATTGCTTATTTACGATGTATAAACATCCTCCCTGCCCGACAATATCAGTTCATCTATCCCGCTGATCACCTCCCGTATTTTGTCATCAAATCTGAGTACAGCAGTCTCAAGAAGGTTATAGTATTCCCTGGGGGCATTAAAATCCTCTGATTTGATGAGCTCAATCATCCCCATTATTGTGGTAAGCGGCGCCCGGAATTCGTGCGCCTGCAGGTGGGCTATTTTTAATAACGACCGGTTTTGATCGATAATCCTTATCTCCTTAACCTTACGGTCGCTTACATCGCGGATAATGTAGGATATACCTATAATTTCATTGGCTGCATCCCGGGCTGTTTCAAACGATGCCTCCCAGTAAATTATGCCGTGTTGTCCGTAGTCGGTTGTGCCTTCTTCAAAAACATTTTGCCCGGCCAGTGCGCTTTTAAAGCCTTCAATAAACCTGTTTACAAAATCGGGGGCTATAAATTTGATAAACATGGCACCTTTTACCAAATGCTCCCGGTGCATTTTTTCAATAAAGTTGTAGGCTACCTTATTAAAATCCACTACTTCGGCATTTTTGTTCAACAGGATATGAAAATTAGGGGCACTTTCAAAAAAAGACCGCTGCGATATTTCGGCATTTCTTAAAATTTTCCGTTGCGCCTCAAATTCCAATTTGTTTTTGTTCAGCATCTCAACAGCTATCCGCAGCTCCATTAAATTCATAGCCTGTTTGGATAACATTTGCAGCATCAGTATTTGCTGTTTGTTAAGGTTAAAGGGCTGCATATGCACCACACACAAGCTGCCTATTCTTTGCCCATGGCTGGTTATTAGTGGTGCGCCGGCATAAAATCTGATGGCAGGCTGGCCGGTTACAAGGGGGTTATCAGCAAAGCGCAGATCGGTAGTTGCATCCGGCACCACCATTACCTCATCGCTTTGAATGGTGTGGGTACAAAATGAAATCTCGCGCGGCATTTGGGCTATATCAATCCCATTACGAATTTTAAGCCATTGTGTGTCCCTATCCAGTAGCGTAAGCAACGCAATAGGGGCATCACAGGTTTCGGATGCCATTTGTAAAAGTACCTTGAACTCTTCATCTGTTTCCAGGTCCAGGCTCTTAAAACGTTCAACAGCTTTTAAACGAATTTCGTCATCAATCATAGCACCGTGTAAATTTGTTTAATCCTTAACGTCATACCAATTAGTACCGTACCATGACGAGCAATGGCTAATAATACGAATTTTCGCGGAAATTAGTTGGTTAATTACACTTGTGTTGTCCATTTGTTTACAGCCAAACGCGCTACAGGTGCAAGTATCAATAATTTTACAGTTTATCTACACTTCATCCGTCGGCCAAATTAAAACTTGCATGGCAATAATAAACCACCTAACTTCGTATTATATAAAGCATGAGCATACAAAAGCATTTTTACTTTTCCCTGGGGCTTACCTCCATGAGCGATGCATCATCGTTTAGGGATGCCGTGCTGGCCAAAGCTGTGCTGGCCCAATACTAACTCCGTTCCTCCTCTTTTTTTATACTGCCCAAGCCGGTTTACTGCCATACGGTTCATTCGCGCTATTGGCATATTTAAAACATCCGAAACTATCCTGGTACTTTAAACGTTTTATTATCAACCAATTAAAACAACATGCCTGTATATCATTCATTAGGAGCAATTCCGCCTAAAAGGCATACGCAGTTCCGTAAGCCCGATGGTACTTTATATGCCGAAGAGCTGGTATCTACCGAAGGCTTTTCAAGTCTTTACTCGCTTGTTTACCACGCATATCCGCCCACTATTGTTAAAACCCTGGGCGAGCCGTACAGCGTTGAGCCCAAAATAGCCCGCGAAAAACACCTGAAGCATACCAGCCTGATAGGTTTTAATGTACCGCCCGAAGATGATTACCTGCAAAGCCGCAAACCTATACTGGTAAACAGCGATCTGCATATTTCACTGGCCGCACCACGCCAAAGCATGACCGACTATTTTTACAAAAACAGCCAGGCCGACGAAGTGGTGTTTATTCATGAAGGTACAGGCACTTTAAAAACCGGGTTCGGCAATATTAAATTCGGCTATGGCGATTACCTGGTTATTCCACGCGGTACCATTTACCAGATGGAGTTTGATGGCACGGCAAACCGCCTGTTCATCATCGAAAGCTTCAGCCCCATACGTGCACCTAAACGTTACCGCAACCAGTACGGGCAACTGATGGAGCATTCGCCTTATTGCGAGCGCGATATTAAACGCCCGGCCAACCTGGAAACCCACGATGAGCACGGCGATTTCAAAATCCTGATTAAAAAACAGGGCCTTATTTACCCCTACATTTACGGCACACATCCCTTTGATTTTATTGGCTGGGATGGTTTCCATTACCCATGGGCGCTATCCATTCATGATTTTGAACCGATAACAGGCCGCCTGCACCAGCCGCCCCCCGTACACCAAACCTTTGAGGGCAACAACTTTGTGATATGCTCCTTTGTGCCCCGTAAGTTTGATTATCACCCCCTGTCTATCCCTGCCCCATATAACCACAGCAATGTAGATAGCGACGAGGTTTTGTATTATGTAGATGGCGATTTTATGAGCCGCAAAAGCGTGGTTAAAGGCCAGATAACCCTGCACCCGGGCGGCATTCCGCATGGCCCGCACCCGGGATCGGTCGAGAAATCAATAGGTAAAGAATCAACTGACGAACTTGCCGTAATGATTGACCCCTTCAGGCCGCTGATGCTTACCGAAGATGCGATAAAGATTGAGGATGAAAATTATTATAAAAGCTGGCAATAGCCCCACCCAAACCCTCCCGGAAGGGAGGGCTTAAAATCACTAATTTTATACAGACAAACCAATGGAAACAATAGATAAAATAAATAAAAAAGTCTCCCCTACCGGGGGAGATTTAGAGGGGGCCGATTTTTTACCCCTTAACGGTACCGATTATGTTGAGTTTTATGTGGGTAATGCCAAGCAGGCTGCCCATTATTATAAAACCGCCTTTGGCTTTCAAACATTGGCTTATGCCGGACCCGAAACGGGTGTACGCGACAGGGCATCATACGTATTGCAACAGGGTAAAATAAGGCTGGTATTAACCACGCCGCTTCACTCTGATCATCCTATTGCCGAGCATATTAAAAAACATGGCGATGGGGTAAAAGTACTGGCCCTTTGGGTTGATGATGCTTATGATGCCTTTGAACAAACCACCAGCCGCGGCGCCGAACCTTACCAGCAGCCGCAAACCCTAACCGACGAATATGGTGAGGTACGCACCAGCGGCATTAAGCTTTATGGCGAAACCGTTCACCTTTTTGTAGAGCGTAAAAACTACAAGGGCTTATTTTTACCCGGCTACCAAAAACTGGAAACCAGCTACAGCCCTGCCGAGGCCGGCTTGCTTTATGTTGACCATTGCGTGGGCAACGTTGGCTGGCATAAAATGAATGAATGGGTTAACTTTTATGAGGAAGTACTGGGCTTTAAAAACATTTTAACCTTTGATGATAAAATGATATCTACCGAGTACTCGGCCCTGATGAGTAAGGTGATGAGCAACGGCAACGGCTATGTAAAATTCCCTATTAATGAGCCTGCCGAGGGTAAAAAGAAATCGCAGATTGAAGAGTACCTGGAGTTTTATGAGGGCGAGGGCGTGCAGCACCTGGCACTGGCCACCCATGATATTGTAGCCACCGTTACCGAGCTGCAAAACCGCGGCGTTGAGTTTTTAACCGTGCCTACCTCCTACTATGATGAACTTACAGACCGAGTTGGGCACATTGACGAAGACCTGGAACCACTTAAAAAACTGGGCATCCTGGTTGACCGGGACGACGAAGGTTACCTGCTGCAAATTTTCACCAAACCTATTGAAGACAGGCCAACCCTTTTCTTCGAGATCATTCAGCGTAAAGGAGCAAAATCATTTGGTGCCGGCAACTTTAAAGCATTGTTTGAAGCCATTGAACGGGAGCAGGATTTGAGAGGAAATCTTTGATTTGGGAATTCGGATGTTCAATTTCGGATTTATATGGAGGCCGAAATACTTTCGCGATCTGTGTCCTCACAGATCGCTATTCCAATTGCTCACCCGCGGACTGTGTCCTCCCAGATCGCTATTTCAATTGCTAAGTGTTTTTAGCACGGTTAAGGTTCACCTGATAGCATCGGGGTATTTAAAGAATTGAAAACCCAAAAATCAATAGCCTATGCTAAATACTGCGTGTACCGCTATTTGATTGTAACTGCCATAATTGCTAAAGTCATGAGGCTGGGAGTCCTCGGGGCGGGTTTCATAACCCAGGCTTAAATCCAGCCCATATTTTTTTGATGCTTTAAACCTGAAAGCGTAGCCAATGTTAGGGGCTATAACCAGGGCTACTTTTTTGCTGGTGTAGTTACTGTGGCTTTCATTTAAGTTGAACGATGCCCCTGCATTGCCCTCAACAAAAAGGTTACCATCCATATATACCCTTACACCTAATTCAAGGGGAGCAAATGAGGCAACATGTACGTCGCCGTTATAGCTGTCATTGTAATTATACCTATCGTTGTGGTAAGCAGCATCCGACGGCATAAATGTATAAGCCCCGGAAGCCATAATACTAACCGGGGTTGATTTGATAGGAAATTCAAATTTAATACCAAAGCCACTGGCTATAGGATATTCATTGCTATGCGGCCCCACGGTAGCGCCCAGGTTAAAACCAACTGCAACCCTCGGAGGCCTGTTATCGTTGGTTTGTGCCTTTGCTGTAAAGGCAGCAACCGTTAAGACCAACAGGGCGAGTAATGTTTTTTTCATGTGATAAGCTGTATGGATTACCCGACGAGAGCGTTTAAGAGTTAAACATCCGTTAAACACAGCCACCGGCAGTTACTTTAAAATGTGTATTTATACGAAAAGCCGATACCTATTTGCCCCATTTTAAAATCCGAATCGATGTTTTTATAACCGCTTTCGTACCGGAAACCAATATCGAGCGCGTGGTGAACACCAAACGGAACGGCCGCGCCTGCACCTCCCGAGTATATAAACGATGCTTTAGCCTCGTGGCCTATTTTTAGCGCATCCCCTGCTTCGGCACTAACAAACAGGCATTTTACATAGTAATACCTCAGCCCGGCTTTTAAAGGAACATATTTATACGGTGGCGGGCTGCTTGTATTTGACGGGCCCGCATAATTGCTCAGCTGCGTAGGTGTAAGGTATAAATACCTTAGGTTGGAGTGATATACCACATACCCCACGCTTGCCGTAGCATGCAAAGCCGGGGTTAACGGAAACTCGGCCCTTATCGTTCCGCCTAAACCATCCTGGTAAATATCACGGGTATGTACGGCGTTAGGGTGATCGACATTGATGGGTATGCCCACATCGGGCCCTATGCTGAGGCTCATTTTATTGCCCGATTGGGCGCTAACCCTGCTTGAAGCCGCGCAAAACATCAACAATATTAAAAGACGGATATATTTAACTGCCATACAGATTTGAGGTTTTATCATATTTACGCATTCAGATTGCTAAATGCTACAGCGTGAAGCTATTAATATTTTTTATGAATTGATTTCGTGGCCAACAAAAAGCCCCGGCAACTCAATCGCCGGGGCCGTTCATTAAATCTCGTTGATACTACAATCCCAGGCTGAAAGCTACGTGAAAAGCAACCAGGTTATAGGCACCATATCCGCTTATGTAAGGGCTAACCGTTGATGGGTCAGATGGCGTTTGTGTTTTCTCCAGGCGGGTTTCGTACGACAGGCTTAAATCAAGCCCTATTTTTTGCGACGACCCAAACCTGAAACCATAACCAATACTTGGCGAAAGTATAGGTGCTACCTTTTGGGCTGTGTATGATTTACCAGAATTAAGGTTGAAAGATGCGCCAACATCGCCTTCAAAAAAAAGCTTGTTAACGTATACCCTTGCGCCAGCCATTACCGGCACAAATGATGCTATAGTGCCGGTGGTGCTTTCACCATAGTTACTATTATAACTGTAGTTATAGCCATCGCTCGATACGTAAAACTGGTATGCCACTGATGCTGTAATACATACCGGGCTGCCGGCTATGGGGTATTCTCCTTTTAAGCCAACGCTGCCTGCTGCCGGGAACCCTGAATGCTGCGGGCCGGTTGTAACGCCAACACCAAAACCGGCGCTAAAGCGTGGTAACAGATCATCGTCCTGGGCTTTAACAGTTAAAACGGCACAAATTAAAATTGCGAGAGAAAGTAAGGTTTTTTTCATATTAATATAAGGTTTGATTAGCCCGCAAAAATAAAGAAATATTTAAGCCATTTAATTGGTAAGGCTGATAAAAATTTTCTCGAGCGTTTTATTGTTGTTACCGGCCCGCAAACCCTGCAGTGTATCATCGGCAACTATTTTACCTTTATTAATAATAATCACCTTATCACACACTGCTTCTACCTCCTGCATAATATGGGTAGATAGGATGATGGTTTTGGTTTTGCCCAAATCGGTAATTAACTGGCGGATGCCTATCAGCTGGTTAGGATCCAGCCCCGAGGTGGGCTCATCTAAAATAAGCACATCGGGGTTGTGCAATATAGCCTGAGCAAGGCCAACACGCTGCCGGTAACCTTTAGATAGCTGCCCAATTTTTTTATGCTGCTCGGGGCCAAGGCCGGTTTGCTCAATCACTCCGGCAATGCGGGCTTCGGGTTGGGCCATTTTGTGGATGCCTGCAATAAAGGCCAATGATTCCTTCACGTACATATCCAGGTATAGCGGGTTGCTCTCGGGCAGGTAGCCAATATGCCTGCGCACATCTAACGATTGCGTTACCACATCGAACCCGCAAACCGATGCCGAGCCCGATGTTTGGGGTATAAAGCCGGTAAGTATCTTCATGGTGGTTGATTTACCGGCTCCGTTAGGCCCCAAAAAACCCAGCACACCTGTTTGGGCAGTAAAGCTGATGCTATCAACTGCCTTTTGCTCGCCGTAAACTTTTGTCAATGCTTCTACCCGGATACTCATGCGGTAAAAATAGATGTTAGATATGAGATTTGAGATATTAGAGGGAAGAATTTGTTAGCTGTTCATGGTTCATAGATCATGGTTCATGGTTTTACCGGAACCGGGTATTTCAATTAGGATTTTTTGGGTGTCCGTCCGTCTGGAGGTGACCAACACTTTGGACGGATTGTTCATTGGTTCATTAGTTCATTAGTTTATTAGTTCATTGGTGGATGGTCATTAGTCATTGGCGCAAGATGGCAGGAAGGAGGCAATAGTTTTAAACTTCACTGGGGCCATGAACCATCATCCATCAACCTACCGCTCAAACACCACCGAATCAGCATCTGCACCCATGCTGGTTAAAATACCGTTAATTTGCTCCACCATCGCATCGGGGCCACAAACGTAAAAGTGTTTGGTAAAATCGCTTACTTCCGCCTTTAAAAAGGCTTCATCTATACGGCGGGTGTCATAAACGCTATCCTTTTGGCTGCTTATTAAAAATACAGCATCGGGGCCAAGCATGCTTTTCAGTTCATCGGCCAAAATAATATCCTTATCAGTTTTATTACTAAAAAACAGCTTATTGCCTGCCATTTTTCCTTTCTGGTTCAAATCTCTTAAAATGGCAATAAACGGGGTAATGCCTGCGCCACCCGCTATAAAGTAACCGGGGCCTTTGTATTCAATAGCGCCCCAGGCATCGCGCAATATCAGGTGGTCGCCTACGGCTAATTTACTTAACTGGTTGGTTACGCCTTCGGCACTATCCGGGTATATTTTAATGGTAAACTCCAGGTAAGGGTCGGTAATAAGGCCGGTGAAGGTAAAGGGGTTTTTCTTGTCTTTCCAGCCGGGTTGGTTTACAGAGAGTTCAGTGGCCTGCCCCGGTGTAAAAGTAAAACCCGCAGGTTTCTCAAGCCTGAACTGTTTTACATTATGGGTTACATACCGGGTTGATATGATTTTTACTGAGGTTTCCATGGCTTTATGTTTTTAACACTACTGTAAATAGTTTTTTTTGCCATTTGGTTTTCCCTTATGTATAAGCTTACACTGCGCCAACATTATGTCAATTAGCTTAAAATATGTTAAAATATTGTTTCTGCCGATATAATATTTTAAGTTGCATCCCAAACACTATCCTTATTAACAACTATGAACAAACTCATTTTTACGCTGGCATTTATCCTTACCGGCGCATCGGCATTTGCACAAACGTTTACGTTTAACCAGGGTGGCCCAACCGTTAAAAACTATTATACCGAACTGCCTTATCAAAACATTTATGGCAAACTGGTGGTAACTGTTGAACTGGGTGGCAGCAAACACCGCTTTTTGTTTGATACCGGGGCACCCGTAGCATTAAGCAAACAACTTGCGGCCCAAATAAATGCCAAAACCATGCATGTTGGTGTAATAAACGATGCCAATGGTGCGGCCGACTCCACCACCATCGTCGGCATTGATGATATCAGGCTGGGCGATGTAATCTTTAGCGGCATCCCGGCGCTTGTGTTACTGCCAGATATGTATAAGTGCTGGAATGTTGAGGGGGTGGTGGGCAGCAATATGCTTCGCAATTCAATTGTAAGTATAGTAGCCGACAGGCAGGTGATTATTATTACAGACGAGCCCGACAAACTGATCTTGAACAAAAAGTATAGCGTACCGCTGGTGCTTGATGCCAATAACAACCACCAAAGCGACCCGGTTATAAAGGTATTTATAAATAAGGTAAGCGCGTTTATGGCTTTTGACAGTGGCCAAAGCGCATTTATGCGCTTCACCGACGATTACATGAACCAACTTAGTAAGCTAAACGCCTGCCAGGTAGTTGATAAAGGTTATGGTGCCAGCCAGATTGGAGCGTTTGGTTTGCAGGCCAATGCCGATAAATTCCTGGTGGGCGTTGCATCGCTAAACATAGGCCGCGCCCGTTTTGATAATATAACTGCCGAAACCAACAAAACCGGCAATTCGGCCTTTGGCACTAAACTGTTGGATTATGGTAACGTCACCCTCGATTTTATACATGGCAAGTTTTACTTTGATCCCCGTACGGAAACCACCAATCTCGCCGAAAAGCATTGGCCCTTTTCTCCCACTATGCAGGGCAACAAACTGGTAGTTGGTGTGGTATGGCAAAAAGGCGCAAGCCTGGTTAAGCCCGGCGAACAGATTACCGCTATTAACGGCAAAGATTATTCGGAAGTGAGCCTGTGCGATATGTTAAATAACAAACCGCCCCTTGCCGGTTATGAAACAGGCACCATAACCATAAAAGATGCCGGCGGCCAGCTACGCAATGTACAAATAGTGAAGGAGTAGCCGGGCGTTGCCCACACCGGTATAAGTGTGTGCAAGGCCATACACTCATACTGCACAGGCCTTATTCACGGGCCGGTATCCCAATTAATTATGGAGTTAAAGTTGATTTAATATCGAACACCGAATATCCAATTTCGAATAATGAAGGAAAAACTTCGGTGTTGGATATTCGAAATTCAGTGTTCGATATTATTTTTACCTTCTATTTTCTCTTAACTTATTCGCAGGCCGGTATCCGTTTCTGTCCTTAACGCAAACTTCCGTTAATTAAAAATGGCTGTCCGTCCGTCCAGGTGTGCCACTCTTTAACGGACAAATCCGGACGGGTATGGTTAAAACCAGTTTTGCCAAAAATTTGCCTGTCCGCCCCTGTCCGTTTTTGTCCTGTTCCCCCTTGCGGACGGACACCCAAAAAGGGCAACCATCGTTTAAGTTTAGGGGCAAGGGTATTTACACTGCCATTGGCAGTAGGCTTTATTACGCAGGCAATCAATCAACCAAACAGCCGCGTATTATTGCTTGCACTTTAGTAAATTTACCGGCACTTATCGCAATGAAAATAAAGTTCAAACTAACACAAGCTACGCATGTTGCCCCTCGAGTTGTAGTTGACAAAATAGTATCCCTGTTAGAGGGCAACGACTATAGGATTACTAACTTAACCAGTAGTATTGTTGAATTCAATGACAGTACCTGGAAATTAAGATGGAGGCACGAAGCCACAGCACGGTTGGATGGAGGAAAGTTTGAGCTTAGCGTATCGGGAGATGAGGTTTTGGTAACCTTTAGTTATTACACAAGTTTAACAGTACAACTACTTATATTTATTGCCCTTTCAATAGCTTTAATAAAAGACCATCAATATATTGGTATTTTATTTTTTTTGGCATTTTACCTTTTTGGCATATCGATTCAATTAATTACCCAAAGAGGTACAGCAAAAAATATGTTAAAGAGTATATTGAGCAGTTTACCCTGATTTTTTACTGCCCTTATTTTTTTATTGCCCTTCAATTAATAAAAACCGCGTTTTTATAAAATACCTCTCCTTACCTTAAATTTATATAAAGTGGGGAAAGCGGGCGGGTGCATGCTATCTGGTGTGCTTATGTGGTTGGTTGTGTTTTTGTCCGTCCGCTTTGGTGTCCCGGTACATGTCGGACAGGGCGGACAAGTTTGTGTGGGGCTGTTGTGGTGTCCGTCCGCCCACAGGTGTAGGACAGTATCGGACGGAAGCGGACAGTTTTTAATGCTTTTTTAAACAGAGCAGACCCATTACAAATATACAGAAATTTCTTTAAAATAAAGAAAAGCATTAAAAAATAGTCATCAAACGATGCCCGTCCGCTTTTGTCCGAAATAGAGTGAGGACAACTGTGCGGACGGACGGCCTTATCGCTCCCGGGTTTTGCGTTAAGGACAGAAACGGATACCGGCCCGCGCCTAAGGCTTTGTGCGCGTATGAGTGTATGGCCTGACCCGCAGGGAACGCCATTGTTATTTCGGATGTGGGAATTTCGATTTCGGATTTATTTTGATTTGCGGCTTGTTTAAACCTACGGGCGAGGGTAAAAATTAGTATGCTTTTTACCTTTCGCCTTTAACCTTTTACCTTTCCGCCTAAATTGTATCTTTGCAGCTATTATGAGCAAATCAACCGACGAACTTTTTAAAAATGTTATATCGCATGCCAAGGAGTATGGCTTTGTTTTCCCATCCAGCGAAATTTATGATGGTTTAAGCGCTGTTTACGATTACGGCCAAAATGGTGCCGAGCTGAAGAACAACATTAAAACCTACTGGTGGAAAGCCATGGTGCAAATGCATGACAACATTGTTGGTATTGATAGCGCCATATTTATGCACCCCAAAATTTGGAAAGCCAGCGGCCACGTTGATGGTTTCAGCGATCCGATGATTGATAACAAGGATTCGAAGAAGCGTTACCGCGCCGATCAGCTTTTGGAGGATAAGATTGACCGTTACGATAAAGACGGTAAAACCGATAAAGCCGAGCAGTTACAGCACGATATGGACGAGGCCCTTAAAAACGAGGACCTGCCCCGCCTTAAAGAACTGATTATTGAGCACGAAATTGCCTGCCCGGTAAGCGGTACCCGCAACTGGACAGATGTACGCCAGTTTAACCTGATGTTTAGCACCCAAATGGGCGCCGTAGCCGATGATGCCGACCTGATTTACCTTCGCCCGGAAACCGCGCAGGGTATTTTTGTGAACTACCTGAATGTGCAAAAATCGGGCAGGATGAAAATTCCTTTCGGTATAGCGCAAATAGGTAAGGCTTTCCGTAACGAGGTTATTGCCCGCCAGTTCATTATCCGCATGCGCGAGTTTGAACAAATGGAGATGCAATACTTTGTACGCCCTGGCACGCAAAAGGAATGGTTTGAAAAATGGAAAGCTGCCCGTTTAAAATGGCACCTTGCCCTGGGAACCGATGCCGCCAAATACCGTTACCACGAACACGTAAAACTGGCCCATTATGCCGATGCCGCTTTTGATATTGAGTTTGAGTTTCCGTTTGGATTTAAAGAAGTAGAGGGCATACACAGCCGTACCGATTTTGATTTAAGCCAGCACGAAAAATTCTCGAACAAAAAGATGCAATACTTTGACCCCGAGGTTGATCCTGAAACAGGCAAACCTTATGGCAACTATGTGCCTTACGTAATTGAAACTTCGATAGGGTTAGACAGGATGTTCCTGCTTACCATGATAAACGCTTTTGAAGAAGAAGACCTGAGCACCGAAGAGAAACAGGACAGCCGCACCGTGCTGCACCTGCATCCTTGCCTTGCACCAGTTAAAGCCGCTATTTTCCCGCTTACCAAAAAAGATGGTTTGCCCGAGAAAGCCCGCGAAATTATGGACCGCCTGAAGCTTGACTTTAACATACAGTACGAAGAAAAAGATGCCATTGGCAAGCGCTACCGCCGCCAGGACGCGATAGGTACACCTTTCTGTATCACGGTAGATCACCAGAGTTTAGAGGACGATACCGTAACCATCCGCTACCGCGATACCATGGCCCAGGAACGCGTAGCCAGCGCCGACCTGGAAAAAATCATCGGCGACCAGGTAAGCTGGAAAAATTTGCTGAAGTAACCCTCTTTGTTAATTCTTTAAAAGGAGAAAAATAAATATTGACCATGTCATTGCGAGCGCAGCGTGGCAATCTCTTAGCTGTACAGAGCGAATGTGTGCATCTACGAGATTGCTTTGCGCACTAGCAATCTGATAAACCGCCTCATTAAAACGCTGGCTACGACTCACCCGGTCTACGCTTCGCTGGACCACCCTCTCTCCGGCTAAGGCCGCAAAGAGGGTTGAGGAAGAAAAACAAAACTTTCTGTCCCCTCTATGCGCGAAGCGGAGAGAGGGGTGACGAGCGTAGCGATGTCGGGGTGAGTCTTCTGCAGCTGTCGCATGCACATAGCCCCCGCTTCGGCTCATTATAGCAATAATCTTACATATTATGTTTTTGTTAAGTAACACATCATAACCGTTTGATTGTTTAGTTTTGATGTACAATCATCCGGTTATGAAACAAAAGCTACTCATCGGCTTAGCTATTTTAGCATCGTCAGTTACATCATTTGCCCAAACACCGGGCAAAATAGCCCAAACAGGGCAGGTTTTATTACCCAACGGCTGGAAGCTTAGCCCGGCAGGCACATCCCTCCCACTTGGCGATTTGCCGCTCAACATCCAGCTATCGGCCTCGGGCAAGCTGCTGGCGGTTACCAACAACGGGCAAAGTACCCAGTCCATCCAGCTTATCGACCCAAAAAACGAGAAGCTGCTGGATGAAAAGGTGGTAGCCAAATCATGGTACGGGCTTACTTTTAGCAAAGACGAGAAAAAACTTTACGCGTCGGGCGGTAACGATAACCTGATCTATGTTTTTAATATAACCGGTACTAAGCTGGGCAAACCCGATACTATTAAGCTGGCGCCAAAATCATGGCCCAAAGACAAGGTATCGCCGAGTGGCATAGCTGTCAATAAAAGCGACACCAGGCTGTATGTGGTTACTAAAGAGGATAGCACACTTTATACGGTTAACCCTAACGATGGTAAAACATTACAACGGCTTAAGCTGCCATCGGAGGGTTATAGCTGCGTCTTATCGCCAAATGAAAAAACGCTTTATATTTCTTTATGGGGATGCGGCCAGCTTGGTATTTACGATGTAGCTACCCAAACGCTTAAAACTATTAAAACAGGCAGCAACCCTAACGAATTGCTGCTGAATAAAAAAGGCAGCCTGCTGTTTGTAGCCAACGCCAATGACAACTCGGTATCGGTAATAAACACGGCAACACACAGGGCGCTTGAAACTATTTCAACAGCCTTATACCCTACCCATCTTACCGGCTCAACTACCAACGGCCTGGCCTTATCGGCCGATGAAAAAACGTTGTACATAGCCAATGCCGATAACAACTGCCTGGCCGTGTTTGATGTAAGCAAACCCGGGGCTGCCCATAGCATGGGCTTTATCCCTGTAGGCTGGTATCCTACCAACGTTAAAACGCTTGGTAAAAAAATACTGGTTGCCAACGGCAAAGGTTTTACATCAATGGCCAACCCAAAAGGCCCGCAGCCTGTAAAAAAGGCCGATAACAGCGGCTATCAAAAGGGGGCTATCAATAGCAGGGAACAATACATTGGCGGCTTATTTAAAGGCGCACTGTCGTTTATAAACGCCCCATCGGTAAATGAGCTTAAGGCCTATACCAAACAGGTGTATGCCAACACGCCTTTTAACAATAAAATAGCCAAAACGGCACCGGGCGAAGAGGGCAACCCTATCCCCCGCCGCATGGGCGAAAAATCGCCTATTAAGCATGTGTTTTATATTATTAAAGAAAACCGCACTTACGACCAGGTTTTGGGTGATATGCCGCAGGGCAACGGCGATACTTCGCTGTGTATTTTTGATAAAAAAGTAACGCCCAACCACCACGCCATTGCCAGCGAGTTTGTACTGCTTGATAACTTTTATGTAGACGCAGAAGTAAGTGCGGACGGACACAACTGGAGCAACGCCGCCTACGCTACCGATTTTGTAGAGAAAACATGGCCAACCAGCTATGGTAGCCGTGGTGGTAATTACGACTACGAGGGCACCCGCAAAACAGCCTACCCCCGCGATGGCTTTATATGGGATTACTGCAAACGGGCCGGTGTAAGCTACCGCACCTACGGCGAATTTGTTACCGATGGCAACCCGGGCAAGGCCAGCCTTAAGTCGTTAGAGGGGCATTACTGCACGCAGTCGCCGGGTTTTGACCTCAATGTGAAGGATATTAAACGCGTAGAGATCTGGAAACACGATTTCGATTCATTACTGGCTATTAACGCTGTGCCACGTTTTAACAGCGTGAGGATTGGGAACGACCATACCAGCGGGCAGCGTAAAGGTGCCCTATCGCCCATAGCGGCTGTTGGCGATAATGACCAGGCAATAGGGCAGTTTATTGAATATCTTTCAAAAAGCCCTATCTGGAAAGAGTCGGTCGTATTTATTTTAGAGGATGACGCCCAAAACGGGCCCGACCATGTGGATGCGCACCGCTCGCCGGTATTTGTTGCCGGGCCGTATGTAAAGCGCAACACGGTGGTACATGGCATGTACTCCACTTCGGGCGTTTTACGCACCATCGAGCTGATATTAGGCCTGCCGCCCATGAGCCAGTACGATGCAGCCGCCATGCCGTTATATGATTGCTTTACCAGCAAAGCAGACTTTAGCCCATACGTGGCCAAAGCCCCACAGGTTGACCTGGAGCAGCGCAACGTTGCGGTAAATGAGAGCAGCCGCCGGTCGGAATTGTTTAACCTGGCCAGGGAAGATGCCGCACCGGATATCGATTTGAATGAAGTGATCTGGAAATTTGTTAAAGGCGAAAGCGCGGTTATGCCCGCGCCCAAACGGAGCGCTTTTGTGATATTGGAGCCAAAGAAAGAAGAAGATGATGATTAGTTTAAGTACTTAGTCCTAAGCACTAAGTCGAAAGTTAATTTATCTTTTGACTTAAAACTTTCGACTCAAGACTATCCTTCATTACAGCATTAACTATGTGAAGGAAATATGAATTAATTGAAATTAGAAAATCTAACTTTGAAGTAATTCCTGAAATTCAAACAAATCCCTAACTTCGGGTTCTGTCAAATTCTAATTGTTATGATTACCATCGAAAACGAATACCTGAAGGCAAGCATCGATACCAAAGGTGCGCAGTTAAGTTCATTAATTGATAAGGCAACCGGTGTTGAACACCTTTGGCAGGCCGATGCCGCCATTTGGCCCTGGCATGCACCCAACTTATTCCCTGTAGTAGGTGGCTTAATTGATAACCACCTGGTGGTTGATGGCAGCAAGTATCCCATGGGCCGCCATGGCTTTGCCAGGCAATCGGAGTTTATAACATTAGATGCCGGTGATGTTTCGGCAAGCTTTTCCTTACCTTATTGCGATAATACGTTAAAGGCATACCCCTTTAAGTTTGATTACCAGGTACTGTATACGTTGATAGATAACGCCCTCAGGATAACTTACAAGGTAATTAACCTTGATAAAAAAACAATCTACTTTTCTGTTGGTGCCCACCCGGCGTTTAACGTTCCATTTAACAAAGGCGAGAAATACGAGGATTATTACATTGAATTTGAAACAGATGAACACCTGGAAACAGAACTACTATCTGCCGATGGTTTTTTTAATGGCGAAAGTCACCCGGTAGCCACGCCCAAAAACAGGCTGCAATTAACCCGCGATTTATTTAATGCCGATGCCCTGGTGTTTAAAGAGTTAAAATCGAGGATGGTAACCATAAAAAGCGACAAGCACGGCCAAACGCTATCGGTTGAGTTCCCCCACTTTAGCTACCTGGGTATCTGGGCCAAACCCGGTGCCGATTTTGTATGCATCGAGCCCTGGTTAGGCTGCGCTGATACCGCAGGCGAGCAAAAAGACATTAAACACAAAGAAGCTATCCAAAAACTTAGCCCCGGCCATGTTTTTGAAGCGCCATTTTTTGTAAGTTTTTAGGGGGGGGGTATAAATCATCATTACTTCGTTCATACCCATGACATATTCAATTTACCTGTCATCCTGAGGTACGAAGGATCTATCAGCTGTGTATGACCGATAGAAAAGTTCGCGAACAGATCTTTCTTTCCTTATAATAACATATTTATAAGTAACTGATTGTCAATATAAAACTACCGTCATTGCGAGGTACGAAGCAATCCCCTACATGCTAAGTCCCACATAGTTCTGGATTGCTTCGTACCTCGCAATGACGGTAGTTTAGAACATTCGTTTAACTATATTTCGTTGCGTGTCATGCCCTCTTTTTCAGGATCATCCTGATGGTCACTCAGGATGACAGTCTTTTATCTTTGAATGTTATTTCCCCTTTAAAGTTTCGCAAAATTTTATAGCTCAAGATGACAGTCTTACCATCACGCCGTCTTTTGCGTCGCCAGTTTCTTCAGCTCATCCTTGGTTTTGGCAAACCAAACTTTATTGGTTTTGCGTTCCATGGCGCTTAGCTGGCGTTCTTCGTTCAGGATATCGGCAAAAACCTGGTAGGCATCATCTGCGCGGTTTTGCCTTATCAGGAACAACCCGTACTGGTAACGGGGCTCAAAGTACGAGTAGCGGCCCTTCATCGCCTTAAATTCCTTTTCGGCTAAATCAGCCTGACCCGTGTTTTCCAGGGCTTCTGCGTACTTCATATGCGCTTTTGAGCGGGCAAACTGGGGTAGTTTATAAATTTTCTGCGCTAACGGGATAATCTCCTGGTAACGCTGCTGCTCGTAATAGGCAATAATTAATTGGGCAAGCACATGTTCATTCTCGGCAAAGGCACCCGTTAGGCTGGCCTGGTATATCTCCACAGCTTTATCGGTAAAACCTGCCTCCAGGTACGCATCGGCCAGCTTTACTTTGTTTGCAAAGGTATCAGTAAAGCGCAGCTCATCTTCCAGCCGTTTTAGTTTTACACCGGGGTTAAGCACAGCGCCAACGTCCACTTTAGGCATACGGATGGAATGGCGGTTGGTTAAAATTTCTTTATAAATATAAATAAGGCAACCCAAAACAGGGATAACAATAAGTATCCAAAGCCATTGTTGTTGAGTACCCCTACGCAGGCAATGAATAATACAAAAGGCTTCTAAAATAAGTACCAAATAATAATAGCTGCCGCCGCCAAAAAGCATATTCATATTGCAAAAGGTATTAGAGTTGTAGTTACCATCAAAAATAAAAAATTGCAGCGTTTACCGGCATCATTTTAAGTTAAAATAATGCTTTTTTGCTTTCAGCCCTCATGTTTATAAATAATGCCCGTTGCAGTTAATTTTAGGCGACCCGCCATTACTGTGCCCGATGCCAAACTAATATGAACAACGCTCGCGGTAATGCTGTAATCACGAATGGCTGAAAGATTCAAAAGCGTAAACAAAGCCGGATTTCAATTTGGCAACCCGCCTACGGAATATAAGCGACAGCAGCAGGTGATATCACAAAATCTGCTACCCCTGTCTATTTTTTAATATTAAATTCACAAACCATACAATTTATTTATATCAATAATCTTTTTTAACATATGTTGATAATCTGATAAATACAGTTTATTAACGTAGTAAAATAATATTCTTTTTGTTTATTATTAATTAAAAATAGTTCATACATTAGTATAACCATTTTACATAAACCTACTATCAAAAACAGTATTATGAGCACATTAACCGCAACCTCTTACGATGTAATTCAGGAACTTCAAAATCAGATCAATGATGACAGCGACTTTGCAAACGCGCTAACCGCCTCGTTAGTGTCGGCAAATAATTTGGCTATTAACAACCTCGATCCTGATTTGTACAGTGCACTCAATGATTTATACTCGGGCTTTGGGTGGCCTACCATCCCCGGCGATTACATTACCTACCTTACGTTTTTTGCAGAAGTAATACCCAGCGAAAACACGGGCATTTATGATCCATGGGAAAATACCCCAGGGCAAAACGGCTATAGCCAGGAGATATATGACCGCCTGTGCCAATTTTACTGGCTGGTAGACCAGGGTGCCGCCGGTGTTACCTTGCAAAACTATCAAAGCTCCATTAATGAGTTTACGTTTGCTGGCTGGCTTGACCAATACGCAACGGCCTGGGGTAGTTTTTTAGATACCCCCGCTTCGCTTACACCAGAAGCACTTCAATCCTACTGGAACGATCCGGAATATAACCTGCCCGACTATGCTAACGACTCGCCTAACTGGGTTTCATTCAACACCTTTTTTTACAGACAACTTAATTCAACACAACCCGATGGCTCGCCTATGCGCCCGGTTGCTAATCCTTATGACAATACCATCATCTGCTCGCCGGCCGATTGTACTTTTAAAGCATATTACCAGATTGACCAGGACGGGAATGTGATTGATAGCGACGGAAATTTCACAACAGTTACCTTAAAGCAAACGCATACCATAGGCAATATCAACGATTTACTTGGCGAAGCGGGAAGCCAGTACGCCGGTAATTTTTATAACGGCACTTTTGTTCATTATTTTTTAAGCCCGTTTGACTATCACCGTTTTCACACACCGGTGAGCGGCACCGTCCTTGACCTGGTAGCGGTACCCGGTAATGTATACCTTGCAGTTAATATAACCAATAACCAGTTTGATGCCCCCGATGCAGCCGAAGACGGATATGAGTTTACCCAAGCCAGAGGCGTATTGGTAATTGACACCAGCACAAGCGGATCTGACGTAGGGCTGGTTGCTACCATACCTATCGGGATGGCCCAGGTATCATCAGTTAACATGTATACAGATACCCTGCAGGGGCAACAAGTAGATAAAGGACAAGAGTTTGGCTATTTTGCCTTTGGGGGATCTGATATTATTATGCTTTTTGAACCACCTCTTGACGACCTTAAGTTTATCACCGATGTAGCAAACGCCCAGGAACCATCAAGCTATCAGGATGTTAATTCATTTCACTTCAGATATGGAGAGCCTTCTGTTATTATTGTATGATGAATTAATAACAGGGAGACTTCCCGCGGAATAAATAAAAAGGCGATCAGTGTTTTCACTTGATCGCCCTTTTAATGGGTCTGAGATAGTGTTGTTAAAATCAATATCTGGTCGTAAATCATTTCCCCTTTCCAGCGGCTCAAACTAACAACCTAAGCCCTATAGCGGGTACTATTTTTGATGATGTTTACATCACGCCTACCATTCCTCGCGCCACTCTTCGGTTACGTCGCCATCATAAAACAATCCGGCTGCTTCGGCTGCCTTTTGGATAAACTCGGCCAGGTCTTCGCGCTCCATGGTTTCAATAAAATAATCGTGCTTAATATTTAACTCGTCAAAACCTTTCACAACGGTTTCGATAGCTTTCCAAATGGTTCTTTCATTGGTGGCAGCCTGCAGGGCGGCCAGGTAATTATCCAGCAAAACATCACTTGCGGCAATAGCTTCTTCTGTAAAAAAATCGCTGCCGTCATCTAATTGCGCTTTCCAACCTACTGTCGGCCTTTGGGTTTTTATCGGTTCCATAAGGTTTTGTGGATTTATATGGCCTAAGATAGTTTAATGACAGTGTTTTTGCAAAACATAATCAAGGCACCAGGTACAGGAGTTGCAAGAGGGCGGTTTTAGTGGGCATCGGGAATTTCTACTTTCCCAACTTTAACCTGTTGCTTTTTTTTGATAGTGAGGATAACCAGCGGAATACAGCAGGCATTTAAAATGGCCAGCAGCAAAAACGCGTCCATATAGCTCAGCAAAAAGGTTTGCCTTACCACTACCCTTTCCAGGGCCTCGATAGATTGGGCAAGGGCGTGTAGGTAGTTGGCACCATGCGCCATAAAATTGCTGATGTATGATTGTTGGCGGTGTATAGTTAAATCATCGGCAGCGGTTACGTGGGTTATCAGGGCCATCCGGTTGGCAGCTTCACGGTGGGCAATATACGTATTGGTGAGTGCGATACCGAATGAGCCGCCCATTTGCCGCATCATGTTATTTAAAGCGGCCCCCTGGGGTATGTCGGCAGGCTTAAGCTCCGACACTGCCAGCGCAGTAAGCGGCACAATCAATAAAGCAGCCCCCAAACCCCTGAAAATAAGCGGCAGCAGGAAATTGGCATCGCCGGATTGCAGGCTGTTGCGCGACATGAGGTAACCAAAAGCCGCCGTCAACCCAAAACCGCAGATAATCAGGTATTGCGGCCTGATGCCGCTCTGGATCATCTTACCCAAAAAAGGCGAGATCATGGCAGCCATCAACGTCCCCGGTAATAGGATAGTTCCTGTCTGGAAAGCAGTATAGCCAATAATGCGCTGCGTATACAACGGGAAAACAAACAAGGCACTAAGCAGCCCAAAACCCAGCACAAATGTCATGACGGCCGAAATAGCAAGCGTACTGCTTTTAAGTACCCGCAGGTTAATAACCGGGTTATCGATAACCAACTGTCGCCATATTAACAGGAACAGGCTAATAAAGGCAATAACACTTAAGGCGATGATGTAATTGGCGGCAAACCAATCGTCGGTTTGACCACGCTCTAAAACTACCTGCAAAGCACCTATGCCAATTACCAATAATATGATGCCCCACCAGTCGATGGCCTTTTGAACAGGCGGCCTGGGTGTTTCCTTTATAAAAATGTAAGATAGAAATGCCGCCGCCAGGCCTATTGGGATGTTAACATAAAAAATCCACTGCCATTGGTAATTATCAACAATAAAACCTCCCAGCACCGGGCCTATAGAAGGGCCTATGATGATACCCAGGCTAAAAATACCGCTGGCGATAGGCCTGTCTTTAACAGAAAATGTATCAAACAAAATAGATTGTGAAGTAGATAGCAACGCCCCGCCGCCTATGCCCTGCAAAAACCTGAAGATAACTAACTCCCATAAATTGGTAGAGAAACCACACATAACCGATGCAGCCGTAAACAGTAGTATCGACCCGATGTAGTACTGCTTACGGCCAAATGTTTGCGCCAGGAAACTGGTCATCGGGATAATGATAACGTTGGCAATAGCGTACGAGGTAATAACCCAGGCTGTATCCTCAAGAGTGGAGCCCAGGTTACCGCTCATGGTATTAATTGATACGTTTACAATAGTCGAATCAATAAGTTCGATGATTGTTGATGTGATAATGGTGATAACGATGATCCACTTTCTGAAACCGGTTTCCATACGGCATTTTTTTTGAAACAAAAGTAGATGCACCTTGTAAAAACCGGCTTATAGAATTCAATCAAATAATTATAAAATTCAAATACACATTAAAAGCACTTATAGCTAAATGCGAACAATCTTACTTTAAATTGACAAATCAACCACGAATTGGCGACTTTTGAATCTATAAAAATCAAACACAAATTTGCAATAGTAAAGGCAACCCTTTAGCTTTACATATGCTTACAGAAACCCTGCAGGAATTTTACCAGCGCCACCCCGACGGAACCAACAATCCTTTTAGCATGAACAATGCCGGGCAGGGGCATTTCAACGTTTTTTTGCGCAGGGGCTGCGTTAAACGATCTCCGTTTGGGCGGCGGGATTTTTATAAGATAGCCCTTGTAATAGGCACCGGCATTATGCATTACACCGATAACCAGGTTATTATTGACAGACCGGCACTGGTATTTTCAGGCCCATTGGTACCATCGTCATGGGAGCAAAACTCCGTGGAGCAAACAGGCTGGTTTTGCCTGTTTACCGAGGCCTTTATTGAATCGCACGAGCATCAGCATGCCATCCGGAATTTCCCGTTGTTTAGGCCCGATACCAACCACATTCTTTTTTTAGACGATGCGCAACTTGCCTTTCTATCAGCTGTGCTTAACAAAATGATGCAAGAGATGGATTCCGACTATCCAAATAAATACGATTTATTGCGCAGCTATCTTCAAATTATGCTGCATGAAGCGTTGAAAATACAGCCGCCACAAACTGCCGAAAAAAACATGAGCGGGGCCGCAAGGATAACCAGTTTATTTTTAGAACACCTGGAGCGCCAGTTTCCTATTGATTCGCCTGGGCAATACCTTAAACTGAAAACTGCCAACGATTTTGCCCAAAACCTGGCTGTGCATGTAAACCATTTAAACCGGTCTGTAAAAGAGATAACCGGAAAAACAACAACCCACCACATTAGCGAGAGGATTTTGAAAGAAGCCCATGCCCTGCTGAAACATACCGACTGGACCATAGCCCAGATTGCCAATGGACTTGGCTTTGAAGAACCTGCCTATTTTACCAACTTTTTTAAAAAACATACAGGGGCGGCACCAGGAGTGTCGAGGGCGTTGATTGTTTAATTATATTTTATCAGTAACAAAATGAACTGGTTAACGTCATAAGTATATTAATACAGATTACCGCAACCTGCAAGTTTTGCTGAATTATTATTAAAAATTAACCCATTAATAACACCTATCATGGCCACAAAAGAATCATTCTCTATAAACGGAGACATCCTGCTTAAAAAAGTAAAAGACCTGATTGCCGAAGGCAACATCAGAAAAATAACTATAACCGATCATTCAGGCAAAGAGCTAATGACTTTCCCATTGGCGGTGGGCCTGGTGGGCATTTTCCTGGCGCCTGTATTGGCGGCAGTTGGCGCAGTAGCCGCGTTAGTTGGCGAGTGTACCATCACTGTTGAACGGGAAGAACCTAAAGAACCGGAAGCCGAAGAAAAAGAAGAAATATAAAATAACTACCGTAATTTGGCGACAAAAAAAATGGACATGCCTGCACCCCATATTTCGTCGCCAGATTACGTTACCAGCTTCAGTTTCGACTATATTGAAACCTATTCGTTTCAGCGCGGAGGTGATTACCAACTAAGATCAAATGTAATCTCTGCTGAGCTTGATACACTTAAAATCCGTAGCGAAAATGAAGGACTCAGCACCGACGAACAAGAACGATACGCCTATTTGAACAATGTTTATTATAAGGTGGGACAATGTATTATTGACGAAAACGGGCAATTTCATCAATCAGCCATAAAAACAAATACTTTTAAACGACAGACCGCTGAAGTTGATCGCTTAATAACGATATTGAATATCCCGGCTGTTAACATCCCCTATTGGATGTGTGCCCCTGTTTACCGCGACGCGGTGGTATTCTATGACAAGGACGGCAACATTACCTCGACACTAAACGTTTGCCTTGGCTGTGAATACATGGCTATCCAACCATCCGAAGAAATAAATGCGGACGCCGAAGCCTACAGGTTAATAAAACAGTTTTTTATCGATTTAGGACACCAGGTTCAAGATGACAAACCCACGGTTATCTAATCATACCGGTTATCTGTCTGTGTCGAGATTAAACAGGCATTTACTCCTTATGCTTCGGTAAAAAGCTAAGAAGCTATTTAACATTACCGGTGCTTTTAAGCGCCCAGTACACCAGCACGGGCTGAAAAAACAGCCTCGCAAACCGTTTACCATCCGTATCTAATCCAAAGGCGCTGCGTTTGTTTACATATTGCGAGATATTGCCGGGGAATATAGCGGTAAAGAAGGCGGCAGCTATTTTACCTGTAGTAGCCTTGTATTTTTTGGGGGCCAGCACCAATGCGCCTCCTAATGTTATTTCGGCAATACCCGAGTACACTACGGTATCGTCTATTTTTAATGGTACCCAGTCGGGCACTTGTGCTTTAAAATCTTTACGTGCAAATGTAAGATGGCTGATACCTGCAAATATTAAACCTGTGCCTAATAATAGCCGGGCGGCTGTTTTTATGTTTTCGTCTTTCACGGTAGTTTATTTACAATTTTGATTAACTATACAAATACCATTCCATCTATAAAATATTACCGGCCGGTAATTGCGGCGGCAGCAAAAAGCAATTTTTATCTGCCCGTTGAATCGAATTAATCAACAGTCATTTTACTTGACGGTTTTTAGGTTAAATCTGCCTACACAACGGCCTTTACTCCCGGCACCTTAACTAACACCGCCGCCAGCAAAAATGAACCAACAACAGCGCCTGGAGCAACAACTAACAACTTAAAGGCCGGATCGACAGCCCATGGTTTAAGCAACACCGATAACGATATCAATACCAGCGGGTGAAAAATATAAACGCAGAAAGTTAGGCGGGAAAGCTTTTTAAAAAAAGCCGATTGATTGTTCCACGTTTGGCAGGCTATCCCCAACAGGGCAACGATGATAAAAATACCTGTGAATTGCTCCCAAACAGCATACATTAATGATTGCCAGTTGCCATGCCCATTGAGGGTTTCGATAGGGCTTTTGCTGATAGTTACTACGGCGTACAATACAGGAAATAATACTACTATCATGATCAACGCCATTACGGCAAATTTTTTACCCAATTGATAATTTACATTATTCAGCCATCGTCCCCGCGAAGCTATAATACCCAAAGCAAACAAAGCTACATACTGCGCAAAATGCCCTATCTGGAAACCAACCGGTTTCAAGATCCAACCGATGGGAAAAAGCCACCGCGTAAAGTAGCTGGCAAGTGCCAGCGCGATGGTAAATAAAATAATTTTCCAGCCACCTGGCGGCATTGGGTTTACTACACCTGGCTTTTTATCAAACCAAAATCTTACTACAACATACAACACGCTGAATAACAATAAAGCCGCTACAAACCAAAGCACCCCAAAATTTATCCAGGGGTGAAAGCCGCCCAGAAATTGCAGATAGGTAATGTTGTTCCCCTGGGCAAATCTATAAACAAGGTAACTTAAAACCGGCGAAAGTATAAACGAATAAAATATGAGCGGGATACCAAGACGTTTCAATCTGTCGCCCAAAAACTTCAAAGCGCCCTTTTTATTATATGACGATTCGGTAAAGTATGCAGAAAGGAAAAAGAAGAAGCCCATGAAAAACGCCTGGTTGGTAGCTACAAACAAAGTCATAGGGATAAGCGCAGCCTTAAGCGTGGTTTTTTCGCTAAAATACCAGCCTCCGGGCGCGCCATAGGTAATAAATGCATGATGCATGATCACCAAAACGGTAAGCACTACCTTTAAATTATCTACATAACCTATTTTGGGGCCGTTGCCATTTGCTGTCGCAGGGATACCGGTTTCTGTTTGCATAAAGCTTTCGATAAAATATATTGTGAAACAGACGGCAATTTTACGCCCTTGTTACAGCATACTGTAAAATTATCTGCCTTTATTTTTTTATCTGAATGGCTAATAATGCACTTTTGCCATCATAATAAGCATCACAACTATCAACATTTATCCTCATGGAAATAAGGCCGGCTACAAAACAGGATTACGACTCAATTTGGGAAATATTCTCGAACGTTATACAACGCGGCGATACCTACGCATTTGACCCTGAAACCCCAAAGGCCGATTTAGACAAATATTGGTTTGGCAGCCCCATTGAAACTTTTGTTGCCGAAGAAGATGGCAAAATACTGGGCACTTATATATTAAAACCCAACCAGCCTGGCCTGGGCAGCCACATTGCCAATTGTGGCTATATGGTGCATCCCGATACCCGCGGCAAAGGTATAGGCAGTTTATTATGCCTGCACTCTATTAAAACAGCTAAAGAACAGGGTTACCGCGGCATGCAATTTAACTTTGTGGTTTCAACTAATGAAAAAGCCGTAAAGCTTTGGCAAAAACACGGTTTCGCCATCATCGGGACCACTCCTGGCGGGTTCAGGCACCGGCAATTGGGCTTTGTAGATACCTATATTATGTACAGAAACCTGTAGCTTAAACTTATTGCTTTCCTGAAACGGGCGGAGTGCTCAGATTGGTATTTCTTTTATCTGCCGGGATCTTTAAAAACGCTTTGTAACTGGTATCCAAATAACTAACAAGGTTAAAAGCAGCACTAAAATAGTTTTTGGTTGATGGGGTATACAAGATCAGAAAATCATCCATATCCTTTCCTTTCAGGGGCAGGTACTTAGCCATATTTTCGGCATTAAAAACCCTGGCTATCTCATCCTGTTGTTGTTGATCCTTCAAAAAGGCGGCTTGTTTAGCTTTTCGTTTTTCATCCTTTTTAAAATAATGTAACCTTATGGCAACGCCGCCTTTATAATATTGAGGATATTTTTCATCGGGCTGGTAAACCACAGTTTGATTATGATAATCGGGCGATTGGAACGAGCCTGTGTGCTTGGCTTCGGTTGCAGTAACATTAACCTGTTTAAGCATATTATGTTCAGGTACCAGGAAAATTTCCATTGGTTTATTGTCGGTCAACAGCACGGTATCTGCCCTGTAAAAACTACCACTGAACACCAACACCTCTCCCACTTTACCTGCGATGGTAAATGAGCCACCTTTATCTGTTATAAAAACTTTATGAGTGGCCTGGTTTTCAATTCTGATGCCTTGCAGCGTTACACGTGTTTTATTTTCAAATACAACCCCGGTTTGGATAGTTTGCCCAATGGCCAATGCCGGAATTACGCCGCCCAGTAGTAATAAAAGTAGATGTTTAAGCATGTTTAAAAATAAGCATAAATCCAATCTGTAACTGCAACGAAATTGCATTTTAACTAAAATTAACATTTAACTATAAATAATTATACCTCAGATACTTAAAAGTCATTTTATTGAAAAAAGATAATTTTTAAACTAACTTTTAATTTAAAAAAGTAATTATATTTGATGTCGGTTTTTAACAGAAATCTTTAAACTTGATTTTGAATACACAGTTACAATCTTCCGGAACCGTTGTTGAGGGCAAATCATTAGCTGTTCATAATCTGTACAACAACTACGCGGCCATGCTATTGGGGTATATATTTGAGGTTGTAAAAAACCGATCAGAAGCCGAGCAATACCTCATCGATGTTTTTACCGACGCCCAAAGCCAGATTGATGAATTTTATAAACCAGGCGTAAATGCGTTTTGCCGCCTGCAACTGATGGCCCGTAAAAAACTGGCAGATATTTTTGTAAGTATCGGGGAATGCAACATTGCCGACAGTCAACACCAACAGCCGTTTTCAGGCGCAAACAAGTTTATCCAACAAATGAATGCCCAACAACAATTTGTTTTTTGTGGATTGCACTGGCATGGCAAAACCATTGGTAAAGTTGCAGCAGAATTAAACAAGTCTGAAAACGACATCAGGAAAATATTGAAGGAGTGTTTTACGATTATCAGGAACAGTAAATGAGGATTGAGGATTACATAGAGAGCGGGATACTGGAAACCTTTGTAATGGGCGCTGCATCTGAGGATGAGGTTAAAGAACTAATGTATATGAAAGCCATGTTCCCGGAGGTTAATGAAGCCTTGCTACAATTGGAACTGGATATGGAGCGTTTAGCTCAAAACATGGCAATTACTCCGCCGGCCGATACCTGGAATAAAATAGAGCAGGAAATAAACGACGTTATTTTACACGAAGCCACCCCACCCGAAAAATACGCCCGGCAAAACAGTGAAGAGGAATTTGACGGCAACAAAAATTACAACAACAAACATCATTATATAGAAGTAGAAGCCGAATCGAGTCACATGAAAATACACAAAAACTGGAAATGGGTTTTTGCTGCTGTTTTTGTGCTGGGTAAGATATTTTTAGGCTGCGCTATTTATTTTTATTTGGAGAACAGACAGGCACAACAACAAATACAGGAGTTGAAAACCGAGCTTAAACAAGTAAAAAAATAATACCAACTTACTGGTATATGATGACGTTGGCTGATGTAATATATTTGACCTCCTTACCTTTATTATGAACCAGCTTATTGATGCTAACTCATTTGAGTACAAGTACGAACGACTTGAAAGCTCAGAACTTATCGCTATTATCCGCAATTCAAGAAACTTTCAGCCTCTTGCTGTTGAAACGGCTTACATCGAACTCCAGCGCAGGGACCTGCCGCCAGAACAGTTTAAAGAAGTAAATGACGAATTTAATCTTTACCTGAAGCGTAAAGTTACCAAACAAACACAGGAGCTAAATTCGCCAAAGGCGGAGCAAGCAAAAAAAGCGCCCGTAAACCAGCAGTTCTTCTCGGCAAAGCGGGTAATCGGCATTGTTTCATTAACCGTGTTGGCAGTTTATTTCATTACGCTTGCCCAGGGCGATACCGCCGTTTTGCGCATGATTACCGAATCCAGCTCGTACCGTCCGTCTTTTTTATTTATTGTAGTGCCTTATTTAATGTTGCCATTGGGCGCCATTGGTTTTGGTTTGAGAAAAAAATTAGGATGGATAATGCTGTCCTGGGCCGTAATGTATAACGCGCTTAAACAGGCCTACTTTTTTAAAAAAGACCTGGATATTAAATTAAATGACCGCTATGCCGATATCATATCAACAGACGAAGTTATCCGGAACATAATAGTTATTAGTTTTTTCGTACTGATATCCGTAATAGTTTGCCTGCCCGGCATCCGCGCCAAAATGAAAACCGGTATATTAACTATGGTGCTAACCATGGTTGCCGCAGTTGGCTTTTTAGCATTGCAGGTAATGAAGGTTATTTAGTCAGTGGTCAGTGGTCGCTTTAAACATAAATGGCGCATCTCGCGATGCGCCATTTATGTTTAATAGTGGGTGATTTTGAAATTTCTCTTGACCCGAGAGGGTGAACAGGAGATGAGCGCCATAGCAGGGGGTCTCAGAACTTGCAAACACACCGCTTTTCGCCTGAGCTAACGCCTGCCTTCCCAAGGAAGGAATCCCACAGCGCTTGTTTTACCACTATTCACTATTCACTGCTTACTACTCACCACCACTCACTGCTCCACCTTCTTCATTGGCTTTTTGCAGTTTTTTAAGCATTTCGCTGCCAATTAAGGCGTCAATAATACCGTTGCCGCCACCTTCTTTGCCGCTTACTAATATCTCTGGCACTAACTTGATTCCGTTGCTGGCAAGGGCTTCGGCTACTCGCACAATAGCGTATTGTTCGGTACCCATGGCTTCGGTTTTTTGTTTGGTAACTTCGGCTTCGGCCATACCTATGGCCTTAATTTTAGCACCTTCGGCTATACCATTCACTTCGGTAGCGTTTGCATCAGCTTTGGCGTTCACAGTTTTGGCTTCGGCATCAGCCTTGGCTATCGTGATCCTCACTTCCGCATCTGCTTTGGCGTTAATGGTTTTGGCTTCGGCCTCACCACGTGATGCGGCAACCCTTGATGCAGCCATTTGTGTATTTATCTCAACCTGGCGGGTTGATTTTACAACCTCTGGCTGCATGTCTGCACCGGCACGGGCGCTTTCAAATTCTTTACGTTCAATTTGCGCGTGGCGTTGTATCTCGTAAGTTACTTTTTCCTGCTCGGCTATTTTACGGTCGGTTAAGGTTTTCATCAAAGCAGCCGGTGGCACTATATCGCCAATCAGGGTATCTACGCCAATTACGTTGTAGCTTTGCAGCACAGTGCTAATGTGTTCTTTAGCATCGTTTTGCCTTTCAATACGGTTAGCCAAAAAGCCGATAACATCACTCCGTTGGGCCGAGTTACGGAAATAGTTGGCAATAGTAGGCTCCAATACCTGCGATACCAGGTTTTTCATTTTACCAAAACGAGCTATCACCTTTGGTGCTTCGTTACGCGGAACGTGTATAATTTGCGACACATCAAGGTTGAAGGTAAAACCATCTGACGACCTTACGGTAATAGTACACAGGTTTTTGTCCAGCTCATGTGCTTCAGTACGGCTGTCGGCCCAGTTAAGCACGATGTTGGTAGTAGGCACAATTTCAACCGCGTGGGTATAAATGTTTACGGGGTGTTTACCAGGGTCAAGCGGTTCGTCCCAAACACCTTTTTCGTTGCGTTTTACAATGTTGCCATGTTTAAAGGCATCACCGCTGGTATCTTTGCCTTCGGGGCCAACAAAGGAGTTAACCACACCTACATAACCAATAGGTATGTATATCATATCTACCTGTTCAACAATTACAAACCAGGGGTTAAGGTAATAAGTACCGGCCAGGATAACATCCTCCTGCAAACCCTTACGGCCGCCGGCGTTGATGAACGCTATAGGGTCCTGGTAGTTTTTATGCCCTTCTACCGAGTAGCCGGCAATTTCGCCTTTGGCCAGCGGCTCACCATCCAGCGTGGTAATAATACCTACTTTGTTTTCCTGTATCTGGGTAATAGGTACCGTTACAATCTCGAACAAGAAAGTATTGATACGGTAACTACCCGGGGTAAGAAAAGCGGCCTGCGGGCCTTTTTGACCATTGTTATCAAGGAACGCAATAGCATCCTGGAATTTATCGCAGTTTACCGGTTTACCAAGCACACGGCCTGTATCAAAGGATGCACCGTCCTTTGCTTTTACCAGCCCAAGCTTGTTTTGCTCAATAATGGTAAAGGGCTCCATGGTAATACCATATTGCCAGGGCCACATGCCCCAGTACAAGCCCGGCGCAAGCGCTTTGGCCTGCATACCTGCCTCGCCATTGGTGGCAATGATACGTCCATCGGGCAACCGGGATTTACTCGATAGTGTAAACTTTTTAACTACAAGGCCAATACGATCATCAGGGACGATCACCATCCCAAAGAATACGCGTAAAACAAATTTGTACAGTACCAATAATAAAATTAGGGGCACAGCATAAAACAACATAACAATTGATTTGTCCATTTTTTTAAGATTTAGAATTTAATTTTTTTTTGATTTTTTAACGGAACCCTTAAGGTGCGGGCCCTCACAATACTAAGTAGCATACCTTTTGGAAGGGAGTCCTTGGCTATTTAGTGTCATTTAGACAGTTACGGTTATAGGTTGTTACAACAATTTTAAAAAATATTTTTTGATTTGGGAATTCGGATGTTCGAGTTAAGGTTTACCAAGAATAGTTTATTAATTATTTTTTGACAATCAACAACTTACCAAACTACTTTAAGGCCAGCAGATTTGTATTGTTCCACATTTTTATCTTTACTAAGTAGCGTTAAGTTATTAGTAATAGCTTGCCATATCAACATTCTATCAAAAGGATCCCGGTGCCAGTTCGCGGCCAATTGATAATAGCCTGATGATTCAGATGGTAAAAGCGGCAGTAAACTAAACCCGGTTTCTTCAGAAAGTTTTGGTAATTGTTCAGGAGTTATACCATTTAGATCGAGTTTGCCTAATGAATATTTTAATGATATCTCCCAAAACGTTACAGCGCTTACAAAAACCTCGTTATTTCCATCTTCCAAAATTCTAATCACTTTAGATGACAGTTTCTTCTGATCTGATATAGCCCATAATAGGGTATGGGAATCAAGGAGAAAACTCATCCCAAAAATTCCTCCTCGGTCATCTTAAAGTCCGGTTTAAAGTTAGCGCTTGCTTTTCCTTCCAATAAACCAAGCTTACGTTTTGGTTTTATTAGTTGTGATTCAGGTAAAAAATAACCAACTATTTCTTTTTTTTTGCCGTAAGTAACTGCAAAACCAACCCCTTCTTTAACCTGTTCAAGTACTTCGGCAAAATGAGCTTTAAACTCACCAACAGTCATAGTTTTCATACTAACATTCTTTTTAACAATAATACGATTTACTTAACAAGTTGTCAAGTTAAAATACCGTATCCGATACTTTAAATAAAACTATAAACAAATTCCGATTAATATGAGTTTAAAATATATATCACCATTAAACCCCATGATCATGTCAGCATCAAACAAAACAAATACAAAAAAACCAACTCCCGATACCAATAAACTTCAAAAACAGGAGATTAAAACCGATTTGCCACTAAGCGAAAAAGACGAAGTAAAAAAAGCTGAAGAACGAATGAAAAAACAAACGAAGGGCAAATAATTTTCTGTTTATTTTGGCAGCAATTTTATAGCTTAGGCAAACAATTATACCCGTCATTATGATTAAACATAGCTTTTTATTGTTTGCTGTTGTATTGCTGTTCATCAGTGCCTGCAAGCCATCGGTTTCGGTTACCACCCTTACCGGCAAATGGAAATATGTAAAGGTAGAACACCCCAACGCCAGCCCTCCCGATACGATGAAAAAGGCCGATTTGGATGAAGTGGCACCATACATTCAATTTACACCCGAAATGAAGTTTTTGATTGTGTGGGGTGGTAAGTTTTTAGCGCATGGCACCTTTACGCTTAATGGCGGCAACATGAACATGACCGAAAAATTAGAAGATGGGAAAACACGCAGCTATGTTTTCACCGTATCGGAACTTACGGAAAACAAGATAATTTTTGAAACTATCGGTGTTGATGGATCGAAGGTGACGGCGTTAAGAGCGAGTAAATTCTGAGGTCGGTTGCCTGTGGCGTGAGGCGTGGTTCTGGTTGTGTGCGGCGAGGTTCAGATAGCGGCTAACCGTTTCCAGAATTGATAATCCATAGGAAAACCAGCAACTTAAATTGGTTACCTGAAATCATTTTACGGACCCGCTAAAAATATTTTCTCTCAAAAGGTGATATATCTTCCCTAACTTGCACATAGTAATAAACAGTAAACAATGGATACAGTTAAATTACAGGAGCAGGCACAGCGAAGGCAGGAGCTTTTTGTAGGGCTATATAAACAGACGTTCCCGGCTGTTGCAAAGTACGTGGCCCGCTGCGGGGGCTCGTTTGATGAGGCTAAAGATGTTTTCCAGGACGCATTACTCAATTATTACGAAAAAACTGGACAGACCGGGTTATCTGTTAACAATAGCGACGGAGCTTATATTTACGGTACCGCCAGGTATCTGTGGATAAAACGTTATAAAGAAGGCGGCCAAACGTCGCCGCTAAATGAGACTCTTATCGTCAACACTGCGGAGGAAAACATCAGTTTTCCCGATGATAACAAACTACTCCACTTTTTGGAATCTGCAGGCAAGCAGTGCATGGAACTACTCCGCTCGTTTTATTACGATAAGCTGCCCATGACCCAGGTTGCCGAAACATTTGGCTTCTCGGGCGTACGATCGGCCACCGTGCAGAAATATAAGTGCATAGAAAAAGTAAGGGAAACTGTTAAACAAAAAGCACTAACCTATGAGGACTTCCTTAAATAACATAGCCCGGATAGAAGCACACCTGCTTGGCAGCCAAAAACCCATGGATGCTTTACTGTTTGAAGCCACGCTGTTACTGGACGATAGCCTGTATGCTGATGTTTCTGCCCAAAAGCAAGTATATAGCCTGGTGCAGCAATATAGCCGCAAACAATTAAAGCAAGAGATAGAGGCAGCTCATGAGCAACTATTTACCCGGCCCGAACATTTAAGTTTCAAACAAAAAATAGCAAGATTATTTGGGAGGCCTTAAGCCCGAAGTCGAAAGTTCTAAGCCTGAAGCCACCGATCCTAATAAACAAAAACAGAGCTATGATTTAGAACTTCCGACTTAAAACTCACTACTCACCACTCACTACTTCAAACCATGAATATTGATAAACAGGAATTCCGCAAATATGCGGTCATGCACCATGCTATTGCCGGTTCGCTGGTAGACAGCTACATTTCAGGGGTCGAAAAAAGCGCTTTGCCAACTGCCATGACACCCTATATTACCGAAGAGCGCGAAATGCGCGTAGCCCAGATGGACGTATTCTCACGCCTGATGATGGACCGCATCATTTTTATGGGCCAGGCCGTTGATGATAACGTAGCCAACATTATCCAGGCGCAACTGCTTTTCCTGCAGTCGACAGATGCTAAAAAAGATATCCAGATGTACATTAACTCGCCCGGAGGTTCAGTATACGCCGGCCTGGGCATTTACGACACCATGCACTTCATCAGCCCCGATGTGGCTACCATTTGTACAGGCATTGCCCTATCCATGGGAGCGATACTATTATGCGGTGGCGCCGCGGGCAAAAGGGCTGCTTTAAAACATTCGCGCATAATGCTGCATCAACCATCAGGTGGGGCACAGGGCATGGCATCGGATATCCAGATAGCAGCGCAACAAATATTACTAATGAAACAGGAATTGTATGAAATAGTTGCCAAACACAGCGGCCAGCCTTACGAAAAAGTTTACCAGGTATCTGACAGGGATTACTGGATGATAGCCGCCGAAGCCAAAGAATTTGGAATAATTGATGAGGTGCTGGTGTAGGCGGATGTGCAGATTATAGATTTCAAATGTGCAGATGGGGTGCTGATTTTAGATCGGGGCAATGTCGAGTTGTAAAAAGGGTTGTCATTGGCAGCCTGTCGAACCATAGCGGGTAAAGGCCTCTCCGCACGGGTCTTCGACAGGCTCAGACTGACAGGCCCGTTACCCTGAAAATTTATCACATCATGGATAACTTGTTCAACATCATTTATCAATATTATTTTCTTTCAAAAAAACATTAATGCGCAGCCATCGCCGCGCCAGCCACCGCTTCCACCTTATTCTTAATAAACCGCTTTCCTACAAATAATACTACAAAAGCCACAACCGATGATGCCGCCATTACACCGGCCATTGGCAATGTGCCCTGATTTTGAATAAGTGTGATGCCGTATGATGCAAGCGCACCTATCGCCATTTGCAGCGCCCCCATTAATGCCGATGCCGAGCCCGCGTTTTTGGTAAACGGTGCCAACGATAAGGCGGATGCGTTGGGGCTGGAAATGCCAACACAGCACAAAACACCAAATATCATAACTATTGTACCAGCCATACCAAACCAGCCATTTAATGAGCCTGTTAAAAACACCGCCGAAATGATGACCAGGCAAATCACCGTAACGTTTATAATTCGCTCGCTTTTATAATACCTAACCAACAGGCTGTTCACCTGGCTTGCTCCAATAAAGCCAATTGATAGTCCGCCGAAAACCCATCCGAACGCACCTTTGCTTATTTTAAAAATACCGATAAAAACAAGCGATGACGATGCCACATAGGTAAACAAACCAGCAAATATAAAAGCGCCGCTTACTGCGTAAGTAAAAAATTGAGGCTCTTTTATAACCGCCCAAAAGTTAGTGATGATGGGTACAGGCTTAAGCGAATAAGTAGGATCGGGCTTGTAGCTCTCGGGCAGGAAGAAAAATACGGCAATAAATATCAGTACAGCTATCACAGTAAGTACCAAAAATATTGCCTGCCATTCAAAATGATTAACTATAGCGGTGCCCGCGGTTGGGGCAAGCATGGGCGAGGCGCCCAACACCAGTATAAGCAGGGCAAACACCCTGGCATTGTCCTTTACCGGGAATAGATCGCGCACCATGGTCATTGCTGCCACGGTTGCAGCACAGCCTCCAATGGCCTCAAAAAAACGCATTCCCACAAGCATCGGTAGCGACGTCGAAAAAAAACATCCTACCGAAGCAACGATATACAAAACGAGCCCGAAATAAAGGGGGCGTTTACGGCCAAACCTGTCAAGTAACGGTCCATATAGTAGTTGGCCAGCCGATATGCCGATAAAAAAGCTCGACATGGTCAGCGTCATCTGCTCTGGGCTGGTATGTAAATACGCGGCAATGGTATCAAAAGCCGGCAAATACATATCAATTGAAAATGGCGCCAGCGCTGTTAGCGAACCTAATATAAGGATAAGGAAGAAGTATCTTTTTTTAGTCATGTGATTTTGCGGTCAATAATCGATAAACCATTGTTTATGGATTTTGTTAATCAGAAACCTGTGGGCAAAGATAGTACTAACAACAGATAATGGTTGCCAGGCATCATTAAAGGTGCTTTTATTGCCATAGGATAACATCCTAAATTATCAACCAGAGATTACCTGTCTACTAAGACCATAGACGTCTCAACTAAAACGTCTCTCCCAAATTCAGATTAATTGATGAGTAATTGCGGCTTACACCATAATCGAGGCTAATATTTGTACCTGATTTTTTATTGAACTTAAACCGCAGACCGGTGCCTCCCGCAGGGTGCCAATAGGTAAATTTATAGGTATCTGGTTCGGTTACCGAGTTCACGTTGGCAAATAAAACAAAGCCCAGCAAGCCGTTGCGGGTAATATCGCGGCGATACTCGGTTTCAAAATAAGCCAGTCGCTGGCCACGGTAACGGTTTTGCTGAAATCCCCTGCCCGACCGCTGGTACGGCTCCCAGCCTAAACTGGGCAGGTTTAAATAAGGAGTGCCCGGAGTAAGCGATGTCCAGTAATACGTCCAGAATGCCAGTACATTTTTAGGGCCCGAGTTGGTTAGTGAAACATACTTACGCAAATCGATGTATAATGATTGCCAGTTGGTATGACTGCCCAGCGCTTTGGTATTAAACCGGTACGAAACATTGGCATAAACCCCGGGCAAAGGATCAATGGAGTTTTTGCGTGTATCATACAACAAATTAAGGGTAGCGCCCGATGAAAATGCATCCTGCCCTGTAGCGGTACCATATTTATACTTCGTAAAATCGTGCAGTGTTTGTTGGCCCTGGCTATCTATATCAACATAATAATCAAGATTATACCCTACACCGGCATAAAAGTAAGGCTTTATTCTTTTTAGCACAGTTTGATAAAAGCGTACGTAATTATAGTCAACCAAAAATTTGTGGTGGTTATTCATGTTGCCCCCAAGCCCCCACGTATATTGCGGATAAACCAATAAACGGATGTCTCCAATAACATTCCACTGATTATCTTTAAGCCAAACGCTTGAACGAATGGGCAAACCGTACCGCCCCCTCAGATTAAAATAAGGGGTAAATACCACGGTAGAAAGATTGGTAGTCTTTTGATCGCCCAGGTAAAAGCCTGCGGTAGTTGAGGTAAACAGTGCCCTGCCCCCGCTCCGGCCGTCAGACGTTGAGATAGGCAAAAATGAGAAATAAAATTTCTTTTTCTCGGTAACCGATACCTTCCTTGGCTTAACATTAAATACCGACCGAAAAACGTCTATCAAGTCCCGTTGCGGAATGGTATCTGTTGGCATTCTTCCTGTATCGGTATTAAGCCTGCCAGTTTGTGCCATTATAGCAAAAGGTATTAAACAAAACAATAATGCTATAAACGTTTTAACCATTATTTATTCAACGTAATATGTACACCTGCTGTTTGGCATTTTGCCGGTAAAACCAAACTTTTAACGGATAACCCGTCTTTAACGCATTTATCTCGCAAAATTTATTTTTACACTTCGCTGATAATAGCACACTTAAGATAATAAAAAAAGCCCGCGGTTGTAGTAAAACCGGGGCTTATAAAACACTTTTAACTTTTTTTAACCTTTATTGGTACTTAACGGTAGTTACGGTAGTGGTTTTGCTATATGGATGTGCATGATGTCTTGGGTGGGCCCTGCGCCACGCAATACGGCGGGCGCGCTCTTTTTTCTCCCTTGCCCGACGGGTTTCATTACCAATAATATAACCGCCGCCGGCGCCTATAGCGCCTCCTATTAAAGCGCCGCCAACATTATGCCCTATCAGGCCACCTGCAACGGCACCACCAGCACCACCTATTATAGCGCCCTTACCCTGGTCGCTTATTCCCTTTTTCTTTGAAGTTTGAGCCTGGGTGTTCTGCGCAAATGTTGACAACAGGGCGAAAAACAGGCAGGCAAATATGATTAGCTTTTTCATGGTATAATGTATCTGATAAGTGTTAATAATTATCACCTATACAAATAGCAGGCCAAATATTCAGTTTGCAGTAAGCCGGGTGCAGTTTGCAGCAGTAAGTTTTTAAGCTTAATGTTGGTTTGGGCGTATCCCTGCGGGCCGGGCTATCCGCTCATACTGCACAGGCATTAAGCGCGAGGCCGGTATCCGCTTTTATCCCTTACGCAACTTGTCTGAAATCAGGATTTTCAGAATTAAAGAATTAACAGAATTTTAAACACGATTTAGTGATTGTAACAAGATTAACAGGATTTTTCAACTGCAATATTTAACATAATGCCAACTCACAACTCACTACTCACAACTCACTACTCACTACTCACTACTCACTACTCACTACTCACTACTCACTACTCACTACTCACTACTCACTACTCACTTAAAAAACTCTATTACACTGGCCGAAAACTGTACCGTTTTTGAGGCAGCGTTATGATCGCCGGGTACATAACTTAGTTTGGATGTGGCAATCAATTTATGCAGTTCTGTTTCCGATCCGCCATCATGATCTTCTGTGCCGTTTATCAGCAATACCGGTATTTTTACTTTTGCCAGTTCCTGCTTACTTGTTGAAGGCTGGTACTTTTGCTGTAACGCCAATGCCGGTACATCAAAAGCCGGGTTACTATGAATATACTTTATCATGCCATCTACATCGTGAAAACTGGTATCGCCCATCAAAGCTTTATATGCATGAACGCGTCTTGGCCATTCGGGATTGGTGTATGCATCGCCCATCCCCCCCATAACCAGTTTTTGCACCCGCTTATCCAGTATCAGCAAGCGCGATGCGATGATAGAACCACGCGAATAGCCTACCACATTATATTTTTTTATCCCCAGGCTGCTCACCAAACCAATAATATCTTTAGCCTCGGCATCGTTGGCGTAACCGGCATCGGTATGGGGCTTGTCTGACCGTCCGTTGCCCCGCTGATCAAGTATAATCACTTTATAACCGGCAGCAAGTAAATCAGGATAAAGGTGCCCATTTTTCCAACCCTGACCTGTACCCGAAAAACCATGGATAAGCACTACCGGAAAGCCGTCGCCTTTAATTTCATAATAAATTTTTACACCATCGGCTGCGGTGTAAAAGTTCCCCTCTGTTTCCTGCGAAAAACAAGTAATGCTTACAGCCAGCATTATTAACAACAGCGCTACTGATTTTATATTTTTCTTCACAACCTGCATTTATTTTACAAACTGGTTAATAATTAACACGCCTGCCAAACCTGTTAGCGAAACCAAAGTTTCCATTAACGACCATGACCGGATGGTATCTTTTATACTGATGTTAAAATACTCTTTAAACAACCAGAAACCTGAATCATTAACGTGCGAGAACGCCAGGCTACCGGCACCTATCGAAAGCACCATTAAATTGGCGTCAACGTGGCTCTTGGTCACCAGTTTTACCAAAATGCCGGCTGCCGTAAGCCCGGCCACCGTTGCCGATCCTAAGCTAACCCGGATAATGGCCGCTATTACCCAGCCTAACAGCAAAGGAGGCATGTTTAGCGTTTTCAACTGGTCGGCTATCTGGTCGCTTGCGCCGCTGGTGGTCAAAACTTCGCTTAGGGCTCCCGAGCCGGCAATAATAAGCAGTATAAGCGCTATGTCTTTAACAGCATCGGTATAGTTTCCTGCCAGCACATTCATCTTTTTCCCCTGCTTAATGCCTAATGTAAAAGTAGCTACAACAAGGGCAATAAGCATAACGATAGATGGATCGCCCAGGAAGGCAATCACTTTTACCGCAACCACATTTTTGATACCCAGGTAAGGAAACAAGGCCGAAAGCATCAGCAATATTACCGGCAGCAAAGCAGTAAAAAAACTATTTAAGGCTCCGGGTAGTTTTTCGGCGGGCAGTTCATCGGCCCGGAAAGTAGCCAACGGTTCGGAATGTATTTTTTTTAAGAACTTGGCAAACAACGGGCCGGCAATAATAATGGCCGGTATGGCTATCATTAAACCATAAATAAAGGTTGTGGCCATATTAGCATGAAACATAGCTACCAATGCCGATGGCGACGGATGGGGAGGCAAAAAACCATGGGTAACAGATAGTGATGCCAGCATGGGTAAGCCAATATAAACAGCCGGCAATTTATATTTATACACTACCGAAAATATGAGCGGAACCATCAATACAAACCCAATGCCGTAAAAAAGAGGGATACCAATGATAAAACCGGCAGTAACCAAAGCCCATTGTATATGTTTTTCACCAACTGCTTTAACCAGTACCTCTGCTATTTTTTGGGCAGCCCCGCTTACCGCCACAAGCTTACCCAGCATGGCGCCCAGGCAAATGATGATAAGCAATTTACCCATGATATCGCCCATGCCTTTTTGTATCGAAGCCATTAATTTATTTATCGGGATGCCCAACAGTAGTCCCGCAGCTATGGCAACAATAAGAAAGGCTACAAAAGGGTTTACCTTCCCCCAGCTTACCAATAAAATAAGCAGGATAATACAAATAAGAATAATTGCTAATACCATTATATCAAACTGTTAATAGTTGGGCACTTAAACCAAACCTTGTCCGACTAAAGTAACAACAATATTTGATTTTAAGCTTTTCACCGACAAAAGCTTTCGTTGCGAATTGCTAATTTACTTAACTGATCACCCATTAACTATTCGTTAAAAATCAATAAAAACCCACAACCGGGTTCTTTTATTTATAAAATATTAATTAGAACAAAAATATTACTAAATCACAATGCTTTTTTTCGGTCGTTATACAAAAAATGTTTAAGTTTGTATGCTGACGTATGGATAAATAAATATCCCCTTTGTTACTCCAAATTTGTTCAATATAGTTGGCGAGAGATCTTAAATCCATGTCGGTCCTTCACTTGTAATGTTATTATGTCAAAGCGTATTTTAGTATTGGACGACAATCAGGACATTTTAGAAATTGTTCATGAAACACTTACCTATGAGCAATTTGAAGTACGCAGCACATCAAACAGCGAAGACGTATTACCGCTGATAGAAGAATTTGCCCCAGACCTGGTTATATTGGATTACCGTGTTGCAGGCACAAATGGCGGCGAAATTTGCAAAAGCATCAAAGTTCACCCTAAATTTGGCGATATTCCCGTTATCATATTTTCTGCATATTTAAGCAATGACAACCATCTTCTAAACTATGGTTGTGATGGTATTATCAATAAACCTTTTGACCTTATTGAACTTGTTGAGAAGGTGAATAACCTGATTAAGTAAAGGTGCCATTATTCTGCTAAAGGCTATCCAAAACGTCCTCCTCATTATGGGTACATTACCCAAAATAGCAACAATTAAAAAAAGTGACCCAAAAACGCCTTGTATTTTAAAAATAGTTTGTTTTTTACGCCTTAAAAATAACAATACCATAATAAATACCCTTATTGATTAAGATATTAACAATAAAGTTATCTTTGTGATAGTGAAATTGAATAATAATTAAATACAATAACCCCTTAATTGTATTATGGTTGTACAAATTAATCAGCAGCAAGATATAAAGCCTTTGCTAAAAAAAAGGGCGACATGTCCGAAATGTAAAATAGAACTCGCAGATAGGGTTCCGCGTGGCTTCTTTGCTAAGCACTTCTTGTTTTTCCTTCCAATCAAACGGTATATTTGCTATCGCTGCCAACGAAAACGATATGTGCTTTATTAACCATTAATTAATTTAAAAAACCAAAAGTATACCGATACTAACTTACTGGTAGTATTTATATATAGCTTGATGTTTTGTATGGGCTATATTGTAAATTGCTCCCTCCATATAGTATGACAGAAGATCAAAACATTAGCGAAAAACCAAAAAAAGTATATTATTGCTCAAAATGTGGAACTCCATTCCACTTTAAAATGCGCCGCGGTTGGTTTACTAAAAGGATTTTGTTTTTTTTACCCATAAAAAAGTATTTTTGTGCCAAGTGTAAAAAAGCAAGTTACATTTTTGCAAAGTAACATCTTTACTTATAAACACTCCTTTTTACACAACACTACTTAATTTTATCGTATCCACTGGCGGGTTTATTTGTTTACATTACTTTTAAATTAAGTATAAACAGAATATTATACTGATTTAAAAGCACTTATCAAACCAATTTGGTATAACATTTGCTTATCATCAATGTAAAGTTATTAATTAATGATTAATAGCATTTTTTTGAAGATACTAAAAGACATTACCATGAGACGGATATTAGCGGTTGATGATGATAAGGACATATTGGAGGTTTTACAATACATACTTGAGGAATCGGGCTATGAAGTTGAAACATTATCAGATGCACACTACATTTTTGATAGGATCAGGAAGCATAATCCCGACTTGATTTTACTTGATATTATGCTGGGCGGTTTAGACGGGCGAGAGTTGTGCAAACACATTAAAACGATGAAAGAAACCCACAATATTCCGGTTATCTTAATTTCGGCAAGTCACAATATTTCTGATCGTTCGCTCCAACATGATGGAGGCCCCGATGATTTTATAGCCAAACCATTTGACATCGACGTTTTATTACGGAGCGTAAAAGCTCAACTCAACCAGGCAGCCTGATAGCAAAATAGCAGGCAACTGAGGGGTTCCAGCTATCCGTATCCGGTTTTGTAAACGCTACTTTTTCAGCACCTGATCGGTAACGATTATTCAATATTAACGTTAAATGCCTTATCTCGTTTAGCCCGGTTTCGTAGTTTAAAAAACACAACCAGGTTTAAAAAGTGCATACCGCCTAAAATCAAAATTATCCACCCCAATTTATAACTCAAAACCTCCACTACAACTTGTATATTGGCAATAGTACCAGTTTCTTTTAAGGCCAGGCTCATGTACCCTATATTAATAAGGTAAAAGCCCACAACAAGCAGTTTATTCACACTGTCGGCCAATTCATTATTACCGTGAAAAATATCTACCAAAAAAATACGGCCATTTTTGAATAGCACTTTGGCAACCCAAACAGTTAATGCGATGCTTACCAACAGGTAAACAACATAAGTTAAAATAAAATAGTTCATGATTTTACGATTTATTTAATATAATTATTATAGAATTTTCAATAAATATCGAAAGTTAAATTCAAAAAAAATGTTACTTGAACATTTTAAATATCGACCCAAAAAACCAGTTTTCTTCCGCTTTTAGCATGGTATCTAAAGTTGTATTCACGTTTTTCGCCAGCTTATTAATGTCATTTACCGAGGTCTTAAAAGTTTTATAAGCAGGGTCGTTTTCATCACCTTTAACTTCAGTTAACTGGGCAAGGATCTTAAGCACCGGGTCAAGCTCGCGTTTTTTGCGTTCTTCGGCCACGCGGCGGGCAATTACCCAGGTATCTTTTTCGGCATAAAAAAACTCTTTGCGCTCGCCGGTCTTATGTTGTTTTTCAACCAAACCCCAATCAATCAAATCCCGCAGGGTCATATTGGCATTGCCACGGGATATACTTAACTCAGCCATTACCTCTTCGGTTGTTAAAGCCTCTGGCGATACCATAAGTAAAGCATGTACCTGCGCCATTGTGCGGTTTATCCCCCATTCTGATCCCAACTTGCCCCAGGCCTCAATAAACTTAAGTTTTCCTTCTGCCAATTCCATGCACAAATATAAATGAGTTTTCAAACTTTCAAAAATAAATGAAAAATAGAATTGTAGTAAGTAGTAAGTATCTATATCTAGTAGTAAGACTTTTTTCTGCTGTTAGTTAGTTTTTAGAGCACTGTACCGCGCAGTTACTTAAGTACCTAAGACTGACCAACTGATGTAGTCAACTTCCCTAAAAATCTTGATATTTGATACTTACTACTTTATACTAAAAGAGAGTTCCCTATCAATCTTCTTATTCCATTCCTCCTGTACACTCTCATTCATCCCGTGGTTGGTTTCATCATCATATCGCTTTTCCATATCGTTCATCTCCCTGAACGAATCCAGGTATTGCATGTTAATGGGGCCGTCATAATTATCAACCGTGAGCTTTTCTTTTAACAAATGTTGTTTAAAATGCTCCATCACCAGTTTTACAATGTCAAAATGCCTTTGTTCGTGATTTAAGCTATAAGGTGTACGGGCGCCGTTCTTTACCCAGCAGGCGCTTTTTGGCAAATACGGCTTGAGGCTTATACGTACGCAAACTATTCCTTTAACAACCTCAGCTTGTTCCCCGTAGGATATACTTGGGAAAACCTCGGCCTCATATTTACTGGCGGGCGGCTTTTGTTGAAAATCATCCCATTTTAAAGGCCGCTTAGCCGAGTAGTAAATGGTATCGCCTTCAGGCTTTTCGGTATAGTCGCTAAAAATCAGTTTTACGCCTTTGGCCAATTTTATATTACTATCTGCCTGTTTATTTATCCAGGTGCTAAAATAAGCCAGCCCCGCCTGTAACGAATTACTTAATAAGCCGCCTATATCCATTTGCTGACCGGTGCTCCTGGTATAGCCAGTACCACCGCGGTAATCAACTAAGTGTATATCTTCACCATCTTTTTTAAGCCAAAATGATAATATAATGCCTGCCTTACCTTCAACCCGGCCATCGGGTTGTAATTTTTCGTCCACCCTAATCTTTTTAATGTGAATAATTATAGGCCGTAATGTTTTATTGGCAGGCACACTTTTGTCAAAATATTGCTTAACCGCCGTTGACACGCCACCTTGCAGATCCAACGATAACCTTGGTGTAGCTGCAGTTGCCTGTGTTGCGGGTAGCAACCAGGCCACCGGGCTTCGGTCATCGCGTTCATCAACAACGCCGGCTACATAAAACTCACTAACTGGCAGCAAAATTTTCGCTTCGGTTAAAACAATTGGCCCGTTTGTTTTTTGTGCATTACAAATCAACGGAAAAAACAAAATGATTAGCACCTTAAGCTTTTTACCTGCAGAAAGATATATCCCGGCGGATATGAAAATTGGGCAACACATGAAAATAAACATATTATCAAACACGCTTAAAGGTTTAAAAAATTGCAATGGTTTACACTAATTGGTTATTTTTGGTAAGCCCCCGTAGCGCAAAGCAGTCAACAATTTTAAAGTTTTCCACACACATATCATCTTTAGTATTACCTTCGTTTTATAAACGTGTTTTCCACATTTGTTAACTACTTGTGTTAATTAGCCCTTTTCGTTTCGCTATTTTAGCACCATCGTTAGTATGCGCTTTATGATCAAAAAAAGATACATCCCCCTGCTAATTCCTGTTTTTATAGCTTCAACCGCTCTGGCACAGCAAAATCCATCTACCCAGGTTTACCGCACTTACCATACTGCCATCGACCTGATGAGTAAAGGAAAATACGCATCCGCCGCCGAGCAATTCCGGCTATTGGAAACTTCCCGGCTTAAATCTGCCAACCAGCCTAAGTTTGAATCAGACCTGTCGCTGGTAAAAGAAAACAGCCAATATTACGAAGCCTTTTGCGCCCTTAATCTTAATAATGATGATGCCGAAAGCATGTTTCAGCGTTTTATTAAGGAGCATCCCGAAAACCCGCTTACCAGGCTGGCTTATTTCCAGATAGGTAAATCATATTTTAAACAGGGAAAGTACGAAAAATCAATTGAATGGTTTGATAAAGTACAAGCCGGCGAACTTAACGGACACGATAACACCGAGTACAAATTCCGTAAAGGTTATGCTTATTTTTCATTGGGCAACTATAAAGACGCCCAATTGCTTTTTGCCGAAGTAAAAACCAAGAAAACTGAATTTACCGAAGATGCCACTTATTACTTTGCATACATAGCGTACCTTAATAAAGATTATCACCTGGCATTGGTGAACTTTGAGCGGTTAAAAAAATCAAAGAAGTATGAAAACAGCTACCCTTACTATATATCTGCAGTTTACTTTTTAGATAAGCGCTACGATGATGTAATAAACTACGCTGTACCAATTGTTAACAGTACCCACCAGCAAAACGAAACCGAAATGCTGCGCATTATTGCCGCATCATACTTTGCGAAAGGTAATTTTGATAATGCGGTTAAGTACTATGGCCGTTTCCAGGACCGGGACCAGGGGCGTACCCAAAACACCCAGGACAGCTACCAGATAGGTTACACCTTTTACAAGGTGGGTAATTACGCCCAGGCCGCCAGCGAGCTTGAAAAACTGGTGGAGCAAAAAGATGTATATAGCCAAAATGGTAACTACACACTTGGTGATGTGTTCCTGAAGATGAACAATAAGCAAAGTGCGCGTAATGCTTTCCTTAATGCATCCAAACTTACTTATGATAAGCAGCTACAGGAAGATGCCTTGTACGAGTACGCCAAGCTATCATACGAGCTGGATTTTAACACCGAGGCACTTGCAGCTACCCGTTTATACCTTAAAAATTATCCCCGCTCCCGTCGTAACGATGAAATGAAGGTTTTATTGGGCGAAGAACTGTTAAACTCCCGCAATTATAAGGAGGCGGTAGATATACTGGAACCTATCCCCAACAAATCAGAAAGCGCTCAGATAGCATATCAAAAAGTGACTTATTACCGCGGGTTGGAATTTTATAACGAGCGCGCGTTTGAAAACGCTATAGGTATTTTTCTCCGTTCGCTGAAAAACCCTATCGACCCAAAAACCGCAGCCCTTACCACTTATTGGATGGCCGAGGCTATGTACGAGGTACGTAAGTATGCCGAATCGGTTGAAACTTTTGAGCAGTTTTTGGATATGCCCGAAGCCAGGGAAACCGAAGTAGCCAACTACGCCAATTACGCCGTGGGTTACGCCGCTTTTTATGGCGAGCAATACAAAAAAGCAGCTAATTATTTTGAGAAGTTTATAGCCGGCGATGTTAAAGACGAAAGCACGCAAAATGATGCGGTAACCCGTATTGGCGATAGCTATTTTGTACTGAAAAGCTATGGCAAAGCACTTGATTACTACAACCGCATTATTGCCAGGCATAGCCAGGGCGAAGACTACGCTTTGTTTCAGCGTGGGATGATCCAGGGATTGCAGGGGTCGTTAGATACCAAGATAAGCACGTTGAATGATGTGCTGAACAAATTCCCTAACTCCGATTACGCTGATGATGCATCGTTCGAGATAGCTTACACGTATTTCCTGAAAACCGACGGCGAAAAAGCCAAGACAGGTTTGCAGGCGATGATCCAGAAATATCCGCGCAGCAGCTACATTCCGCGTGCGCTGGTGACCATTGGGTTAATTGATTACAATGCGGGTAACGATGACGTAGCCGTTGAATCATTCAAAAAAGTGATCCAGGATTACTCATCAACCGATGAGGCCAAACAGGCCCTTAAACAGATAGAAAAAATTTATACTGATAAGGGTGATGCCCAAACATTTATTACTTACGCGGCAACCACCCCGATAGGTAATTACACCGCTGCCGATCAGGAAAGCATTATGATAACCGCTGCCAACAACCTTTATTTAAAAAATGACTGGCAAGGTGCCCTGGGTGCCGTAAACGCTTACTTTGATAAGTTTCCGGGCAAACAGATTTACGAAAAACAGGCACGATTTATAAGAGCACAAAGCTTAACCAACCTGAACAGGACACAGGAAGCCGTTGTAGATTATAACCTGATACTAAACGACTGGACGAGCGCTTACAGCGAAAAATCGTTGATAGCCATGGCTAAACTCTACATCAGCCAGCAAAAATATAATGAAGCGGTGGTGTTCCTGAAACGCCTGGAAACCAACTCAGAATATAAGGCCGATTATACCTTTGCCATTAACAACCTGTTGCTGTGCTATGCCGAAATGAAAATGCCGGATGACGCACTGAACTATGTGAAGCTGGTTAGGGAAAACGATAAAACTGCACAGGAAGATAAATTCCGCACAGGGTTATATGCAGGTAAGGCTTATTTGCAAAGGGGTGATACAACCACCGCAATTAAAGAATTAAACTACACCATAACCAATACCAAAACAGTTGCCGCTGCCGAAGCGAAATACAACGTAGCCTTGGTTGAGTATTTAAAAGGCCGGTACAAAACATCGCAAAAAATGTGTTTTGACCTGGCTAAGGAAATGCCAAACTACGACTACTGGATAGCCAAAACGTATATTTTATTGGCCGACAATTATAAGGCGCTGAAAGACAATTTCCAGGCTAAAGCAACCCTGCAAAGTATTATTGATAATTATAAAGCCGATGATGATATACTGCCAACGGCCAAACAAAAACTGGATGTATTAAACGGTGGCAAATCGGGCAAAATTGCTGCGCCTGTAGTGCCCGATACCGGCGACAATAAAGCGGCTCCTGCAGATACTACCAAAACTCCAGCCCAAAATTAACAGGATAACGAAGAGTAATATAAAAGAAGACAAGCAATGAAATTAAGATACACCTATACGCTGCTTACCTTAATAATAGCATTATACTTTGTTCCTGCACAAGCGCAAACAAAGAAACCTGCAAAAAAGGCAACAGTAAAAACCACCAAAACCAAAACACCGGCCAAGGCACCTGTAAAAAAAGCCGCAACCAAAACCACTGTTAAAAAAACCGATGCCGGTGCAAAAAAGCTGGGCGATGCAGTTAGCAGAGCCAGCCAGGATACTACCAAAAAAGGCGGTGCTAACGGTAACAGCCCGGCAAATGGCGGCAGTTTATCAGAAGAAATTGTGGTAACCACTGCTTACAAACCTGTATTGGCCGATGCGGTAAAAATTCGGCGCAACCCCGATCTGGAAGATAAGGTGCCTTTTAAAGCCCCTTTAGCCTATACCCCACTGGATAAAAAACTTGATCAGGATTCGGAAATTAAGCGTCTTGACGCCCAAAAGAGGCCTGCCGAGCAGGACTCGGTATTGCTTAACAACTACGTTAAAGCAGGTGTAGGTAGCATGAAAACCTTATTTGGCGAAGCGTATTTTGGTAATGGTCGCGACCAGGCTTTACAGGTTGGCGGATTCCTGAAACACCTTTCGCAATCCGGCTCATGGGATAAGCAAACCGAAAGTAAAGACGAAGTTGGCGTATTTATCAAAAGCATCAATTCAGAAAATAACATAAGCGGCCGCATTAATTACAAACGCCGTGGTGTTTATTTTTATGGTCACCCGGATTCAATCCCTTTAACCTTTACCCCGCAAAAGCAATATTTTAATGATATCAGCGGCGAGGTTGAGCTGGCCAAAAACTTTAAGGATGTTGAAAACGACTTTACCTACTCGGTAAAATTAAATGGATATTCATTTGGCAATGCCTACAAAGCCCGCGAAAGCAACATCGTGCTTTCGGGTTTTGTAAACCAAACCATTAAGCAGTTTTATACCGGCCTGGGTGCTTCTGTCGATCTGGCCAACCCTAAAGACAGCGCCTATAACTTAAATAACAGCATCCTGCGGTTAAACCCTTATATCAAATTCCAGGGCACCAACTATAAAATTGATGCCGGCGTAACCATCGCTAAAGAATTTGGCGATTATAACCGCTTTTTTGTTTTCCCTGCCGCTAAACTTGAATACCAGGTAGTTCCTAAATATGTACGCCTTTTTGTTGAGGCCAAAGGTGACGTAAACAGGGCTTCAATACACGATTTTGCAAACGCAAACCCCTATATCAACCAAAACATAAAGCTTCAAAACTCGGTTGATCAGTTGGATATCAGCGCCGGCTTAAAAGGCACATTGGCACCCGGGCTAAGCTTTAAAGCAGCTGTATTCCGCAACAGCGTAAAAGATATGGCCCTATTTGTAAGCACGCAAACCGCGCAAGGTTATAAATTTGACGTGATATATGATAAAGGCCGATCGCGTGTAAGCGGCTTTAATGGCGAGCTTGATTTTAAGGCAACCGAAGATGTAAACATTTTTGGCCGCGTGGAGTTTAAGGATTATAAAATGGCAACAGAAGCGCAAGCCTGGAACCTGCCTAAGTTTTTGTTAACAGCAGGTACAGCCATTCATATTAACAACAAAGTAAGCATAACCGGCTCATTATTGATAAGAGGGACTGCCTATGACAGGCCATTTGGCATAGTACCGGGTCCGTTAGGAACGCCATCGCCAAATACAAGCCTGTTAACGCAAAACCGCGAAATTGCTTCATTTGCTGATTTGAATGGTGGTGTTGAATACCGGGTTACACCGGTTATTACGGTATTTGCACAGGCAAATAACATTTTAAACTCGGGTTATCAAAACTGGGTATACTATCCTAACTACGGATTTAATATCTTTGGCGGCGTTGGTTTCTCGTTTTAAGATTATTGAATTAGCATAAAACCGCATTTTAACAAATGGATATAGCCAATTACTTAAGTGAACTATTGGGCCAGCACGGCGAAATAAGTGTGCCGGGCCTTGGCTATTTTGTACATGTACGTGTGGGTGCCTGGTATAACGATGCCGAGCGTAAATTCTATCCCCCCGGTTATAAAATCCAGTTTGATCCGCAAACCCTTGATGGCGATGACACTTTAACAAAATATATTGCCGAAAAGAAAAAGATTTCGCTGGCATCATCTAAATATTTTACCGATAAATATATTAGTGCCCTAAAACAAGAGGCCGCGTTGCAGGAGGTTCCTTTTGCCGATTTGGGTTGGTTTTTTATGGATAAAGGCAGAATTGCTTTTAAATCGAAGGTAAGCAATACCGATAATGCATCTTTTTATGGGTATGCACCTGTCAGCATAAAAAAGTTAAACCAGCCTGCCGCGCCAGAGGTAACAGCCCAACCAGGCACTGTTGCGCCGGAGCATGTTAGCACGCCAATACAGGCAACAACAACACCCGTACAATCGCCGGAGCCATTGCCGTTGCCGCCGCCAATCAGGGATATTCAGTTTACAGAAACTGTTAATCAACCCGAAGAATATATTGATGACGAACCAGAAATCAGGCGTGGTATAAGCCTATGGGCTATTATATTAATAGTGGTAATCATTTTAGCCAGCGCCGCATTAACTGTTTACAAATTTAAACCACAGTGGCTGCATCTGAACAAAGGGCAGGAAACGCAACTACTACCTGAACCAAAGGCGACTCCTGTCACCAAAAGTGATACCGACTCTGTAAAAAAAGTAGCACAACCTGCTGATACGATCAAAAAGGCAATTTCAAAGCCCGATTCAACGTTAAATAAAGCAAGTGTTGTTGCTCCACCTGCCGATTCATCAACAGGTCCTGTTTTCGCCATAATCCTGGAGTCAACTAAAACGTTGGCAAAAGCGCAGGCTGAGGCAGATCACTTTCAGAAAAAGGGTGTTGATGCACGTGTTTACAGCGGTCCGGGTACAGGCAAGCTTATTAAAGTAGTAACGGGCAGCTTCACTACATACGAAGAGGCAAAAGCGCAAAAGGACAGGTTAGTAAAAGAAAAAAAAATAGATATAAAATCATATCCATATCAACTCGTTAAACATCAGAAATGACATTATTATTAATACAAGCAGTAACAGATACAGCAAAGCACTTAGTAGATACCGCTAACCATGCAGCCACCCAATTAGCACCCGCAGAAGATTTACGTTTTGGCGACCTGCTGATAAAAGGGGGCTGGGTAATGATACCTATTGGCATACTGGCCGTACTGGGGCTTGTTATATTTTTTGAACGTTATTTTACCATCCGAAAGGCATCCCGCAATGAGTCGAACCTGATGATACAGGTACGGTCAAGCATTCATTCGGGCAACCTGGAATCGGCTATTGCTATATGTCGTAACAGCAATACACCTTTGGGCCGCATGCTGCAAAAAGGCTTATTACGCATTGGCCGCCCGATAAAAGACATTGAAGGCGCTATAGAAAACATTGGCAAGCTGGAGGTATCCAAACTGGAAAAAAACATTGGTATTTTGGGTATAGTTGCCGGTATTGCACCGATGTTTGGTTTCCTGGGTACTATTGCCGGGGTAATCAAAATATTTTACGATATTTCTAAAACAGATAACATCAGTATGGGCGTTATATCTGGTGGGTTATATGTAAAAATGGTAACATCTGCTGCCGGTTTGTTTGTAGGTATTGTGGCCTACGTGTGCTACCATATTTTAAATATGATGGTTGATAAAGTGATCCTGAAACTGGAAACCGATGCCATTGAATTTATTGACCTGTTAGAGGAGCCAAGCAAATGAATTTAAGAAAAAGACATAAAAGTGCATCTGCCGAGGTACATACATCGGCAATGAACGATATCATGTTCTTCCTGCTTTTGTTTTTTCTCATCGCTTCTACGGTAACCAACCCAAACGTGGTTAAGCTGGTATTGCCAAAATCGTCAAGCGGGCAGTCTATCTCCAAAAAAACAATCAACGTAGCTATTACTAAAGACTTGGTATACACCGTTGATAAAAAGGTAGTACCGGTGGATAAGCTGATGGACGAACTATCAACCTACAAAACCATGGCTAAAGAATTAACCATTGTTTTATCGGTAGATAAAACCGTAGCCATACAGGATGTGGTACAGGTATTGGATATAGCACAAAAATTAAACATAAAACTGGTTTTAGCAACGGAACCAAAATAGTTTTAAGTTTTAAGTAATGAGTTTTGATTTGATTCAATTTTCAAAACTCATCACTCAAAACTCAGAACTAAGTACTAAAAGTAATAATGGAATACAGGGAAGAGCAAAATAACTATCCAAAGGCGTTTTTAGCAACAGGCATTATCATGACCCTGCTGATAGCGGCATGTTATTTTATTGTGTTTCAAAACCCACCAAAACAAGAGGAAGGTACCGGCGGTATCCTGGTGAATTATGGCACCACCGATGAAGGGATGGGCAATGATTATATGAGCACCGAAGAACCTTCGGTTGCCGAGAAAGCTAACCATACCAAGCCCGATAAGGTTACCCCCGCCCCGCCGTCGGAGGATAAACCAACGCCGCAGGCCAGCGAAAAAACTGTTGTTACCCAAAATACCGAAGATGCGCCCGAAGTGGCCGCACCAACCAAAAAACCAACAACCGCGGTGGCTACACCACAGCCTACTAAAGCGGTGGCAAAACCTGTAGTGAACCAAAATGCCCTTTATAAAGGCAAAGCTACAACCGGTACAGGCCAGGGCGATGGTACGGGCAATAAACCCGGCAACCAGGGCAAACCGGAAGGCAGTACCTTAACCAATAATTATAACGGAACAGGATCTGGCAACGGTGGCAGCCTTAACATGGCTCAGCGTAATTTTGTAAGCCGTCCGTCGGTTAGCGACGACAACCGTCAAACTGGCAAAATAATGGTTGATATAAGAGTTGATAAAGATGGCAACGTGATATATGCGCGCGCCGGCGCCCGTGGTACCACCATAACCGATGCAGCACTTTTGCAAAAATGCGAAGATGCTGTAAAAAACTCCAAACTAAATGCACTTGATTCGGCACCGGATACCCAGGTTGGCACGGTGGTGTTTGTATTTAAGGTTAACTGAGTTTAGTCCATAGTCGATGGTCCATAGACCATAGTTGGAGTTTGTTCTAGTCCATGGACTATAGCCATAGACCACGAAAATAGTTTTCCTATCATTTCTTACAATTCACTGCAATAGTTTATTTTATACATTTGAGATACATCTCCATAGCTATGGACTATGGACTATGGACTATGGACTATGGACTATAAAGACACCATCCAATACCTATATACTCAGCTCCCCATGTTTACACGCGATGGGGCTTCGGCTTACAAAGCTAACCTGGATAACACCATCGAACTTTGTAAACGCCTTGATAACCCTCAGCATAAATTTAAAAGCGTACATGTTGGCGGCACCAATGGCAAAGGTTCTACATCGCACATGCTGGCGGCTGTATTGCAAACGGCCGGTTACAAAACGGGCTTATATACATCGCCCCATTTAAAAGATTTTCGCGAACGCATTCGCATTAACGGGCAAATGATCAGCGAGCAAACGGTGATTGATTTTGTTGAAAATCATCTTAAAGATTTTGATGAGATCCGGCCCTCATTCTTTGAAATGACTGTTGGTCTTGCCTTTGACGTTTTTGCAACGGAGCAGGTAGATATTGCCATTATTGAAGTTGGCCTGGGGGGCAGGTTGGATTCTACTAATATCATCAACCCACTACTTTCCATCATCACCAACATCGGCTGGGACCACATGAATATCCTGGGCAATACGTTACCACTCATAGCGGGCGAAAAAGCGGGTATTATTAAACCCGGCGTCCCGGTTATTATTGGCGAAAACCAGCCGGAAACGGCGCAGGTATTTGTTGAAAAAGCGGCAAAAGAACGTACCACTCTTTTATTTGCATCAGATACGTGGGAAATTCAAAAGTCAAAAGTCAAAGGCCAAAAAGAAAATCTGCTTGATTTAACTGCTACAAAAAACTCACAATTCACAACTCACAACTCACAACTCATCCAGCTCGATCTTACCGGCTCATATCAGCTCAAAAATGTAAAGACTGTCTTAACGGCTATTGATGAGCTGCGTATTCAAGGTTTCAATATTAGTGATGATGATATTCGTACCGCCTTATCGCAGGTAAAAACCCTTACCGGTTTACATGGCCGCTGGGAAACATTAACTGAAAAGCCCTTAACCATTTGCGACACCGGCCACAACCCCGACGGTATACAGGAGGTTTTAAAAAACATTGCGTTCGTTAACTATAAACACCTCCACTTTGTAATCGGGATGGTGAATGATAAGGACATCACTAAGGTTTTAAGCATGCTCCCTAAAGAGGCTACCTATTACTTTTGCAAACCCGATATCCCAAGGGGATTAGAGGCTGAAAGCTTAAAGCAGAAGGCAGAAAGCATAGGTTTACAGGGTTTAACATACACGTCTGTTAAACAAGCCTTACAGGCCGCTCAAAACGCAGCCGGTGACGACGACCTGGTTTTTGTGGGAGGCAGTACTTTCGTGGTGGCGGAGGTGGTGTGAATCAGAATTTACAGAATTTTACGATTAGCAGAATTATAAGAGCGTATTCTGATAATTCTAAAATTCTGTAAATTCTGATTCAGACAAAATATTCTGATTAAAATTCTATTTTTACTCCCGATACAATCCATCTCAATCATACCTTTTATAAATATGACATACCTACCGTCTGCAGACAGATACCAGAAAATGCAATATCGCCGTTGTGGTAACAGCGGCATTAAATTACCGGCTATTTCGCTGGGTTTGTGGCACAATTTCGGGCACGTTGATGTTACCGAAAACTACCGCAAAATTTTACACCTTGCTTTTGATAGCGGCATTACCCATTTTGATTTGGCCAACAACTATGGCCCGCCCCCGGGTTCGGCCGAAGAGAATTTTGGCCGCATTTTAAAAGAGGACTTCCGCGGCTACCGCGATGAGATGATCATCAGCAGCAAAGCTGGTTACACCATGTGGGATGGCCCTTATGGCGATTGGGGATCAAAAAAATACTTGGTTGCCAGCCTTGATCAAAGCCTTAAACGTATGGACCTGGATTATGTAGATATATTTTACCACCACCGCCCGGATCCCGAAACACCGCTGGAAGAAACCATGGCTGCGCTTGATCTCATCGTTCGCCAGGGAAAAGCCTTATATGCAGGTATTTCCAACTACCCTGCCGATGTTGCCGCAAAAGCCATTAAAATATTAAAAGAGTTGGGTACGCCGTGCCTAATCCACCAGCCAAAATATTCCATGTTTGAGCGTTGGGTTGAAGGTGGCTTAATGGATGTATTGGGCAACGAAGGTGTGGGCTGTATCCCGTTTTCGCCACTGGCACAGGGTATGTTAACCAACAAATATTTACACGGCATCCCCGAAGATTCGCGCGCTGCAAAATCAACCGGCTTTTTACAGGCTTCGCAATTAACGGAAGAACGCCTGAGCCAGATAAAAAAACTTAATGATCTTGCCCTGCAACGCGGCCAAACACTTGCACAAATGGCATTGGCGTGGTTGCTGAAAGATACACGCGTTACATCGGTACTTATTGGCGCAAGCCGCGCCGAACAACTGGCCGACTCGTTAAAGGCGCTGGACAATATTGCTTTTTCGGCCGATGAACTGGCGCAGATTGAGGCGATATTGTAAGCCCCCCGGCCCCCTGAAGGGGAAGTTGGAACGCGGCATTAACACACGATAATTAACCAAATAAATTTCTTAAAAGTCTCCCCCTTCAGGGGGAGATTTAGAGGGGGCTTCCTATGATCAACTGGGGTATAATTGGTTGCGGCGACGTGACTGAACTTAAAAGCGGGCCTGCCTTTAAAAAAGTGGCCGATAGTGATCTGTTAGCCGTTATGCGGCGTGATGCAGCAAAAGCAGCCGACTATGCCAGCCGCCACCGGGTAGGCAAATGGTACAGCGATGCTGATAAAATGATGGCCGAAGCCGGTGTTAATGCTATTTATATTGCTACCCCGCCGTCATCGCACCTGGAGTATGCTTTATCTGCTTTAGAAAAGGGTTTTAATGTATATGTGGAGAAACCTGTTACCCGCAATGCCGATGAAGCCAGGGCCATGGCTGCGGCCGTAAAACAAAGCAATGCAAAACTCACTGTAGCCCATTACCGCAGGGCAGTGCCTATGTTTTTAATGGTGAAGGATTTGCTTGACAAACAAAAAATTGGCGAAGTGCGTACGGTGCAAATCCGGATGTGGCAAAGCCGCAAGCCAAAACTAATTGCCGAAAGCGAAACCAACTGGCGGGTATTGCCCGAATTTTCGGGCGGCGGTTATTTTCACGACCTGGCCCCGCACCAGTTGGACCTGATGCTATATTATTTTGGCGAACCGGAAAAATATCATGGTTTCTCGCTCAACCAATCTGCTTCAACACCGGCCGATGATCATGTTTGCGGCGAAATCCTGTTTAAAAACAAAGTGGTTGTAAATGGCTCCTGGTGCTTTAGCGTAGCCGAAAGTTTAACCACTGATACCTGCGAGATCATCGGCACAAAAGGAAAAATAACTTTCCCGTTTTTTGGCAATTATGTTACCTGGAAAACAGATACTGAAGATGAAACTGTAACGTTTAAGCATCCGCAACACATACAGCAACCTATGATTGAAAAAATAGTAACTTATTTTAAAAACGAAGGCCCCAACCCCTGCTCCATTGACGAGGCTATTGTTTTAATGGATATTATGGATTCATTTACTAAAACTAAATGAGCAATAAATCCTTTATAAGGAAGTTTGAGCATAAGTACTATGTTCATTTATTTAACAGTGCAATTAAAATATGAAACAAATTCTGTCGCTGGTTATAATCATCACAGCTTTTACACTAACAGCAAAGGCCCAAAAATATGATGTGCCGATGCATTACGAACTAACTACTGATGCCGATTTTAATATGTACGAGCAACAGGTAATAAACACCGCCGACTGGCTGCAACAAACCGGATGGAAAGACAAACGCGAAAAAAGGCAGGCGGCCCGCTTATTTATTTTGGCCTGGGTACAAGGCTCGCACAGCGTTTCTGTATCTATTAATAAAGCCGTAAATGACCTTAGTGACCTTAATCCCGAACTGCTGTTTACCTACACTTCGCAATACGCCAAATTTGCCCTACAGCATAAAACCGATTTTGACAAAAACACAGCCAACCTGGTAGCGTTAAGGGCAATGCTAACCAAATACAGCATGGAAGAATCGCACAAAAAGGATGAAGATGTAGAAAAACTGATAGAGATTAATAAAGAAGGCAACCTGGCCAGCTGGATAGCTACCGATTTTAAGTAGATATTTAAAACAGTTATAATAACAAAGCCATCGCTTTTTAAGTTGATGGCTTTGTTGTTTTTAAATATCAGCTTTTCTTTTTAGGCACCTTTGCACCTTCCTTACGGGCTTCTGATAAACCGATAGCCACGGCCTGTTTCTTGCTGGTCACTTTTTCACCGCTGCCGCTTTTAAGTTTCCCCTCTTTCATTTCGTGCATGGTTTTCTCCACTTTTTCACTTGCTTTTTCTGAATACTTTGCCATAATATTTACTTTTAAGTAGATATTTTGGCAAAGCAAAATAGAGGCCAATTTTAGCCGGCTATTTGCTGTTTGTTTTTTTTAGCCGACTTTTGACTGATAGCCTCGTGCAAAACTATAAGTGTACGCCTACTTAATACATCAAAGGGCAACTACCTGATAACAGGTTACTAAGATTGCCAGGCTATGCTAAATAAGTAGTTTTGTTTTCTAAAAATCAGATGATTAATTTTAAACGCGCCGACCATTTCCAGATTGTTGTACCTCCCGAACGATTAGAGGAAGCGAGGATTTTTTATACCGATGTAATAGGTCTTGAACCAATCGAGCGGCCTAAATTCAAATCGAAGGGTTATTGGTTTAACATAGCTAATATTCAGCTGCATTTAAGTACCGAGGAAGCCATGCCACGCACATCGAGGCATAATGCCTTTGAAATAAGCGGCATTGCCGCGGCACGCCGGCATTTGCAAAACCATGGGGTGGAGTTTATGGAAGAACCGGCAATTCCTGGCCGGGAGCGATTTTCTTTTATAGACCCGTTTGGGAACAGGATAGAATTATTGGAGATGCTTAAATAATATTATTATGAGTCACAGCTTCAGGCAAGCCAAATTTGATTTCACACTGATCCTGTTTGCCTTTATATTTAGCATCATTATTCCAGTTGGAATTTGCTGGTTAACTTACAAATGGTTGAAGGGTAAAAACCATCCTGTAATAGCAATTATAATACCCGTTATAGAGCTTGCCGGCATATTGTGGGTCTATTACCTCATAATTCAAACCATTAGCCTATAAAGCCAGTTCTATATTCGGGTCCCAATACACCGTTTTAAAGTCCTGCACCTGGTCGTCAGTTACTTTTACGCCTTCGCTTTCCAGCATCTCCTGCATGGTATTACCTCCGAAATGAAACTTGGCGGTAAGCAAGCCCTGCCTGTTTACAACCCGGTGCGCCGGTACCGGCGGATTGGCCCTGCCTGCCGCCTGCATAGCGTAACCCACCATGCGCGATGAACCCTTGGTGCCCAGATAAGACGCGATAGCACCGTATGAGGTTACCCTGCCCTTAGGTATCAGCCGGGCCACCTGGTATACTTTATCAAAAAAGTTAATATCGTCCATTAAGCTGATTTATTTAATACAATTATATTGATAACAAAGTTGACCAAAAGGGGACCGGCTCCTTATCCTTTTTGTTTCGGCTATAAATACCCGAACCCAAAAATACGAATGTCGAACGCTTTTTATTGAGGATTATAAGAAAACTGTAGCTTTAAGGCAGTAATTAAAATACTTATGAATAAATCAAGCCTAAAATCTATTTGGGAAGCTCCTATATATCTACCGTATCTTCAACCAACGCTTACTGACGAGATGGTTAAAGAAGCTGAAAATTTGATTGGCTTTAGGTTGCCCTACGAATATGTCAATCTTTTAAAAATTCAAAATGGTGGATACATAAGATATACACTAAAAAACACTCCTCATTCAGTAATTGCAGGAATAGGGCTTAATTATCCGTCAATTACAGATTTTGAATGGTTTAGGTCATACGACGATTACATGAGTTTTAGCCTTGAAGGATTATTTCCATTCGACGGCGATGGTCACTGGAATCTTTGTCTCGATTACAGGAAGAATAATTTAGAGCCTGAGATAACATATATTGATACAGAATCAGATTTTGAAGAACTAATTGCATCAAATTTTAGCTGCTATTTGAATATGCTCGAAATCGAAGTTGAGGACGAATATATAATTCAGTTGGCTTTATCTATTGAATACACTATAACGCAAATTTCAAATATTACCAATATAAAATTTGAAGAGCCCGACTATTTTGCTCATGGTTACGCTGTATACCGTGGAATGTTTAATGGCAGCTGGGTTTGGGTAAGCCCCAATAAAGTACCACGAGGATTTATTCGCGAGACAGAAGACAGATATGAAGAATTAAAAACACAAATGGAAGGTACGGCCCTTAGGTTTCCGGAAGTGCCCGAAAATAGCGTGATCATAAATATATCGGACGAAACACAAGGAGCACAATTAATTAATAAGCTGATAGAAAATGGATTATCAATAAATAAATTAAAAGATTTGATATAATCGTGCGACTTACGCGCGCATTAAACATCTGTTTTTTATTCAAACGAAAACTTAAGATAATTAATGTTCTTGTTATCCTTCAAATATTTTTTTTCGTAATAGGTTTTTATCGATAACACTTCATCGGCATAGGGCGAGTGGTAAAGATCCTCGGTACGGATGTGTAGTTTTAGTTTAAGCTCTTCAATCTTTTCGGCTGTATAGGCATGCAGGCCATCGTTGTCGGTTTTAAGGTTAACGCAGCCCGATGGTTTCAGTATCCTGATATATTTATCTAAAAAGCGTGGAGAAGTTAAGCGCTTTTTTTCGCGGCTTAATTGCGGCTGGGGGTCGGGAAAGGTAATCCATATCTCGTCTACTTCGCCATCGGCAAAATAATCCAGCAGGTTTTCTATCTGGATGCGTAAGAAAGCAACATTGGGTACACCATCTTCAATAGCAGTTTTTGCGCCACGCCAAATGCGGTTGCCTTTATAATCAATACCAATAAAATTTTTTTCAGGAAAAAGCCGGGCAAGGTTTACCGTGTATTCGCCTTTACCGCAGGCCAACTCTAAAACTACCGGATTATCATTATTAAAAAAACCTTTGCTCCAATCGCCTTTAAAAGGTTTGCCCGCATCCAATTGTAGCACATTGCTAAAGGTATCAATCTCTGCAAATCGCTTTAACTTATCTTTTCCCACTTTATAAAATAAAGTGCAAAAATAACTTTTTCTGCTAATTGAGCGGTGTGGCGTTCAAAATACCTTTAAACTACCGGGCCGGCAATTGGTCTTTTATAAGGCTCAGGTTTATATTCGTCCTTACTTTTCTTCCTGGTGAATTTTTCAAAAAGCCCTTTTACTGTGCCCCAAACACCCGAAACAGAATCTTCGTTAACATAATTGGATGCTTTTTGCGACACCAGACCTACCAAAGTTTTAACTAAAAAATTGGAGTTTTTAAACAGCGTTTTGTTTAAAGTAAGCGGAATTACAAATCTTGATATAAGGTTTATAATGTCCGGATGGAAAAGCCCCGGATTGCGGATACCATCACTATCAACTGAACGCGGAAATAACGACATAACAGATGAAAATATGGCAGAAGGACTGCTTACCCTCGCCCGTAAGGCAGTACTTTGCTGGCTTTCCAGCGTTTTAAGCCTGAATATTTCATCCTGCAAATCGTTTATACTTCTTATCTGGTAGCTCATGATGTTTACCTTTTAAATATTTTTTGAATAAAAATATTGGCCAGCGGTTTTTCTATCCGGCTCTTATTCAACTTAATAATGATAGCGATAATCAGATAAATAAGCGCTACGCATCCAAAGCCCATCCAGTTGGAATGCAGTATATCGGCCAGGTAAAACGCCAAGGTTAGGCTGGCAAATATGAAGAACAGCACCATCCCAATTACCACAACAACATCTGTAATAACGCTTGCTAAAATTGAAGTGCCATTTTCAATAGCCTCATATTTTAAAAGCTTAAACCGCGTTTCGGCGTATTCCCTTAACTGATCAATAATTGGTGGCAATGGTGGAGGAGTTTCTTTTTCGGCTTCCATAGGTGGTTGGTTTAATAATTTTATAATTCCGGATAATTCATTACAATGAATTATCCGGGTTGTTTAAATAAAATTATGCGTGCTCCAAATCGTCCTGGTACTCTTCTTCAGCACCACGGATTTTTGATTTAATATTCTCAACCACTTTATCTTTTAAGCCAACAAGGTTATCAATCTCAGCAGCGGCAGTTTCCTTAATGGAGTCGCCAAGATTTTTTAATGATTCAGTAAGCTTGTCGCGAGTTTCTCCACCTTTATCGGGTGCAAATAAAATGCCTAAAGCCGCCCCTGCTGCCAAGCCCGCAAGCAATGCAACAACTACTTTTGTGTTATCATTCATTGTAATATAAATTTAAAGTTGAACATTTGATTTGATTAATACTAATACCTTGCCAAATATCATCAATTGTATTATTTGTATGCTAATTGTGTGTAAATAGTTTTTTTGTCAGTTATTTTTTGATTGTGTGTTTACAAAACTGTTCAATGCCTGTCAGTTTTCTGTTGCTGTATTAATCCGTTCAAGCCTATCGGCAGCCATACGGTTGGTTTCATATATTTCCAGCAGTAACAAAAAGTAAGATAGTAAAACCGGGCCAAAAACCAGTCCTAAAATTCCAAAAAGCGGCAACCCTATAAACACGCCGATGATAGAAATAATTGGGTGCGTGTTGGCCACCCGCTTATTGATAATCATCCTTAAAAAATTGTCAACGTTACCTATAAATAATAAGCCATACGCCAGTAATGCAACACCTTGCCAGTTATGGCCCTGCGCAAATAACAAAATACTTGCAGGTATACATAGTGTAGGAGCCCCTACCACCGGCAAAAACGAAATAAATATGGCTATAACCCCCCAAAAAACCGGGTCGGGTATGCCGAATATTAAAAACCCGTTGGCCAGCAGTGCACCCTGGGTAACAGCTATGATTCCTTGTCCTAAAACGTTTGAATAGGTAGAATCGCGTAGGGCAGCTGCAAATTTTAATGCATGCTGTTCTCTGAACGGAGCGTATTTTAACAAACCCGCTTCAAACTCGCGCATTTGCGTAAGCATAAAATACAAAATAAAATACAAAACCAGCAAGGTGAGTATAATGCTTGCCGCGCTGCTTAATATAGATGGGAACAGGCTGGTGCCGAAAGAGCCCAACTTTTGAAGTGTATCTTCAGCAAAATGGGGCTGATTAAGGTTAGCAGCAGCAAAAGCATCAATTTTTGTAGTCCATTGATCAATGGGCAGGTCTTTAATATTGATGCTTTTTATTTTCCCCACCACCATAATGCTCAGGATGAGAAAAGGTATTACAATGATGATTAACGATGTAAAAATAATGATAAGTGCCGCCAACGACTTTGGCCATTCGCGCTTCTCGGCGAGGTTAACATACAGTGGCCTGAAAATAACATACAATACAATAGCGCCAAGAATACTACTGAATAAGCCACTAATCGCATACAACAAAAAACACCCCAGCACTATAATACTGGCCAGGATAATATTGTTGCGTTGTTTGTAGTTAAAAATTGACATTGGTGATAAGAATCAAGATATCAGATCCAAGAATCAAGAAAGAAAATCGTAAACCGTTGCCCCGATCCTGGCTCATAGTTTTTGATCCTATCCTTAAAATTGAGACAAAAAAAACGCTAAAAAGTTTCAGCGTTTTTAAAAAGTATTTTGGTTGTTATCTGCTTACTCTGCATCGCTTAACAGCTCATTTATCTTTTTAGCACTTGTGTCAATCATTTCTATATAAAATAAAACTTCTTCGTTTATTTCAGGCAACTCGTACTTTAATTGTTCTAAAGCCAGGTGCACATTTGAAAGCTGGTTTCGTACATCGTGCCTCAGCTTGCGCAGCCGGTCATCTTCGCCGTCTTTTTGCTGTTCCTGCAAATCCATCGTATTACTTCAGGTTGATGGCTTTCATTTTATTATACAAAGTTTTCCTGTCAATCTTCAAAATTTCGGCCGCCCTGGTTTTGTTAAAATTCACTTCCCTCAAAACACGGATAATTGTTTCATACTCGGCTTCAAGCGCTGCATTTTTTAAATCGTGCCGGTTTTCCTTAACATCGGGAGCCTCAAAAGATGACGATGCCGAATAAGTAGATTGCTCAAATGAAGGTGTTTTAAAGTTTGATATTTCCAGCGGCAAAGCTTTCATGGTAATCTCGTTATCCTCGGCCAGCAGCGCTGCCCGCCTGATTACGTTTTTAAGCTCGCGGATATTGCCCGGCCAGCGATAGTTCATAAAACAATCAATAACTTCGGGCGCAAATACCTCTACGCTACGGCCCAGTTCGTTGTTGGCTATTCTTAAAAAGTGCTCGGCCAGCAACATAATATCACCGCCCCGCTCGCGCAGTGGCGGCATATAAATGGTAAACTCGTTAAAGCGGTGGTACAGGTCTTCCCTGAATTTGCCTTTGCTGATACCCTCCTGCAGGCTCTCGTTGGTGGCTATAATAATACGCACATCAAGATCAATTTCCTTGGTACTACCAATCCTTTTAACCTTGCGCTCCTGCACAGTACGCAGCAGGGCGGCTTGTATCTCGTATGATAGATTACCTACCTCATCCAAAAACAATGTACCACCATTGGCCATTTCAAAGTGGCCTATCTTGGTATATAAAGCACCTGTAAAGGAGCCTTTCTCGTGCCCAAAAAACTCACTGGCTGCCAATTCTTTGGTTAACGAACCGCAGTCCATGGCAATAAAGGGTTGGTTATGGCGCGGACTATTCAGATGGATGCTTTTGGCAACCGACTCTTTACCGGTACCGCTCTCGCCTAAAATAATTACACTGTAATTTGTTGGGGCAACAAGTTCAATCTGCCTCAGCAACTCCTTAGATGCCTTGCTGGTGCCGGCCACAAATTCGCCTGCAAATACCTGCTTTTTGGTTTCTTTACTTTTCGACTTATCGGCAACTACCGTTGCGGCAGTTTCAGATTCTTCAACCAACGCGTAATGGGTTTCAAACGCTTTATTGATTGTATTTAAAATTTCGTCAGGATACAATGGCTTGGTAATGTAATCATATGCGCCCATTTTAATAAGCTCAACAGCCATTTTTATATCCGAGTAGCCGGTTATAATAATTACCCCGGTTTTGGGATAATGCGTCTTAATATTCCGAAGCATTTCACGGCCATCGGTATCCTCCAGCCTGAAATCGCACAGTACCAGGTTATAATCGCCAACTTTAAGGGCTTCCATCCCGCCGGTACCGCTTGATGCGGTGCTTACATCAAAGCCGTTGCGAATTAAAAATTTAGATAGCAGTAAGGCTACATTAACTTCATCATCAATGATGAGGATTTTTTTCATATCGGTTACTACAGTGGTAAAATGTATTAAAGGTGTTAAATTACAAAGAATGTATCTATTTGTACGATTTTATTGAATTATAGTTGTCTCATTGGTTAAAAAAATATCTACAAAAAGCAAAAAGAGGCAGCCGTAACCGGCCGCCTCTTTTATTTTTTCAGGTAAAAGTAGGATCGATATTAAAAACCGTAGGCTACACGTACACCTATAAAATTCACTTTGCTTGCATCAACACCGGTTACATATTTGGTAGTTGCTTCGTAACGTACACCGGCATCAATAAAGCTGCTTTTGCTTACCGGGAACTGAACACCAATTTGCGGAGCGTAAACAAACGCAGTTGATTTATTGGCAGCTAAATCAGATTTGTTTAACAAAAATGCGGCACCTGCTTCGCCCTGTACATAAAAGTTTTCGATAGGGAAGAATTTTAAACCTGCCTTAACTGGCAATAATTTAAAATCGGTAACATCTGCATTGGCAACACCGCCAATATTCTTTTTGCCAAAAACATTGTTGTAACCCACGTTAATGGTTACAAATAACTGTTGTTTGTAAACCGGGATATCAGCCTGCAATGATCCGCCTAAGTTCCATTTGTAATTATCTTTAAAGTTGCCTACAGGAATACCCGCATCAACGCCAATGCTGTAACGAATGCCACCCGGGATGGTTGTAGTAGTAGTAGTTGTTGTGGTAGTAGTTGTTGTTTGAGCTGATGCACCAAGACCTAAACCGGCAAAAGCTAAAATTAAAGCTGAAATTTTGAATGAATTTTTCATAACAATTGTTGTGTTTTGATTTTGTTTTGTTTTAAACACAAGGCAAATTAAAGCACCAAAACATATATGATTTTTCATCCCAAAGTCATGTGTATTTAACCGTTTGATTGACAATAATTTATTTTTTGACCCATACGGTACAATAGTCAAGCCACTGTAAAATAGCTTTTGAATTGCTTTTTTAGTGTCAGAATTAACACTGGTTTAACATGGGGTTTGGGTGCACAGAAAGGTATTTTCTGCGTAAAATACGACGATGGCGAAAAAAGTGAAACCAAACTTCTTGATTCCTGCTCTAATCTCTTGACTCTTTTCCAAGTATTGCCTACGGCACAGGCTATGCATTTATCTGAATCAGAATTTACAGAATTTAAGAATTAGCAAATTTTATTTGAACCGGGATCCGTCAAGGTTACCGGAGTTTTTGAATTTTGATTTTAAGATCTGATAATTCAATAATTCAATAATTCAATAATTCAATAATTCAATAATTCAATAATTCAATAATTCAATAATTCAATAATTCAATAATTCAATAATTCAATAATTCAATAATTATCTCCCTTTAAACTCCGCTTTACGTTTCTGTAAAAAAGCGGCTACTCCTTCTTTAAAATCTTCGGTGCCAAAACATTTGCCAAATTCATCTATTTCCGTTTCATAGCCGTTTACCCCATCTATTAAGCCGGCGTTAACAGAGCGAATGGCAGCGGAAAGGGCCAGCGGCGCCCTTGATATAATTTTCAACATCAACTCTTCGGCTTTTGCTAATAACGCTTCCTGGCTAACTACGTGAGTTACCAGGCCATATTGCAATGCATCAGTGGCGGTAATCATATCGGCGGTTAATATCATCTCCAACGCCTTGCCTTTACCTATTAACTGGGTAAGGCGTTGGGTACCGCCGTAGCCGGGTATCAGGCCAAGTGTTACTTCGGGTAAGCCCATTTTGGCAGTTTCGGCAGCTATCCGAATGTGGCAAGCTAAGGCTAATTCCAATCCGCCACCTAAAGCGAAACCATTTATTGCAGCTATAACAGGCTTATTGCCGTTGGCAATCAGGTCAAAAACATCAATTTGATTATTGCGGGCCAGGGCTGCACCGCTTTCGGCATCAAGGTTAACAAACTCGCTGATATCGGCGCCGGCAACAAAGGCCTTGGCACCAGCCCCGGTTATGATAATGCCGCTTACTGCCGGGTTGTTAAAAGCATTAACAAAGGCAGTATGTAATTCGGCTAGGGTGGCCCTGTTAAGGGCATTAAGCTTACTTTCGCGATTGATAGTAATATACTGGATGCTATCTCTCGTTTCTGTCAATATGTTTTCAAATTCCATTGGTATAGCTATTTAAAAATTGCGGTGCTGGTGCACCCAATCGGTAATGTATTTCACAATATCCTGTGTATTAGTACCGGGAGGGAAAAGTTCACCTACCCCCTGCTCTTTCAGGGCAATCATATCATCATTTGGGATAATGCCGCCGCCCGTGACAAGCACATCATCCATTTGTTTTTCTTTTATCAATTTTAATATCCTGGGAAAAACTGTCATGTGTGCTCCGGATAGTATAGAAATACCAATGGCGTCCACATCCTCCTGTAATGCCGTATTAACTACCATTTCGGGCGTTTGTCGAAGGCCTGTATAAATTACTTCCATCCCCGCATCCCGCAGCGAGGTAGCTATAATACGTGCACCACGGTCATGACCATCGAGCCCTACCTTGGCAACAAGAACGCGAATGGGGCGGTTAAAGTTATTACTCATACATTGTAAAAGTAATAAGAACGAAGTATAATATCGAATAATGAATTTTGAATAAAAGAAGTTACTATCGATGCCACAAATATTGGGCTGCTGCAAGAATCCCGCATGCCGCTGCGTATCTGCTATTTTTCAAACCACTTTTGCCGGCACTCGCATCAGCTTCATAACAACTTTGTTAATCTTAAATAAACCTCTCACAAATAATCTTATTTTTACTCCATAACTAAAGGCAAATAAATATCAATGTCAACAAAACCAATAGTAACCGGGCTTATGGCCTATGGTATGTCGGGCCGTATCTTTCACGCGCCGTTTTTATCAACAAACCCTGGCTTCACATTTAAAGCTGTAGTAGAACGCCATGAAAAAAAGGCGGGGAAAGTATATCCTGATGTAATTAGCTACGATACCGTGGATGAACTGCTGAATGATGCTGAAATTGAGTTGATAATTGTTAATACACCAAACAATACCCACTTTGACTACGCCACGCGGGCATTAAATGCGGGCAAACATGTGCTGATTGAAAAACCGGCAGCAGTTACTTCGGCCGAAGTGAAGGCACTATTTGATTTGGGCAGGCAGCTTGGTTTAAATGTAATGATTTACCACAACCGCCGTTATGATAGTGGTTTCATCTCTGTAAAAAAGGTGATTGAAAGTGGTCGCCTTGGCGAACTAATAGAGGTGCATTTCAGGCTCGACAGGTACCGTATGCCTATCGGTGTAAAACAATTTAAGGAAACTAAAGAAACGCCTGGTAATGGCTTAACTTACGATTTGGGGGCGCACCTGGTTGACAATGCCATTAGTATTTTTGGCCGGCCGTTAAGTTATGTAAAAACAACAGCCATCCACCGGCCGGGATCGCAGGTAGATGATTATTTTCATATTCACTTAAGTTACCCCAACCAATTAAACGTTTATCTAACGTCGGGCCTGTTGATTGCCGAACATTTGCCGGGTTTTGTTGTACATGGCACATTGGGCAGTTTTGTAAAGCTGCGTACTGATGTGCAGGAGGCGCAACTTGACGCCGGAATAATGCCGGATGCAGCAGGTTTTGGTGTTGAACCTGAAGGTAGCGAGGGTAAACTGGTGTTGATGGGAGTTGATAATGAAAAAACTGTAGAGTGGGTTCCGTCAGATAAAGGTAATTATAATGGTTTATTTGATGCCGTGTATCATACTATACGCGAAAATGCGTTATTCCCCATAACCGAAGAGGATATAGCCTGGCAGATAGAATTGCTGGAAAGCTAAAAATATCGTAACTATGCTTTAATGAAAATTTATATCAACATAATGAAAAGAATATGTTTGTTGCTTTGCCTTATTGTAGCTGCCGGCTGTAGTCAGGCGCAAACCATGCCTGCCAATAGCAAAATTGCACCATACCACATATTAACTACCGACAGCGTTTATGTTACGCCTGCCGACCTGAAAAAAAACAAGCCGGTGATGGTGATTTATTTTTCGCCAGATTGCAGCCATTGCCAGCACCTGATGTATGATTTAAAGCCCGAACTGGATAAGTTAAAAGGGGTGCAAATTGTAATGATCACTTTTGTGAACCAGCTAAAGGCTATACAGGTGTTTCAGCGCGATTTTGATTTGGCTAAATATCATAACATCATTATAGGTACCGAGGGATATACCTACGTAGTACAGCGTTATTACCACGTGCAAACCACGCCGTACATTGCCATTTATGATAAAAACGGAAAACTTGCACAGGCTTATGATAAGGTTCCAAAAATTCCGGTGCTGATGGATGCCATTAAGAAAGTGTAAAATTAAATGTGCAGATTTCAGATATGCAGATATGCAGATGTGCAGATATGCAGATGATTTTTTGATGTAAGATTTCAATATTAAAAAGTCTATCACAAAAAGTAAAGCCTTACAGTGTTGAAAAACTGCAAGGCTTTTTTTATAATAATCGCATCGGCACGATTGGCCATTTATAAAAATCAAAACATCTATCAAACGCGACCAACATCTGCACATCTGAAATTTGCATATCTGCACATCTACTGTTGCTGTTGTTGCTGCTGCTGCTGAATAATCTCCATATACCTTTGATAACTGTTTTTAGCTGTATTATCGGTTGCACGATGCTCTATGGCATTATCATGGTGGGCTTTATCATCAATACTTGTAAAAGTACTCTCGTCATCATCTACACTAACAGCAACTTCAAGCTTATGCCCGGATGTGCCTTTGTAAACACCTTTTACCGGCGAACAATCTGAAAAATTACGGCCAACGGCCAAACGCACATGGGTTTCATTGGCTATGCAGTTATTGGTAGGATCGATACCCAGCCAGCCATAGTCCGGGATGTAGGCTTCGGCCCAGGCATGAGTGGCGCCTTCGCCCCGCATGGTACTGCTATTGGTACAAATATAACCGCTCACGTAGCGTGCAGGTATTTTTAGCAGGCGCAGCATTACCATCAAAATGTGTGCAAAATCCTGGCAAACACCGGCTTTTAATTTCCACACTTCATCAAGCGTAGTTTCAACAGTGGTTACTCCTTTAATATATTCAAAGTTTTGGTATACGTAGCCGCAAAAGCGAAGCGCTATCTGGAATGGTGTATCATCATGAGCGCGCTCCTGCTCAACAATAACCTGCAGTTCGGGAAGGCCTTCAAAATATTCCTGTTTCAAAAAGTCAATATAAGGCACCATGTATTGGATGTGCTTAAGATATTCCCACTGTTGGTCAGGGAAAATATCTGTAACAGGTAATGGCCGCTGTCTGGTGGTTACACTTAATTTTGAATTGATAACCATTACCGAATGTGGCTCGCTATAAGTAAAACTACCTATTTCGTTACCATAGTAATCAATATGAGTATCTACCACCGGGTTGCCGGTTATATTCAACTCGTGGTGTGTTACATCCTGGTATTCGTCCTTAATAGGATAAAGAACAATCTGATTGGCACTGTCGCGTACCATTCCTTCGTAACTGTATTTGGTAATATGCTGTATCTTAAAGTCGGGCATGTGTTCAATTAATTAATTTGAAAATCTGAGAATTTGAAGATTTGAAAATGAAACTAATTTGCTAATTAAAGATTTGAAAATGATTTTGTGATAAATCATAATGGACGACCCCTAAACAAGTAATTTTCAAATTCTCAAATCTTCAAATTCTCAAATTAAAATTATGAGTTTGCAAAGTAATATTCGTTTAATGAGTTACCTATCCCATAAAGTTCTTTCCTGGTTTGTGTCAAAAATAAATGCAGCCCCTCATCGCGGATGCTCTTTACCGAACTGTACTTGATCCGGCTTTGCAACCTGCCTATCTGGAACGACATTTCGCGGAAGGTATCTACGTTGCTGTCGTTTTTCAACCTGTCAAAATAACGGTGTATATTGTTTACCGAGTAAATAACCGAGCGGGGGAAATCGTTATTTAATGCCACCTGCTCCAGTACGTTTTCTGCCTCAAACCCCTCACGATAGGTTTTCAGGTAAAGTTCATATCCGCCTAATGACAGCAAAAGATGTTTCCAGTAGGTGGTATCTGTCAGCAAGTCGGGGTTGTCGCTTACCGAACTGAATTTAGTATCCAAAATATCTACCGATTGTATAGCCCGCTCCAGGTATTTGCCAATATTCATAAAGCTTCGGCCTTCGCCACGCTCCATCGTAATTTCTGCCGTACCGTAATAAAGCATTACCTGTTTTATTAATATATCAAGCACCCCAATAGGGTCCTCGCGCTGCAGGGAGCGCTCCAGGCGCGAATCTTTTACGGTGTGATAGTATTCGTTAAGGCACTGCCAAAGGTCCTTTGAGATGTGTTCCTGCACGCCCCTGGCATTTTCCCTTGCCAGTGTTATAATGTTCAGTATCGAGTTAGGGTTGTTTTTGCCCGTAACCATGTATTTTAAAACCGCCCGGCTGTCATTCTCCAGTTTTTCAATTTCCGTCTCTTTAATTCCGGCAAAAATCCTGATCACCGGCTCCCAGGTAAATTCCTGTACAGTATCCTGCGATGAGGCATAATTAATTTTGAGCATCCGCAGCATCCCATCGCTGCGCTCAATGTAACGACTTAACCAATAAAAACTTGCTGCAACCCTGCTTAACATATTAGCTCCTTAAGCCCCCTAACCCCCTGAAGGGGGAACGATAAGGGGGATGTTTATTTAAAATTCAACTATACTATTTTCACTCCCCCTTCAGGGGGCCGGGGGCTTTACGCCAGCACCCATGTATCTTTACTTCCCCCACCCTGCGAACTGTTAACTACCAATGAGCCTTCTTTTAAAGCCACACGGGTTAATCCGCCGGGTACAATCTCAATACCATCGGGGCCGTACAATGCGTAAGGCCTTAAATCTATGCGGCGTGGCTTTAATGAGCCCTGCATGTAACATGGTGCCGCCGAAAGACTGATGGTTGGTTGTGCTATAAAATTACGGGGATCTTTCAGTATTTCTTTTTTGTATTCTTCTATTTCTTCCTCCGATGCCGCATGGCCCATCAGCATGCCATAACCGCCGCTGCCGTTGGTTTTTTTAACTACCATTTTATTCAGGTTTTTAAACACATGCTCGCGTTCGTCGGGGTTGCCTAACTGATGGGTAGGTACGTTTTTCAGGATTGGCTCTTCGTTCAGGTAATACCGTATCATATCTGGCACATATACATAAACCGCTTTATCATCAGCCACGCCGGTACCAATAGCATTTACAATGGCTACATTACCTTTGCGGTAAGCACCCATAATGCCTGCTACACCCAGCATACTTGCAGGATTAAACACCAGCGGATCTAAATACTCATCATCCACCCGGCGATAAATTACATCTACCTGCTGCAGCCCGGTAGTGGTTTTCATATAAACCTTATGGTTATTTACAACCAGGTCGCGCCCTTCCACCAGTTCAACACCCATCAGGCGGGCCAGGGTGGTATGCTCAAAATAAGCCGAGTTATAAATACCCGGGCTTAACAGCACGATAGTGGGATTTGAGATTTGTCGTGGCGATAACGCCAGCAAGTTTTTATACAATATGGTTGGATACTCGGTAACACTACGTACGCCGCATTGGGGCAACAAATCCGGAAATAAGCGTTTGGTTATTTCGCGGTTTTCCAGCATATAACTCACGCCTGATGGGGTGCGCAGGTTATCTTCCAGCACATAAAAAGTACCGTCTTCGTCCCGGATAAGATCGATGCCCGAGATATGTACATAAATATCATAAGGCACCTTCAGTTGGTACATCTCGCGCAAAAAGTGCGGGCACGAGTAAATGATATCTATGGGCACAATGCCATCCTTTACAATAAACTGGTTATTGTAAATATCCTTCAGGAAATGGTTTAGCGCGGTAAGGCGCTGCTTAATACCTTTTTCAACAAAAGCCCATTCGCTGGCGGTAATAATGCGCGGAATAATATCAAAGGGGAAGATTTTCTCAATGCCTTCGCCGCTGTTGTACACCGTAAAGGTAATACCCTGGCTCATAAAAAGACGTTTGGCCAACTCTTCTTTTTTGTTCAGATCGTCGGCCGATTCCTGCGAAATATATTCAATTACCTTGCGGTAATGTTCACGAACATTGTTATCCAGGCCATACATTTCGTCCCAAACACCACCTATTGGGTTATATTTATCAAAATAAGCTGATTCCTGCATGTGAAATTGTGAAGATTTAAAGATTATTAATCAGTTATTTTTTAAAAATGTAATTTATGAAGTGTTTTTGATAAAAAAGCAAATTATTTTGAATTTTTTAGGATTATTTTAATTGATTTTTCATTTTTCATGAAGTTTAAGTATTGATATGGTAATTTATATCAATAAAACTTGTTTTAAAGACTGATTCTCTCTGTCTAAATTATTAGCCCCCGGCAGTGTATCTTTGTGTAAACCTTGTACAATTACTCATGTTATTTCAAATCAAAAAAAGTATGGCTTGTTATGTATGGCAGTGTTATTGTTGCTTCCGGCCTGCCATAACAGCAAACGGGTAAAAGGCCTGTTGCATGCTAAAACAACAACAAAGTTCAATGCAGTTGATACTGCATCAGAGAATTTCAATATATTCTTCAATAGGTTTAGCACCGATTCTGTGTTTCAAATATCAAGGATCGAGTTCTCGCTAAAGTTAACGATAATTGGCGGCGAAGGTGAAAGCGATACCACAAAATTTATTAAAAAAGAAACTGGTTATTTGCCCATGCACAGCCCGAAAATAATGTAATTGCAGGCCGGAACAAACGGGCAAAGCCAAAGCCAATATTCACTTTTTTATTGACGATACGGGCTTTTCGGTTTATCATTACTTTGTTAACCGGAGAGGAAAATGGTGGATGATTTCAATCAGAGATGAATCAGATTGAAGTTTTATCGTATTTCAGCCATTGGCTAAAGCGCCTGCCGGGCTATTACACTACAAGCCTTTGCCCGCATCCCTGTCCATGTTTCAGGCTTTTCATCGCTGTGTGACGCCTGGGTAATTGCTGGTAACCAAACCCTTGCTTTTTTAAATAATATTCCAATTGTAAGAGGCTGTCTAAATTTGATTTAGATTATTTATGTATCACTTAAAAATCATTGCCGTTGACTTTAGTCAACGGAATAATGGCTGAAAGGTGAGTGGCTTTAGCCAAAGTCCGCTTGAATAATTTGGCTAAAGCCAGCAATTATAATTTTTTTACCGTTGACTGAAGTCAACGGCAATGAATAATTTCCGTTTTTAGACAGATTCTAAGTATATCAAAAATATTCTGCTTAATTTGGTAGTAAGCTTATAACATAGCCAGCCATATTTAAACCATCCTGCTTAAAGCTTTTCGGGTTTTTGAACATGAAAACTATTTTAGGTATTATCATTTTCCTGGCAAGTTACCGCTCTGTATCGGCGCAAACTTCTGTTTTGGCCGATAATGCCGACGATGGCTGTAAAATAAAATTCGAAAAGATTAAATCAAAAATTGAAGCCCGGCGAAAAAAATACGAATTCAATGTACAGGAATACAAGGATGGCCTGTTTTGCAGCGAATGTGGCCGCACAAAAAGCGAAATTGAAGAACGTGCCCATTTGAGTTTTAGCCAGCATATCCGGGATGGTGCTACCCGTAACCGCCGGGCGCTGATTGCTTCGCATGAACTATATCATGATCTTTATATCGAATACATCATTGATTTTAATGATCTTAAAAAAGAATATGATGATAAATATAACGATTGCGGAGGCGATAATTCATTACTGGCTTTACAAACAATAACCGATAAGCAGTTTCAATTATATACCCTTGAACTTAACGGGGACACCAATCAGTATAACAAGCAATGGGAATTGCTTCAAATAAATTATAGTGTTTATTATTCCTGGTTTATGAGCATCAATATCACCAGATGGCAAAGCGCAAGGGGTCAGACTATTCGGCTTACCGATAATCGTTATCGAACACGCGACCCCGAAAATTCGATTATAAAGGCCGGCAACCTCCTAAATAGTTACCTTCAAACTTTGGCCGAGGGGCAATCTTCTGCTTTTATGGGCTTAGATCTAAAACCTACGTGGCCATTAAAGGGCACGTTAGTTAGCAAATAATCGCTTACTGATTCTGGCGCTTGAGTTTACCAATAGAAGTCCCCGATGTGGTAATTACCTGGCAAAAAAAATGCCCGGAAGAAATCCCGGGCATCTCAAATAGCACGCTAAAATAGTTTAGTGTTTTACATCATGAATTTCCTCTTCCCTGAACAACTTAGCGCTAAAGAAATCATTGTTCATGCGGGCTATGTTAGTAAGCTTAATCTCTTTAGGGCATTCGGCTTCGCAGGCACCGGTATTGGTACAGCTGCCAAATCCTTCTTTGTCCATTTGGGCTACCATTGATTGTACGCGGCTATAACGCTCTGGCTGGCCTTGCGGCAACAAGCCCAGTTGGGTAACTTTTGCAGATACAAACAACATGGCCGACGCATTTTTACACGCTGCCACGCAGGCGCCACAACCAATACAGGTAGCAGAGTTAAATGCTTCGTCGGCAATAACTTTTGGGATAAGGATGGCATTACCATCGGTAGTTACACCTGTGTTAACCGAAACATAACCGCCAGCCTGCTGTATCCTGTCGAACGCCGAACGATCAACCGCTAAATCCTTCACAACGGGGAATGCCGAAGCTCTCCACGGTTCAATCGTGATGGTTTCGCCATCATGAAAGGTACGCATGTGTAGCTGGCAGGTGGTAACACCACGCTTTGGCCCGTGCGGGTGGCCGTTGATATATAATGAGCACATGCCGCAAATACCTTCGCGGCAATCATGATCAAAGTTAATAGGCTCATCGCCTTTATGGGTCAAACTTTCGTTAACAACGTCAAGCATTTCTAAAAATGACATATCAGGCGAAATATTTTCGGCCTTGTAAGTCACGAATTTGCCCGATGTTTGAGCATTTTTTTGACGCCATACTTTCAGCGTCAGGTTCATATTTCCGTTCATTCTATTTAGATTTGAGATATGAGATTTGAGATATGAGATATTTTGTTTTTACTAATTCAATAACATTTTTTGAAATGCATAGTTCATCTTCTGCAATTCTTCAATTTGTTTAAGCAAATCGTTTAACAAATCATCCTTTAATAAATTCAATTTATTTGATATAACCAATTGTGTTTGCAACTCGTAAGCCGAACCATTGGCTATACCTAAAAAGTTACAAAACTCCTTTTTCGAATTCCTGCCCGCGCCTTCTGCAATATTCGATGAAATTGAAACAGCGGCTCTACGTATCTGGCTCGTTAATCCAAACCGTTCATCGGCTGGATAATTTACAGTTGCTTTATATACATCAACTGCCAAATCAATCGCCTTTTGCCAAATTTTCAATTCCTTCAGATTATGCATGGTTTAGATATGAGATGTGAGATTTTAGATATTGCGCCCTATTAAACGTTTAAAAATAAGCCTCTCTTTTCTATTTAAATATGAGATTTGGAAACTCCTGTCTCAAATCTCATATCTCACATCTCAAATCTACCTACGCGTAATTCCTTTGCGATAAATGAACTGCTTCAAATACCAGTTGTTCTTTGTGTAATTCTTCCGGTTGGTTTTCGCCTTTAAATTCCCAGGCGGCTACAAACGCGAAGTTTTCATCGTCGCGTAAAGCTTCACCATCTGCTGTTTGCGACTCAACCCTGAAGTGGCCACCACATGATTCGTTACGCATTAAAGCGTCGTCAACCATTAGTTCGCCAAGCTCGATAAAGTCGGCAATCCGGCCGGCCCTTTCCAGTGAAGCGTTTACTTCTTCATTTTCGCCTGTTACAATGGCATTAACCCAGAAATCGGCTTTCAAAGCCTGAATTAAACCTTTAGCTTTTGTTAAACCTTCTGCCGTACGGGCCATACCGCAATACTCCCACATAATGTGGCCAAGTTCGCGGTGATACTCGTTTACGGTTTTATTTCCTTTTAAAGCAAGCAATTTATTGATGTAGGTAATCACATCCTTTTTAGTGGCTTCAAAAGCCGGGTGCGAAGTATCAACCTTTTTAGGGCCAATTTTAGCCAGGTAATCGCCAAGGGTATAAGGAATCACAAAATAACCATCAGATAAGCCCTGCATCAAAGCAGAAGCGCCCAGGCGGTTAGCGCCGTGGTCGCTAAAGTTACATTCGCCCAAAGCATATAATCCAGGTACGGTTGTGCTCAGGTTATAATCAACCCAAAGGCCACCCATGGTATAGTGTACAGCCGGGTAAATACGCATTGGTTGTTTGTATGGGTTTTCATCCGTAATCTGGATGTACATATCAAACAGGTTACCATATTTGGCCCTAACAGTGTCTTCGCCCAAACGTTTGATGGCGTCGGCAAAGTCAAGGAACACAGCGAAACCCGAGCCGCCTACGCCCTTACCTTCTGCAACCATTTCTTTGGCGTTACGTGAAGCTACATCGCGTGGCACAAGGTTACCAAAGGCAGGGTATTTACGTTCCAGGAAGTAATCGCGGTCATCCTCTTTTACCTGGTCGGCTTTAATGGTTCCTTTACGCAATTGCTCGGCAATTTCTACCGTTTTTGGTGCCCAAACACGGCCATCGTTACGCAACGACTCAGACATCAGCGTTAGCTTCGACTGATGATCGCCGGTTACCGGGATACAGGTTGGGTGAATTTGGGTATAGCAAGGGTTTCCGAAGAATGCGCCACGTTTGTGAGCCCTCCAGGCAGCTGTTACGTTTGAACCTATTGCGTTTGTTGATAGGTAGAAAACGTTGCTATAACCACCCGTACATAACAATACCGCATGACCGGCATGGGTATCGATAGAACCGGTGATCATATTACGGGTAACAATACCTTTGGCATGGCCATCAATAGTAACCACGTCCAACATTTCGGTACGGGTATACATTTTTACTTTGCCGGCGTGTATCTGGCGGTTTAATGCCGAGTAAGCGCCTAAAAGTAGTTGCTGTCCCGTTTGGCCACGTGCATAAAACGTACGTGATACCTGCGAACCACCGAATGAACGGTTATCCAGCAAGCCGCCATATTCGCGTGCAAAGGGAACACCCTGTGCAACACACTGATCAATGATATTTACCGATACTTCGGCAAGGCGGTATACGTTGCCTTCGCGGGCGCGGTAATCGCCACCTTTTATAGTGTCATAAAACAAACGGAACACACTGTCGCCGTCGTTCTGATAATTTTTTGCAGCGTTAATACCACCTTGTGCCGCAATAGAGTGCGCACGGCGTGGACTATCCTGGAAACAAAAAGCCTTTACGTTATAACCAAGCTCGGCCAATGAGGCTGCTGCTGATGCGCCTGCCAAACCGGTACCTACAACAATGATATCGTATTTACGCTTGTTGGCCGGGTTAACCAGCTTCAGGTCAAATTTATGCTTGCTCCATTTTTGGGCTAATGGGCCTTCTGGAATTTTAGCATCTAAACTCATTTCTTTTATATTTTATGTTTGAGTAGTTGATTAGGTTGAATGGGTTGGATTAAGTTGATTAAGTTAAGTGGTTGATTAAGTTAAGCAGGTATTAAAACCACACTATGCAACTCAATCCAACCCATTCACCCCAATCTAACTCATTCAACTCAATCTAACTTAATCAACTCAATATTAACTTTAATCAACCTTTAACTACAAAATAGTAATATACCGGCATAGCCGCAAAGCCCAGCGGGATAATTACCGCGAAGAACCAGGTGCCAATGGCATATACAATAGGTGTGTATTTACGGTGTACCCAACCCAGTGTGCGGAAAGCGCTCTGGAAGCCATGCAACAGGTGGAATGATAAAGCACCCATAGCAATCACGTAAAATACTACATACCATAAATGGCTAAAGCTAAATACTACACGTGCATGCAAATCTTTTACCCTTACAATTTCTACATTGTTTTCTACCGAAACAGAATGGTTAAAATCTTCTGAAACAGGTGTGTAAACAGACTCGGTTGTTTTGCCTGTTGCAAGATCTGTACGGTACTCTTTAAAGCCCATTTGTTTGTCGTTATGGTAGCGGAACCAAAAATCGCCCATGTGAATAACGATAAATAACAACAGGATAGAACCCAAAAGGCCCATGTTTTTTGATGACCAGGTAGCATCAGATTTTGGCTGAATAGCATAGCCTACGGGACGTGATTTGCGGTTTTTAACCGTAATAATTAATGCGTAAACCGCGTGTACCACTATAGACAGGTATAGGATATAGGCGATTACTTCAATTGGTGCAAAATGTGTAAGAAAGTTGGCATACACATTAAAACCAAAACCGTTATCGTTGCTAAATAGCAACAGGTTGCCCCCAAGGTGTACAATAATAAAAGTACACAAAAACAAGCCTGTTAAAGCCATGATCAGCTTTTTGCCCAGCGATGAGTTAAAGGTTTGTTTAATTTCGCTCATTATGAATTAGATTTATTTTGGCAAAAGTATCTATTATATGCCAAAAGATATAAATGCATCCGGCTTATTAACCTCTAAAAAGTTATTTAGAATCAATCTAAGAAATTACAATACAATTACACAAAATTACTGCTGTAATAACCTGCAAATGGACGGCGCATTAAGCTATCGCGACTACTTTATCTTTCAACACAGCGAAAATTTTGTCGGCCTGCCGGCTGTGGATGGCTATTTTGCCGGTAAATTTACCAAATGACGGGAATATTGCCTGCCTGCTGCCAAATGCAAAGCAAGGTAAAGTAATGCTTTGCCTGCCTTTGCCGCTCAGGTTTACACCGGGATGGATGTGTCCGCAAAAAACATAGCCGCCCGCGTTTTGCAGTTTATCGTCGGGTAAGGGATGGTGCAGCATCAGGAAGGGGCCGATCAATAATTCGTCATGCAGTTCGATATTAAGCTTTTGGTAGTTACTGTCTGCTATAATATCATGATTGCCCCTTATCAGGATGATTTGCAGTCCAGGAAACTGACTGCGCCAAAGGATAAACCAATCCCAATCATTATTCATGTCGCTGTGAAACAGATCGCCAAGGAAAATGAGTTTTTCGGGCTTGTACTCATGCACCAGGTCAGATAAGGTGGCCAGGTCGCTTTGTTCCATATCCCGGGGCACAGCTATGCCTGCTTTGCGGAAATGTCCCACTTTACCGAAGTGCACATCGGCTATTATTAAAGCTTTTTGCTGTTGCCAGTAAATGGCTTTTTGAGGCAGCAATAACAGATCCTGGTTGAGTAAATTAAAGGAGGTAGCCACACTAATCATCATAACAAAAACAAAGTTAAGAATTTATTTGGGGGGCTAACCTGATAAGGTTGCATAATTGGATATGCAAGGGGCGCAACTTAATTTTAATATTTTCAATCACTTGTAACACAACAATATAATTACCCGTAATTATGTAAAACCAATTATATGAAAGCGCATCGCCCTTTAATTTTTTTATTTGCCTGTTTTATAATAGCCGCCTGCAAAGATGATAAAATTACACCCCAGCAACTACAGGGAACATACAAAGGTTCATTCAGGAGCTTAAATACGGCTTCCATGACCGATAGATCGGGCTTACTTAACGGTAGCGCCGAAATTGCCATTAGTGGTAATACTTACCAGGGCGGTTCCACGGCAGCGCAACAAAGCAGGGGTAGTTATGTAATATCGGGTAATGAAATAATTTTTACAGACAGCCTGGCACATACGGCTGATTTTAACTGGAGTTTGCTGCTAAACGGCGCATTTAAACAAAGCACCAAAGGCGATAGTCTGGTATGGACGAAAACCCTGGGCACCTACAATTTTATTTACACCCTAAAAAAACAATAGCCTTTAGCAGCGTTATTGCTTTTTATTTTAAACCTATATATTTAATGTTAAGCAATTTTACAGAAGATACAATTAGCGTCTGTAACAACTCGAAATGATATAATAAAGGGAAACCTGCTAATAGCAATAAAGCCCGGCTGAATTTCTTCAGCCGGGCTTTGCTATATTAAACGAAACTTGATATTATTTCTCGTCTTTTACTTCTTCAAAGTCAACATCAGTTACAGTGTCGCCATGATCTTGTGCGCCTGCGTTAGCTTCTGGTTGAGGCTGACCACCATCGGCAGCACCTTTGTACATCTCTTCAGATGCGGTTGCCCATGCAGCGTTCAGTTCAGTTTGAGCGGCTTCAATAGCGTCGAAGTTTTTAGCAGCGTAAGCTTCTTTTAACTTAGCTAAACCAGCTTCAATAGGAGCTTTTTTATCAGCGCCAATTTTATCGCCGTACTCTTTCAGTTGTTTTTCTGTCGAGAAGATCAGGGCATCGGCACCGTTAAGTTTTTCAACTTCTTCACGTGCTTTTTTATCGGCATCGGCATTAGCTTCAGCTTCATCCTTCATCTTTTTGATCTCGGCATCAGTTAAACCCGAAGAGGCCTCGATACGAATTTTTTGCTCTTTACCTGTAGCTTTATCTTTAGCAGATACATGCAAGATACCGTTGGCATCAATATCAAATGTTACTTCGATTTGAGGCACACCGCGAGGTGCTGGTGGAATACCATCCAGGTGGAAACGGCCTATAGTACGGTTACCCGCAGCCATTGGGCGCTCACCCTGTAATATGTGGATCTCAACAGATGGCTGGCTATCGCTGGCAGTTGAGAAAGTTTCAGATTTTTTAGTAGGGATAGTTGTGTTCGACTCAATTAATTTGGTCATTACACCACCCATAGTTTCGATACCTAATGAAAGCGGGGTAACATCTAACAACAACACATCTTTAACTTCGCCTGTTAACACACCACCTTGAATAGCAGCACCGATAGCTACAACCTCATCTGGGTTAACACCTTTTGATGGAGTTTTGCCAAAGAATTTCTGAACAGCTTCCTGAATAGCAGGGATACGGGTTGAACCACCTACAAGGATAACTTCGTCGATATCTGAAGTGCTGTAACCTGCATTTTTCAATGCTGTTTTGCAAGGCTCAATAGTACGCTTAATCAGGCTATCTGCCAGTTGCTCAAATTTAGCACGGGTTAAAGTTTTAACCAGGTGTTTAGGCATACCATCGGCAGCAGTAATGTATGGCAAGTTAATTTCTGTTTGTGCAGAACTTGATAACTCAATTTTAGCTTTTTCGGCTGATTCTTTTAAACGCTGTAAAGCCATTGGATCTTTACGCAGATCAATACCTTCGTCGCTTTTAAATTCGTCAGCTAACCAGTCAATAATTACCTGGTCAAAGTCATCACCACCTAAGTGAGTATCACCATCGGTTGATTTTACTTCAAATACACCGTCACCTAATTCAAGGATTGATACGTCATGTGTACCACCACCGCAGTCAAAAACTGCAATTTTCATATCCTTGTGTGCTTTATCAAAGCCATAAGCCAGGGCAGCAGCAGTAGGTTCGTTAATAATACGGCGAACTTTTAAACCAGCAATTTCACCGGCTTCTTTAGTTGCCTGGCGTTGTGCATCGTTAAAGTAAGCAGGTACAGTAATAACGGCTTCAGTAACTTCAGTTCCTAAAAAGTCTTCAGCAGTTTTCTTCATTTTCTGAAGGATCATGGCCGAAATCTCTTGTGGAGTGTATTTACGGTCGCCAATTTCAACACGTGGGGTGTTGTTATCACCTTTAACCACTTTGTAAGGTACGCGTGCAGCCTCGCTGGTAACTTCGTTAAACTGGTTACCCATAAAGCGTTTGATAGACGAAATGGTTTTTGTAGGGTTAGTGATTGCCTGACGTTTAGCCGGATCACCAACTTTACGCTCGCCGTTATCAATAAAAGCTACAACGGATGGCGTAGTACGTTTTCCCTCGCTATTTGCTATAACTACAGGTTCGTTACCTTCCATTACAGACACGCAGGAGTTTGTTGTTCCTAAGTCGATTCCAATTATTTTAGACATATGATTGTTTTTTCTTGATTTTATTAATTTACTACAACTCCTATTTATCAACGTTTGTGCCAAACGCGTTTGGCAGGGCATATGGTCAGGATGACAATTATTGCGTCAGAAAAGTCATAAACTGTGGTGACAGGTTGGCAGAAATTGCTTCGTTGGAGGTAAAAGGAGAAAGGTAAAAAGTGAAAGGTTTTCATTAAATCTATATTTAAACCTTAGATTAGTATTATGAAAAATCTGCCAATAAAGTTCAACCCGAAAGAAAAGAACAAAATAAAAATAATCCCTACAGCATAACATTTATTGCTAAGATGCAGAAAAATAAAAGCGATTTAAAATCGGGTAAAACAACTAGAATAGAACCAGCGGACATGGAATTTAAAATAACGCAAAACCTAGTCAACCACTCACCATTCCACCTAATCAACTAACGAGGGCGTTGCCCGCAGCCGGGCTCTTTGCTCATAATGCGCAGGCCTTAATCACGCTGGCCGGTATCCGTTACTACCTCTAATATAGATTATATCAAATTACAGCATTAGTAATTTCCAACCTAAATCCCCATCTTTATACCAACAAATAAAACGCCTCTGTTACTAAACACATCAAACAGGCTAATCACTACGCCTGGAATTGTATAACAAAAGCTTTGCCCACAAAGCTTCACCTTCACTTTAAAAAAGAGAACCGGTTTACTATTGTTATTTAATTCCTAAACAAATCAAATGTTTTTTATAGAATCTGAACGGTTAAAACTGATACCGTTAACACACCAGCAACTTTTGCTGCTGAGGCAAGACCGTGCGCTGATGGAGACTTCCATGGGACTAACACCTTCTTTTATGCTCGTCGATCCATTTTATTATGCCGAAATCATCGATGCGCTGGACAACTTCTGGCTACCCAATACCCTCGCCTACCCCGATAAATACCTATGGTATACCGATTGGGAGCTGGTGCATAAAACCACAAAACACATCCATCGGCGGCATGGGCTTTGCCGGCTATCCAAATGACAGTGGTGAAGCAGAGATAGGCTACATGATTGATGGCAACCAGCACAACAAGGGCTTCGCGACAGAGGCCATACAGGCAATGATTAAATGGGCATTTACGCATCCGTTTGTAAAAGCCATTATTGTGCATACTTATGCCGATAACCTGCCATCGCGGAGGCTAATGGATAAGTGTGGCTTTGAGCAGGTGGAGGAGATAGAAGGATTGCTGACATATAGATTGAATAGAAAAACACTTATTTGATAATTCTGTCAATCTTTTTCAATCCAGAAAATCATGTCAAAAAAAACGCCCTGCTCAAATGAACAGGGCGTTTTTATATCTAAAAGAAAAAGATAATTATTCTCCTTTTTCTTCAGTTTCCGGAGCATCGGCTGCAGGAGCTTCAGCAACAGGTGCTTCTTTAGCTTCTTCAACAACTACTGCTTCTTCAGCTGCAACTGGTGCCGCTGTTTTAGCTTTTGCTGAACCACCACGACGGCGGGTTGATTTTTTAGTTACCGCAGCAGTATCAACACCATAAACTGTGTTATAATCTACCAACTCGATGATCGCCATTTCGGCATTGTCACCTAAACGGTTTTCTAACTTGATGATACGGGTGTAACCACCTGGGCGGTTAGCAATCTTCTCAGCAATCTCGCGGAAAAGGATTGTTGTAGCATCTTTATCTTGCAGGTAGCTAAACACTGTACGACGAGAGTGCGTAGTATCGCTTTTTGATTTAGTTAAAAGTGGTTCGATATAACCGCGCAAAACTTTTGCTTTAGCTAATGTTGTAGTAATACGCTTGTGTAGGATAAGCGAAGTTGCCATGTTTGACAGCATCGCCTTGCGATGGCTGGTAGTACGGCCTAAGTGATTGTTTTTGTTTCCGTGTCTCATTGTTTTAAATTATTTCACGTGCATACCGTCCGGCGATTTACTCAAGCCTTCGGAATTATGCCTTCGCTATTTATGTATTAGATTTGAGATGTGAGATATCAGATTTGAGATTTAAACTCTCTTCTTTTATCCTGATCCCGGTTTATTCTTAAATAAAAAATGTTAGATCGGAGGCGAGATAAATCTCATGTCTCAAATCTAACATCTTATATCTTATTCCTCGTCTAACTTAAATTTAGACAGGTTCATACCAAAAGATAAGCCTTTTGATTTAACCAGGTCCTGGATTTCAGTCAGTGATTTTTTACCAAAGTTCCTGAACTTTAACATATCAGCAACATCGTACGATACTAAATCGGCCAGGCTGCGGATATCGGCAGCTTTAAGACAATTTAATGCACGTACAGAAAGATCAAGATCAACCAATTCTGTTTTAAGGATCTTGCGCATATGCAAAATTTCCTCATCAACTTCTTTAGTTTCTTCTTTAGCCTGTGCTTCTAACATCATGTTTTCATCGCTGAACAACATAAAGTGCTGGATAAGGATCTTTGCAGCTTCCTTCAAAGCATCTTCAGGATGAACAGAACCATCAGTAGCAATATCCAATACTAATTTTTCATAGTCGGTTTTTTGCTCAACACGATAGTTTTCGATGGTATATTTAACGTTCTTTATCGGCGTATAGATAGAGTCGATAGCGATTACGCCAACATTTGCATCAGGGTTTTTATTCTCTTCGCTCGGCACGTAACCACGGCCTTTGCCAACAGTAAGCTCAATTTCAAGCGTTACTGATGAGTCCATGTTACATAAAACCAGATCAGGATTTAATACTGTAAAGTTGTTAGAGAATTTAGTAATGTCTCCGGCTTTAAAAGCATCCTGGCCATTTATAATAACAAATATTTTCTCGCTATCGCCAGATTCACCAGTCTTTTTAAAACGAACCTGTTTAAGGTTCAAGATGATCTCGGTTACGTCTTCAACAACACCTTTGATGGTTGAAAACTCATGCGTTACTCCCGAAAAACGTACTGAAGTAATTGCATAACCTTCGAGTGATGAAAGTAAGATACGACGCAGAGCATTACCAATGGTTACACCAAAACCTGGTTCTAACGGACGAAATTCAAACGTACCATCAAAATCATTTGCTTTTTGCATGATAACCTTGTCTGGTTTTTGAAATGCTAAAATTGCCATTTATATCCTTTATTTATTGTTTACTAATTGAAATGATTTTAACCACGAAAATGATTGACAGAATATGCCAACCATCCCCTGGATAATTATTTTTATTATTTTGAATACAACTCGACGATTAAGTTCTCCTTAATGTTTTCAGGAATTTCATCGCGGTTAGGATAGTTAAGGAATTTACCTGTTAAGGTATTTGCATCCCACTCCAACCAGCTGTATTTGTTGATTCTTCTGCCTGCTACTGATGTAGTAATAGCTTCTAATGATTTAGATTTTTCACGTACAGAGATAACGTCACCCGCTTTTAATGCATATGATGCGATGTTTACAACAGCGCCATTAACATTAATGTGTTTGTGGTTAACCAACTGACGGGCGCCTGAACGTGTAGGTGATATGCCTAAACGATAAACAGCGTTATCTAAACGGGCTTCTAAAAATTTCAGCAAGTTTTCACCTGTGATACCTTCTTTAGCCGAAGCGCGGTGAAACAAGTTTTCGAACTGACGCTCTAATACACCGTAAGTGTATTTAACTTTTTGTTTCTCCATTAACTGAGTTGAATACTCAGATTGTTTTCCACGACGTTTTGAAGCGCCATGCATTCCCGGTGGATAGTTTTTACGTTCTAACGCTTTATCCGGACCGAAGATCGGCTCACGGAAACGACGTGCAATTTTGGACTTAGGTCCTGTATATCTGGCCATTTTGTGTATTTTTAAAGTATCTTACAGCCTGTAGCTGTAGAATCTTAGCTTTAAAATCTGTTAATTAAACTCTTCTTCTTTTAGACGGACGGCAACCATTGTGTGGAAGCGGCGTAATGTCTTTGATAGTGGTAACTTCGATACCTGCAGTTTGCAAAGTACGGATAGCCGACTCACGACCAGCACCAGGGCCTTTTACAAACACTTCTACTTTACGCAAACCAAAGTCATAAGCAACTTTACCGCAATCGGCAGCAGCCTGACCGGCAGCATAAGGGGTGTTCTTTTTTGAACCTTTAAAACCCATTTTACCCGCAGATGACCATGAAATAGCCTGTCCGGTTTTGTTGGTAAGGGTAATGATGATGTTGTTAAAAGTAGCATTGATGTGTGCTTCGCCAACCGGCTCAACAATCACAATGCGCTTTTTGGTAACTTTTTTACTTTTAGCCATTTTTTTAATTATTGAATTAATGAATTACTGGATTATAGAATAACCCTGACCCACTAATCGTGATTATAATTTTTATTCCTGGTAAGCTTAAAGTATATAACTACCCGCCGCCAACCAATCGTTATTTACTACTTAGTAGCTTTCTTTTTGTTAGCAACTGTTTTACGTTTTCCTTTACGGGTACGTGAGTTGTTTTTAGTACGCTGACCACGTAATGGTAAACCTTTACGGTGACGTGTACCACGGTAGCAACCAATGTCCATCAAACGTTTAATGTTCAATTGCACTTCTGAACGAAGTGAACCTTCTACTTTAATTTGATCGTTGATGATTCCACGGATTGAGGCTAACTGCTCATCGGTCCAGTCCTGTACTTTTGTATTAAAATCGATACCTGCCTCAGTCAAAATCTTTTGAGCTGTTGAGCGACCTATACCGAAAATGTAAGTAAGTCCGATTTCTCCTCTTTTATTCTTTGGTAAATCAATACCTGATATCCTTGCCATATTTTATCTTAATTTATTGAGTTATCGAATTATTGAATTATCGAATACTACTAATCAGTAATTCAACATTCTCCAATTCAAAATTGTTCTTAGCCCTGGCGTTGTTTGTACTTAGGATTCTTCTTGTTAATAACGTAAAGTTTCCCGTTACGGCGAATGATTTTGCAATCTGCGCTGCGTTTTTTAATGGATGCTCTAACTTTCATCTCGTTTTTATTTATATCTATAGGTTATTCTACCCTTACTCAAATCGTACGGACTCATTTCTAATTTCACCCTGTCGCCAGGTAAAATTTTGATGTAGTGCATACGCATCTTGCCGGAAATATGGGCTATAATCTCATGACCGTTCTCCAGCTCAACCCTGAACATTGCATTTGACAATGCCTCTCTAATTGTACCGTCTTGTTCGATCGAAGATTGTTTAGCCATATTTTGTTGATTTTTACTTAATTATCCGCCCTAAAACCGGGATGCAAAATTAATAAAAATTATTTAATTATTATTCTTTTCTTTTAAAACATTATCAACATACTCAAACGTTGATAAAATGTCTGGTTTTCCTTTGCCTATCGCAACAGTATGCTCATAATGAGCAGATGCTTTTTTATCTACAGTTGATACGGTCCATCCATCATCCCAAAATTTAACACCGGCGCGGCCGGCATTTATCATTGGTTCAATGGCAATTACCATCCCCTCTTCAAGCTTAATGCCCGATCCACGTTTACCGTAGTTAGGCACTTCGGGTTTTTCGTGAAGTTTAACCCCCACGCCATGCCCCACAAGCTCTTTAACAACTCCAAAGCCATTCTTCTCGGCGTGTTCCTGTATCGCGTAACCTATATCCCCTATCCGCATACCAACAACAGCTTTGGCAACCCCCAGGTCCAAACACTCTTTGGTTACCCGCATGAGTTTTTTTACTGTTTCGCTTACTTCACCAATAGCAAAAGTATAAGCCGAGTCGCCTACAAAACCGTTTAATATGGCACCGCAATCAACAGATACTAAATCACCTTCTACCAATACATGTTTTCCGGGGAAACCATGAACTACCTGGTCATTTAATGATATGCAGAGGGAGTAGGGAAACCCACCGTAGTTTAAAAAAGCGGGGATACCGCCGTTATCACGTATAAAGGTTTCAGCAAGTCTGTCGAGTTCGATAGTGGTAACACCCGGGCCTATTACTTTAGCAACCTCTGCATGTGTTCTTGACACCAGCAGTGCGCTTTCCCGGATCAACTCTATTTCCTCGGCAGACTTGTAAATTATTTTCGACATTCCTTATTAGATCGCTGTCGGACTTGTTCCGGCAGCAGCTGGCATTGCTGTACGTCCTTTAATTCGTCCGGTTTTCATTAAACCATCATAATGGCGCATCAACAGGTGGCTTTCTATCTGTTGCAATGTATCCAACACAACACCTACCAGGATAATTAACGATGTGCCGCCAAAAAATCTCGCGAAGATTGGAGATACACCAACTAAACTGGCAATTGCCGGTATAATTGCTATTATAGCAAGGAAAACAGATCCAGGCAAGGTAATTTTTGATATTACACCATCTATATAATCGGCAGTTGCTTTACCTGGTTTAACACCCGGAATAAACCCGCCGTTCTTCTTCATATCATCAGCCATCTGGTTAGGGTTAACCGTAATAGCTGTGTAGAAGTAAGTAAACAGGATAATTAACACGCCAAACAGCGTATTGTGCTGCCATGAATTATAATTTGATAACGCAATTAGTATACCATTTGAGGAAATGTTTGGCATAAACTGTTGTACAGTTTGCGGTATAAACATTAATGCCTGCGCAAATATGATAGGCATTACACCTGCAGCATTTACCTTTAACGGTATATACTGGCGCACGCCGCCATATTGTTTATTACCTACTATACGCTTAGCATACTGCACCGCAATTTTACGGGTGCCCTGTACAATAAGGATAGTAAACATTACCACGCCAATTAAGCCTACAATTTCAACAATGAATGTAATTAAACCACCTGTACCGCTGGTACGTGAGGTAAACTCTGTTAAAAATGCACCTGGTAATTGGGCTATAATACCAACCATGATGATAAGCGATATACCGTTACCAATACCTTTGTCTGTAATTTTTTCTCCCAACCACATTACAAATAATGTACCTGCGGTTAAAACAAACATATTAAGCACAGTAAAGAATGGGTTACTGATCAGCATAGCCTCTGGCGAGATCTGCGATTTTAAATAACCTATAGCCTGCAAAGCCGTAATACCTATGGTTAGGTAACGGGTCCACTGGTTAAGCTTATTACGGCCGCTTTCGCCCTCTTTTTGTAATTTGGTGAAATAAGGCACCGCGATACCCAATAATTGCACCACAATTGAAGCCGAAATATAAGGCATTACACCCAATGCAAAAATAGAGGCATGTGAAAACGAGCCTCCCGAAAACATATTCAGCAATCCTACTAATCCTTCTGCTTTTTGGTTAGCTACTGACGCAGGATTAACCCCCGGTAGTACCACAAAGGAACCTACACGATATATTACAAGAAATAAGAGTGTGTTTATAATACGCACTCTTAAATCTTCTATTTTCCAGATATTGGATAATGTGGTGAAAAATTTCTTCATCCTAAAATTATAGCTTAACTATGGTACCACCAGCTGCTTCAATAGCTTTTTGAGCTGTAGCAGTAAATGCATGTGCCTTAACTTCTAATTTGGCAGTTAATTCGCCACGGCCCAGGATTTTAACCAGGTCGTTACGCGATACCAAACCATGTAATTTCAAGGTATCAAAATCAACAACATCAAGTGTGTATTTTGTTACTAATTCTTGCAATACATCAAGGTTAACACCAGTATACTCTACGCGGTTAGGGTTTTTAAAACCAACCTTAGGCACACGGCGTTGTAAAGGCATCTGACCGCCTTCAAAACCTACCTTGCTGCTTGTACCTGAACGTGAACCGGCGCCTTTGTGGCCACGGGTTGACGTACCGCCACGGCCAGAACCTGTACCACGGCCAATTCTTTTCCTATTTTTAGTAGAACCTTCTGCAGGTTTTAAATTACTTAAATTCATGATATTAAATATTTTCTACTGCTACCAGGTGGTTAACTTTTCTAACCATACCAATTATAGCTGCAGTTGCCTCAACTTCCACACTGTGGTTAATTTTACGCAAGCCTAATGCTTCTACGGTCCTTTTTTGGCGCTCACTTCTGTCGATCACGCTCTTAATCTGAGTTATTTTGATTTTGGCCATGACTGATTATCCGTTAAATACTTTACCTAAACTAACGCCGCGTTGCTGAGCTACAGTATGGGCATCACGTAATTGTGATAACGCAGATACGGTTGCTTTAACCACGTTGTGCGGATTTGATGAACCTTTTGATTTTGCTAACACGTTGTGGATACCTGCAGACTCTAACACTGCACGCATTGCACCACCCGCGATAACACCGGTACCGTTTGCTGCTGGTTTCAAGAAAACGAAACCGCCGCTGAATTTACCAATTTGCTCGTGAGGGATTGTGTTGTTAATAATAGGAACTTTAACTAAGTTCTTTTTAGCATCATCAATACCTTTTGCAATAGCTTCGGTAACCTCTTTTGCTTTGCCTAATCCGTAACCTACAACACCGTTTTCGTCACCTACTACCACGATGGCAGAAAAGCTGAAAGTACGGCCACCTTTGGTTACTTTGGCAACACGCTGTATGCTTACCAAGCGGTCTTTTAATTCGATCTCGCTTGTTTTTACTCTTTTTATGTTGATTGTTGACATTTCTCTGTTCGATTAAAAGTTTAAACCACCTTCACGTGCACCTTCGGCCAGTGACTTAACACGACCATGGTACAAATAACCGTTCCTGTCGAAAACCACATCTTTAATACCTGCTGCGATAGCTTTCTGCGCTACCAGTTTGCCTACGGCTACTGATTGATCAGATTTTGTGCCATCAGCGGTAAAATCTTTTGATAAAGATGATGCTGATACGATAGTTTTACCGGTTAAATCGTCAATGATCTGCGCGTAAATACCTTTATTGCTCCTGTATACTGACAGGCGAGGACGCTCTGTTGATCCTGAAAGGCGTTTTCTGATACCTTTTTTAATCCTGTCTCTTCTTGATAATTTAGCTCCCATGACGATTATTTTTTAGATGCTGATTTACCTGCTTTTCTTCTCAATATCTCGCCTACAAACTTAATACCTTTACCTTTGTAAGGCTCTGGAGTACGTAACGAACGTATTTTTGCAGCTACCTGGCCAATTAACTGTTTGTCAATTGATTCAAGTATGATAGTTGGGTTTTTACCCTTATCAGCAGTGGTTGTAACTTTAATTTCTGTTGGCAATTCAAATACATAGTGGTGAGAGTAACCCAACACTAAATCTAATGTATTACCGGTATTGGTAGCACGGTAACCTACACCAACCAATTCCTGTTGTATTTTGTAACCTTCGGTTACGCCTACTACCATGTTGTTGATAAGCGCACGGTATAAACCATGTAATGCTTTGTGACGTTTTTGATCAGACGGGCGCTGAACCAGTAACTGACCATCTTCCTGTGCAATGGTGATATCGCTATCAACCGCTTGCTGCAATTGACCTTTAGGGCCTTTTACGGTAACAACATTATCTGCTGATACGGTAACAGTTACTCCTGCTGGCATTGCTATCGGTGCTTTTCCTACTCTTGACATTGCTTAATTTCTCCTATTAATAAACGTAGCATAAAACTTCGCCACCTACATTTTGCTGACGGGCTTCTTTATCAGACATTACGCCTTTAGAAGTTGACAGGATGGCGATACCTAAACCATTTAATACTCTTGGCATTTTTTCCATGCCTGCGTATTTCCTCAAACCTGGTTTACTGATGCGCGTAATGCTACGGATAGCAGAAATTTTAGTTATCGGGTGGTACTTTAAAGCAACTTTAATGCTGCCTTGCGGACCATTTTCTTCAAACTTGTAATTGGCAATGTAACCTTTGTCGAAAAGCACCTTAGTGATTTCCTTCTTCAGATTTGATGCAGGAATTTCAACAACCCTATGGTTGGCTTTAATAGCATTCCTTACTCTTGTAAGATAATCTGCGATTGGATCTGTATTCATTTTATTGGGTTATGATGGTGGTTTCCTTCCCGTAACATCCGGGACGACCTTCCATCGGTTAATTCATTTTGTATTTCGTATTTAGGATGTTCGATTTCGGATTTACCTTGTCAAACTCCCATTTCCGATTTAACACAAAATATCAAATTCCGAAATTGAAATTCCGAAATCCGATATTCTATTTTTTGCTTACCAGCTTGCTTTCTTTACTCCCGGGATTTTGCCATCAAGGGCCATTTCACGGAATGTTACGCGTGAAATACCAAACTGACGCATATAACCACGTGGGCGGCCGGTTAATTTACAACGGTTGTGTAATTTTACCGGAGATGATGCCTTAGGTAATTTATCTAAACCAACGTAATCGCCGGCTTCTTTAAGGGCTGCTCTTTTCTCTGCGTATTTAGCAACCAATTTAGCGCGCTTTACTTCACGAGCTTTTACACCTTCTTTAGCCATTGCTATTTTGATTTTTAAATGGTAATCCAAATTGTTTCAACAACTCCAATGCTTCAACATCGTTTGTTGCGGAGGTTACAAAGGTAATATCCATACCTTGGATTTTATTGATTTTGTCAATATTTATCTCAGGGAATATAATTTGCTCTGTAATACCTAAAGTATAGTTACCTCTGCCGTCAAAACCTTTGTCGTTGATGCCTTTAAAGTCACGGATACGTGGCAGGGCAACAGCGATTAAACGATCTAAAAACTCATACATTGTGTTGTCACGCAAGGTAACACGTACGCCAACCGGCATATTTTTACGCAATTTAAAGTTCGAGATATCTTTTTTAGATTTTGAAGATACTGCCTGCTGGCCAGTGATGGTTGTTAACTCGGTGATGGTGTTCTCGATAAGTTTTTTATCGGTAGTAGCACCGCCAACACCCTGGTTAATGGCAATTTTCTCCAGTTTAGGAACCTGCATTACGCTTTTGTACTGAAATTTATCTTTCAGCGCGGTGCGAATTTCGTCCTTGTATTTTGTTTTTAATCTTGGTACGTAAGTCATTACTTAATTTCCTCCCCTGATTTTTTTGCTACCCTTACTAATTTGCCGGCATCGTTCAATTTACGGCCAACACGGGTTGTATTACCTGATTTAGGGTCAACCAGCGCAAGGTTTGAAATATGTATAGCAGCCTCTTGTTTAACAATTCCGCCGTTAGGGTTAGCAGCATTAGGTTTGGTATGTTTTGATACCATATTGGCACCTTCAACAACAGCCCTGTTTTTTGCTATTATCACCTCAACTACTTTACCTTGCGATCCTTTTGAATCGCCGGCTATAACTTTTACCAGGTCGCCTTTGCGAATTTTCAGTTTGCCTGGTGTTGCAACTTTTTTCTTTTCCATGATTACAATACCTCCGGTGCTAATGATACAATTTTCATAAATTGTTTCTCACGCAGTTCTCTTGCAACAGGGCCAAAGATACGTGTGCCTCTTGGCTCATCCTGGTTATTTAACAAAACAGCTGCGTTATCGTCGAAACGGATGTATGAACCATCTTTTCTGCGGATCTCTTTTTTGGTGCGTACTACTACGGCTTTTGATACAGTACCTTTTTTTACGTTACCTGATGGTAAAGCGCTTTTTACGGTTACTACTATCTTATCGCCTATAGATGCATACCTTTTGCCGGTACCACCTAACACGCGGATCACTAAAACTTCTTTAGCGCCACTGTTATCGGCTACGTTTAATCTTGATTCCTGTTGTACCATCTTATTTAGCCCTTTCTAAAATTTGAACTAATCTCCAGTTTTTGCTCTTGCTCAGCGGGCGGGTTTCCATAATCAATACGGTATCGCCAATGCCACAAGTGTTGGTCTCATCATGAGCCATAAATTTTGTGGTTTTTTTCACGAATTTACCGTAGATAGGGTGTTTCACTTTACGCTCAACAGCCACTACAATAGATTTTTCCATCTTATTGCTAACCACCAGGCCGGTACGTGTTTTTCTTAAATTTCTTTCCATTTTTCTGAATGCTTAAAAAATTAATTCTTTTCAGAAGCCGACGCCGCTTTGCGTTTTGTTAATTCAGTATTTAACTGAGCAATTCCCTTGCGTACCTTTGTTATACGGGATGGATTCTCGATAGCCGATACCGCGTGAGCAAATTTCAATTTGGTAAGGGTTGACCTTTCCTCGCCGATTTTTGCTACCAGTTCTTCTGTAGATAGTCCCAAAATTTCTGAGTTCTTCATCTTCTTGTGTTATTTGTTGTAATAGTAGAAAGTTTCAACGTTGTATTGTTTTGGTTTGATGGTTGAAAGTTCGGCATCTAACTTTACAACTTGTGAAAACTTTACAACTTTTCAACTCTTCCAATTTATGCTTCTACGTAATCCCTACGTACAATAAATCTTGTTTGTACCGGAAGTTTTTGTGCTGCAAGGCGCAAAGCCTCTTTAGCAACTTCCATAGGCACACCTTCGGCCTCAAAAATGATCCTTCCGGGGCGTACTACCGCTACCCAGTACTCAGGAGCACCTTTACCTTTACCCATACGTACCTCTGCTGGTTTCTTGGTTACAGGCTTGTCAGGGAAAATCCTGATCCACACCTGGCCTTCACGTTTCATAAAACGTGTTACAGCAATACGTGCAGCCTCGATCTGGCGGCTGGTAATCCATGCCGCTTCGAGTGATTTTACACCGAAAGATCCGAATGAAAGTTCAGCACCACGAGTGGCTAAACCTTTCATCCTGCCTTTTTGCATCTTTCTGAACTTCGTTCTTTTTGGCTGTAGCATTTTCTTAAGTATTGAGATTTGAGATTTGAGATTTGAGATCGCTGATCTGTATATCCTTTTTATCTTCTATCTTGTTATTTTTTGCTTTATCGCAGTTTTGGTAAGAGAAGAGGATACTGTCTCATATCTCACATCTCATATCTATTATCTGTTATTAATTATCTCTTTCCTGGGCCACCTGGACGGTTACCGCCACCTTGACCACCTGGACGGCTGCCACCTTGACCACCCGGACGGCTGTTACCGCCACCACGAGGACCACCTTGACCACCTGCTCCAGGACCGCCTCTGCGATCGCCACCTGGTTTCCTGTCATTTCTGCGTTCGCCACCACGTTCGCCACCGCGAGCGTTATCACGACCACCGAATGCCGGGGCACCATCTGGCCTGCCACCTTTACCGCTTGCGCTGCTTGCACCACCAATGTTTGGCGATAAATCGCGTTTGCCGTAAACTTCGCCTTTACAGATCCATACTTTAACACCTATTTTACCATAAGTAGTTAATGCTTCTGCCAATGCGTAGTCAATATCAGCACGGAAAGTGTGCAAAGGAATTCTTCCTTCTTTATATTGTTCGCTACGTGCCATCTCAGCGCCACCTAAACGGCCTGATGTCATGATCTTAATACCTTCGGCACCCATTCTCATGGTTGAAGCGATAGTAGTTTTCATGGCACGACGGAAAGAGATACGCGCTTCTAATTGTTTTGCAATGCCTTCTGCCACTAATTGTGCATCAAGCTCGGGGCGTTTGATTTCGAAGATGTTGATCTGAACTTCCTTTTTCGTAAGTTTTTTCAACTCTTCTTTAATCTTATCAACTTCGGCACCGCCTTTACCAATCACAATACCCGGACGGGCAGTGTGGATAGTTACAGTGATGCGTTTTAATGTGCGTTCGATAACCACTTTTGATACACCACCTTTAGCGATACGTGCTGAAAGGTATTTGCGGATTTTTTCGTCTTCAACTAATTTGTCGGCATAATGATTGCCACCGAACCAATTAGAATCCCAACCTCTGATGATTCCTAATCTGTTACCTATTGGATGTGCTTTCTGTCCCATTTCAAATTAATTGTTTTCGTTTTTACTATCCACAACCAGTGTTACATGGTTTGAGCGTTTACGGATACGGTATCCCCTTCCTTGCGGAGCAGGGCGTAACCTTTTTAGCTGACGACCACCGCCTACTGAGATTTCTTTAATAAACAAGCCATGATCTTCGGCTTTTTTACCTTCGTTTTTTGCTTCCCAGTTAGTAATTGCCGATACTAATAATTTCTCTACACGAATGGCAGCTTCTTTATTAGTAAACTTTAAGATACTTAAAGCTGAAAATACATTTTTACCACGAACCAGGTCAACTACCAAACGCATCTTGCGTGGTGAAGTTGGGCAGTCCTGTAATTTGGCAACAGATGCACCACCGGTTACGGCTTTTGCAGCTTCTTTTTGTTGCCTGATTAGTACAGACTTTTTAATTTTTGTTGTTGCTTCCATTGCCTGTTATTTTTTCTTCTCTGCGTGACCGCGGAATGTACGGGTTGGAGCAAATTCTCCCAACTTGTGACCAACCATGTTTTCTGTTACATACACCGGGATAAACTTGTTACCATTGTGTACTGCGAATGTGTGACCAACGAAATCAGGAGAGATCATGGAACGACGTGACCATGTTTTTACAACTGATTTTTTGCTTGATTCATTCAAGGTCAGAACTTTTCTTTCCAGGTTATGATCAATATAAGGTCCTTTTTTAATTGAACGTGCCATTATTTTTTCCTTCTTTCAATGATATAACGATCCGACCCTTTTTTCTTATCACGAGTTTTGTAGCCTTTAGCTAACAAACCTTTACGTGAGCGTGGATGACCACCTGAGGCTCTACCCTCACCACCACCCATAGGGTGATCTACCGGGTTCATGGCAACACCACGAACACGCGGCCTGCGGCCTAACCAACGTTTGCGGCCTGCTTTACCTAACACCGCGTTTGCTCTTTCGCCATTTGAAACGGTACCAATAGTTGCCAAACAGGTTGACAATATCATACGGGTTTCGCCTGAAGGCAATTTGATGATGGCATATTTACCATCGCGCGCCGAAAGCTGGGCATAAGTACCGGCACTGCGGGCAATAACACCACCCTGGCCTGGGTTTAACTCAATGTTGTGGATGATAGAACCTAACGGGATGTTCTTCAAAGGCATGGTATTACCAACCTCTGGAGTAGCTGTCTCGCCGGCTACAACTACCGTTCCAACTGTTAAGCCTTCCGGAGCTATCATATATCGTTTTTCACCATCAGCAAAATGTAACAGTGCTATACGTGCCGAACGGTTAGGATCGTACTCGATAGTTGCAACCTTTGCAGGGATATCAAATTTATTACGTTTGAAGTCAACTAACCTGTATGCTTGTTTATGACCACCACCTAAGTAGCGCATAGTCATTTTACCGGTGTTGTTACGTCCGCCCGATCTAGTGTTTGATGATACAACCAACGACTTTTCAGGAACGTTTGTTGTAATATCTGAGTTAGATACGTCAACTCTGAAACGGGTACCCGGGGTAACCGGTTTAAATCTCTTTACTGCCATCTCTATAATTATATATTGCTGTAAAAATCAATTGTTTGACCGTCATTCAAAGTAATGATCGCTTTTTTATACGTAGCAGCACGGCCAGATACGGCGCCTGCCTTAGTATTGCGAGTTTTAAGTTTGCCGACGTATTTCATAGTGTTTACCGCTTTAACGTTAACACCGTACATTGCCTCAATGGCGCCTTTAATCTGAATTTTGTTTGCTCTGTGATCAACTTTGAAAGCATAACGGTTAAGTTTCTCGGTTAATTGAGTTACTTTTTCAGTAAGTAGGGGTTTCTTTAAAATTTCCATAATTACTTAGCTAATGCTTCCTCCAAAGTTTTAACAGCGCCTGTAGTTAATAACAGTTTACCAGCGTTTAACACATCATAAGTGTTTAGCTGCTCAACCGAAATTACTTTCGTTTTCTTCAGGTTTCTGCTTGATAAATACACATTGTTATTTTCGGCACCTGCTACTACTAATAATGTTTTGTCATTAGTAACATTCAGGTCGGCCTCCATTTTAATGTAGTTTTTAGTTTTGATGCTATCAAAATTAAAATCTTCCAATACTAAAATGTTGTTATCCTTTGCTTTGTATGATAAAGCCGATTTACGGGCCAGTGATTTTAACTTCTTGTTTAATTTGAAGCTGTAATCGCGGGGCTGCGGACCGAAAACGCGACCACCACCATTAAATAATGGAGATTTTACGCTACCTGCACGGGCACCACCTGTACCTTTTTGTTTATATAATTTGCGGGTTGAACCTGCAATCTCGTTACGCTGTTTTGCTTTGTGTGTACCCTGACGTTGGTTAGCTAAAAACTGCTTAACATCAAGATAGATCGCGTGATCGTTTGGCTCAATACCGAATACCGACTCAGGAAGCTGCACCTTGGCACCTGTTTCTTTACCTGATACGTTTAATACGTTTACTTCCATCTTATTTATCCACTATTACGAATGAACCCTTAGCTCCGGGGATGGAACCTTTAACAACCAACAGGTTTTGCTCAGCGTAAACCTTAATCACTTGTAAGTTCTGTGCTTTAACACGAACGTTACCGGTTTGACCTGCCATGCGCATGCCTTTAAATACACGCGACGGCCATGATGACGCACCCAAAGATCCTGGCGCACGTAAACGATTATGCTGACCGTGAGTTTGCATACCCACACCACCAAAACCGTGACGTTTTACCACACCCTGAAATCCTTTACCTTTTGAAGTACCAACTACATCAACAAAATCTCCCGCAGCAAAAATATCAACAGTGATAGTATCACCTAATGATTTTTCGTCCTCGAAAGTTTTGAATTCAACAAGCTTACGCTTTGGAGTTGTACCGGCTTTTTGGAAGTGTCCTTTTAACGGACCAGAAGTGTTTTTTTCCTTTTTGTCGCCATATGCCAGCTGTACAGCAGCATATCCGTCTGTATCAACAGACTTAACTTGTGTTACCACGCAAGGGCCAGCTTCGATTACGGTGCAAGGAATATTCTTCCCTGTTTCGTCGAAAATGCTGGTCATTCCTACTTTTTTACCAATAATTCCTGACATTTCTTTAATTTATTTGTGTCCATCGAAGCAGTAGGGCTTCGTTCAAGACATATTATTCCCCCCGAAAGGGACGGCAAAGATAGAAACTTTACAGTAATAATCAAATAGTTAGTGAGTTATTTTTTTATAAATTTTGTATAGTTGTTTTAACCTGCATTTTCGGGTTATCTTGTTGGCGCCTAATTGATTTAAATTAATGTAAAAGCAAAGTAGTTTATCGTATTTTGTCATGTGTTAATAAAAGCACATCCGGGCGTAAATATCGGATGTCAAATTACACACGTTAACCGATCTTATCTCATAAAACAACATCAATAAAAGGACTCTGTTATGCCCATAACTTCACTCACCCGAAACATTATTTTAATTACCATAATAGCTGTTTTGATATTTTTTGGCGGATGGGCATTATTACATACGGTGGCTTTAAACATGCGGAACAAAGTTGCAGATGGCTTACTGGCCGATTTTGTTGTTACTTTTCCTGTTTTATACTATCTTATAATTATTCGCCCCTCACAAACTTCGGCAAAACGGCTTTTGTTTATTATCAGTATCTGCTCGATAATTGCCTACCTGATACTTCCTGCACAGCAAAAAGCGTATATATTGCAAATCCGTAAATTATCGGCCTTTGCCGAACTACTGTTTGTTATTTACGCTTTCACAAAATTCAATAAACTATGGTTAGCCTATAAATATCAGAAGGCACTCCTCCCCGATCCTATTTACAATCTGCGACTTGCAATGGCCAGCACCATGGGCCACTCGTTAGGCGTAAAAGTTATAGCTTCGGAATTGGCTGTTTTAAGATATGGCTTGCTATCGTGGAAAAAAGAAAAACCTGCGCTTACCCAAAGCCGTTCATTTAGTACGCATAAAGATTTTGGTTACATAGCCATATGGTGCATACTGTTTGTGGCCATTATGGTCGAAACATTTGCCTTTCACCTGCTGCTCCTAAAATGGAGCCCTTTGGCGGCTATGATTGTTACGGGACTTACGCTTTACGGCGTTATTTTCCTGGTTGCCGATCTATCCGCAGTAATTAAAAGAAGAGTGGAAATTAACCAAACCACACTGCTTTTACGTACAGGCTTACGCTGGCGCGCTATAGTTGATATCGCCAACATTTGCACCATAAACAAAATTGTTAACGATTACCATTCGAATAATTTTTACTTTAAAGGGGGAATAATAAAAAGCAGTGGCAACCTCCTCATAACTTTTAAAACCCCGGTGCAGGTAGATAAGCTTTATGGTAAAAGCAAAATGACTAATACTATATTGATGAATATTGACAATTACGAAGCATTTGCCGCAATGGTAAATAATGCTGTAAAATTACTTAGTTGAAGTTTGAAGGGTAATATTATGTTCAATTAAACCATATAGGAATACCGTGAGGCCGCTACCGTTTCCACCTTTTTTGCTAAGCCCATTTTCTTTCCCTATATTCATCCAACTAACAATTAAGCAGTTAAACACGATGAAATACTTTGGCCAAACGCTTTCCATCATCTTTATCACTACCCTATTATTTGCCTGCAAGCAAAAGCCCACAGAAAAAACTACCATGGCGCATGACCGTATGGGCAAAGCCTCCCGCGAAGACAAAAACGGATGGATTTACGTGCACCTGGCGGGTTCGCCGGCTGATATCGGCTATCAGCATGGCTACCTGCTATCCAAAGAAATTGACACCTTAATAAAGGTAATGCAGTATTACCTGCCCTATACCAGTAAAAAGGACTGGGCCTTTTACCGCAAGGCGTCGGCCCGCTTTATGTGGAACAAGATTGGTAAAGAATACCAGGACGAAATCCGCGGTATAACCGAAGGCTTACAGGCCAAAGGCCTGAAATACGACACCCTGGATATTACCGCGCTTAATGCCAATATTGAACTTGCCCAATATTATGTGCCGGGTTTGATGAATAAAATAAAACCCGGCAGCGGCGATAACAAAGCCCCCGGTAATTGCAGTGCCTTTATAGCTACAGGAAAATATACCAAAGATGGTAAAATAGTGATTGGCCACAATAACTGGACGGACTATATTGAGGGCGAACGCTGGAACATAATTGCAGATATCATTCCCGAAAAAGGCAACCATATATTGATGGATACCGCGCCGGGCTTTATACATAGCGGCGACGATTTTGTAGAAACCAGTAGCGGCATTGTGATAACCGAAACTACCATTACCGGCTTTAAAGGCTTTGATACTACCCGTACGCCCGAGTTTGTGCGTGCCCGCAAAGCGGCCCAGTATAGTAATAGTATAGACGACGTAATAAAAATAATGACCACCGATAATAACGGCGGTTATGCCAACGACTGGCTGATTGGCGATACCAAAACCAACGAAGTGGCCAAACTGGAGCTGGGCCTTAAAACCATGAAAGTATGGCGATCAAAAGATACTGCCATGATAGGGTCCAACTTCCCGGCCGACCCTAACCTGATTAAACAGGAAACCACATTTGATGTAAACAACAAAACAAGTTCGCCAAATGCCCGCAAACTGCGCATGGAAAAACTGGTTTGTGTTAATTACAAAGGCAAGCTTGACGCAGAAAACGGCAAAACTATTGAAGGCGATACCTTTGACGCGCTCGACAATAAAACCGCCCTAAACCGCTGCGTTATTGATGGCCATATTGACAAAGACCCTAAAGGCTGCCCCGAGTGGAGCGAAGGCCCCTATTACCCCATGGGCGCCGTACAAGGCAAAGTGGCCACCGCCGATATGGTAAGCAAACTCCAGCTATGGGCGCACATGGGCCACCCCAGTGGTGATGATTTCCTGGCAGCCCCCTTCCTGAAACAACACCCCGAATATAATTACCAGGCCCAATATTTACGCGATATGAAAGCCTATCCGTGGACGCTGTTTGCAGCAAAGTAAAATCCTTCCTGATACAAATTGAAAAACTTACGAAGCTTTTGAAACTTCGTAAGTTTTGATTTACTTTTAACTCATGAAACCTTATTACCTTTTGTTTATAGCTATCGCAAATTCATCTTTTGCCTCTCCCGTTTTAAAAACTGATACCACAAAAAAAGCGGATGCCAAAACAATTCATGCCAGTATCGAAACCCTTCCGGAATTTCCAGGTGGCGTACCCGCCTTTATTAACTATATAGGCAGAAACCTAAAATATCCGGAAGTTGCAAAACTGATAGGAATTAACGGCAAGCTCAAAATGACTATTGTAATAGATAAAGATGGTAAAGTGGTTGACGCTGCCCCAATAAACTGTATCGGCGCAGGCTGTGAAGCCGAAGCTGTGAGTGTTTTACAAAATAGCCCGCAATGGAAACCGGGCATACAAAATGGCCGGTCCGTGCGTGTACAGTATACTGTTCCTATAAGTTTTAGTATCCCGAAAGGCAATATCTATCTTAATCAACTGCGAAAATCTGACTATGGATTTGTATTCAACATTAAAGGCACGCTATACACCATTGACGAAGCTGAAAAGTTGCTCGGAAAAGAATTCCCTTCTGACCAGGTAGAAATAGCTGATCCTTTTTACAACGGCGATAATATCGAAAAATTTAAAATGCCGGATAAAAAAGAGGTTTACTTGTTAAGAATAAAAGCCTAAGGCAAGTACAATCAAAATAAATAGTACTATGTTATAAATAGTACTATACAATATCATATATTTGTTCGTACCAAATCGAATGAATATGAAAAAGCTTTTTATCACCTTGCTGTTTTGCGCCGGATTAGCCACCATTGGCGCTCTTAACCAGGTATTTGCCCAGGAAAAGCCTGCAAACCCAATTGCAACTACCTACCAGGAAACGCCGGCTAAGATTAATAACCTGGTGCATACCAAACTGGCAGTAAGTTTTGATTATAAAAAACGCTACCTGTACGGTAAAGAGTGGCTTACGCTAAAACCTCACTTTTACCCAACCGATACATTAAGACTGGATGCCAAAGGCATGGACCTGAAAGATATCTCCGTTGTAAAAAACGGAAAAAACTATCCGCTTAAGTTTAGTTACGACAGCCTTACCGTTGCCATTAAATTAGATAAGGTTTATCATAGCAACGAAAGCTACACCCTATATATTGATTATACAGCCAAACCAAACGAACTAAAAACCTCGCGCAAGCACGGAAAAGGTCTGTATTTTATTAACCCCGACGGCACAGAAAAAAATAAGCCAACCCAGATCTGGACGGAAGGTGAGCCGGAAAGTTCTTCGGCCTGGTTCCCTACCATTGATAAACCCAATCAAAAAACTACTGCCGAGATTATCATGACCGTTCCGGCCAAATATGTCACTTTATCAAATGGCAGGCTGGCATCACAAAAAGTCAACGCCGACAAAACCCGCACCGATACCTGGAAAATGGAACTGCCAAATGCGCCTTACCTGTTTATGATGGCCGTGGGCGATTTCGCGATTTATAAAGATAGCTGGCGTGGTAAAGAAGTAAGCTACTATGTTGAGCCTAAGTACGCGTCTTACGCAAAAGATATATTTGGTTTTACGCCGGATGCCATGAGCTTTTTTTCGAAAATTACCGGGGTGGATTATCCGTGGAATAAGTACGCGCAAATTACTGTTCGTGATTATGTAAGCGGAGCTATGGAAAACACAACGGCTATGATGACCGGCGAAGGCGCCCAGGCAACCAAACGCGAACTGGTTGACAGGATTCATAACGATTTTGGCAGCATCCACGAACTGTTTCACCAATGGTTTGGCGATTATGTAACTACCGAAAGCTGGAGCAACCTCACTCTCAATGAGTCATTTGCCGACCTGGGCGAAATACTTTGGGCCGAATACCGCTACGACCAGGATGCCGCCGACGAACATATCCAGGAGGGCTTACAGGGCTACCTGGGCAGCACGCAAAATGCAACAAAAAGCCTTGTTCGTTTTTATTATAACGATAGCCAGGATGTATTTGATGGTGTTACCTACCAAAAAGGTGGCCGTATACTGAATATGCTGCGCCATTACTTAGGCAACGAGGCTTTTTATAAGGGACTAAATATTTACCTGACAACAAACGCCTTTAAAAATGCCGAAGCCCAACAACTTCGGCTGGCTATGGAGGAGGCCAGCGGCCTTGATTTGAACTGGTTTTTTAACCAATGGTATTACGGCGCTGGGCACCCCGAACTAAACATTAGCTATAGTTGGGATGAAAGCAGTAAAAAGCAAACCATATACCTGCAACAAACCCAAAGCGGGCAAGTTTTCACCCTGCCATTTGCAGTAGATATTTACGTAGCCGGCAAAAAAGAACGTCACCCGGTTTGGATGCGCAGTAAGGCCGATACCTTAACTTTCACCCTACCCTCAAAACCCGACCTGGTAAACGTTGATGGCGACAAGCTGCTGCTTGCCAAAAAAACCGATCATAAAACGTTGGAAGAGTATGCATTTCAATATGCCCAGGCTCCTTTATATCTTGATCGTTACGAAGCTATTGAAGCAGCAACATCGTCACAAAAAACACTGTTGGGCCAAAAGATATTACTCGGTGCTTTAAAAGACAAATACTTTGGTTTACGCCTTAAAGCCCTGCGTGCTTTAAACATGGATAACGACACCATCCGCACTGCGGCGTACCCATCGATTGTTGACATTGCCCAAAAAGACGACAACCCGTTAGCACAAGCCCAGGCCATTGTACTTTTAGGGAAATATAAAAAAACAACCGACCTTGAACTGTTAAAGCAAGCGTTAAAAAGCCAGTCGTACGCAGTACAGGGTGCCGCATTGTGGGCGATAAACCAAATAAACCCTACTGAAGCTTTGGCATTGGCGCCGCTTTATGAAAAAGACAATAAAGGAGATTTAACCAACGCCCTGTTTACAGTTTATACAGGGAATGCAGGCGACGATAAATGGGACTACATATTCTCGTTTTATATGAGCCGGTTTCAAGAATCACGATATAAGCTTACCGACAAATTTGCCACCTATATAGGCAGGATAAAAAGTCAGGAACATGCACTGCAGGGAATTGCCGAGATAAAAAAACTGGGTGTTCAATTTAAAAAGTACATTGGTCCTCAAATTATAGCCGTATTAACCAGGTTAAAAACACAAAGAGCCGGTTTAAACGATACATCCTCGGCAAGCGCAATTGATGATGCCATTGCCGGGGTTAATAAGGCAAAGTAATTGGTTATACTGTGTTTTTCTACTTTTAAGGTTAATAGTAAGTACTATAAGCCTTGAGTCAAAAGTCGAACTTCTTCTTTTTGACTTAGCACTTAAGACTGAGTACTTATGACTTAACACTACACTATTTTGTAGGGTCATTTTAAACTCCGGTGAACAATGCCAGTTCGGTTTTCATATCGCGGATAGTAAAAATAAAAAATAAAGGAGTGGTCTAATTTAAAATGCAGGACAAAACGGCAGTGGGGCCACTGGCTGAGGTTGTTACCGGTGTATTGGAGTGCTGCCCTTTTTTTACAGCCAGTAATCACAACGAGTGATGAACTTATTATCCCCTAAACGTTACACCTGTTTTATTTTTTTGGCGATTGAACAATGGCTACCTCCATATCGTATAATTCCTTATCGCGGGTTGCCTTATTTAAAAAGGCCGGAGCCAGGTGGGTAATTGCATAACTTTTAAAGATTTTTAACGGCTTTACGTTAAACCCTTTGTTAACATACTCCTTCAACAAGCCCGCATCGGCATACAGTATTACCTGATTGGGGAGGTTAGCCATGCCATCCGGAGTGGTTTCTTTAAATGATTTATTCAGGTAAAAGTTAAAATCGTCGTGAAACTGGCCGGCAGCTACATATACGGGGAGATTATCTGGTTTATTACTGTTGATGTAGATAGCCGCCTCGCTGCCTCCCTGGTAAAGCAGCAAGGCCGGGTAAAAGCACAGGTTTAAAAACAGGTTTACAATAAATGATGCCAGCGCTGTTTTAAAAATGGCTTGCTGCATGCCTGTGGAAATACGGCCTGGCAACAAAAACAGCAACAGCACAAATACCAAAATAATGGCCCCGGTTAACCAGTTAAACGCTGATGGCCTAAAAAAGTAGCCTAAAGTGGCTATAATAATTAGCATGATTGTTATAACCACCGTTTGGGTGATTTGTACAGCCTTAATGTTTTTAGGCGATGCGAGGCCATAAAGATATTGGGCGGTTATGATGGCAAAAAAAGGGAATACGATATTCAGGTAATGCGGCAATTGGAACTGAGATGCCGAAAATAGTAAAAATGTAAGTAAAGCCCCGCAGATACAATACCACTCGTGTGCTTTCGCGTTTTTCGCCCCCTTTTTGATGAACTGGAATACAGCTACAAACAACAAAAGCGACCAGGGCAAAAAAGCCCAAAGGGTGGTATGAATAAAAAACGACGGATCGCCGCTGCCTTTAATGGGCCCGGTGTTAAAAAACCGGCCAAACTGGCTATCCCAAAAAAAGAATTTGACACCCGACCCACCAGTATGGCCAAATACAACCTTTTCAGGGTGAACATCAAACTGTTGGTAAAGGCACCAAATTTCGGGCAAAATAAAAATAAGTATCAGCACCATAGCCAATAGCCATCGCCAATGAAACAGCTGTTTCCATTGCCGGGTAATAAGCAAGTGACCGGCAATAGCGCCACCAATGGTAATTAGGGCAAACATTCCTTTTGTCATTACCGCGCAGGCTGTAAACACACAGGCCAGCACCAGGTGCCAGATGTTATTGCCGTTTTGGGCCTTATAAAAATGATATACAGAAGCAATAATGAGCCCTGTTAAATAAGCTTCGGCCCGTACATCGGTATTGGATAGGATGATATGCTGGGCGGTAAGTAATATCAGCACAGCCCATAACGCTATCTGTTTATTGTATAATGCTTTTGCCAAACAGTAGGTATAAACCACACCCATCATCATAAACAATATAGCCGGCAGTTTATACGCCCATGTTTTAAAGCCAAAGCATTTAAAAAACAAGGCAATTACCCAAAATGGAAAATGCGGTTTATCTAACCAATCGGTACCCCAGGCATACAGGTCGGTGTAATTATTACGCAGCACCATGTTTTTGGCGATGGTTGCATAAAGGCTTGGGTCGGGCCCCATGATTGTAGTAAACAGGCCGGTGAAATTGATAACAACAGCCACCCCTATAAAAAGGTAAATCCACTTTGTTTGGGTTGTTGCGGTATCTGGGTTCATTTGTGTTGTAAAGATAAAAAAAATGCCAATCGGGCTTTGTATACATACCTGTTAAGCCAAAACATAACAATTTATTAACTCAGCGGTTTTTTCATCATCTTAGCTTAGCACATTAATACATTATAATGCAAAAGCGTACTCCATTATTATTCTTTAGCCTGCTTTGCCTGGCAACCATTACTTTAAACGCCCAAACGCGTGTTAAAAAAGCTGTATTTATTATTGCCGATGGCATCCCGGCCGATGTTATCGAGAAACTAAATACACCTAATCTTAAACTGATAGCCTCGCAGGGTACCTATTTGCGGGCGCATGTTGGTGGCGAAAAAGGCGGCTACTCGCAAACACCTACTATATCTGCCAACGGCTACAACAGTTTGCTTACCGCTACATGGGTTAATAAGCACAACGTTTGGGGGAACGATATTAAAGCGCCTAATTACAACTACTGGAACATTTTCCGGATGTTTAAGAACGCATATCCCAATAAAAAAACCGCCATATTTTCAAGCTGGACCGATAATCGTACTAAACTAATTGGCGATAACCTGCCCGAAGCCGGCAGCATCCACCCGGATTATGCTTATGATGGTTACGAATTGGATACCTTAAAATTCCCGCATGATAAAGCAGGTAATTACATGCACCTGATAGACGAGCAGGTAGCGTCATCAGCAGCAGCCTGTATTAAAGATAAAGCGCCAGATTTGTCATGGGTTTACCTGGAATACACCGACGATATGGGTCACCGCTACGGGGATAGCCCGCAATATTATGATGCAATAGAAAAAATGGATGCCCAGGTTGGCCGTATCTGGCAAGCTATTCAATATCGCCAAAAAAACTTTAAAGAGGATTGGGTGATATTTGTAACTACAGATCATGGTCGCGATGAGCAAACAGGTAAAGGCCATGGCGGCCAAAGCACCAGGCAACGCAGCACCTGGATAGTAACCAGCTACAAGCCTTTAAACAATTACGCTAAGTATTATACACCCGGAATTGTAGATATTACCCCATCCATCAATAGCTTCTTAAATGTAAAAGTTCCTGAATCACAATTGCGCGAGATAGATGGCATTTCGCTCATCGGCGCGGTGTCCGTGGTCCAGCCCGAAGCCAACCTGGTGCAGGGCGCGCTTGACATAAGTTGGAAAGCCATGAGCACTGCCGGCAAAGTAAAAATATGGGTGGCCGCTGCCAATAACTATAAGGAAGGCAAACCCGATGACTATAAACTATTAGCCGAAGTACCGGTTACTGCCGAACATGCTTTAATCGATGTAAAAAATATGCCTTCAAACTTTTACAAGCTTGTTATTGAAGGCGAATTGAATATGGTGAATCGTTGGGTGGTTGTTAAATAGTTTAAACGGAGGATGAAACCCCGAAAGATATAGTATAAGCGTTTTTAAATTCTCAAGTTCAACATTCATTAAATGAGCACGCGCAGAAACTTCATAGGTACGAGCCTTGCCGGCATGGCGGCTTTAACTTTATTACCGGCTGTTAACTCATTCGCCAATACAGGCAACGGCTATCTGCGTGAGCCTAAAAGCAAGTTTAAGCTTCGCTTTGCACTCGTATCCGACATTCACTACGGCCAGCCCGGTACCGATTTTGCCGCCAACACTGGCAATATGGTTAAATGGCTTAACCAGGATCACGATAAAAATCACCTGGATATGGTGATTATAAACGGCGACCTGGTACATAACTGTCCCGACCTGCTGCCCGAAATTAAATCGCGATATTTTGATAAACTGAGTGTGCCCTATCATACCATACCGGGCAACCATGACTTTGCCGATGCCTCGGTTTGGAAAAACAATTTTGGTTATGAGGATAAGTACACCGTTGAGTTTGGCGACATTGGCTTTGTACTGGCCAATACTGCCGATACCAAGGGTACCTACATTTGCCCCGACAATGTATTTATAAAAGCTGCCCTTGATAAGTTTGCTGATAAAAAAATTGTATTAGTGGTGCTGCACATCCCGCCGATAAACTGGAATAAAAACGATGTATTTGTGGATTGCCCCGAAACTATTGATCTACTTCATCGATATCCCAACGTAAAAGCCGCCTTTCATGGGCACGACCATTTGCTGGATGGTGTGCGCTACACAGGCAACAAATTCCCGCATTTTTTTGACTCCCATATTGGCGGCAACTGGGGTACCAACTATAAGGGATACCGGATAGTAGAAATAGATGAGCAAAATGCTATTTACACCTACCAGGTAAATGCCAGCCAAAACCCGGTATTGAATTCAAATAAGTTTTAATCTCCCGCGAGGTTAGCGCAGCGTAACTCGTGCGCAAACCTGGCCAAAGCCAATGGCTTCGCGGTTCAGCTGAAAGCTGAAACTATTTTGGTCACGGGTTAAAACCCCGCGACAGTTGGGGCATTCCCTTATCTCCCGCGAGGTTAGCGCAGCGTAACTCGTGGGTAAACCTGGCCAAAGCCTGTGGCTTCGCAATTCAGCTGAAAGCTGAATCCAGGCTGGTCACGGGTTAAAACCCCGCGACAGCTGGCAGTTGGTCAAGTATTAATTATTGATTCTTAACTCTTGACTCTATTCCCCAGGGTATTTCAACCCCACCTGCGCCCGTGCCCTATCTATCATATCAATCATCTGGCGCGACATCTGATGCGGCACTATCGGGCTTTCTGTTAGCCCGCTCCTTATCAAATTACAAAAGTGTTCCAGTTCATAGTTTAAACCTCCGGCGGTAAAAGGTTCATCGATTTCAACCGAACGGCCATCCAAATAGTCAATAGTTGCCCTTGCAGGGTTCCACCAGTTTTTGTGGATGGTAACGTGCCCAAGCGGACCAGCTATCAGCGCATCGCCTTTACCATGCAAATCGAAACCCGCATACAGTTGCGCATATCCTCCTTTGTGCATCGTCTGGAATATGGCAAACATATCAATGCCCGTCTGCCCAAATCGCCCCATGGTTTGTACTTCCTGCAAATCGCCAAGCCAGTCTATCGCCAAAAAAGCTTCATAAATACCAATGCCCATTAAGCTGCCGCCAACAAGTTCAAGGCTATAATTTGGATGATCGGGCGGGCAATCGGCAACAGCCGACCCGGCACGTACGTAACCGGCAGGCCCAATGGGATCTGTTGCCAGGTATTCTTTCAGTTTGGTATATAAAGGATAGAAAGGCGGTTTCATTCCCTCCATAAATAATAAGCCTGTTGCCTTAACCACTTCTAAAACCTCATCAAGTTCGGCTAAGTTTACAGTGGCTGGTTTCTCGCAAAGCACATGCTTTCCGGCCTTAAGGGCAGCAATGCTGTATGCCGCGTGGCTATCCGGCAAGGTTGCAATATAAACGGCATCAATATCGCTTGCCAGCAAATCGTCAATGCTGTAGCAAGCCATACCGCCATACTTACTAACAAAATCATCAACCGTAACTCCACGCCTCGAGTAAGATGCCACCAACTCAACACCATCAACCGCCGCAAAGCCCTGCATAAACCTTTGGGCTATCCGCCCGCAGCCTATGATTCCCCATTTGATCATAATAATTTTATAGGTTATAAGTTGTATGTTATTAAAGGCAAATATATATAATACAAAACCCGTAAACTGATGGGTTTACGGGTTTTGTATGCTTACTGTGTCACTACTACATATTTAGCTATGGCACGTACAACGTAAAACGCCGAACATACAACCTATTGGTATTGAATGTAAATAGGATACGGTTTGTATCTTGATAAAACCTCTTCTGGTGTTAACATATGGTGAGGCGCTTTTTTGATATCGTTTTTGTAAAACAATTTAAAGCCTGTAAACTGCACCGGCTCCTGGTTAATAAAATAACGGTACGTACCGGTTTTCAAATCAGGTTCGCCCCAGCCGTCCATATCCATTACTAACTGTATTTCGGGATGTAACTTGATATTTTTGTAATTGGTCACCATTTTTTTGGTAAAGCGGTGAACTATTAAAATTTTAGCCGGCAGGCCGTTCTTCTTCACAATTTTTGCCAGGTGGTCTGATACGAAGTTGATATCCGCTGCATCATAAGTCCCAATTTTACGACCTGGCTTGCTGCCGTCTTTCATCGAAAACTCAGGGTCCATACCAAAATGCACCTGTGGCATTGCCAGGTACTTATCTAATAAAGGCAGTTCGGCCTGTATATTGCTCAAAGCAACCTGCACATCTAAAAACACAATTGCATGCGCTTTTTTTGCCAATACCAACACACTGTCAATTTGTTTAAACGGCATCCGGTAGCGGAATTTGCCATCTTTACCGCCATCGCCTTGTGCTACTACCGCAATATAGTGTAAAGCTGGTTGCACCGGAGTTTTCGGATCAGCCTTTTCCCAATGCTTTACTTCGCCTTTTAACTTGGCAAGCATTTCATTTGGTGGCAACTCGCCCAAAATACCCATCTTCTTGCTGTATAAGTTGCCGTAAAAAGCCACTACACGTTTAAATGGCAAAATAGCGCCACCTATAGGGTATGGCGTGTTTTTAACCGGCCATCTGCCTGTAGTATCACCATGGGCGTTAAATTTCATCAGCGAATCGTACAGTTTTTTATCAATCGGCGGATAATCTGATTTTTTTATGCTGAGCGTATCGGCAGCCTCAGCTTTGGCCGAATCGGTTTTAGCAGCAGTTTTCTTACTATCCGTTTTTCCGGTTTTGTCGTTTTGCGAACAGCCGGGTAATAGTATAATAGACGATAAGAGCAGGGTGGCAGATAGTAGGACGTTTTTTAATTTCATGTGTCTTCGAAGTTCGGTAAATGGCAGGTGTATGTAAGATGTATTGTAAATTCAAACTAATTTTCAGCTACTTATAAAGCAATAAAAGCCGCTTTAGTTTGCGGCAAATATAAATATTGATAATTAATTACCTTTAAGTTTATGAAACTTTCCAAAAACGCCAAGCGGTAGTTTTGCCCCAGCCGTAGCCTGCAGGTAAAGCTCGCCAATTTCAAGGTTTTGAACTTTAGGGAAAGCACTTTTTATCAGGTTTTCGATAATTACAGATGAAAAGCCAAGCGAATAAGTATTCAGGATCAGGAAATGTTCTTCGGGGTCAAGTAACTGCATCACATCGGCCATCATCTCGTTAATATTATCTTCCAGCTTCCATTTTTCGCCGTTAGGGCCATTGCCGTATGCAGGCGGGTCAAGGATAATACCGTTATATTTTTTGCCGCGTTTCAACTCGCGTTTTACAAATTTAAGTGCATCCTCAACAACCCAACGAATATTGCTCAAGCCCGAGATCTCCTGGTTTTCATTGGCCCAGGTAACTACCTGTTTAATAGAATCTACGTGTGTGGTATCGGCACCAGCTGCCTGCGCAATAAGCGATGCTCCGCCCGTATAAGCAAACAGGTTAAGTACTTTGGGCTGAGGGGTTTTAAAACGCTTAATGTTTTGCGTTATGTAATCCCAGTTAACAGCCTGCTCGGGAAAAATACCCAGGTGTTTAAACGAAGTTAAACCCAGGCGGAATTTGATGGCAGCATCATTGTTCTTGTATTCAATGTGCCAGCGGTCGGGTGTTTTCTGGTCTTTTTTTATCCAGTCGCCGGCCGTAGCCGACCGGCCTTTAAATTTTATATGGTGTAAGCGCTGCCATTCAGAAGCCGGCAAGCCTTTGCTCCAAACCGCCTGCGGCTCAGGGCGTATCAATATAATATTCCCAAAACGCTCCAGCTTTTCAAAATCGCCGCAATCAATCAGCTCGTAATCTTTCCAGTGCGTTGGGGTAAGTAGTTGAATCATTCTTTTTAAAGTTATACGTGTTACGTTGTACGTGATACGTTTTGCCGCAAAATTAAAATAATAAAGCGTATAAAACCCAACTTAAAACGTATAACGTCAAACGTACAACCTTACAAAACTATAACTTCGCTTTCGCTGCCCTCATAAACCGGCTGGCAAATACAAAGTCGTTAAGTTCTTTGTTGTCGGTATGGGCAATTTCTTTGTTGCTTCCCTCCCACCATTTTTTGCCCTGGTGCAGGAAAACAATATGGTCGCCTATACCCATAACGGAGTTCATATCATGTGTTACTACAACAGTGGTCATGTTATACTCTACGGTAAGTTCGCTTATCAGGTCATCTATCAGGATAGATGTTACGGGGTCGAGGCCCGAGTTTGGCTCATCAACAAAAAGGTACTTGGGTTGCATGGAAATGGCGCGGGCAATACCAACACGCTTTTTCATACCGCCCGATAGTTCTGATGGGTAAAGTTTGTTTTTTCCGGCAAGATTAACACGCTCCAGGCAAAAGTTAGCACGGTCGCGCTTCTCGGCGCGCGTTTGGTTGGTGAACAGGTTAAGCGGGAACATGATATTCTCCTCTACTGTCATACTATCAAACAAAGCCGAGTTTTGAAAAAGCATACCTATGTGGGTACGGATAGGTACGCGCTGCTCAAAACCCATATCGGTAAAGTTTTCGCCGTTAAAAAGCACGTCGCCTTCTGTGGGTTCGTGCAGGCCAACTATACATTTCAATAATGTTGTTTTCCCCGATCCCGATCCGCCTATGATAAGGTTATTAATGCCGGGTTCAAAAGTGGAGCTGATGCCTTTAAGTACTTCGTTTTCTCCGAATTTTTTATAGATGTTTTGTATTTCTATCATAGGAAAAGGCGGGAGATAATTAAATCGAACATAAGTATCATTACGCAGCTAAATACAACCCCGCGTGTTGCAGCCTGGCCTACCTCAAGTGCACCGCCCGATGTGTAAAAGCCCTGGTAACTGCATATAGTAGTAATAATAAAGCCAAACACAACTGCTTTAACCATACATACGGTAATAATTACCGGGTTAAAGCCATCGGGTAAGCCAATCAGGAAATCATCGGTTGTAACTTCGCTTGATGTAAAGCAAGCTACGTAGCCACCTATAAAACCAAGTAATATAGATACGATTACCAGTAACGGGAACATGGTAACACCCGCTATTACCTTAGGCGATATCAGGTATCCTGGCGCATTTACACCCATTATCTCCAAAGCATCTATCTGTTCGGTAACGCGCATGGTGCCTATTTGCGATGCCATGCTTGAGCCAATACGACCAGCCAGTACGAGCGACGATATAGTTGGGCTAAACTCCAGAACCATACTGTCGCGGGTAATGCCCCCTACAACTGATTTTGGAATTAATGGGCTGATGAGCTGGAAAGCGGTTTGAATAGTTACAGCTGCGCCGATAAAAACCGAGATGATCATGATAATACCTAATGACCCGATACCGGCCGATACCATTTCGCGCATTACTTCGGCCCAGTACACCGAAAATTTTTCGGGTTTTCGAAAACTTAAACGTAATAAAAGTATATATCTGCCTAAACTTTGAATCATAGGTATATGTTAAAAATTGGATAAAATTACATTTTTAAATTTAGCATCCCAGCCGCTAACGTTTAATTAACTAAAATAGACGCTTTTTGCAAGCTATTAATACAGCTTACGTAATTTAGTGCCGTAAAGCTTTAAAAACAGCAAATAAAATCTGCGCGCCACGCCCGACGCTGCAATAACGAACATTTAACTAAAAAAATATAGCACATTATCATGAAAAACGCCCTCATCACCGGTTCAACAAAAGGCATGGGCCGCGCCATTGCCGTGGCCTTCGCTAATGAAGGATTAAACGTGGCAATTTGTTCACGAAATGAAAAAGAATTATTTGAATTCGCAGATTTACTTAACCGATCAAATCCCGGCATTAAGGTTTTTGCACAGGTTGCAGATGGCAGCGACAAAGCCCAGCTACTGGCTTTTGCCTCAGCCGCGCAGCAGGAACTTGGTTTTATTGATGTAGTGGTAAACAACCTGGGTACTTTTGTCCCATCGAGCATATTGGACGATGCAGATGACACATTTGATAAACAGCTAAAAACTAACCTGATGCCAACTTACGAGCTCTATCGTTTTTTTGGCAAAACTATGATATCAGCCCGTAAAGGCCACTTTTTTAACATATGCTCGGTAGCAGCATTAAACCCGGTCGTACAGGCTGGCAGCTATAGCATAACCAAATACGCGCTGTTGGGCTTAACAAAAATAATGAGGCTTGAAACGCAGGAGCATGGTATAAAAGTGACAGCAATAATTCCGGGGTCGACCTTAACTGATTCATGGAAGGACGCTGTTGTTGATAAAAATACCATGGTTTTGCCCGAAGATATAGCATCGGCAATCATCAATATTTACAGGATGAGCCCCGGAGCCAATGTAGACGAGATAATCATTAAACCCGCGCCGGGCCAGTTGTAGGTGGTCATTGGTCATTGGTCATTGGTCATTGGTCATTGGTCATTGGTCATTAGTCATTAGTCATTAGTCATTAGTCATTAGTCATTAGTCATTAGTCATTAGTCATTAGTCATTAAGGGCAAGTCTGATTGTGTGACAACTGTTTTATTTTTTTTAATAAAACCACCAATGACAAGCGCAGCGATAATGACCAATGACAGCGTAGCGAAATGATCAATGACAACTTTTTCACCGCTGAAACACGGCAGTTCACCGACTTGTTGCCCCTGCTAACCTATAATATATAGGCGTTTTGAGCCACCATATATACCTTTATATCATCAAACAATCACAACTGAACGATATTTAAATAAAATTATGGAAAAGAAACTTTACCGGGATGAATACCGGAAGAAAATAGGCGGCGTTTGCGCCGGCCTGGCCGAGTACTTTGATATGGATGTTGCTATTATACGCGCATTATTTGTACTCACCTTTATATTTATGGGCACCGGCTTTATGGCCTATATCGTATTGTGGATAGTTATACCAAACAAAGGCGTAGGCTATTTTAACCCCAATGTTGATTATCGTGTTCCGCCGCAACAGCCTTTCGCTCCTTTTGACGCCAATAGGCCTGCAAGCCCTGGTGCTCCTTTTGAGCCGGTGTTCCCTAAAAAAACATCAACGCCTGCCGGTATCATTTTTGGATGCATCCTTATATTTTTCGGCGCAGTGTTCCTGTTTCATGAATTGGGCATCTTTCGTTTCTGGCATGTGGCAAGGCTATGGCCCGCAATCCTTGTAGTTGGTGGCCTGGCGATGATCGCATCCGGACAAAAAAGGCAGCCATGGGAAAAAGAAGGCTGGCAAAATACCACAGCTGAACCCGAAGTGAATGCAACCGAACAACCGCTGGATACAGAAGAGAAAAAAGACGATAATTTTAACAACACCCCTCCAACTATATAACCATGAAAACCGACAGACTTATTCCCGGAACAATCCTGGTATGCATAGGAGCCATATTCCTGCTCCATAACTTCCATATTTTCCATTTTCAATGGATGAATATACTTTACCTGTGGCCTATATTTTTAATTATAGGTGGCGTAAACCTGGTATTTGCGGGTAACCGGTCGCCTTTGGCAACAGTGGTAAAGCTGGCCGTAATAATTGGTGGGTTTTCACTCCTGTTATTTGGCAACTTTGGTAACCGCTATCATTTTTGGCCCAATACTTTTATCAACTTTGATGACGACCATGATAACGACAACAACAATGATAGCGACAGCACCAACACCGATCAGGGCGTGACAAAAATTGAAGGCAGCAGTGTTTTTAATAAGGATTATACCCCCGACGCTAAATTTGCCCGTTTAAATATCAATGGTGGTGCTACTACCTATACTTTAAACGATACTACCAGTCAACTATTTAAAGCAGAAACAAAAGAATTTTACGGCAAATATGAATTTAATGCCAACAAGGAAGATTCTGTATATGTATTAAACTTTAAAATGAAAGGCAACAAAGGTTGGCATTTTGACTCTGACAGTAACAAATCAAATCTGGCCAATATCAAACTAAACCCTAATCCTATCTGGGACATCTATGTTGAAACAGGCGCAACAAAATTAGATTTCGACTTAAGTAAATTTAAAATAAAAAGTGTAACTTTAAAAGGTGGTGCAGCCTCGTTTGAAGTAAAGCTTGGCGCACCGTTGGCAAGTACCAACGTAGAGGTATCCACCGGTGTATCGGAAGTTATTATAAATGTGCCTAAAGATGCCGCTTGCAGTATAAATGCCAATACAGGTTTGTCGTCAAATGAATTTGAGGGCTTTACCAAAAAGAACGACAACAGCTACGAAACCCCCGGGTTTGACGCTGCCAAAAACAAGATATACATTCACATGAATGGAGGCATATCTGATTTTAAAGTGAACCGTTATTAAACCTGCCCAACCATAACCGGGACAGAACTAATATATATTCTATTAACCGCTTCATGAAAATGAGGCGGTTTTTTTGTAGGATAGAAATTTTTAAGCGACCTGCGGATGCCAAAAAACAGTAACCTTTTTTATGTCGAATTTTTTGCGGGCCTGGGCCAGATCATAATTTTCCTGTGCGTGCAGCCAAAACTCCGGTGTTGTATTAAAAGCCGCGCTCAGGCGCAATGCCATATCTGAGCTAATGCTCTGTTTGCCATTAATTATAGCCGACAATGTTTTACGGGTTGTTCCCAGGCCGGTGGCCACCTCCTCAACTGTTAATTTTTTTCCGGTTTCTTCCCTTATCCCTTCAAGGGTTTCACGTATTAATTCGCCTGGGTGGGCTGGGTCAAACATTTGCATTTTTTTCCTCCTTGTTAATGATAATCTAAATAATCCACTTCAAAAGTGTCTTCAGCAATAAACTGAAATATAATCCGATAATTTTTATCAACTTTTACAGCCCAAAAGCCTTTCAATTCGCCGCTTAGCTGATGTAGTCCATAGCCCGGAACATTCATATCAGCTATAGTTTTTGCAGCGTTTAAACGGGTAAGGATTAATCTGATCTTACTTACGTGTTGAGCATTTAACTTTGAAGCATCCCCTTTTTCAAAAAATAGCCGCAAGCCTTTATGCCGAATGCTGATAATCATTTACAAATGTAACGAGAAACGTTTCAGGTGTCAAATCTTTTAATATTAAATATTTATCTCTCACCCCTCTGTCATTAAACCACCGCCGTATTTAAATATGTTAAATTGAAAACCATATGCTCAAAAAATAAGTTTATTTTACGGCATAATTCAACTACCATGAAACCGAACTACCTAATATTGATAATTGGCCTATTTATAACTGCACATGTGCAAGCCCAGGATGTGTTAAAAGGATCGGTTTATGAAAAAAGCAAAAACGAAAAACTGGCTAATGTTTTTGTAAAAGATGTTACCAATAAACAGATCACTATTACCGATAACAATGGCAATTTCAGCATTCGTACGGCAACGGGCCATACACTGATATTCAATGCACCGGGTTATGTATCAGACACTTTGTACATTACCGACATGAGGCCAAAACGGGTGGATATGATATCGCAAACTATATCATTAAGGCAGGTAAACGTAAGCGCTACAAAGGAAGCATTCGATCCTCGTAAAGAGTACCCCGAGGTTTACACCAAAAGCAAGGTATATGTAATGTCACCATCAACCTGGTTCAGTAAAGAGGGCAAGGATGCGCGGCGTTTAAAAAGATATTTTCAGCACGCCGAGGAAGAGCGGCAAATTGACGAAGCATTTAATGTAGATTATGTAAAAAGTGTGATACCATTACGGGGTACCGAACTGGAAAACTTCATGTCGTTATATCGCCCAAGCTATGCTTTCCTCAAAAACAACAATGCCCCAAGTATGACGGCATATATTAACGATGCCTATAAGAAATACCAGGCCTTGCCTGCCAATAAAAAAGCTTTACCTCAACTGGCACCGGCACCGGGCAGTTTGCAGTAGGCAGCCCCTCCTAAATCCTCCCCGGTAGGGAGGACTTTAAGAAGAATAAATTAAATTAGAAGTCTCCCCTACCGGGGGAGATTTAGAGGGGGCTGGCCATCAATCAACCTCCGCCGCCAAATCTCCGCTGATAATCTTTTGATACAGCAATTCTATCTGACTTTTCAATATCCTATCTTCCGAAAGCTCGGGCAGGTTATTGATGTCAAAATATTCAACATCCAACATGTCAAACCCTTTGTTGACAGCAGTTGACACTGCTTTGCAGTGAAACACCATTTTGTAAACGTAAAAGGGCTGCGGCGGGTGAGGATGCATTTTTTTGTCAAATACGGCCAATAATCTATCGGCAACTACCTCCAGCCCGGTTTCTTCTTCAAATTCTTTAACAATCACTTCTTTGGCGCTGTAACCCACATCGGCCCAGCCACCCGGCAGGCTCCACTTGCCATCGGCGCTTTCCTTAGCCAGCAATATGTTACCTTCGGCATTTAATAACATCCCACGTACATCAACCTTAGCTGTAGGGTAATCATGCGGCATCGGGAAGTTAAGCTTAATATCATCTATGCCCCAACCGGTTACGTTATCCAGCATTTCAATTGCAATATGCTGCAACTCAGCATAACGTTCAATATCATACTCGTTTTTGGCATACAACAAGCCCACATCGGCCACCGATCTCAAGCGGGTTATAAGGGTTAAAAGTTCGGTATTGTTCATCAAAGGAAATTATAAGAGAAGAAAGGTCTTGCTGAATTTATTTCAGCACCTCATATGACAGGTAGCCCACTTAATGAGTGTTTAGTACGGGAATTCCAAAGCAAGTTCGCTATAACAATGAGATGACATCTGCACATCTGAAATTTGAAATCTGCACATCTAAAGGCCTACCCCCTACCTAACAACTCATCCAGCTTATTACGCTCGGTTTGCAGCTCGCGGGCCAGTTTTTTTTCTTTTTCGTTGGCTTTGGCTTTGTAGGTTTTGTATTCCTCGTCAAGCTCATTGTACAGTTTTATGCGATATTTGGCTTCGCGGCTATGCGCGCCCGATCGGGCTATCACAATTGCAGCTGCCAGGCCAAAAACAATTACCAGGCCCCACATCATTAAATTGTAGGTGGCTTTGGTAAAACTTATGCCGACCAGGTTTATCTCATCGCGTTTGGCGTTTGATTCAGAAAGTGTTTGGCTTTTGGTGGCGACATCGCTTTTAAGACCAGTAATATCCTGTGTTTGTGCCGCCAATTTTGCCTGTGCTTCTTTAAGATTGCGGCGCTCCGTTTTTAAAGTATCCTGCAGGTTTTTCCATAAAGCCGATACCAGGGGCTGCTGGTAATGGTATAGTTTACTTAACAAATATTGGTATTGTCCGTTCAGGCTTTTGTCTTTGGCCAACGCCGAATCGGCAGCTGTAGGGCGGGGTTGATAATTATATTTCGGGGGGGTGATGGCCGGCTTAGCAGTACCTGCAGGTGCGGCCACACCATATTTCACCACAGGTTTTACAACAGCGGTTTTGGCGGCAGGTGGTTTAGCAGCAGCTTTTTTAACGGTATCCTGCGCAAAGCCCACACCGGTAAAGCCTAAAATAACGACCATTAAAACAGAGATACGGAATATAAAATGCTTGTTCATCATGTAAAATTAGGTACCTGTTATTAACAAAACAGGATTTTAATGGTTTTTATTTTATTATCCTCCATGTTTCTGATCGCTAATGTAAGGTTTCGTACGGAATTTTGCTACTCATAGTTATATTAGCGGCATGAATATAGGTATCATTGGGTTGGGCGACATGGGGCGTTTGTATGCAAAAGCTTTTGCAAAAGCAGGTTACACCGTTTGCGGCTGCGATTTACCCGAAAACCGCGAGAAGCTTGAAAACGAACTTAGCCCCTTTGGCATCACCATAATGGATAGCGCACGCGACGTATCCCGCACAAACGACCTGGTTATTTACTCGGTTGAGGCCGACAAACTGGAGCAGGTAGTGGCCGAGTGCGGTCCGCTTACCAAGTACGGCGCCATTGTTGCCGGCCAAACATCTGTTAAGCACCCCGAAATAGCCATATTTGAAAAATACCTGCCCGCCGATGTGCAAATCATTACCTTTCATGCCATGCACGGGCCGGGCTTTGAACCAAAAGGGCAAACCCTTATCCTGATTCCGCACCGCGCCAAAGCAGATGCTTACCAGCGCATGTATGATTTGTTTACAGCCATTGGCAGCGATATTGTAGAGATTGCCGATTACCACGAGCATGATAAAATTGTAGCCGATACCCAGGCCGTTACCCACGTAGGTTTTGAAAGCATGGGCACTGCCTGGAAAGCCGCCGGCTTTTTTCCCTGGGAAAACGCATCATACCTGGGCGGTATCGATAATGTAAAGATCCTGACCACGCTGCGCATTTTCAGCTATAAAGCACACGTATACGCAGGGCTGGCCATTTTAAACCCCTACGCGCGCCAGCAGGTAAAACGCTATTCTGAGTCGGAGTCGGAATTATTTAAGCTGATGATCAAAGAAGAGGCGCAAACCTTCAGGGAGCGCCTGTACAAAGCCCGCGATTTTGTTTTTCATGAAAGCCGCAAACCTATTATGCTGAGCGATACCGTGATGAAAGAGTTTTCGCTGTCGCAACATGCCGATCATCAGAAACCCAACTCGCACCTGAGTATCCTGAGCATGGTTGATGCCTGGTACCACCTGGGTGTAAACCCTTATGATAACCTCATTTGCCAAACTCCACCCTTCCGGCTGAGGCTTGGCATTGCCGAATACCTCTTTAAAAACGAAGAACTATTAGAAGAATCCATCGAAACCGCCCTGTACGATAAAACCATCCGGGGCGATGATCTGGAGTTCCATTCGGCAGTAAGGGAATGGTCGGCCATAATTGGTTACGGCGATATGGAGGGCTACAAAAAGCACTTCAACGAAGTACAATCCTTTTTTAGCCACAGGCTTGAAGAAGGCAAAGCCCAAAGCGCAGAACTGATCAGAAGGCTGATGATGGAGTAGTTTGGTTTCGGGAGGCATCATTTAACTAATAACCTATACCTGTATGCAACAATTTAAGGCTAAACTTAAGCTGATATTTCTGCCCTTTCTATATATAGGCGGTATCACTTTGGCTGCCTATACTTTTTTACATTGGTTACTGGCAATCCGGTTTAATGTTGTGAGTCTGCCCGAATGGTATATAAACTTTGCCATACCTGGCGTATTGGTATTTATCATACTTATCATTTGGTTGCGTCCACATTTAAAATTACTTAAGTATAATAACAACGGTGGGCGGAGCCCAATTGTATTCTTTATTTATATAACCGGGCTTGCGTGGGCTATACCAACGGGTATATCGCAGCAATATGTAGAAACATCTACAGGTAAGCTAACTGCCCTTGATAGTATTAGCCAGGTTAACACCCTGCCCATCACAAAATACTACACTGTTAAACAATTTTATAGCGCAAAAAAAGCTGCACACGTTAAGATAGTGTTTTCTGTTTTAGGGAAAAACAATACCGATTTTGTGATGACGGCCTACACCGCCGTGCCTCTTTTTAATCATCTTTTCCCCGATACAAACATCATAACTGCGATGCGCAAACGGGCCAACCCAAAAACGCTGGTAATCATTGATAACAAGCTAAGTACCATGCAGCGGTTAAAAAAACTGACTGCCGATTCTATAAGGTTTATGCGTTACGTAAATCCATCGCAGGTAATGCCGCAATACGGCGAGGCAGGCAAATATGGTGCATTGGCAGTAGTAACATCCAGGTATAAATTAAAAAAAGACCCGGAGCCTCAAAAAATATGGCCGGCAGCGTGGCTGGCTATCAGGTATAGTAAAACCATCAGCAACCGGCTATCGACTACCGAAAAGGATTTAAATTTCAAAGTGTTCGTGGCCAAATGCGAAGCCGATTTTAATAGCGAACCATTGGATAAATTGACGTATATGAACAGAATTACGGCTAATAATGATGACTTTAAATATTATTTTGCCGCCGTTCATTCAAGAAACGATGTTCCAGACGAAGAGCCCCTTATAGAGCCCCTTATATTTTTACCGGTACATGAACCATTCGCCAAACACAATGGCAATAAACTGTTCTGGATATTAACGTCATTTAGCATTGGAGCCACTGTATTCCTTTTGATTTTGCTTTGTTACCGACTGAAGGATGACGATAAACCCAAAAGAAAAAGGGCATCCCGTCGGGCAGTTCAAAAAGATAGGACTATGGTGGATGATCCGACTAAATCAGCTAACAATTTCAATATCCATCCTGCTGATTAACCCATCCGCAAAAGTGTAGATATGCATTACAATTCCTTCGGCAATTAATTCGCCATTTTTATCTTTAATTGTTTGCTTTACCTCAACCTGCAGGCGGCCATCGGCAAGGCCATTAAAACCAACAGGAATAACCAACGGATCAATTTCTGCCCATTGTCTTGTCCAGTAATCACGTACCTGCCTGTGCCCGTTTACGTAGCCGCCCTCCCATCCGTTGGGCCATTCAACATCGGCATCAAATAGTTTCAAAACACCGTCTATATCCCGCTTATTAAAATTGGCATAGAGTTCTTTAATATCATTTTCATGAAGCATAATACAATCGTTTTATACATGTGTTAATTGTATAGCATTTATCACCAACAAAATACTAATGACAGCGCAGCGAAATGACCAACGACTAAATTATTCACTCCGCAAACTCTTCACCGGGCTGTCCAGTGCGGCTTTTATTGTTTGGATACTGATCAGTAAGGCAGTTACCAGCGTAAGGCCCACGATAGCTGCCATGAACGGATTAAGACCGATGGTTACCCGGTAGGCATAGTCACTAAGCCAGGTGCTCATCATCCAGTAGGCCAGCGGGCAGGCAACCAGGCAGGCAATTACTATCACCCCTAAAAACTCCTGCATAAACAAACTGATGATTCCGGTAACCGACGAGCCCAATACTTTCCGGATACCTATCTCTTTGGTACGTTTCTGTATACTCAATGATATCAGTCCCAGTACACCTAATAGCACTATGATAATGGCCAATATGGTAGCTATGTAAGCTGCCTGTTTCAGTTGAATTTCTGACTGGTAAAGTTTTTTAAGGGCATCATCTACAAAACTGTATTCAAAAGGGGCGCCGGGTAATAGTTCGCTCCACTTTTTTTGCAGAGCGGTAAGGCTTTGCTGTATATCCCCTGGCTTTAGTTTTACCGAAAAATAGCGGTAATAAGTGGTATAGTTTACATTCATGAAAGTAATGGGCGGCATCAGGTCATGCATCGATCCGAAATGAAAATCGGCGGTAACACCGCAAATGGTTAACGGGATATTGCTGCCCTGCTGCATTATTTTTTGTCCGATAGCATCGCCTGGAGTTTTGTAACCCATCATTTTGGACTGCGACTCATTAATTACCACCTGCGTAGTATCTGCCGCAATAAAAACCGGCTTAAAAAAAGTACCGGCCCGCATGGGTATATTATAGGTTGCCGCGTATTGGTTATCAACCATTAAACCCGTAGCCGTAACAGATTGTGCCGGGTTGCCGCCTTGTTTATACACAGCATAATTGCCTCCATTTTGCCCGTTCGGGATATCCCACGAAAGCGACACGCTATTTACCTGGGGCATTTGCGCCAGCTGTTCTCTTACAGATTCCATTTTTTGCACACCTTTTACCGACCAATCTCTTGGCAACTGGGCATACACCACATAATCTTTACTATATCCCAGCCTGCCGTTAAAAAACAGGTTAATTTGCTGCGAAACAATAAGCGCCCCGATGAATACAATGGCTGCCGTACCAAATTGGAAACCCACCAATGTTTTACGAAACAGCACACTTTCCTTTGCCGATGCCAGCTTACCCTTTAACGAATCGATAGATTTTAGAGCCGATAGCACCAGCGCCGGGTAAATGCCGGCCACTATCCCAACCAATACTGCAAATAAAACGGGTATCGCCATAAAATACCAGGGGAAAGCAAAAAGCCCGTTGATCTGTCCGCCCAACACGTTACTAAAATATGGCCTGCAAAGCGTATAAAACACCAATGCAATAACTGTAGCTATTAAAACCATCAGCACCGACTCAGTTAAAAACTGCCGGATAAGCTGGCCGCGCAACCCACCCAACACCTTACGGATGCCCATCTCCTTCATCCGGCCCGAAGAGCGGCCGATACAGATATTTACAAAATTAATAATAGCCATCAACAAGATAAACAAGGCAATGTAGCCCAGGGTGTAACACATCCGTTTGGCAGCGCCACCCCAGCCGTCCAGGTAATAATCCTTCAGCGGAACGGCAATGTTTGTAAGGCTTTTACTGATATCGGCCGGCGCATTGCGCTTCAGCAAATCGCGCAGGGGCTGCTCCAGGTCTTTGGCGGTAACGCCGTCCTTCAGCTCAACATAGCCTACCGTGCTAAAGTTTGTCCAGCCTTCCAGGTTACGTTTAAAAAACCTGGCAGCGGCTGCCGTAAAAAAGAAATCAGAATTATTGTTCTGATCAAGGTTGGTTACCGAATTTTTGGGCATGTCGCCAAGTACACCGCTGATGGTAAAATCGTGCTTTTCGCCACCAAAACTTTCAAAGTTGATGGTTTGGCCAACCACATTAAGTTTGCCAAAATATTTCAGGGCCATTTTTTGGGTAAGTACCACGGCAAAAGGATCATTCAGTGCTGTTGTGGCGTCGCTATAAAGCAATTTAAAGCCGTACATATTAAAAAATGTACTATCGCCCAACTGGAGGCTCTCCCTGAAATGTTTATCGCCTTTTGATACGTTGGTAGTTACACCATCAAAATGGTAATAATTGGCAACCAAGTCAGGGTAATTATCATGCAAAGCCTGGGGCATTTGCCCTGCCGAAGCAATTTCATTTCCCTGCCCCGCATCTTTCCACTTGCTGGTTAAAATGTACTGGTTCCTGAAATTTTTTAGCTGGTGGTTTACCTGCACTTGCCCCCATATATATGCGCCTATAAGCATAGTAAAAGCTATTCCCACAGCAAGCCCGAATACGTTGATTATTGAGAATACCTTATTTTTCCAAAGGTTACGCCAGGCCAGTTTAAAGTAGTTTTTCAGCATAAGGTTTGTTTTATCATATAAAGATAATTTGATTGTACGAGGTAAGCGGGAGTGTTAACATTATTTAACATGTTAGTTCATTGGTTCACTGGTTAATTAGTTCATTGGTATTTGCATGCGGCATCTGGTTAGGTATGTTATGGCGCAATGCATCAATCTTGATACATAATACTAACGACTTGATACTTCAGTATTAAAATACCTAAATTTACTAAACCCATTTCCCGCATTGGCCACCATACAAGACCAATGAACTAATGAACCAGTGAACCAATGAACTAACATGGAACGCCGTAAATTTTTAACCACAACAGCCCTTACCGCGGGCGCAATTGCTTTATTTGGAAAAAGAAGCCTGGCCGCTTTGCTGCAGGACCCTGCCTTTCAGTTTAAAACCCTGCGTGGTAATGTAGGCATGTTTGCCGAAAAGGGCGGCACCATTGCCTGGCTGGTAAATAAAGAAGGTATCGTAGTGGTTGATGCTGAGTTCCCCGAACAGGCTACTCATGTTATTGCCGAACTGAAAAAGAAATCAGACAAACCCTTCCAATGGCTCATTAACACCCACCACCACGGCGATCATACCAGCGGTAACATCTCTTTTAAAGGCATTGCAGCCAATGTAGCAGCGCATGCCAATTCGCTTACCAATCAAAAAGCCGCCGCGGCTAAACAAAATAACGACGACAAACAGCTTTACCCCAATATTACCTACACCGATAAATGGAAAACAAAAGTAGGCGACGAGCACATTACCGCGCATTACTTTGGCGCAGGGCACACCAATGGCGATAGTTTTATCCATTTTGAAAATGCTAACGTAGTACACACCGGCGATTTGGTTTTTAACCGCCGTTTCCCCTTTGTTGATCGTAGCGCCGGTGCATCGTGCAAAAGCTGGATAACCACGCTGGAGGCAGCCACCAAACAGTTTGATAAAAACACCATATTCGTTTTTGGCCACGCACTTGATCCGCTGAAGGTAACCGGCAATATAGATGATGTAAAAGCCATGCAACATTTTATGGAAAGCCTGGTAACCTATGTGGGTAGCAGTATTAAAGCGGGCAAATCAAAAGACGAGATCATGGCCGCCAAAACTATCCCCGGCGCACCCGAGTGGCAAGGCGACGGCATTGAACGGGGATTAACAGCCGCTTATGAAGAGTTAAGCTAAGCCCCCCGGCTCCCTAAAGGTGGGGTGAAAGATACCGAAAGCACTTAACGTACCCACCAGTTGTTGACCAGGTTTAGCTCTTCTTTGGCCCTGGATACGGCGGTATACCACCAGTTACACAACTCGGGGTAAGGCATGGCGTACATGCTTTTTTCAAGGAAAAGGTACACCTTTGCCCATTCCCCACCCTGGGCTTTGTGGCAGGTAACCGCGTAGCCATAGCTGGCTTTAAGGCAGTTAATGTACTCATTGGGTTAACATAACTTAACACATTTCAGATAAAATATTTATAAATATTTGATAATCAATATTTTATATTTTATCATGGTTAACACTAAAACGGTTGCGTAATTTAGGCACATCCAAATACATGTGCCTGTTGTTGACTAATAAAAGGCCTTTCGGTAGCCGGATCATGTAACCAGGATCAGCCAATAAAACAAGGAGTTTGATGCTTATATCTTCCCTGCGCCATAAGCCCATGCCATTAGCTATTTAGATGCGTTTGCTTTGTCTAACCCGCTTTCGTGCGGGGGGCTGTTCTTTGCTTGTAATCATTACAAATATACCCATCCTTTTTATATTCTCAGATGCCTCTTAAACCCACAATAAATAGCTAAAAAAAAGCTATTTATTGCTGATTTTTCAACAAAAAAGTTGTATTTATTGCAATAAATGATACAAAAATTCACACAAAAAACAGAAGTAAAATTCCATGTAAATTTTCTTGAAAACGCAGCCTGCAAAACCAGTAATCTCCGGCTTTAAAATTGCAATATGTGGCTGAAATTCCCGAAGGCTAAAACCATTCGAAGGGCCGGAGGTATACTCCAGTCAGCGCAGGCTATAAAAAGCGCGGTAATACCCTGATCAAAAGTCTTAATTCCTGACGCTAATCTCCTGACTCTCCTCCCCCGTCACTTTTTGCAAGCTTAATATAAATTCTATTTGCCGCTCCAGGTGGCCGGTTAATGTTTCCCATTCGCTAAATCGATCCCTCCCCAATAAAACCTGTTTAGTATCCGTATTGAAGTACCCAGCACTTTGCGGCAGCTGCGCCGAGCCGGCAACCTGTATGCTAATCACCTGTTTACTCAGCTTATCGAAAAAGGAAATGGTTTGGCGTGGGGGCATGTTTTTAAAGGTATAATCAAAGGTAAGCACTTTAAGTAAATTTTAGGGATAGACGTCGGAATACCTGTAAACATGGCGCTAAACCAAATAATGCGTGCAGGCAAGTTAAACACAACGGCATTCCCGATGGTAAAATCGCGCTCAAAAATCACGGCATAACAGATGGTTGCTGGGCCAACATAAACGCTATCCTGCCTGCATTGCCAATGGTATCCCTGTCGGCAGTTAAAGCCGCGCCCACAAACCGTTGATAGCTTACTACATTTTTGTTATCGCCCGGCAGTATCTTTACTGTTTCTAACGAGCTTATGGCTCCCGGAATTTTGGCGCCAAACCAGTGTTCGTCCTCCTTTTGCTTCCAGGTAATGAGGGTGAGCTCTTCCCCGGCAGTGGGCCTGGTTCTGCCTTGCAGGCTTTGCAGGGCGGCCGCGTTACCATACAGGGTGGCCATGGTATGCTGCCTGTTATTGATAAACGACGCGATCACTTTAAGGCCTTTATCAGATATGGTGTGTGCTGCCGGCAACGATGCATCCGCATTGAGCAAACGCTCAGCTGGGGTTGGCGACTGGCATCCTGCAAAAAGCAAACCCAGGGCCACTATTAAAATGCTTAATTTTTTCATCTGTTTAATTTTTAACCGGCAGGGTAAATACCAAATCGTTATTACTCATGGGCTTGTGGCAGCTTACGCACTCATTGGCAAAAAGCGCAGTTTTACCATAGGGCACCAATTTAAGGGTTTTAAAACGGGCAAAGCCCCAGCCTTTGGTGGTTGCGTACTTCTGGTCGTCCTTAATCATATATTCAACTTGTTTAAAGGCTCCGGTGCGCACGTTGCCGTCTTTATCCTGTAATTTATCCCAGGCCACTTTGGCAAATATGGTACCGTTTGGCCATGGGTTAACCTGGTGGTTTTTAACGGCTTTAATGGCTACATCGTTACCAAAAATCACGCGCATGGTGCCGTTGTCAAACCTATCCGATGTGGTAACCACCTGCCAGTTTTTATAATCGGGAATATAGCTGATACCATTTAATGCTTCAGGCAAATTGTGGCCGGCTGCCGCTATTGGGGCAAGCTGTTTTACCTGCTTAAATAGCGCGTTGGTTTGGGCGGTATCGGCCGGCTTATCATGCACCATAGCGGCAAGATAGTTTTTCAATACAGCTATATCATCCCCGGAAACTTTTGCGTCGGGGTGCACAAAGGCGTAGCTTTTAATTGGCATGGCCCCTGCAATAATTTGATTAACCGCCTCCCAAAGTTTGGCCTTTTGGTCGGCCGGGGCCAGGCTGCCCCAGTCGGAAAAGTTGAGCACCTTGCGGCCATCCTTTACGTGCGCGGCAACCTGCCAGTAAACCGGTTGTATCTTATCGTACCAGCGCAGGTTGGTTTGGTTGGAGTGGCAATCGTAACAAGCCCTTACCAATATATTCTTCACATCGGCCGGAGCCTCAAAATCCTTTTTTACCGGCGGGTTGGGTAGCGCCGGCCTTATTGATTGCATTACCAAAAAGATAATGAGCAATACCCCCAGTGGCACCAGCAGCTTTTTAAATCCTTTGTTTTTCATAGCGTTGTAGCTTTAACAAATATAAAGTAAGTTACAAGTTTTCAACGGCAAACCGATGGTAGCGGCGTAAAGGGGGGGGGGGTAAACCCGGCAATGGCCGGGGCAAGGGTTTACGGCGATATCTTTTCTTACCCAGGGCGGGAACATTTTTTCCAAAAAAGGCAACATTTTCCATCGTGTGGAAAATGGGCATGGTTAAAAATGCCGTTTCGAGCATCTACAGGCAGTTTTTACCTGTTGGCACCGGGTTTGAATACCTGTTTATATTCTTTTCATAGTAAGAATGTTTTCATAGGTTTAGGTTAAGCCGCAAATACCGCGAGGGTGTTTGCGGCTTTTTTTCTTCCATGCCTTGGCATTATTTATTGCTTTCCATTTGCTAAACCGATCCTGGCCGATAATACATGATCGGCACCGGTATTAAAAGATATTTGAACAGCGATGCGTAGGTTCATCAGCTCAAAACTCAACCTCCTGCAACAAAAAGTATTAACTTTTAATTCCTGGCTCTTGGTTCTTTTCCAAAAAAGATATCCTGTCAAAGCTGATCCCGCCTCTTACTTCCAGTTCGAGTTTTTGTTCGCGGATGAGAATTGGCGGCTGCCTTACATATTGTTTAAAGCCCGCCGATTTGAAAGTCATTTCCCCGTTTATCATCACCATATCCCAATCATATTCGAATTCCCTGCCCAGGTATTCGGCGGCTATGGTTGCCTGGGGGTTTTCCCTTTGGATAAAATCTATGATAGGTTGCTGGCCTTCTAATTCAATTTCAACCTGCCGTACGTTTTCGAATACTAAGGTGCAGGGAGTAATCCAAAACTTATAATACTTGCTTCCTTTTTTGGGTTGCACCCATTCAAATATATAGTCGATATCCAGGGATAATTCGTAGTCGTCGTTGAAACAGAAGGAATGGATAGGGCAGTCGTGCCAGTTCATGTTGTCGAAGTCGGCATCTGTGAACAGGTATTTTTCTAATGGATAGGCGACTGGCATAGTTGAATAAGGTGGCGTGTAAAATAATGATTGATGTTGCCAAGATAAGCAATAAGTTGGTTATCAACTTAAAGAGCTGCCTTTGAATGAGTTCGAAGTATTATGGGCCAGCGTTATATAAAAGAATCATAGCTTCGGCCGGTATGTTAGCCACGTTTTTTTACATTATTTAGTTGTAACCGACAACATCGGCCCGCTCAGTTGCCGCGGGAGGGCTGTTAGTTTTTCGCTGTTGTTTATTTTTGTTGGAGCTCAAGAGGGCTTCGCCGTTTGAAGCCGCAAAGTAACCAAACGGCTGTCAGCAGAAAGGCTTCTTTGCCGCACGGGCCATTGCCCTGCAAAACGGCCAAAACCTGGGCTGGAATTATTTTGCCCCTAAGCTCCTGCCCCCGCACCGCAAAAACTTCCTATGCCCTGCAACCGCACAGGCCACCACTGTTTTGGCCGTTTTCGCCCGAAGCTGCTCTGCTGACGGGAAGGGAACACGAAAGCTTTCGACATCGTCCCGAAGGATTATAAAATCTTTCGCTATGCATTCTGTTGATTCTTTAATTCTGTGAACGGCGCAGCCCTCTTGAACACCTTTGAAAAATCATTTACATGTGAAAAATTCTGATTCAGACAGCAGCATTTTTTTTTACTTCCCTTATTATTTACCACCCAGTTCGGCAATGCGGTTTGCCGCGTTTTTATTTTCGGGGTTTAAAGTCAACGATTGGCGATAGCTTAACAAGGCCTCTTTTTTGTTGCCGGTAAGTTCCTGTATTTCGCCTAAACTGTCGTAAGCGTTGGCACTTTTGGGAAACAGCGTTGTATTCAGTTTAAAAACATACAGGGCTTCGGCAGCTTTCTTCTGGCCCAGTAACTGGTAGCCCCAGGCATTCAGTTCCTGCTCATTTAACGTGAATAATGGGTCGGCCTGTTTCAATCCCGCAGTAACCTTATTTGCGTTGGCAAAACCTTGTTTTAAAAGGGCGGTTCTTAGTTTTTTTACATTTTCGGGCAGCCCAAAGCCATTTGCTTCGTGCATATCAGGTATATAATATCCGGCTATTTCATCAATAAACCTATCCGGATTGCCTCCCATTAAATTGGTGAGCACCACGATGGACAGGTCATCCTTTAAATAAACAAATAAAGCCGAACGGCCGCCACCCACCGGCCCAACTGCCGGATGCTCCTTCCGGGTTACCGTTGGCCATCCAAGGGCATAACCGTTTGTAAGTTTGTTAAAACCGCCAATCTTCCCATTGTTCAATATCGCCGGGGTCCACATAATGGCTATACTATTTTGCTGTTTCAGCAGTCGGCCCGTTTTTAAAGCGATGATCCAGTTAGCCATATCCGTGGCTGTAGATTGTATGCCGGCAGCAGTACGGAAAAATACCGGGAACTGCATATAGCCTATCCCCGGCACCTTGTTCCGCACAAAATCGTTGCCCACCTGCCTGGTCATGGTATAAGCGCCTGCATAATTAGGAATCACATCATACGAGTCGCCAAAGCGGGTCAGGTTCATGCCGGCTACTTTGAATTGTCTTTCTTCGATGAATTTTGTGAAATGCATGCCGCTTAGTTTGGTAATAATCTGGCCCAGCAGCACATACCCGGTTTGATTATACTGAAATTTTTCGCCCACACTGAATTCCATTGGCAGCGCTTTTACTTTTTGCATCGCTTCGCTTTCGTCGTTATGGCCCAACACCTGTTCTTCCGCGTCGAGCATATCCGGCAGGCCCGAAATATGGGTTAACACTTGTTGCAGCATAATGCCCTGCCATTTTGGGGGCAGGCTATCCAGGTAGCGCGACAATGGCGCGTTAATATCCAGTTTCCCTTCTTCGGCCAGCTGCATTACCGCAACACCCGTAAAGGCTTTGGTTATCGAATTGACCGAAAAAATGGTTTTATCGGTGGCCGGTATGTTATTTTCCAGGTTGGCAATACCATAGGTTTTGTTTTTAACAATTTTTCCATCGCGTACTACAGCCACCTGCAAAGCAGGTATGTGCAAGCGCTGCATTTTACTTTGCAAAAACAGATCGATACTATCGGGCGCGGAAACGTCCTGTGCTGATGCCAAAAGGGTGACGAATAAGGAACAGAAAACAAAAACAGCAGTTTTAAAATTCATGTGATATGTAGATGGTTAACGTAGATTTAGAGCTAAACATAGCGCTTTTGTTACCCAAGAACCGCTGCAAATAAAATTGTTTATGCATAAAGCCTGTAGATGGCTGATGCAAAGCCAAATAATTTTCAGCTATTCCGGGCTGTTAAAACCCTTAGCGGAGTAGACACTATAGCTTCGGCTGGTATGTTAGCCGCGTTTTTTTAACATTATTTAGTTGTAACCGACAACATCGGCCCGCTCAGTTGCCGCGGGAGGGCTGTTAGTTTTTCGCTGTTGTTTATTTTTGTTGGGGCTCAAGAGGGCTTCGCCGTTTGAAGCCGCAAAGTAACCAAACGGCTGTCAGCAGAAAGGCTTCTTTGCCGCACGGGCCTTTGCCCTGCAAAACGGCCAAAACCTGGGCTGGAATTATTTTGCCCCGAAGCTCACGCCCTCCCCTGCCGCAAAAACTTCCTATGCCCTGCAACCGCACAGGCCACCATTGTTTTGGCCGTTTTCGCCCGAAGCTGCTCTGCTGACCGGAAGGGAACACGAGAGCTTCCGACATCCTCGCGGAGGGTTATAAAATCTTTCGCTATGCATGCTGTTGATTCTTTAATTCTGTGAATTCTGATTCAGACAATTAACCCCGCCGCAAAAACTTCCTATGCCCTTCAACCGCACAGGCCACCATCGTTTTGGCCGTTTTCGCCCGAAGCTGCCCTGCTGACACTTCACGGAAAACGAGAGCCAATCGTTTATCACAGAAATATGAGTTAAGTCAGGTGCAATTCAATCTCGTTCTTAAGTAAACGGTTAATAAAAAAAGAGCCGTAGGTTCGGCCAATATTGTAGCCACGGGTTTTAACCCATGGTAAACTAAACAGCAGGTAAATGAGTGCCATAGGCACGGCCCATATATCGGGCCTATCGACTAATCACAAGATGTTTACAAAAAAAGTCTTATCTCTTGATTCTAATCTCTTGACTCTTTTTCCCCAGGGCGTTTCCCCAACCGGTAGAAGTTGGGGCCGGGTCATCCGCTCATACTGCACAGGGCCTTAGGCGCGGGCTGGTATCCGCTGCTACCCCTAACGCAGGTTGGGGGTATACAAAAACACCCGGATGAAATTAACATCCGCGTGTTGCATATTCATTACTTAGCATGGCGTTTACCTATCACCGGGCCACAAGGCTGGAGCCTTGCGGCAGCGAAAAGACCTTGCGGTAGCTGGGGGGATGCCCCCCTGCGACAGGGGAAGTGCGCAAGCTATTAATAGTAAGTAAAATACGGTGAAAACACCTATTGCATTATCGATATATTAATCCAATATTACGCAATTATTAAACCTGACCTATTTTATCATGTCAAAATTTTATCGAGAATCTTTGGAGCGTCAAGAATTAATTGACGACAATATATTGGTTACAGTCAAAAAGACTCTTAAGCTTATTGAAAACAGTGAGTTCTATAAAGAGTTAGTCGCACTTTTTAAGATAGATGAGCAATCGAATGAATCAATTCCAATACTCGGATTAAACAAATTGATAAATTCTATAATTTATAAAGATGGCCAGTACGAAAAATTTGATTTTCCGGTAAATCTTTGCGATGTATCTCTGAATAGGTTTACAGATAGTGGTTCTATTATCTTAAATATATTAATTGATAAAAGCGAAGTTCAAACGGAAAAAAGTAAAATACTTCTTGCTGAGACCGCATACAATGCCAAAAGTGATTACTTTGAGAGTGCTTATAAATTAGATCAATTCGCAAAGTTTTGTTTCAAGGAGCGACATACAAAGTTACTACAAGATAATATTAGAATCTTAAATGAGCACTATCAAAATTCTAATGATTATAATCGAAATTTTAGGGTGCTTAAAACTTCAGATGGTGAATATTTTGTTAGAGCGATAACATCTACAACTCATTATAATAACTATGGGATAAGGTTTGCCTTATTCACGGCAACGCTTTCTCTTAAAAACTTAATGACGACTCAAGGTTGGGAATTCAGAGTTAACCGTGCTGAATATGACGAATCTCATATAAAAGTATTCTTTGAAAAGGTTGGAACCAAATTCATTAAAGGTATTGGCACGATAAAATATATTATTGAAATGTCAAATGATGAAATTAAACGTGAGGCAATGAAGTTTTCAGCAGTATACTCAATTTTATCAGAGGATTATGAGATATATGTCAAACCCGAGAAGTTAAAAACAGAGTTGATTTCTATCCAACATAATTTTAACCCTTCAACTGTATTTGCTCATTTATCTACTATGAATGAATTTATTACAAAATCTGAATCAGAGATCATGGAGGATATTGGAGAATTAAATAATATTAACAACCCTGATGAATTGAGGTACTTATTATTGAGAAAAGTAGAGCTTACAAAAAACAATGAAATCAAGCAGGAACGGGCAGGTTTGACTAAGTTACTTCAAGTGAAAATAAATACTATATCTGAATTGCTGAGTTTAATGGGTAAAGTAGATTTGATAGTGTCGGACTTAGAAACGAAAGAGTATTTAAGATACTTGTTTTATGACGTTTTAAATAAACGCAAATAGAATTTAATTACTAATTTATTTGGTTTGAAATGCTACCCCGATTTAGCGCAAGTCTTACGTAAAGGGCTGCGGGGGGATGACTTGTGATCGATATAAGGTCAGGGATTTTTTTTTAACAAGTCGCAAGTCATCCGCCCACCGAGCCAACGCTCAAGACTTGCGCTAAAGGGGAATTTGTTTGTTAAACTATTATTTAACTTAAAAAAATATGGTCGGTACGCTTATCACAGTTGGCGGATGGTTAACTGGTAAATTATTAGATAAAGGATTCGATGAACTTTATTCATCTGTAAAAGAGAGTAAGTCAATAAATAAAAAGTTTTATACTGCCGTAGATATCGTTTCCAAAGACTTGCAAACACAGTATCCAGATGTCCTTGATGGAAATATTAAATATTTCTTTAAATCCGAAAAAGTATTTAATGAATTATTCAAATTGCTTTTCAAGTCGTCCAAATTAAATAAAAAAAAGATCGCCCAATCTTTTGACACAAATACATTGCCAAAAGATTTCATCTTAAAGTTTGTTTCAGCTCTAAAGATCGAGCTACTAAAAGACAAATTATTTGATGAAATTTTTTCAAACAATGAATTATATTTTATTTTCCAGGGGATCGAAAAAAACATAAAGCTTATTGCAAAAAATACGACCATAAGTGCAAAAGAATTAAGAGAAATAAAAGAAATTGTAATCAAAAAATTTGACGACAATTTCAATTTTGACGAATTTAAAGACCTATATACTAAAAATGCGCTGAACTCACTTTCACAAATTAATTTCCTCGGCTTAGGACTAGACAGTTCAAAAAAAATCCACCGAAAGAACTTACAAGATATTTTTATTCGGCCACTTTGCCAGCCTCTCGGCAAGTCAAGTAAAATTAATGTTTTAGAAGATTTTGATGAAGATGACGTGGACGATGCAATTGACTATTCGCGCATAATCAGTTACCATAACAAAATAGTAATCCTTGGTAATCCTGGAGCCGGAAAATCTGTATTGGTAAGATCTTTAATGTGTGACATATTATCAAACAATAGGAAAGCTTTTTTGGAGCCCGGCATTTGTAACTTAGTCCCATTTCGTATTGAGTTAAGAAAATATATAGCTTATAAAAAAGAAAATAAAGGCTCAATACTGAAATATCTATCATACAGCTTAGAAACTGACTATCAGATTAATAATATAACCGAATCTACTATAAACGAAATTTTCGTTCATTTTAACTGTATTATCTTTTTTGATGGTTTGGATGAGATTTTCAACATTATTGATAAAATTGAAGCTAAAACCGATATCGAAAACTTTCAAAATAAATATGCATGCCTAAAATCTATAACCACGTCGCGAATTATAGGATACGAAGAAACTAGCTTAAACGAATCTTTTCAAGAACTTCTTATTAGGAAGTTTAACGATGACCAAATAGAAGAATATGTAACCAAATGGTACGAAAAAGAAGAAGATAATGATCACATTCGCGGACAGGAGGTATCTGGCTTTCTATACAAAAGGCATGAAATAGACCGAGAATTAATAACAAATCCTCTTTTGCTATCATTAATTGTAATCATTTATCGTAACGCGTTAAAAATTCCAGAATCAAAGTTAGAAATATACCAAAGTTGCACAAAAACGCTCGTCGATAAATGGGAAGCGTTAAAAAATTTAAAGTTTGATTTAGATCCCGAAGTGCTAAAAAGCAAAGATAAATTATTAGCAGATCTAGCATATTGGCAATATGAAAAATTAAGTGGCGATACCCCCCAGATAACTTATGAATTAGCTAAAAACACGGTTGCTATCAGCTTAGAAAGATTAGAGATTGCTGATAATTTCAATAGCGAATCGATTGCTGAAGAATTTATGAATTATGCGTCAAAACGATCTATTTATTTTGAGGATAATTTTACACATAAAACTTTCTTAGAATACTATACAGCATACTGGATTTACTCAAATGTCGAAAAAGCACACGATATTAAAAAAAGAGATGAGATAATAACCAAGTATATAGGGAATCCTTTTTGGAATATAGTCCTTGAGCTTTTATTCAATTTAATTGACAAAGACTTGGGAACAAATAGTGTCATTGATTCGATTGTAACAGATCAAATAAAGACGAGTTCTAAATCCATACCTTTTTTACTATCAGTTTGCTTGAATATTAAAAATATCAGCAAAAATTCGATTGCTTATATTATTTCATCTGCAATAGAAACGACTTTAAATAACTATTCTAAAAACAAAGATCCTCATATTTTCCCAGCTGTAGAATCATTTTACTTCAGAAATGTTAAGTCTAAAAATTTGCTTAAAGAAAAATTTAAAGAGCTAGAAATTGCTTTTAAAGAAGATGAAATAAATCAACTTAAGCTATATACTCTTTACGCAGAACTAAATTTATCATACAGGGTTTTAGGGAATGAATCTTTTGAATTAACAGCTATAGAAACATATCAAAATCTCCTTTCTAAAGATGATTATTTATACATGGTTAATATGTATGCTTTCACTTCTGGTGAAACTTTTTTAGAAGATTTTTTATTATTCCTTGAAATTTTTGATCAGGACAAAGTTTTTACGGGTTACGATTCGAGATATCAAGAATTAAGATTTGGAGAACTGTTTATCTCGATGATTTATAGATTAATGGAAAAAGAAGAATCTATAATTTCAGATTATATAGTGCGATACGACAAGGCTGGGCTTAATTTTGATAAAATGATCAAATTTTTAGCGGCTAACGAGCAGAACTTTCATTTTAATAAAAGGCATTTGGAAAAGCTTATCACTACAATATCTTTCGTGGAAAACTTGGCAGTTAAGAAAATTCTGTTTTTAATATTAATATCATTTAATAGCGTTAGGTATATAAATAGAGTTAAGTCTACCAAATTACTTCTAGACAATTTTAAATACAAAACCCTTCTTACATGTTTGATAGATACAAAATTATCGTTTTCTGAAAAAGTAGATGAAATACTTTTACTAGTTTAATGTTACCTGCCCTTCTGTACACCGCAGGGGTCCTCGTCGAGAGCCCTCTGCTACCGCAAGCACTTCCCGCTGCCACAGGCCTCCTGGCCTGTGCGCCCGTATGCAAATCACGATGCTGTTGTAAAGCACAAAGTCCCAATCCCACCCACAGCTTGCGTTAGGGGGTGTAGCGTATACCGGACAGGTGGCTAAGGCCTGTGCAGTATGAGCGGAAAACCCGGCCCGCAGGGAACGCCAGGATAAGAGTCAAGAGATTAGAATCAAGAATTAAGACAGCTGCAAATAGTAGTAATTAGCAATACTGATTTGCATTAACCAACAAGCACCCCCATCAAATCAGTATTCGCAGAAGCAGGCAGAAGAATCGACTTTAAAATATCGGCCGAAATGGCGGTAATTGGCTGTTCTGCTTAGGATGCCATCAAAGCCGGGTGAGTTTTTTAAATTTTGTTTAAGGTAAGCAATTACTTCGTTAATTGAATTGATGCCTTTTTTGCAATTTATGGCTTTAAAGAAAACGAGCTTGCCATGGAATAAAATGCAGATGTTTGAAAAGGACTCATACTGGTATAACGGTGCAAAATGGTAAATATGCCCCTCTTTAAAACTGACTACTCTTTTGGTGGAGTTATTTAAAGTATCTACCAGATCGTAAACAAAAAAGGCAAGGGGCTTTTTCCCTTTTACTCCAAATTGCGTGAATGGATCTTTGAAATCATAAGAAGGAGCGAAACGTTTTTTGAGTTGTGTTAATACTTTACAAAAGCTGTTCAAAACCCTGGTGTGCCGGTACTGGTAAAGGCCAACTGAATCAGGATGTACGCTGTGGTTGCCCCTGGCAGTATTTCGGGCTGATGCGGATGCCTGCAGGAGGATGGAAAGCAGTAACAGGGATATCAATTTCATTTTGGGTGGATAAGGGGTTAATGGGTTGGCGTGCATTGTTGCCTGGGCATTTACAAATAAACGAAAACCTCCCGGAGTTTTTGGCTTCGGGAGGCTTTGATATTTTGGGGTAAGCAATTGGTCTTGTACGGCATGCGAGGAGGTTGCTTCGTGCCTCGCAATGACATGGTGGGATTGGCATGGCGGCCAGGCCTTTGCCCGCGTCCTTCGACAGGCTCAGCATGACCGGCCCTTTTTATACTCACCACTCAAACTCACTACTACACGCAGGGCACACGCGACAAGCGTGCGCCAGCGGTGGCTATTTAATAAAAACCGGTTTTAAAACTATTTACTAAGTATTTCCAATAATTCCACCTCAAAAATCATTATAACAGCCCCAAGTGGAAAATTAGGATCGGCTGGCCTGTCGCGCAGCTGTGTATCGGCACCCAGGGATGGCGGAATAGTAAACCTGTATTTACTGCCCGGGCTCATTAGTTTCAAGCCTTCGCCCAAGCCCGGAGCCAAAAATGTCATCGAGAGGTTTACCGGGCCTGCCAGCCCTTCAGCCCTCATTACCTGGTTACCAACAATCATTGTTCTTTTAAACTTATAGCTCACCTTGTCTGATAATGTGGGCTTGATGCCGGCCTGTGGTTGAAGAATCTCGTATTGCAGACCGCTTGCCGTGGTGGTTACACCTGGCTTCAACTTGTTGTCGGCCAAATAGCGGGCTGCCTGTTGTACCTTTATCGCTGTAGCATTAGAAGGCTGTACTGGCGGGGCGGGCGCCGGCGGCGCGGCAGGCGTAGGCGGCGGAGTGGTTGCAGACGAACGGGCAGGTGCCGGTTGCGGTTTTGGCGGGGTGGTTTTTACCGTTGCATTGTAGCCTTTAACCCCGCCCGGCGCCCCGGCTGTAATTGCCCATGGTCCAAACCAGCCGTCCCGGCTGTTGTTGTTAGTAAGCGCTGTGTACTGTCCGTTTTTCCACAGCATATAGTTGCTATTGGACTGATCAATGCCCACGATATAAACGTCATTGCCAGATACGGCTATCGACTTAGGATACGGGCTTGCATACTGGTCTGCACCTCCGGTCAGGCCCATCTGCCGGCCATTTTTCCAGTACTTTCCCACGCCGCCATTTCCGTAACCCGGGTATAGGCCTTTCATTTTATAGGAGCCTATTATTCCTGTTACATACACATCATTGCCGGCCACGGCTATTGCCGTAGCTAAGCTTTCTTCAGAAGTAAGTATGGTAGTAGTGCCGTTTTTCCAGTAAGCCGCCTTGCTGTCTTTAGAACCTACGGCATATACATTCCCATTTACTACCTCTATTTTTTCTACCCTATCCAATCCGTTATTAAGCGATTGTACCAGTTGCCCATTTTTCCAATATATAGGCCCGTAACCATAAGCAACCCGGCCTATGATGTACAGGTCATCGCCAACCACCTTCATGGAAACAATAGTTGTTTCGTTTTCGTATCCGTTATCCTCCAAAGGTTGCGGTAACAACACTTCCTGCCCGTTTTTCCAATACCTGGGCTGCTCCTGATCTCTTCCTTTGCTCCCGTCATGGAGGAAAAGTTTTTTATATCCGGTTCCTCCCACGTAAACGTCATTCCCAGCTACGGTTATTGCCGATGCGGCTCCATAAGACACCGAAGTGCTTGCAAGCTGCACCAACTGGCCATTTTTCCAATACACTGCCTTTCTGCCCAGGCAGCCGGCAATATAAACGTCGTTACCCACTACACATATAGCGGCACCGTAACTTTCTTTCGTACTTTCATCCGCGCCTGTGAGTGGCAAACCCGGCTTCATATTTTTAAAATACGAGGCCATATAATATTCTCCATTGCCATTACCAACCCCTGCCATATAAATATCGGGCACACTTTGCGGTCTGGCTTTTTTTACTTGGGCTTCGGCGGTAAGTAAGGTAGTGAATAAATTTGCAAAAATTAGAAAAACAAGCAGGGGTAACTGTTTTGTAACCATTGTTTTATGAAAATTGTGAAGGGCTATTTAAATAAGTTAACAATAAAATTACAAACTAAAAACTATAATCAAAATAGCTTAGTGATCAAAGTAATTACAAATATTTCTGTCCTGTGGGATGCCGAAACAAGTTCGGCACGACTTGGGAGTAAACAAAAAGCCTCCCGGAGTTTTTGTCTTCGGGAGGCTTTGATATTTTGGGGTAACCGATTGGGCTTGAACGGCATGCGAGGAGTTTGCTTCGTGCCTCGCAATGACATGGTGGGATTGGCATGGCGGTTATGCATGGCGGCCAGGCCTTTGCCCACGTGCTTCGACAGGCTCAGCATGACCGGTTCTTTTTACCTTTTACCTTTTACCTTTCGCCTTTTACCTTTCACCTTTACCCTTTCACCTTAAACAAGGTACTCAAACAAGGTTTGATCTTTATTCAACTCGATGACATCGAAACGGTGGGCGGCCATGCGGTTGAGCAGGGCGGGATAATCGCCTGCGTTGCGCAGTTCGATGCCTACCAGGGCGGGGCCGTTTTCTTTTTCGGTTTTTTTGATGAACTCGAAACGGGTAATATCATCCTGGGGGCCTAATACGTTGTTCACAAACAGTTTCAAGGCTCCCGGGCGCTGTGGAAAGCGAACGATGAAGTAATGTTTCAGGCCTTCATACAGCAGCGATTTTTCTTTGATCTCCTGCATGCGGGCAATATCGTTGTTGCCCCCGCTGATAACGCAAACTACTTTTTTGCCTTTTATCTTGTCCTTGCAGGCATCCAGCACGGCTACAGATAGGGCACCGGCAGGCTCCACTACTATGGCGTCTTCGTTGTATAGCTTGAGTATAGTGGTGCACACTTTGCCTTCGGGTACCAGCAGCATTTCGTCCAATACTTCGTGGCATAGGTTGTAAGTGAGTTTGCCTACGCATTTTACGGCGGCGCCATCTACAAAGCGGTTAATCTCTTTTAAGGTGGTTGGTCCACCGTGTTCAAAAGCTTCCAGCATTGATGGGGCGCCTTCGGGCTCTACCCCTACCAGGTAAATGCCTGGCACGTGTTGCTTAAGGTAGGTACCTGTGCCGGCCGCTAAACCGCCACCGCCAATGGGCATAACGATGGCTTCGATACCGGGCAGGTCCTGCAATATCTCTACCCCTACTGTTCCCTGGCCTTCTATAATGCGGTAATTATCAAAAGGCGGGATAAACGTCATCTGGTGGGCTTCGGTGTATATCAAAGCCTCGCGCAGGCAGTCGTCAAACGTATCGCCGGTTAAAATGATCTCGATATTGCCCTTGCCGTGCATTTCAGTTTGGGTAACTTTTTGCTTGGGGGTAATTTCGGGCATAAAAATTACGCCTTTGGTACCCAGGCGGCTGCAGCTAAAGGCTACGCCCTGCGCGTGGTTGCCCGCGCTGGCGCAAACTACGCCGCGGTCCAGCTCGTCCTGTGTTAGCTGGCTGATCATGTTATAAGCGCCGCGCAGTTTGTATGAGCGTACTATTTGTAAGTCTTCGCGTTTTAAATATAGTTCGCACTCGTATTTGGCCGATAAGCCTGCGTTATACTCCAGTGGAGTGCGTTTAACAACCCCCTTCAATCGTTCGTAAGCCGAATCGAAATCGAGCAGGCTTTTAGTTTCGGTTTCCATTATTAATTTTTTACCAGCCTGTGGGCCATTAAGCCTTGCAGGTCTTCGTCATTTATATCCAGCTTGACATCGGCAAGCGTTAAAAACTTGTTGTATACCTGGGCAAGTTCCTCTTTATCCAAACTAAAGCCAAGGCGTTCCAAATGGAACTTCAGAGCATGCCTGCCGCTGCGCGCGGTTAGCACTATTGTGGCGCTCGGAAAGCCTACATCTTCAGGGCGAATGATCTCGTAATTTTCACGCATTTTCAGGAAACCATCCTGGTGAATACCCGAGCTATGCGCAAAGGCGTTGCTGCCTACGATAGCCTTATTAGGCTGTACCGGCATGCGCATTTGCGTGCGGATCATCTGACTTAGTTCATAAAACCTTTTGGAATCGATATTGGTTTTCAAGCCCAATACCTGGTGTACTTTCAGTATCATGACCACTTCTTCGATAGAAGTATTGCCCGCGCGTTCGCCAATGCCGTTGATGGTACCTTCTATCTGGCGGGCACCGTTTTGTAAGCCCGCGATTGAGTTGGCGGTGGCCAAACCCAAATCGTTATGGCAATGTACCGAGATAATGGCCTTATCGATATTTTTAACGTTCTCTTTCAGGAATCTGATCTTGGCGCCGTACTGATCGGGCAGGCAATAGCCATTGGTATCGGGGATGTTAACCACGGTAGCACCGGCGGCAATAACAGCCTCCACCATCTGGGCCAGGTACACCACATCGGCACGGCCGGCATCCTCGGCATAAAACTCAATATCTTCTACCGCGCGTTTGGCATATTTTACAGCTTCAACGGCACGCTCCAAAATCTCCTCGCGGGTGCTGTTAAATTTATGCTTAATGTGCATATCCGACGAGCCGATACCGGTATGGATACGCGGGTGTTTGGCATATTTTAATGATTCGATAGCGGCATCAATATCGCCCTTGTTGGCACGGGTAAGCGCGCAAACGGTGGGGTTGGTTACCGCCTTCGAGATCTCAACAACACTCTGAAAATCTCCCGGACTTGAAACCGGGAAACCGGCCTCAATAATATCCACGCCCAGTAGTTCCAGTTCTTTTGCTATCTCAATCTTTTCGGGGGGGGTTAACTGGCACCCTGGTACCTGCTCGCCATCGCGAAGCGTGGTATCAAAAACATAAACGCGGTTGGGATCGTGTAACATATTCTTTTCCTTTTTATTATTTGTTGTACGTAATACGTTTTAAGTTTTACGTTTATTCCTTTATTTAACACAATGTACGTAAAACGTATTACGTACAACGTATAACCTACTCCTTCACAGCTACAAACCTTAGCCTCTTATAATCGGCATACCATTGGCCGTTTTCGTTATAGTAGGGTTCCAGTTTTTTGGTGATCTCGGCTAATATTTGTTCTTTTTCTTCTTCGGGAATGCCTTCTAAAAACTGGGCGCCAAACATGGTTACCCATTTGGCTACGCCCTGGTCGCCATCCTGCAGCGGGGTTTTACGGTCGTAGTGCGCCGTAAAGGTTACCCGGAAACCGTGGTCTTCCAATAGTTTGGCATACTCGGCTGTGGATGGAAAATACCATACTTTGGTTTCGGCTTTATCAGGATACCCGTGATTTTGCAGTACCAGGCGGATGGCTTCCAGTAGTTTGGCAACGTTGCCTTTGCCACCCATCTCGGCCACAAAGCGGCCTCCGGGTTTAAGGGCATTGTAAATACTTTTGATAGCGCCATTGGCATCTAAAACCCAATGCAGGGCTGCGTTGCTAAAAACGGCATCGTACTTTTGCTCGGTATAAAAATCGGCGGCGTTCTCTACCGCGAAATCAACACCGGGGAACAGTTTTTTGGCCTGCGCAATCATATCCGGCGAATAGTCGGTGCCTTTTACAATGGCGCCTTTATCCTGTATCTGCTTGGTTAAATGGCCGGTGCCGCAGCCAATATCCAGGATATGTTCGCCGGGTTTAACATCCAGCAAAGCCAAAACATCCTCCCCGTATTGAAATACAAAGGAATGTTTCTGGTCGTATAAATCAGCGTTCCACTTCATATAGCCCCCTCTAAATCTCCCCCGGTAGGGGAGACTTTTTGATTTTTTATATTACAAATAATAGCCCCTTCTAATTCTCCTCTGTTAGAGGAAATCTTTTTAAGGTAGACTTTTTAAAGCCCTCCCTACCGGGGAGGGTTGGGTGGGGCCAAATACTCCAATACTTTTTGGCCCATTGCTTTGGTACCTAAAATTTTGGCTTTGTCGGTATTTGCATCGGCAATATCGCCGGTGCGGTAGCCTTCTTTCAGCGTTTTATCGATGGCCGATGTAATTAGTTTGGCTTCGTCTTTAAGGCCGAAGCTAATTTCTAACATCAAAGCTACAGATAATATAGATGCCAGCGGGTTGGCTTTATCCATGCCGGCAATATCATGTGCCGAACCGTGGATAGGCTCAAAAAAGCCGGTACCATCGCCAATTGATGCCGATGCCAGCATGCCCATCGAGCCTGCAATCTGCGATGCTTCGTCGGTTAGGATATCACCAAAAAGGTTGGCGGTTAATACCACATCAAACTTTTTAGGATTTTTAACCAGCTGCATAGCGGCATTATCGATAAACATGTGTTCGGTTTCAACCTCGGGATAGTTTTTGGCTATCTCCTGTACCACTTCGCGCCACAGGCGTGAAGCCTCCAGCACATTGGCCTTATCTACTGAACATAATCTTTTACCACGAACCATGGCAGCTTCGTAAGCTTTGATGGCGATGCGCTCTACCTCGTAACGGGAATAAATCATCAGGTCGGAAGCTGTATTCCGGTCCTCGCTGCGTTTTTTCTCGCCGAAGTAAACGTCGCCGGTAAGTTCCCGGAAGAAAAGTATGTCGGTACCTTTCAAAATTTCCGGTTTAAGGCTTGATGCATCCAGCAGCTCATCAAATAACATGATAGGGCGAAGGTTGGCATACAAGCCCAGTTCTTTACGGATCTTCAATAATCCCTGCTCGGGGCGAACCTTTGCCGATGGATCATTATCATATTTGATGTGACCGATGGCGCCAAATAAAATGGCGTCGCTGGCTTTGGCTTTTGCCAAAGTTTCATCGGGCAGCGGGTTACCTGTAGCCTCGATACCGGCGTGGCCCATCAGGGCTTCGTCGAAAGTAAACTCATGGCCAAAATCATGGCCAATTTTTTCTAAAACCGCTTTACCCCAGGTAGTAACCTCGGGGCCTATCCCGTCGCCGGGTATTACTAAAATGTGTTTTTTCATGAAGCCCAGCCCCCTAACCCCCTGAAGGGGGAATGTTTTGTTATAGTTTAATATTATGATAGCGGTTTTATGCCGCGTATTTCTTTTAGTTTCATTACCATGCGCCCGGCATCGGTTGCTACCCATTCGGTGTATTCATCGATAGCCAGCAGGCGCAGTTCGTCGTCAATATAGCCTTCCTCTACCATTTGTTTCGACATGGCTACTTTAGCCCAGATGCCTGCTTTGTTGGTAAAGTTTTCTTCGCCTTTTTGGTAAACCTCGTCGGCGTTAAACTCCGCAATGTTGATAAAGCCGGCTTCCTCAAAATATCCGGGCAGGTCTTCGGCAATGTGGTTGTTCATACCGGCATCACCGCGCCATCTCAAAAAGGTGGCATAAAACCGCAGCATGCTTGGCGGCGGTTGCGGTTGCCATTCCAGCGCTTCGTGGTTATAATCTAATATAGATACCGTACCACCCGGTTTTAACAGCGAGTACATTTTTTTTAAGGCCTCTACCGGGTTGTTTAACCATTGTAAAACCCTTGCCGCCACAATCAGGTCGAATTGCCCTTCCGGCTCGTAAGCAAACAAGTCGGTATAAATCAAATCGAGATTTTTAACATCCGCATAAGTTTCCTTTCCGCTTTGGATAAAGAACTCGGTATTATCAATGCCCGTGACGTGACCAGTATCACCTACTTTGGCAGCTATATCTTTAGATATCGCCCCCGTACCACAACCCACATCCAAAACCCGCAGACCAGGCTTGAGTGCAGACGTCAGCGTTGCATAGTCATTAGCCAAACTACGTTCGTCAAATAACTTGGCGGTGCCTTTACCTTCTCTGTGAATTGTTTTGTTCATTGGTTCACTGGTTCATTAGTTCATTGGTCTTGTCGGCCGGGGCTTTTTTTGCCTTTCGCCTTTAACCTTTCAGTTTTTACCTTTTTTGGAGCCTTTTGCCTTTCAGCTTTTACCTCTCGCTCTCAAATTCGGCTATCAATTCCTTTTTGCTCAGGATGTAGTCGATATCGTCGTAGCCATTGGTCATGCAGGCTTTTTTGTAGGGGTTAACCTCAAAGCTTTCCTGCTCGCCGGTTGGCACCAGGCGGATGAACTGGTCTACCAGGTCAATCTCAACTACAGCATGCTCATCGGCATAAACCGCGTCGAAGATCTTCTTTAAAAAATCTTCGCTCACCTGTACGGGCAGCAAGCCATTGTTCAGGGCGTTGCCTTTAAAAATATCGGCAAAAAAGCTGCTTACCACAGCATCAAAGCCATAATCTGCTATAGCCCAGGCCGCATGCTCGCGGCTACTGCCGCAACCGAAGTTTTTACCTGCAACCAGGATCTTGCCGCTGTAATTTGGGTTGTTAAGTACGAAATCCTGTTTAGGATTATCATTCTCGTCAAAACGCCAATCGCGAAACAGGTTATTGCCAAATCCCTCGCGGGTAGTGGCCTTCAAAAACCGCGCAGGGATAATCTGGTCCGTATCGATATTCTCGATAGGCAAAGGCACCACGCTGGTTTGTATGTGTTTGAATATTTTGGTACTCATAATGTTTCTTTTTTCTGAACCGGAATTTGTCGAATTTTTAGAATTACACGAATTTTAGAATTTTTTTGAGTTGATATTTAGAATTCTGAAAATTCAATTAATTCGTTTAATTCCGGTTCAGACACCCTCCGGTTTATATTTTTTATTCAACAATCTTTTAAACTGCAGGCTTTTACTTCCAAAATTTATAAGTAAACCTGTTTTGATATTGTACGCTTCGAGATAGTTAATGCCTTGTGCAAGGTGAACATCCTCTAATAAAATAATAGCTTTCAGTTCCACCATTATCTCACCCTCTACAAAAAATCAACCCGTCTCGTGCCGATCTGCTCATTTCTGTAAAAGATTGGCATTTCCATCTCTCTTGTAAACACCAGACCTTCTAAAGCCATTTCTATTTCTAAGGCTCTTTGATATATCGCTTCCTGAAAGCCGTTACCCAAAAAAGAATGAACCCGCATTGCACAACCAATAATTCGGCTTGTACAATCTTTAAATTCTTCGGGCGTCTTTTTAAAGGTGTCCATTTTGTAATTTTTCTGAACCGGAATTTGCCGAATTTTGGAATTACACGAATTTTAGAATTATTAAAACTCGTGTAATTCTGGTTCAAACATTATTGAAGCGACTTTTAAAATTCTGTTAATTCAATAAATTCGTTTAATTCCGGTTCAGACAACTGATTCAGACAAAAAGCTCCTTATATCCGTCACCTTCCCCGTAATTGCACTTGCTGCCGCTGTGAGCGGGCTGGCCAGAAAGGTACGGCTGTTTGGCCCTTGTCTTCCTTCGAAGTTACGGTTTGAGGTGGATACGCAGTATTTACCTGCCGGGATCTTGTCTTCGTTCATGCCTAAACATGCGCTGCAGCCTGGTTCGCGGAGCGGGAAGCCGGCCTCGTTAAATATTTTATCCAGTCCTTCGCGGATAGCTTGTTCCTGTACTTGTTTAGAGCCTGGAACTACCCATACGGTAACGTTATCTGCCTTGTGTTTGCCTTTTACAAATTCGGCCACCTGGCGCAGGTCTTCTATGCGCGAGTTGGTGCAGCTGCCGATGAACACATAATCAATAGGTTTGCCTAATAATTGTTCATCATCATGCAGGCCCATGTAATCAAGGGCTTTTTTGTATGATCCCTGTTCTTTTGCCTCAAATGAAGCCGTTTCGGGAACGTGTTGTGTAACGCCAATGCCCATACCGGGGTTTGTTCCGTAGGTAATCATTGGCTCAATATCTTCGGCTTTAAAGGATAATACTTCATCAAACAGAGCATCTTCGTCAGAGTATAAAGTTTTCCAGTAAGCTACTGCTTTGTCCCACTCTTCGCCTTTAGGGGCAAATTCGCGGCCTTTTACATATTCAATAGTTGTATCATCGGGGGCTATCAATCCGCAACGGGCACCCATCTCAATGCTCATGTTACAGATGGTCATGCGGCCTTCCATACTCAACGCGCGGATGGTATCGCCTGCATACTCCACAGCATAACCTGTACCGCCTGCGGCCGAGATCTTTGAAATGATGTACAGGATAATATCTTTAGCGCCAACACCTTTTTGCAACTTGCCGTTTACTTCAATTTTCATGCGTTTTGGGCGCGATTGCAGTAAACACTGGGTGGCCATTACCTGCTCAACCTGCGAGGTACCTATACCAAACGCTATGGCACCAAAGGCGCCGTGGGTTGAAGTATGGCTATCGCCGCAAACATAAGTACCACCGGGACGGGTAATACCCAGCTCGGGCCCAATTACGTGCACAATACCCTGGAAAGGATGACCTAAACCATAAAGCTCGATACCAAATTCTGCACAGTTTTTGGTGAGCATATCAACCTGGTAACGGGAAAGTTCTTCTTTTATCGGGAGGTGCTGATCAATTGTAGGAACGTTATGATCGGCAGTGGCCACGGTTTGTTTTGGCCTGAAAACCGGTAACCCCCGTGTACGCAAACCATCAAATGCCTGCGGACTGGTTACCTCGTGTATGAAGTGTGTGTCGATGTATAAAATATCCGGAAAACCCTCGTTGCTACTGACGACGTGCGCATCCCAAATTTTATCAAATAATGTTTGTCCCATATTAGTATTTCTTTAGTAACGTCATTGCGAGGAACGAAGCAATCCTCGATTTGCAAATCCGCTCTGCATAGTTTGGGATTGCTTCGTACCTCGCAATGACGTGTGGTGAGTTTGTTTTAAAAGCTTTCGCCTTTTACCTTTCGGCTTTCACCTTTTTATTATGCTTCTACAACCTGGTTTTCAGGGCGTAAGCTGCGTACGGTTTTACCGGCTTGCCATAATTCGCTTTCGCGTAATTCTTTCAGTTCGGCATCCAATTTCTCGCGGTAATCAGGCTGGCTGTTTGAATCGATAGAACGTTGTGATTCAAAACCGGTTGCAACGCTTTTGTACAGGTCTTCAAATACTGGTTTAGTAGCGTCACGGAATTTTTTCCACCAATCTAAAGCACCACGTTGTGCTGTAGTTGAGCAGTTTGCATACATCCAATCCATACCATTTTCTGCAACTAAAGGCATTAATGATTGGGTTAACTCTTCAACTGTTTCGTTGAAAGCTTCAGATGGCGTGTGGCCATTGCTACGCAATACTTCGTACTGAGCAGCGAAGATACCCTGGATACAGCCCATCAGCGTACCACGCTCGCCGGTTAAATCGCTGTATACTTCTTTTTTGAAGTTGGTTTCAAATAAGTAACCGCTACCAACAGCAATACCTAATGAAATTACACGCTCAAACGCTTTACCTGTAGCATCCTGGAAGATTGCGTAGCTTGAGTTTAAACCACGGCCTTGCAGGAACATACGGCGTAATGAAGTACCCGAACCTTTAGGAGCAACCAAAAATACGTCAACATCGGCAGGAGGAACGATGCCTGTCTGCTCGTTAAAAGTGATACCAAACCCGTGAGAGAAGTATAACGCTTTACCCGGAGTAAGGTGTTTTTTTACAGTTGGCCATAAAGCTATCTGGGCAGCATCGCTTAATAAGTAGCAAATTACTGTTCCTCTTTGTAAAGCCTCTTCAATTTCAAAAAGGGTTTCGCCCGGTACAAAGCCATCGCTTACAGCTTTGTCCCAGGTTTTGGTGCCTTTACGCTGACCAACAATAACGTTGATGCCATTGTCTTTTTGGTTTAGCGCCTGGCCCGGACCTTGAACGCCATAGCCAATTACTGCTACAACTTCATCTTTTAGTACTTCCTGAGCTTTTGATAAAGGGAACTCATCGCGGGTAACCACATTTTCTTCGGTACCGCCGAAATTTAATTTTGCCATTGTTTTTTGATTTTTTGTGATCTCACCGATTAAGAATGATTTCACCGATTTTATTGTTAAAGTTTATATTAAAGTTGGGATTTCACCGATTAAGGATGATTTCACCGATTTTGATTATTATTAATTTTTTAGGCTATCTACCCGTCATTGCGAGGTACGAATCAATCCCCGATGCGCTAAGTCCCACATAGTTTGGGATTGCTTCGTACCTCGCAATGACGGTATTTTAGAACATTGGTTTAACTATTCCATTGGGCAGCCGACCTTTTGCCTTTCAGCTTTAGCCTTTCACCTCAAAACTTACATCGTAAATACTTTTTGTCCCTGGTTTAAATATTCGTTCTCAATAACGTCTTCGCCCGGTTCAAGGCGTTCAAACTCGCGCAATTTACGGTTAAATCCGTCACTATCTTTAATAATTGCAACACGGGCGCTGCGTACAAATTCAATCAGGCCGTATGGCTGTAAAATACTGATCAGGTTATCTGTTTCTTCGCGGTGACCGGTGGTTTCAAACACGGTGTAATCTTTACGGATCACTACCGCGCGGGCGCCATTTTCGCGCAACAAGCGCTCAACGCTTACCTTTTCTGCAATTACGTCTGTCGATACTTTATATAACGCCATTTCCTGCCAAATCACATCTTCGTTGGTATGATAATAGCATTTTAATACCTCAACCTGTTTTTCTATCTGGCGGGTAAGCTTGCGTACCACATCTTCCGATTCGGTGATCACAATATTGAAGCGGTGAATGCTTTCAATCTCAGATGGAGAAGTATTCAAACTATCAATATTGATTTTACGGCGCGTAAATATAATAGCTATCCGGTTTAATAAACCAATCTGGTTTTCTGTATAAACCGTGATATTAAATTCCTGTTTTTCTGTATCCTGGGTCATGATTTCTTTTTTTTAGTTCCCCCTTCAGGGGGTTAGGGGGCTTATTTTAACCTGATCTCGCTTACACTGCAACCTTGCGGTACCATCGGGAATACGTTATTCTCTTTGGTAACCATTACTTCTAAAAGGAATGACCCTTTGTTGCTCAGCATTTCATTTAATGCCGATGGAAGATCCTTACGGTCGTCAATTACTTTACCGGGGATTCGGTACGCTGCTGCAAGGGCCACAAAATCGGGGCTTTGGATGTCAACAAACGAGTAACGGCGCGAGTTAAACAATTCCTGCCATTGCCTTACCATACCCAGGAAACGGTTATTCAGGATGATGATTTTTACATCGATGCCGCTTTGCATAATAGTACCCAATTCCTGGCAGGTCATCTGGAAACCGCCATCGCCAATAATAGCTACTACGGTACGGTCCTGAGCGCCAAATTTAGCGCCTATAGCGGCCGGTAATGCAAAGCCCATAGTACCAAGGCCGCCGCTGGTAACGTTGCTGCGGGTGTTGTTAAACTGCGCGTAACGGCAAGCCACCATCTGGTGCTGGCCAACGTCGGTAACAATTACGGCTTCACCTTTAGTTATTTCATTTAATTGTTTAATAACCTCGCCCATGGTCATTTCGGCCGTAGTTGGGTTAAGTTCTTTTTCAATTACCTGTTCTACCTCCTGGCGGGTGTAATCATTAAATTTTGCCAGCCATTCGGTATGTTGTTTTTCATCAACCAGGGCAGTAAGCAAGGGCAAGGTTTCTTTACAATCGCCCCAAACAGGTACGGTCGATTTTACGTTTTTGTCAATCTCGGCCGGGTCGATATCCAGGTGCACAACTTTTGCCTGTTTGGCATATTTATCAAGGCGGCCGGTTACCCGGTCGTCAAAACGCATACCTATGGCAATTAACACATCGCATTCGTTAGTTAATACGTTGGGGCCGTAGTTACCGTGCATGCCCAGCATACCCACATTTAAAGGGTGATCTGTAGGGATGGCACCAGCTCCTAAAACAGTCCACGCTGCAGGAATACCGCTTTTTTCAACAAAAGTCTTAAACTCCTGCTCGGCACTGCCCAAAATTACGCCTTGCCCAAAAAGGATAAAAGGTTTTTTAGCCTGGTTAATTAAGGCAGCGGCTTCCTGTATATACTGCGGCCTAACTATTGGCTTTGGCCTGTAGCTGCGGATATGATTGCAGGGTGTATAACCTTTATAGTTAAATAACTGGATCTGCGCGTTTTTTGTAATATCGATCAATACCGGTCCGGGGCGGCCGCTTTTGGCAATGTAAAATGCCTTGGCAATCACTTCAGGAATCTCGTTAGCATCAGTTACCTGGTAGTTCCATTTGGTTACCGGGGTAGTAATGTTAATTACATCGGTTTCCTGGAAAGCATCGGTACCTAAAAGGTGCGCGAAAACCTGGCCGGTGATACATACCAATGGTGTGCTATCAATTTGGGCATCGGCCAGGCCTGTTACCAGGTTAGTTGCACCGGGGCCGCTGGTTGCAAACACAACACCCACTTTACCGGATGTACGCGCATAACCCTGCCCCGCATGTATCCCCCCCTGCTCATGGCGGACCAGGATATGGTTCAGCTTATCATTGTAATCAAACAAAGCATCATAAATGGGCATAATTGCACCACCCGGATAGCCGAAGATGGTATCAACACCTTCAACAATCAATGCCTCCAATAATGCTACCGATCCTGAAACTTCAACAATGGTTTCTGTAGGTTTTGTTTCAGTAAGTACTTCTTGTATAGCTTCCATAACCGCTTATTTTTGTTTTACGTTGAACGTTTTACGTTCTACGTCTTGTTTTATTTAATATTTTGTTCTTTTATTCACGTACAACTTAAAACGTCATACGTACCACCTCTTAAGGCATTTCGTCTGTTACGCAACCTTCAGCAGCCGAGCTAACTGTTTTGGCGTAACGGTATAATAAACCTTTGGTTGCTTTTAAAGCGGGCTGTTTCCAGGCGGCTTTACGTGCTGCCATTTCTTCGTCGGATAGTATTACATTGATGGTATTTGTTGTTGCATCAATAATAATTTTATCATCGTCGTTAATTAAGCCGATGGCGCCCCCGTCAAAAGCTTCGGGGGTGATGTGGCCCACCACAAAACCGTGTGTGCCGCCGCTAAAGCGCCCGTCGGTAATTAATGCTACCGAGCTGCCTAAACCTGCACCAAAAATGGCCGATGTTGGCTTAAGCATTTCGGGCATACCGGGCGCGCCTTTAGGGCCTACGTTGCGGATAACCACCACATCACCTTTTTTGACTCGGCCGCTTTGTATGCCATGTATCAGTTCAAACTCGCCATCAAACACGCGGGCAGGGCCTTCAAAATGGGTACCCTCTTTACCGGTAATTTTGGCTACGCTGCCACCCTCGGCAATATTGCCGTAAAGTATCTGTAAGTGACCGGTAGCTTTAACAGGTTTTTCAACCGGCCATATAATTTTTTGTGTATCAAACTCCAGTTCGGGCACATCTGCCAGGTTTTCGGTAATTGTTTTACCGGTAACAGTAAGGCAATCGCCATGTAACCAGCCTTGCGCCAAACAGTATTTCATTACAGCCGGCACACCGCCAATGTTGTGCAAATCTTCCATCATGTATTTACCGCTTGGTTTCATATCGGCCAATACCGGGATACGGTTACTTACTGTTTGGAAATCGTCCTGGGTTAATTTAACATCAACACTTTTGGCCATCGCAATCAGGTGCAATACTGCATTGGTTGAGCCGCCCAATACCATAATAATCACCATCGCATTTTCAAATGCCTCGCGGGTCATGATGTCTGATGGTTTGATGTCTTTCTCCAGCAATATTTTGATAGCCTTGCCTGCTGCCAGGCACTCCGCTTTTTTATCTTCGCTTAATGCCGGGTTTGATGATGAGTAAGGCAAACTCATTCCTAAAGCTTCAATAGCTGCGGCCATTGTATTAGCTGTATAAATACCACCGCATGCGCCCGCGCTTGGGCAGGCATTTTTAATGATGCCCATAAAATCAACATCCTCAATAGTACCGGCCATCCTTTTGCCTAAAGCCTCAAATGCCGATACAATGTTCAGATCTTCGCCTTTCCAATGGCCTGGTTTAATAGTACCGCCATATACCATAATTGACGGGCGGTTTAAACGCCCCATAGCCATAACAGAGCCTGGCATGTTTTTATCGCAACCAGGCAAAGTAATTAAACCATCATAATACTGTGCGCCTGTAACTGCTTCAATAGAATCGGCGATAATATCGCGGCTCACTAACGAGTAGCGCATACCTTCGGTACCATTACTCATGCCATCACTTACACCAATGGTATGGAATATAAGGCCTACCATATCCTCATCCCAGATACCTTGTTTAACTATCTTAGCCAAATCGTTCAGGTGCATGTTACAAGTGTTACCATCGTAACCCATACTTGCCACACCAACCTGGGCTTTGCGCATATCATCGTCTGTTAACCCAATACCATAAAGCATGGCCTGGGCGGCCGGCTGTGTTGGATCCTGGGTAAAAGTTTTGCTATACTTATTCAATTCTATAGCCGCTGTAGTATCTGATGATGAACTCATTTTTATTTGGTATGATAGAAGTTTTTATAAAATATTCTTGTTGTTGACCAGGTTTATATGATTGCTCGAATCAATAAACGTAAGGTAGATATAGCAACCGCGAATAACAATAGTCAGGATTTATTTTTTCAAAAAGTATAATATATCTTAATTTATTAATTTAACAATATAAAATTACGAATTAACAATAATTAAAAGAACATAATTTTTAACAAAATAGACCAAAGTTCAAAACGGTATTCGGTACATATTTTATGCATGCATAGTAAATTGCCGATTTTCTTCCTGAAATGGGGTTGGTGACTGAAAAAGTTTTTTAAATATGCCTTTAAATGTACAGGTTTCAGATGTGCAGATATGCAGATGCCGTATACTACATTATTTTTTGAATTTGCCATTTGACATACGCAATTCTATCTTCTTTATTCCTTCGATAAAAACAACCTTGTTAAGAAAAAAATTCAACCAAAAAAAAAACGTCCGGGTGCTATACCCGGACGTTTTTTCTGAAAAATAAGGGTATAGTTTATTTATGCAGAATTCCTTCGGCTAAAATAATGACCTTATTATTTAATGCTTCAACTACGCCGCCTTTGATAAAAAACACTTCTTCTTTACCGGCGTTGCCTCCACGTACAACCAGTTTACCATCCTGTAAGGTTGATATGATAGGCGCATGGTGGTTTAATATTTCAAATAATCCCAAGGTACCAGGTACGGTAACCGATGTGGCTTCGCCCTCGTAGATCTTTTTATCGGGAGTAAGAATTTCTAAAGTCATTTTTATTTAGATTCAAGAATCAAGAATCAAGAGTTAAGACTTTTTTTCTCTTCTCTTGATTCTTGATTCTTATGTCTTGATTCTATTAGTTATTAGCTTCTGCCAATAATTTTTTGCCTTTTTCAATGGCATCTTCAATGCTACCAACTAAGTTGAATGCACCTTCTGGGTACTCATCAACTTCGCCGTCCATGATCATGTTGAAACCTTTGATGGTATCTTTAATGTCAACCAATACACCTTTTAAACCGGTGAACTGCTCGGCAACGTGGAACGGCTGAGAAAGGAAACGCTGAACACGGCGTGCGCGTGATACAACCAGTTTATCTTCTTCAGATAATTCGTCCATACCCAGGATGGCGATGATATCCTGGAGCTCTTTGTAACGTTGCAGGGTTTCTTTAACGCGTTGAGCAGTATTGTAATGCTCATCACCCAAAATAGCCGGGCTAAGGATACGTGATGTAGAATCCAATGGATCCACAGCAGGGTAAATACCAAGCTCTGCAATTTTACGTGAAAGTACGGTTGTTGCATCTAAGTGGGCAAATGTTGTTGCCGGTGCAGGGTCGGTCAAGTCATCCGCAGGTACGTAAACGGCCTGTACAGATGTAATTGAACCACGTTTGGTTGAAGTAATACGCTCTTGCATGGTACCCATCTCTGTTGCCAGTGTTGGCTGGTAACCTACCGCAGATGGCATACGACCTAATAACGCTGATACTTCAGAACCTGCTTGTGTAAAGCGGAAAATGTTGTCGATAAAGAAAAGGATATCGCGACCTTTGCCATCCTCATCACCATCGCGGAAATACTCGGCAATAGTTAAGCCTGATAAAGCTACACGTGCACGTGCACCAGGAGGCTCGTTCATTTGACCGAACACGAAGGTTGCTTTTGAATCTTTCATCATTTCGGTATCTACTTTAGATAGATCCCAGCCACCTTCTTCCATTGAATGCATAAATGCATCACCATATTTTATAATGCCTGCTTCAAGCATCTCGCGCAAAAGGTCATTACCTTCACGTGTACGCTCGCCAACACCTGCAAATACAGATAAACCTGCATAAGCTTTCGCGATGTTGTTGATAAGCTCCTGAATTAATACTGTTTTACCTACACCGGCACCACCAAACAAACCAATTTTACCACCTTTTACATAAGGCTCTAGCAAATCAATTACTTTGATACCGGTAAACAATACTTCAGTTTCGGTAGATAAATCCTCGAAACGTGGAGGGGTATTGTGGATAGGGCGGCCATTGGTTTTGTCAAGATCAGGTATACCATCGATAGCATCGCCTACTACGTTAAATACACGGCCTTTAATGTTTTCGCCAATTGGCATTTTGATAGCCGATTCCAAATCCAAAACTTTCATGCCGCGTAGCAATCCGTCTGTTGAATCCATCGCAATCGCGCGTACACGATCTTCACCTAAATGCTGCTGAACTTCTAAAATGATTTTTTGGCCATTATCTTTCGTGATCTCTAACGCGTCATAAATTTTAGGGAGATGAGCGTCATCAGCGAAACTTACGTCAACTACCGGACCGATGATCCGTGATATTTTTCCAATGTTTGGCATATATAACCTGGTGTTTAAGAATTTTCCTTTTTAATAGTATCCTGCTTGTAAAATATAAGATGCTATTTCAGAGGCGCAAAGATAAAGTTTCTATCCCAATTTTAAAATAGAAAGTCAACATTTAGAATTGATTTTTAAGTGGCATAGCTAAATAAAAAAAATCCATCCTAATAATTGTTAAAATATTAGTCGTATTGCGCAACAATACAAATAGTTATCTCGTAAAAATAACTCCTAATTAAATATATATACTATTAATTACCAAAACAACGAGTTATGAGATTAGCGGGGGTTTTATTTTTTTCGGCATTGCTGTTTTTTTCGGCATGCAAACTTGACACCACAATTGGCCCGGAAAAAAAGGCAGAGACAAGCGGAAGCACGCCGACTACCAATACCGGCTTTTACAGCCGTTACATCGCCATAGGCGATTCACAAACTGCCGGTTATACCAACGACGGCTTATATAATTGGGGAATTTACAACTCTTTCCCTAATATTTTTGCAGGCAGCCTGGAAGGTTCGGGCCTAAAAACATTTAATCAGCCGTTGTTTAGCATAGCCCAGATGAATGGCACCGGCTTTATGGAGCTAAAAGGGACCGACGCCAACGGCCAGCCTTTAATTGTAAGAGATACTTTAAAAACTGCTATTCGGGGAAGTATTAATATAAGTGGCTCGGGCACCATGCAATTACTTAGTAAGTTCACCGGCGATAATGACAATTTTGGCGTAGCCGGGTTAAAAGTAGCCGATATAAGCAATACACAAACCGGCAACACAAACCGGTATTTTGAAAGATTGCTGCCACTTAACGCTCCTGCAAATAACACCAGTTATGTTGATTTTATTACCAGTAAGCCATTCGGGTTTTTCACCCTTAATTTGGGCACCAATGATGTTTTTGGTTATGCCGCAGGCGGCGGGGTAAAACCATTGGCCTTAACAGACAAAACAACGTTTAATACATCATATACCCTGCTGGTTAACAAATTAACAGCCAATGGGGCAAAGGGTGTTTTAACTACCATTCCGGACGTAAGCGCCCTACCTTTTTTTACAGCAACAAAGCTGGCCGATATATTAACTAAGGCAAAAGTGATCAGTCCCACCTTTGATAAATTATATATCGAGGCAAAACAAAGTATAGATGTTGGCCAGGATGGTTACGAGGTTCGTGCGGCGACTTCGGCAGACTTATTATTGTTAAGCCTTAATGTTTCGCAAATAGGCAAGCAGGTTTCCACAACACACGGAGCACAGTATTATGGCTTATCGCCCTATGCCCCTATCGAAAACAAGTGGATACTTGATGTTAACGAAAAAACTATCGCATCTGATTACATTACCGCTTATAACACCTCTATCCGCACGTTGGCATCAACCAAGGCGCTTGCGCTATTTGATGCCTACGCCTTTTTTAATGACGTTAAAAAAGGCACTACTGTTCAAGGCATCTCTGTTTCATCAAATTATTTAACCGGCGGGTTGTTTTCATTAGATGGTGTGCATTTAAGCCCGCGCGGCAACGCCATTTTGGCCAATATGTATGTTGCGGTTACCAACGCAAAGTATGGCACCACTTTAAAAGAAGCCAAACTATCTGATTACAGCGCAAACTGATAGTCAAAATCAAGCACTATTTTTCCAATATGCCCACTGCTTTCCATAAGTTGGTGGGCTTTTTCGGCTTCAGAGGCAGGGAAAACAGCGTTTATAATAGGCTTAATTTTGCCCGATGCCAGCAACGGCCAAATAATGGCTTTTAACTTGTGGGCAATAGCCCCCTTAAACTCTACCTCGCGTGAGCGCAGCATCGAGCCGGTAATTACGAGCCGTTTTCGCATCACCTGGGCAAGGTCAATTTGCACATTGCTGCCATTCATGGCGTTAATAAGCACCAGCCGCCCTTCAACCGCCAGCGATTTAATATTGCCTGTGGTATAGTCGCCACCTATCATATCCAGTATCACATCAACGCCTTTGCCGGCGGTTATATCATTAATAACATCGGCAAAGTTTTCTGTTTTATAGTTAATTGCTTTTGCCGCACCCAAAGCCTCGCAAAAGCGGCATTTATCTGCTGATCCGGCAGTTACATAAACAGTATGCCCCAGCGCTTTGGCCATTTGTATAGCGGCAACGCCAATACCGCTTGAACCGCCATGAACCAGTAATGTTTCGCCATCCTTTAACCCTGCACGATCAAATACGTTGCTCCAAACGGTAAAAAAAGTTTCGGGCAGCGAGGCAGCTTCTGTAAATGAAAGATTCTCGGGTATCGGCAGGCATTGTTCTTCGGGGGCATTACAATATTCGGCATAACCGCCGCCTGCAACCAGGGCGCAAACTTTATCGCCAACCATCAAATGGGTTACGGTTGCACCTATAGCAACAACAACACCCGCAATTTCTAAACCAGGAATATCTTGTGGCGCGCCGGCAGGTGGCGGATAATTACCCTTTCGCTGAAAAACATCCGGGCGGTTAACACCCGCGGCCATAACCTTAATTAATACTTCGTTATCGGCATAAGCAGGCTCCGGCCTTTCCTGTACCTGTAAAACCGACGGATCGCCGGGCCGGGTTATAATAACTGCTTTCATTTTGATGTATAGAAGTATTCAAAGAGAACCTTACTTTAGCTGATTGATAGTATTTAAAACTCAAACAAATAAAAATATGGAAAGAATTCAGTTAGTACAAGAGGCATTGAATCAAATAGAAAGCGATTATTATTCTTTTTTTGAAGAAACTAATAGTGGCATTATTGACTATGTAAATATTATCTCCAATGGTGAAAGTAATTGGCTAAATGTAGTTGTAAAGGAAAATTCAAAACTACCTACAAAAATTGAAGAAGCTATAAAAGATAAATTTAAAATCTATCAGTAGCAATCTTTGCTCCAACTACGATATCAGGATCTTAACAAATAACGTTTGTGGTTGATGTTAACCACACCCAAAACCGTCATATTCTTGCAATCAGAAAAAATTCGTGCGCTTGTTGTACCTTATCATGCTGATAAAAAATTAAATTTGCGCCTGCAAACAATCATTCTTTTGGACAGAAAACTGATAATAGGAACACGTGGCAGCGAATTAGCGCTGTGGCAGGCTAATTTTGTAAAAGATAGCCTTGCCGCCATCAACATTACCGCCGAGTTAAAGATCATTAAAACACAGGGCGACCGTATCCTCAACCTCAGCTTTGATAAGCTGGAAGGTAAAGGCTTTTTCACCAAAGAATTAGAAGAAGAATTATTAGCCGGCTCCATCGACCTTGCGGTACACTCGCATAAAGATTTGCCGACCGAAAACCCTCCGGGACTCATCATCGCAGCAGTTTCAGAACGGGAAGACCCATCTGAACTGTTGCTGATATTGAAAGATTGTGTAGATGTACATCAAAAGTTATCTGTTAAATACGGAGCTATTGTTGGCACATCATCCAACAGGCGCAAGGCCCAGTTACTGGCTTACCGCCCCGACCTGGAGATAGAAGAGTTACGTGGCAATGTACCTACCCGCATAGGCAAACTGCGCGACGAAAAGTATGATGCCATTATGCTGGCCAAGGCTGGTGTAAGCCGTTTAAACATCGATTTAAGCGAGTTTCACGTAGAGGAACTAACCCCTGCCGAGCTAATCCCTGCACCTGCACAGGGCGCTTTGGCCATACAGATACGTGAAGCCGACCAGGAACTTTTTGAAGCCATGCAAGCGCTGCACCACGCGGATGTAGCCGAGGAATTGGCTGTTGAACGTACCGTTTTAAAACTATTTGGCGGCGGCTGTCACCTGCCTCTGGGCTGCTATTGCCGCAAGGAGGATGATGTATACCAGGTATTTACATCAAAAGCCAATGAAGGTGATGAATTCCCTGATAGGGTGTTCCTGAAATCGGATACTACGGAGGGCCTTGCCCAAAAAGTTGTAGCTATGTTTGATACCAATCGCAAACTGGCACAAAGCGTATTTATAACCCGCGATCTTTCGGAGCAAAGCTATTTCCGCAAGGCATTGGAAAAACATGGTATTAATATAGATGCCCGTTCGCTTATCCGCACCGTACCCGTTATCAACAAGCTTGATCCTTATATTTTAAGAGATATCAACTGGATATTTTTCAGCAGTAAAAATGCGGTAGAATATTTCTTTGCGCTAAAACCGCAATTGCCCTCAAAAGTAAAATTTGGCGTAATGGGCTCGGGATCTGAAGATACACTGCGCCGTAATGGCTACTTTGCAGCTTATGTTGGCGAAAGCGGCGATACCGCCGAGGTTGCGGCAGATTTTGCGGCTTTGGCCAACGGCACTAAAGTATTATTCCCCGGCGCCGAAGGCTCATTACGCAGCATACAACAAGGTTTATCTGCCGAAACCAAAATAATTGACCTTACAGTATACGAAACCGTAATTGAAGAAGACGTAGAAGGAACCGGCGCCGATGTACTGGTTTTTACAAGCCCATCCAACGTTGAGGCGTATTTTCAGGATAACCTGTTAGAACCCAACCAGCAGGTAATTGCCATTGGTAAATCAACAGGCAAAAAATTCGACGAAATGGGCACCCGGTACACATTACCGTTTTCGCCCGACGAAGTAGGCCTGGCCGAAGCCGTTTTTGGAACAACCTGTTTAACCAACAGGTGTTAAAAAAATATGTGGACCATGCTATTGATGGTCCGCATATTTAATGTTTAATATACTTCACTATTAACCTGGGATGTCTCGAAGGGTCGCTGTAGTAGCTCGAACAGAATATCCGGCAGGTATACAAAACTTCATTCTGCACAAATAACTTAAACCCGTAATTAGCGTTACTGCTCACCATTGAGCTTACCATATCTTTTACATTGATATTCATGTTCAAAAAAGGCTGATTTGTACTTGGCAATATTACCTGGTTGGCTGTTAACCCTGCCGGCTGGTTAAACCAGGTTACGCTTGCGGTGCTCCAATCTGTTGCCACCTGCTGTACCACAAAAGAATTATCGGTACCCGAGTTTGCATGCACCAGGTCGCCGTTTTTGGGTATCGTATCTGAATATAGATAAAGCTGCGCAGAAGTGATAGTGGCGTTAGCCGGAATACTGCTCAGGTCAAATTTTAATAAATTACGCACCGTGATGGGTATAAAATTGATGGTCCACGCGCAAAGCGGTTCTTCTATCGATGTATGGTTACTGGCATCCTGACCGTTATAGATACCAACATTGGTTTCATTAGGATTATTGGTTGGCGAAAGATCCAGCGTTGTTATAGTAGGCCCTTTTACAATCACGCCAACAGTATCAACTCCGCTAAGGCCATTGTTATCAATAACCATAAATTGAAACAAATATTTCCCCTCAACAAGATGTTTTGCAGTTGCCGATGCCGAGCTTTCATTCACGATAGAAGCCTCGCCAGGTCCCGAAATCTGGCTCCACAAATAGCCTACTGCCACATCAGCCGGGTTGCCATCAGTTCCGGTCAACAGCACCGAATCTTTTGGTAACGTTATGGTTACGTCGGGTTCGGCCTTCGCTACAACTTTTTGAACTGTAGGGGTTACGGTGTTCTTTTGGCAGGCAGCCAGGGCAAAAAAGACTATCAGCCCGGTTACAGGGATCAATTTATGAGTTTTCATTGCTTATCAGACAGTTAGGTGATATAAAGCTATAAAATATTTTGCTTGTACAAACATTTCTGTAAAATCATCCTTACGCCATAAATTACCTTTAATGAGTTTATAGCGTACATAATTGTAAGGGTTTATATAACTTTGCGCTCCACCGGCTGGTAAGGTAATTTCCGAAACCGGGGCATCAACTATAACATGTTACAACGACCACGTAGAAACCGTAAAAGTGAAGTAATACGCCAAATGGTGCAGGAAACGCACATAAGCGCGGCCAATTTGATATTCCCCCTGTTTATTATCGATGGCGAGAACCAAAAAAGCGAAGTAGCATCAATGCCGGGTATTTACCGGTACTCTGTAGATAACTTACTGCGCGAAATTGAAAGCTGCATGAAGCTGGGTTTAAAATCATTTGATTTGTTCCCCAATATTGATGAAGCCCTGAAGGATACCATGGCTACCGAAAGCTACCGCGAAGAAAGCCTGTACCTGCGCGCTATTCGTGAAGTTAAAAAGAACTTTCCGGAGGCTTGTGTTGTTACTGATGTGGCGATGGACCCCTACAGCAGCGATGGCCATGACGGCATTGTTAAAAACGGCGAAATATTGAACGACGAAACACTGGAAGTTTTAGGCAAAATGGCTTTGGCACATGCACAATGCGGTGCCGATATTATTGCCCCATCGGACATGATGGATGGCCGCGTGGGATATATCAGGAATGTATTGGACCAAAATGGCTTTACCAACGTTTCTATCATGTCATATTCGGCCAAGTATGCAAGCGCTTTTTATGGTCCGTTTAGGGATGCTTTAAATTCGGCACCCAAGTTTGGTGATAAAAAAACATACCAGATGAACCCTGCCAACCAGCGCGAGGCGTTGATAGAGGCCAATTTAGACGAGTTGGAAGGGGCCGATTTTTTAATGGTAAAACCAGCCCTGCCCTACCTGGATGTGATTAAGTTAATAAAAGATAATACCGAACTACCTGTAGCCGCATACAACGTAAGCGGCGAATATGCCATGATAAAAGCAGCCGTACAACGCGGCTGGCTCAACGAGCAGCGTGCCATAACCGAGGTGCTTACCAGTATCCGCCGGGCAGGCGCAACCGCGATATTGACTTATCATGCTAAGGAAGTTTTGGAAAATAAATGGCTTTAGAAGGGATAAAAGGTTAAAGGCGAAAGCTGAAAGGCAAAAAATACTATAATACGCCGTCATTGCGAGGTACGAAGCAATCCCGAACTATACAGGGCGGATTTGCAAATCGGGGATTGCTTCGTACCTCGCAATGACGGTTGGAAAAAATATAAAAATGTTAGATTCAATAAAAAAGATGTTTTCGGGCGAGGCTAATGAACCGGTGAATACTACGGGGAAGCCTGATATTAGCAGGGAGAAAAGTGCCGAGCTTTATGCCAGGGCCAAAACTTACTTTCCGGGTGGGGTTAACTCTCCCGTGAGGGCGTTTAAATCGGTATATGGCACGCCCTTGTTTATTCAAAAAGGCGATGGCAGCCACATTTGGGATGCCGATGGCAACGAGTTTATTGACTACTGTTGCTCATGGGGGCCGCTCATCCTTGGTCATAACAATACCAAAGTACGGGAGAAGGTTATTGAAGTGATGCAAAACGGCATGTCGTTTGGCGCACCAACCGCTTTGGAAAATGAACTGGCCGAACTAATCCTGAAGAACAATAAATTTATTGAAAAACTGCGTTTTGTAAGTTCAGGTACCGAAGCGGTTATGTCGGCCATCAGGCTGGCCCGTGGTTATACCAAACGCGATAAGATCCTGAAATTTGAAGGCTGCTACCACGGCCATACCGATGCTTTGCTGGTTAAGGCAGGATCGGGCCTGGTTACCTTTGGCGAAACTTCGTCTGCAGGCGTACCAAAGGCCTTTGTTGATGAAACCATCGTAGTATCCCTGAACGATAAGGAAGCCCTTACCCTGGCTTTTAATGAATTTAAAGACCAGATTGCAGCCGTCATCATCGAGCCTATCCCAGCCAATAACGGCTTGCTGTTACAGGAAAAAGAATACCTGCAATTTTTACGTGATATCTGCACCCAAAACGGCACACTATTGATATTTGATGAAGTAATCTCGGGTTTCCGGGTTGGTTTTGAAGGTGCGGCCGGTTACTACCAGATTAAGCCCGATATTATTACCTATGGCAAAATCATTGGCGGTGGCTTGCCTGTTGGCTGCTATGGCGCATCGGCCGAAATTATGGGTAATGTATCGCCCGATGGCGGTGTTTACCAGGCCGGTACATTATCTGGCAACCCGGTAGCTATGGCTGCAGGTATTGCCCAGCTGACCGAGCTTTTGCGCATGGGCTTTTACCGCGACCTTAATAATAAGAGAGAAGAATTTACCGAGGCTATACAGCGTTTTGCTACAGCCCGCAACTATAAATTTAAGGTTTTTGGTGTCGGATCGATATTCTGGTTTGCTTTTACAGATAAAGAGTATATTCGTAAAGCCGAAGATATTGATGCAGCAAGCATGGAAAAATTTAAAAAATTCCACCGCGAACTGATAAACCGGGGTATTTACCTGGGTCCATCAGGCTACGAAGTTGGTTTTATATCATCGGCCCATACCAAAATTGATTTAGAAAAAACCAAACGCGCTATTTTTGATAGCTTAGATTTGGTTTTTAGTAACAAATAAGCCCCACCCAAACCCTCCCCGGTAGGGAGGGGCTTAAAAAAGGGGTAAAATTAGATAAAAAACAAAAAGTCTCCCCTACCGGGGGAGATTTAGAGGGGGCTCTGGTTTATGAAAAGGACATTTGTAATTTTTTACGCACTCATCATCTACGCCGTTGCTCAGCTGGTATGGTGGGGGTACATGCTGGTAACACCGCATGCAAGGCCAATCAGCATGGTACTGTGCGAAGGATCGATGTTTATATTGGTTTTTACGCTGGGCGCTGTTAGCCTGCATAAAACCATCAATAAGGAACGTAAGTTACAGGAGCAAAAAAAGAACTTTTTGCTTTCGGTAACACACGAACTGAAATCGCCGCTGGCATCTATAAAAATCCTGCTGCAAACCATTCAGAAGCGTAACCTGACCAGGGAACAAGTGCTTGATTTTATAGAAAAATCGTTGAATGATGTTGAGCGCCTGGATGATATGGTTGAGAATATGTTACTGGCCTCCAAAATCGAAAACCAATCATACACCTTTCCTAAAGCCAGCTTTAACCTTTCGGTTTTGGTAGATAGCATTGTAAACCGTTTGCAAATAAGCAAATGCGATTGCAACCAAATGATCATCGATGCCGAGATTGAACCCAAAATTGAAATCACCGGCGATAAGTTTGCGCTTACATCTGTGGTAACCAATTTAATCGAGAATGCTGTAAAATATTCCAGCCCATGCTCGGCAGTGGTTGTTAAGTTATTTTCAAAAGATGATAAGGTATACCTGGAGGTGGCCGACCAGGGCATTGGCATAGCCGATAACGAAAAAGCCCGTATTTTTGACCGTTTTTACCGTGTGGGCAGCGAGGAAACCCGCAATACCAAGGGAACCGGCCTGGGTTTGTATATAGTAAAAGAGGTGCTGGATAAGCACCATGCCAGTATTAAGGTGAAAGACAACCGCCCCGCTGGTAGTATTTTTGAAGTTGTATTTGGATAACACGAATTGCACGAATTATATCGAATTTCACTAATCTGCTTATATAGCTTGAATAGTGATATAGGTAAATAACTTGAATAGTGATTCGTGTAATTCGATTTAATTAGTGTGAATTAGTGCTTATCAAATTAGCGTATTAAAATTATGAGTCAGACGATGCCTAACAAAAAAAGAATTCTATTAGCCGAAGACGAAGAGCATTTGTTGGAAGCCATTAAACTTAACCTTGAGCTGGAAGGTTATAAAGTTTCGACAGCTAAAAATGGTAAAAAGGCTTTGCAGTTGTTTAAAGAGGAGCGTTTTAACCTGGTTATATTAGATGTAATGATGCCCGAAATTGACGGCTTTGTGGTTGCAGAAACCATCCGCCTTGAAAATACCGAGGTGCCTATCATGTTTCTTACAGCCAAAAACACCAATGAGGATAAAATTTCGGGCCTAAAAAAAGGTGCCGATGATTATTTAACCAAACCGTTTAACCTGGAAGAGCTTATTTTAAGGGTAAACAACCTGGTAAAACGCAGCCTGAAAGGCGATGACCTAAAAGAGTTTAACAGCTACAAAATAGGCGAAAAAACCATCCACTTTAACTCGTTTGAGCTGGTGAATGAAGATGGTTCTATCACGCCGCTTACCAAAAAAGAAACCATGTTACTGAAGCTTTTAATTGAGCGCCGTAACGATGCCGTATCGCGCGAGCAGATATTGGAAACTGTTTGGAACTATGATGTATACCCATCAACCCGTACTATCGATAACTTTATCCTAACCTTCCGCAAGTACTTTGAACCAGATCCTAAAAACCCGGTTTATTTTCACTCTATCCGTGGTGTAGGCTATAAATTTACCGATAATCAGCACTAATTAATGTTCAGTAACCGGGTGCGCATATTTATTGCATTTGTTTTCCTACTGTCGTTAGGCTTGCTGCTGTACCTGCGCATTTATGAGCTTGCGGCCGTTGCTGTTTTGATGATTTTGTTGCTAATATGGGATTACTTTAAACAGGGAACCCTGGTGGTTGCGGCCAAGTATTTTCATCATAAGGAATTTGACAAGGCAGAGGCCTCATTAAAAGAGATCAGCAAACCCGAATGGCTTAGTAAAAAGCGCCGGGGTTATTATGAATTTATTTACGGCGGTATTTGTGTGCAAAAACAGGATTTTAAAGCAGCCGAACAACATTATGAGATTGCAGCCCAATACCCGCTTCGGTCTGTAAACGATCATGTAGCCGCGTTGGTTACGGTGGCCAATATAAGTATAAGGCATAATGATTATGATAAAGCCAAAGCCTACCTGCAATTGGCCGAGCAGCATGCCGATAAAATTACCGCCAAAATGAAGGATGTTATAAACAAACTTCACAAAGAGATTAAACAAAAATAGAGTATATAGAATCAAGAGTTAAGAATCAAGAATCAAGACCAAAAAACATGATGCGTAAAGTAACTCAACTAATCGCAACGCCATAAAAAAGTCTTAATTCTTGACTCTTGATTCTTGACTCTTTTGCTCTCTTCTAAAAGATATGAGAGATTCGTTATTAATAAAAGCAGCTTTTTCCGAAAAAACAGAACGGCCACCGGTGTGGATGATGCGCCAGGCAGGCCGTTTCATGAAAGAATATTGGGACATTAAAAACAAGTATTCCTTTTTGGAAATGTGCAAAACACCGGAGCTTGCCGCCGATGTTACCATGCTGCCGGTTAATTTATTAGGCATTGATGGCGCCATCCTGTTTTCGGACATACTGGTTACAGGCGAAGCCATGGGCGGCGATTTGAGTTTCAATGCCGGCACAGGCCCTAAGTTTGCTAACCCTGTACGTACACAAAAAGATATTGATAACCTGCAAACCGATGTAGGCGATAAATTACAGTATGTTGCCGATGCCATTAAAGTGATTCAGCAGCGTTTAAATGGCAGCATCCCGCTAATTGGTTTTGCAGGGGCGCCATTTACTGTGATGAGCTACCTGGTTGAAGGTGGGTCGTCGAAAGATTTTAAGCTCACCAAATTGATGCTGCACAATGAGCCGGCAATGGCCCATCAGCTGTTATCAAAAATAGCAACTGTTACAGCCAACTACTTGAACCTCCAGATTGAAGCCGGCGTAAACGCGGTACAAATCTTTGATAGCTGGGCGCAGGCTTTGGCGTGGGATGATTATAAAGAGTTTAGCCATTACTACATCCAGCAGATCATCAGCAAGCTTAATCGTAAGGATATCCCGGTGATATCGTTCTGCAAAGGCAGCTCGGTTTTTGCGCCGTTAATGGCCGAGGCTAAGCCGGACGTGGTATCGATAGACTGGAATGTTGATTTGCTGGACATCAAAAAACGTTTACCTGCCGGTGTAGCCGTGCAAGGTAACCTTGATCCGCATATATTATACGCCGATAAAAAAGTAATTAAAGACCGCATATACCGCCTGTTCGACCGGATGAAGGATGAGCCCGGCTTCATTTTCAACCTGGGCCACGGCATTATGCCCGATATCCCGTTTGATAATGTGAAATACGCGGTAGATATTATAAAGGAATACGCCCCCTAACCCCCTAAAGGGGGAACCATAGTCGGGTAATTAAAAATACAAATAAAAAAATCCCCCTTTTAGGGGGTTAGGGGGCTTCATGTACGAATACGTTCTCGCCATACATATCATTTTTGTAGTCTGCTGGATGGCGGGACTATTTTATATGGTGCGCCTGTTTATTTACCATACCGAGGCACAAGCCAAGCCCGAGCCAGACCGCAGTATCCTATCGGCCCAGTTCGAGGTTATGGAGAAGAAGCTATGGTATATCATTGCTGTGCCCTCCATGTTTATCGTGCTGGCTGCCGGAACAACCATGGTATGTATAAAACCTGGCTTTATGCTGATGGCCTGGCTGCCGATAAAACTTGGTTTTGTTATCGGGCTTATAATTTACCACTACATTTGCCAGCACAAAATGAAGCAGATGCGCAAAGGTATTTTTAAATGGACATCAACCCAATTACGCCTATGGAATGAGTTGGCCACCATTTTACTTTTCGCAATAGTATTTCTTGCAGTAAAAAAAGATGGCTTAAGCTGGATATTTGGGGTTGTGGGAATAGTATCGCTGGGTGTGATATTAATGATTGCGGTGAAAATTTATAAGCGGTTCAGGGAGAAGAGATAATCATTCATGAAAGCTCATTACTTTCAACGATGAGTGTTGGGCTATGAATTGAAAATCCCTGTCGTCGTGTAATAAAGTAAGCTTATTACTCATAGCATAAATCGCTATTAAGCAATCATTGGGTTTGCGAATTGTTACTCCCTTTGTTCGAAGATCTCGGTATAATTCCGCAGCTTTTACTGCCATATCATAAGCATCTTCATGGAGTTTAGTCAAATTATCAAAATGTGATTTAACTATGCGTTCACTAACATTTGATGTTACACCCTGTAACATCTCCTGAACTATAGTGGGACAAGTAGCAATAATAATGTTATTCAGGTTGCTTATTAAAAACTTACTGGATTCTGTTTCAATTCCCTTAAAAAAGTTGACCCATACCGATGTATCAACTAAAAAAATCTCCTTATTCAAAAGCTTTGTCATCTATTTCAACCTTGCCCCACAATTCAGCGAGTTTCTGTTGATTTTCAAGCGTAACATAAAGTTTTAATGCCTGTTCAATTATGGCTTTTTTAGTCTTTAAGTTGCTTAATTTTTTTGCCTTTGCCATCAACACATCATCGATATCAATATTTGTTCTCATACACACAAATTTCAATAAAGATACACATTTTATCTAAAAATACAACCTTATCATTACTGCTCAATTCAAATAGAGCATAGTTATATGTTATCTATCAAAACCTTCCTCCGCATCTTCTACAGCCTCCTCCTCTAAAACAAAAGGACCAACCATAGCACAATGATAGCCTATAACAAACAATGCCATCAGTCCGGCACCTAAAATACTTTCTGCAATAAAATGTGATGTTTTTGAATCAAACTGGCACAGTAACAGTTCAAAAACACAAGTCCTCACCAACGATATCACTAAAAAAGTCATCTCGTTAAAAAAATACAATGTTATAAACAGGAAAATAATGTTCCTGGCCTTAAACTTTGCCCCCGAAGTACAAATTTGGATGGTTAAAGCAAATAACACTAAAGGCATGTAAAGCCTTAAAATATAAATGACCGCGCTGCTCCATCTTTCCAAATACCGGTTGTCTATGCCGTGGTGCAGTTGTCCTTTTAACTGGAAAAATGACAGGTCTAACAAACAACATATAAACAATATCGCGACTAAGCAGGCTATATTCTTAAACGTTACTTTCCCAGGCTGGCTAATTGAAAAAATGGACACGAAAAAAATAAAAATGGACTTAGCATTATCAACTATGCTATAAGTTTCATTAAAACTAAAACGGAGACTGAAAAAACTTAATACACTTACGGGGATGTTTTTTGCACTTTGATCATACCGGGTATAATTTGAAATTACAGCCGTTATTATAAAGCTAATGCCTGTCAATAAAACAGCCTGCCAGATAGTTTTTGCGAAACGCTCCTGGTAAATATCGATAATAGCTGCTGATTGTTTTTTAAAAAAGGTTGAATATTGCATGCGATAAGGTTATACGTAAAAATATCAATTATTCTTTTACCACCACCCCATCTTTCACTACCAACTTCACCATTTTTAAAACTTTCATATCCTCAACCGGGTTACCATTCACTGCAACTAAGTCTGCCAGGCATCCGGCCTTGATATTCCCTAAATCCTTCAATCCAAAAACGGCGGCGTTAACCGATGTTGCCGAGCGCAGTACCGCTAAGGATTTCATGCCGTATTCGGTCATTAATATCATTTCCTGTGCATTATCGCCGTGGCTGAATACACCAACATCGCCGCCCATACAAATAGTAACACCGGCCTTTAATGCCTCGGTAAAAATGTAATGCTTTTGCTTTACTCCTGCCGGGGCCGGGTCGATGCCCTTCTTCCAGCCTTTGTAGCCTGAAATGGATTCCGTAGCGTTGAGGGTTGGGCATAAGGCTATACCCTTTTCCTTCATCAGCTTAAACAGTTCCGGTGTTCCGCCGTCGCCATGCTCAATGGTGGTTACGCCTGCCGCTATAGCCCGGCGCATGCCTTCGGTAGTTGACGAATGTACGGCAACCGTGCGGCCGCTGCTTTTTGCTACCTGTACAGCTACCTTCAGTTCTTCTTCGGTAAAGGTGGGAGCTGCGGTACCGTTTAACCCCCAGCGATAATCCACATAAATTTTCACTACATCTGCCCCATGGCCAATTTGCGACCGTACTATCCTTGCTATTCCATCAATACCATCAGCTTCTTCGCCGCCTTTAATTATGCTGGCTTCGGCAACTTCAGTTTTAGGGCCGTAACTGCCGGTAGCTACAATTGCCCGGGTGGCCACCAACATCCTGGGGCCGGGGATTATGCCTTTTTCAATCGCAGTTTTCAAACCCGCATCATCATAGGCAGCCCCTTCGGTACCCAGGTCGCGCACGGTAGTAAAGCCAGCCATTAAAGTTGCTCGGGCATGGTTAACCGCTCGGGCGGTACGTTCGGCACGGCTTTCGCCAAGTACCTGGTCGTTCCAGGCGGTTTCATTATAAGGATGCAGGAAAAGGTGCGAGTGGCCTTCAATTAGTCCGGGCATCAGCGTTGTGCCCTTCAGGTCAATCACCTTAGTATTGTCGGGTATTTTTATCGTAGCGGGCTCCCCTGCTGCTTCAATATGGTTACCATTTACCAGTACCCACCAGCCAGGGTGCATCTGCTCACCGTCGAAAACACGGTCGGGTTTAAGTAATATATAGGTTTCTGTTTTTTGGGCAAATGCGGGCAAGCAAAAAATGAGGAGTATTATTGTGGCTATTGTTTTCTTCATTATCAATAAAGATAGCTTACTTTATAGGATTGACACATTTTAAACCTGTAACCTTATCAAAATCAGAAACATTTCGCGTGTATAAATTCAGTCCGTTAACTAATGCTGTAGCAGCAATAATACTATCGCCTAACTTTAATCGATGAGATTTTCGAATCTGTATTGCGCAGTCAAATATTTCGGTCGAGGGAGCGATAATCGTGATGACGTCAAATATGTCAAGAAAATATTTTTCATCGTCTTTTTTTAATCCGTGAAATCCAAGAATCTCAACTCTTGATATTTCAGAAATACAGGAAAACTCATTAGTGATAATCTCCCGTAAGTATTGATACTCAGTTAAAAAAGAATAAATGAGAATATTGCTGTCGATTAATGAAATCATGATTAGGAAAACGGCAGATCACGATCCTCTCGCTGTTCGTTTTGCCAAGCTACTGCATCACCAAATGGAGAAGGTTTTGACGCTTTAAAGTTTAAAATCCTTTCTTTTATAGCAGCTTTATCGTTGCTATTACTATCTGCATCTTTTTTTTCAACAACAACATTTAGCTTTTTCGCCAGAGCTATAATCTTAGCAATGCTTTGTTCATTATTAGATTTTAGTATCAGTTCCATGATTTTTCACTATTAGCCTTATTCAAAAATACAATTATTCAAACCCGATTACAAATGATTACTTTGCTATTCACTAAAAACAGGTTATAAAAGCTCAGTCGTCCAACTAAAAAAATATTTCAAACCCCATGCAACCATTTGCCGCAGGTTACCATCTTACTTTTAAATGATGTTTTTGGAACCTAAATATACTATCGAACAATTGGTTGAACGCTGCAAAGCGGGCGAACGTAAGGCACAGGAATTGTTATACAAACAATTGGCCGGTAAAATGCTGGCCGTGTGTATGCGTTACGCTACCGATAGAATGGAGGCCGAAGACATGCTGCAAAACGGGTTTATAAAAGTTTTTGGCAAGATGACTGATTACCGGGCAGATGGATCATTTGAAGGTTGGGTAAGGCGCATTATGGTACACAGTTCTATTGAATACTATCGCAAGCACCACAAAATGATGCAGGTGGTTGATATGGACGAGGCAGGCACCGAACCATCGGTTAACCCGATAGCTGCCGCCAACCTTGATGCCAAAGTGCTGATGGGGCTGATACAGCAACTGGCACCGGGTTACCGCATTGTATTTAACCTGTATGCTTTAGAAGGTTACGCACACAAAGAAATTGCCGAAATTGTAGGCATCACCGAAGGGGCATCAAAATCGCAGCTATCAAGGGCGAGAACGATATTAAAAGAACAAATTGCAAAAATGGAGAGCAAAAGCTATGGATATGCAGGATAAGGATCTGGACAAGCTATTTCAATCGGCATTAAACGATTACGAGATAGAACCATCGGCAGAAGTGTGGACAGGAATTACCGGCGAATTGGATGCAGGCAAACGCAAAAGGGTATGGCTGCCCTACCTGAGTATTGCCGCGGCAGCAGTTTTACTGATAACCGCCGGCGTTTTATTTATCCCAAAAGAAGTAAAAACAATCAACCCTAAAAAAGATGGGCTGGCGGGTGTCAGCCATCCGATACAACCAAAAACGGTTGCCGGGCCAATCCAGGCAACACAGCCTGAAACTTCTGCCGGTAAACAGCCAGAAAAAGCGTTGGCAGCTCCGGCTAACAGTTTAGCGGCTATTAGCATACACAAACCGAATAAAAAAGCGGTTATTACAGCAATCCCGGTTACAGCTGAACCTGCCAGGGATATTGCAAAACCCGCCGATCAGCAGCCGGTGTTAGCGTCGGCAACTAACAAGCAGGAAGTAAAAGTTGCGTTACAGCCAGATACAGTTACCAGGATATTCCCAAAACATATTGACGAAACCCCGGTTTTTGCGGGTATTAAATCGCCTGTAGCCCCAACAGAAGTGGCAACTATTAAGCCAACGGTGCCGGTAAAAAAGCATAAGATCAGAAGCTTGGGCGATGTGTTTAATGTGATGATTGCCGCTGTTGATAAACGTAAAGATAAGATCATTGAATTTAGCAATACCGATGAGGATGATGCCACCATTACCGGTGTAAACCTGGGCATCATTAAAGTAAAAAAAGAAAAATAAAATCTAAAGAAAAAATATATACCCGAGAATATGAAACGTTTAATTTTAACGGCAATGCTATGCGTTGCAGCAAGCTACGGCTTTGCCCAAACCACCACAACTACCACAACCACTATAGTCGACTCGACCAAAACCGGTACAGATACCACTATTGTAACCAAAAAACATATCAAAGTTAAATTAGGGCTTGGCCATGATGCACCTTATGTATCGCCATATAGCAACGACAGCACAAAAGTACAAAGGACAAAAGCCCCTGGTTTTTCTTTCGGAATAACCTTTTCAAGGATCGACCTTGGCTTTGCTACTTTGCTTGACCATGGCAGCTTCACGCTGTCGCCCAATAACCAGTTCCTGAGTTACCGCCAGGCCAAAACAGCCAACTTTGGGTTTGATGTGGTACAATTTGGTTACCGCTTTAACAGCGCCTTCAAAATATATGTTTCGGGCGGGTTCGACTGGACCAACATCCGCCTGCGCCAGGATATTACCATACAACGCAATGCGCCGGTGTTAACCTACTTGCCCGATAGTATACATTTCAGTAAAAACCGGTTTTCATCAAGCTACCTGCGCATTCCCTTATCATTCTACTACCGCAGTCATGAGGATAGCCGTGGCAACTACTTCCGCCTGGTTGTGGGCCCCGAGGTTGGCATCCTGCTTAACGGACGTGTAAAACAAATAAGCGAAGAACGCGGCAAGCAAAAATTTGACGACGATTATCACTTTGCCAAACTGCGCAAAGGCGCATTCATCCGCATGGGCTACGGCATCATGGGCATCTACGCCAAATACTACTTTAACGATATGTTTGAAAACAGCCCCGCCCAGGAAGGGTTAAGAAACTTCAGCTTTGGATTGACGCTGGGATTTTAATGTTGTGGTGAGTGGTTGATTAGGTTAAGTAGTTGATTGAGTTGAGTAAGTTAAGCGGTTGATTAGGTTTCCACCACAACCCAATCAACTCAATCGAACTCAATCCAACTTAATCAACCTAATCCAACTCAATCAACCACTTAACCTAATCAACCATTCACCAAATCCTGCTATCTTTGCCTTAATGTCAGACATTCCTTTTTTGCAGGCTATTGCAGTAAGTAAAATATATCCCGGTAAACAGGCGGCCGGTGTTAAAAATACAGATATCTCTATCCAACCCGGAAAAATAACGGCTATTATTGGTGAAAGCGGAAGCGGGAAAAGCACGCTGCTGCGATTATTATACGGTCTGCTTTCTCCTGATGAAGGCATTGTTAAGTTTAAAGGCGAACGCATCTGGGGGCCCGAAGAAAAGCTGATTCCCGGTCATGATGCCATGAAAATGGTTACCCAGCATACCGACGACCTGAACCTGTTTGCCAAAGTTTGGGATAACGTAGCAGCCATGCTGCCCGCAACCGACCTAAAAGCCAAAAAGGAAAAAACAGAGCAAATTTTAACACAACTCAACATGCTCCACATGGCCGACAAACGGGTGGCCGACCTTAGTGGCGGCGAAAAGCAGCGTGTTGCCATTGCAAGGGCCATCATTACCCGCCCGCAGGTTTTATTACTGGATGAGCCGTTTAACCAGGTAGATACTTCCTTCAGGGAGGGTTTGCAGCAGGATATCAGGCAGATTGTAAAAGAACTTGGCATTACGGTTATCATGGTGTCGCATGATCCGGCCGAGGTGCTGTCTATGGCCGATGAACTGGTGGTGATAAAAAACGGCCAAATAGTGGAGCAGGGGCACCCAAAAACCTTGTATCAACACCCGCAGCATTTGTATACCGCCCAACTGCTAAGTAATTGTAATGTACTTAGCGCTGCCGACGCGCAGATTTGCGGTATTGAAACCATAAAAGACCACGTAGTAATTTATCCCGACTGGATAAGGATCAAACTGATCTCATCAACCAAAAGCTGGGCAATAAAACAAATCCTTTTCCGTGGTTTTTATGAAGACCTGATACTTGAAAAAGAGGGCGTGCTGCTCCGCGTATCCAACGGCGAACCCGATAGTTACAAAGAGGGTGATATGGTATCGGTTAGGTTTTGGAAGTGGCTGGAGTATTAAATCCTTTTAATAGCTGCCGCGAGTTTAGCGAAGCGTAACTCGTGGTTTATGTAAATTAAGCTTTCAGCTTAAATCATCGTCCATGAAAATTATTAGGGTAAATTAAGCTGGAAGCTTAATTTATGTATTACCACGGGTTACACTTCGTTAAACCCGCGGCAGCTGCAAATTAATGGAAATCAATTCTCATTAATCAATATATCCTTAGCCATAATCATGGGCACACTGATATATTTTTTCTCCATGTAGTTAATCACTTTTTCAAGGATATCGCGCGATTGCTGATCCATACTTTGTACTTCATCAGCAAAAACAGAATTGATGGCCGTGTTGCGGATCTCTTTGATCTTTTCGGGTACCTGGCGCATGGCCACTTCAATACGGCGTTGTTTCAGTTGGGTTAAAAACTCGGCTATATTTTGTTCAATAATACCTTCGGCGTGCACCAGTTCGTGGTAGCGCTCCTGCAGGTTACGTTTGGCAACCTCGTTTAATGAATGTACTTCGATAAAATTAACAGGGAATTGCTCTAAAACTTCGGGAGCAGTATCGTTAGGGATGGCCAAATCAACGATGGTTTTTTTGCCGGTTTCGCCGTTAAGCAGCGATTGGTAAATTTCGGGAGTGATGATAGGTTCAACTGCCGATGTGCAGGTGATAATGGCATCAAAGCCTTTATTGTATGTTTTAAGCGCCTCCAGGTCAAATGCCTCGCCGTTTAGGTCTTTGGCCAGTTCAGCCGCCTTTGAAACAGTACGGTTAAAAACTGCGAAGTTGCTAAACTTATGCTTTTGAAGGTATTTAGATAAATTTCGGTTGGTTTCGCCGGCTCCGATAATCAATACGCGGGCGTTTGAGCAAAGGTTTAAATCTTTAAGCTTACGATAAGCTAACGAGACAACCGAAATAGGATTTTTTGAGATATTGGTATGGGTATAAACTTCCTTGGCTGTTTTAACCACGCAGTTCATAATCATGCGCAACCCGTCGCCGGTAAGGCCTGCTTCTTTACAATGTTCGTAGGCTTTGCGCAGCTGGGCCAGTATCTCCTTTTCGCCAACTATCAAACTCTCTAACGAGCATGAAGTACGCAGCAGGTGTACCATAGCTTCCTGGTCTTCGTAAATAGAAGCGCCATCCATGAAAGTACTCAGGGAGTTTTCACACAGCTCGGTGTTAAAAGCTTCAATAAACCGTTTGGCAAAGTTTTTATCAACTACCTGTGGGGTAGTCATAACAAATTCCACACGGTTACATGTAGCCAGATAGAATATTTCCGGTATTCCAAATTGAGTTTTAACCTGTTGAAGCTTTTCAGTTAGATTTTCCTGGCAAACCACCAATCTTCCTATTTCCTTCAGTTCAATCTGTTTGTGTGTAAAAGCAATAACCTTTAAATACTTCAAAGCAGTTTTAAATTTGACCGAACAAAAATATCACTATATATGCGATGCAATGTCAACACTTTGTCAAACAGAGGTATTTAGAATGGTTATAAATTAGCCGAAATGGCCGAAAAACCACATAAAAACTGCTTAAAACAATACCCGGCAAAATTATGTATATTGACGAATGCGTTTTGTAAAAAAGGTTAGCCTGTTCATATTGGTGGTTGGTTATGCATTTGCGGGCATAAATCATTTCCTTAATCCCGAATCCTACATCCATATCATTCCGCGTTATATACCCTTCCCGGTTTTAATGAATATTATTGCCGGGGTAGCAGAAATATCATTCGCGCTCATGCTGATACGGCCCAAAACAAGGCCCTGGGCCATATATGGAATTATATTGATGCTGGCCGCGTTTTTACCGGTTCATATCCAGATGCTTATTGATGCGCCTTTTAAATTAGCTAACATAACCGTAACACCACTTATTGCCTGGGTACGCTTAATTTTACAACCGGCATTGATGCTGTGGGTATGGTGGCACCGCAAAAATTAACATCAAAGGCTTATCTTAAGGGCAAAACAAATCACCGGGTTTTTTATTTAAGGATACAGCATCTTAAAAGTACAATATGGATTTGCAAAGTGTTGAAATGCGTAACCTGGAAGTACACGATTACCAGGAATTGAAAAAGTCGATGAAATCGGCATACATGGATATGGACGAGGATTATTGGGACGCTAACTCCATTAAAAAGCTCATCAAAATATTCCCCGAAGGGCAAATTTGTGTAACCGTGAACGATGTGGTGGTAGGGTGCGCGTTAGCTATTATTGTCGATTATCAAAAATTTGGCGATAACCATACCTACAAACAAATTACCGGCGATAGTACGTTTAAAACCCATACCGATAAGGGCGATGTATTATACGGTATAGATGTATTTATCCACCCAAACTACCGCGGCCTGCGCCTGGCCCGCCGCCTTTATGATGCCCGCAAGGCCCTGTGCGAAAAGCTGAACCTGAAAAGCATTATTGCAGGTGGCCGCATACCCAATTATCAAAAATTCCAAAACGATCTTACCCCACGCCAGTATATTGATAAGGTAAAGTATAAAGAGATATATGACCCTACCCTATCCTTCCAGCTGGCTAATGATTTTCACGTGCGCAAAGTGCTGCGCAATTACCTGCCCGAGGATAGCCGCAGCAAGGGCTTTGCTACCCTGATAGAATGGAACAATGTATATTACGAGGAAATCAGCAACGCTATTAATCAAAAAACGGTAGTGCGCATTGGCCTGGTACAGTGGCAGATGCGTCCGTACAACAACATTAGTGAACTGTTAAAACATGCCGAATACTTTGTAGATGCGGTAAGCGATTACCAGGCAGATTTCATATTGTTCCCCGAGTTATTTGGTACTCCTTTAATGGCCGATTACAACCACATGGACAGTGCCAAAGCCATGCGCGAGCTGGCCAAATATACCCAGCCCATCATCGAAGAATTTTCAAAACTGGCGGTATCATACAATGTAAACATCATAGCAGGCAGCATGCCTACCATTTTTGAAGATTCGTTATACAATGTATCCTACCTGTTCAGGCGCAATGGCAGTATGGAAGAGGTTTACAAAATTCACCCTACCCCATCCGAGATCAGTTCGTGGGGTATTCGTGGCGGCGATGAGGTTAGGGTATTTGAAACCGACGCCGGCAAAATAGGCATCCTGATTTGTTACGATGTGGAGTTCCCGGAGTTATCGCGGATACTGGCCAGCCAGGACATGCAGATCCTGTTTGTACCATTTTTAACCGATACCCAAAACGGCTACAACCGGGTTAAGTTTTGCTCGCAGGCACGCGCGGTTGAGAACGAATGTTATGTAGCTATAGCGGGCTGTGTGGGCAACCTGCCCAATGTAAATAACATGGGCATCAGCTACGCGCAGTCGGCAGTGTTTACGCCGTCGGATTTTGGCTTCCCCACCAACGGCATTCAATCTGAAGCCACGCCGAACAGCGAAATGATTGTAATAGCCGACGTGGACCTTTCACTGCTGGATGAACTGCATGAGTACGGCAGCGTACAAAATTTGAAAGACCGCAGGACCGATTTGTATAATATTACTTTTAACGGGAAAAAAGTGTAGTATTGGGTAATGATCCGTAAAGATAATTACACCCTCCCCGGCGCCAAAGGACGGCCCATGCTGATAGACGTAACTTACAATGACGCTTTTAAAAACGCGCCGGTAGTTATCTTCGCACACGGCTTTAAAGGTTTTAAAGACTGGGGCACGCATAATTTGGTGGCCGGCTACTTTGCCAATGCCGGGTTTAAATACCTTAAATTCAATTTTTCGCACAATGGCACAACACCCGATAACCCGCTTGATTTTACCGACCTGATAGCTTTTAGCGATAATACATTTTCGATAGAGCTGGAGGATTTGGATACCATTATTGATTTTGCCTGCAGCGGATCGGGCATGGCAGCGGCCAGTGGGGTTTACCTTATTGGCCACAGCATGGGCGGCGGTATCAGCATCGTTAAATCGGCAGAGGATAGCCGGATAAAAAAGCTGGTTACCATGGCATCTATATCAAGCTTTTATAACCTTTGGCCCGAAGAAATAGAGATACAATGGCGTTTACAGGGTATTATTTACATGCCCAATAAGCGCACAGGGCAACAAATGCCCTTAAAAGCAACCCTGCTGGGCGATTTGGATAAACATCCTAAACGCCTGGATATATTGGCGCAGGCAGCTAAAGTGAAACAGCCCTGGTTATTGATGCACGGCGACACAGATCAAACAGTTCCTTTAAGCCATGCCGAAGAATTGTACGCAGCACATCCCGATGCTGAATTTTTTATTTTGCCTGGCGGCGACCATACTTTCGGCGGTGCCCATCCTTATTTAAGCGATGTTTTACCGGCATCGCTGATTGCATTTTGCGATACAACAATATCATTTTTAAGTAAATAAAACCGACGGCAACAATCTATCGTAACTTTTTTGTGTTAAAGTTATCACACCCGGTATAAGTACTATTATTGTTCACATGAGTTTAGAAGCATCCCGCAAAAAGGCAAAAAAATACATCAACGTTATCCCTACCGACGAGGCAGGTTTTGGCAAAATGATTCCCATTTTACGCGAGTATATGGGCAATAAAGCCGAGAACTCTCCAAAAAAACCGATAGGTCCGTTTAAAACCGACGTTAAAATTTATAACGACGCGCCAGAAAGCGGCCTGCGCATTACCTGGGTTGGCCATTCAAGCATATTGATTGAAATAGATGGCAAACGTATCCTTACCGACCCGGTTTGGGGCGACAGGGCGTCATTCTCCAAATATTTCGGCCCGAAGCGTTTTTTTAAGCCTGCCATTGCATTACAAGATTTGCCGCCTTTGGATGCTGTGCTGCTATCGCATGACCATTACGACCACCTGGATAAGGAAACGATTAAATTTTTTGCAGGAACCGATATCCCTTTTTACTGTTCGGTTGGCGTAGGCCAGTATCTTGAAAAATGGGGTATATTTAAAAATTTTGTATTCGAGATGGATTGGGGCGATAGCGTGCTGATAGGGAACCAGGTTGTTGTTACCTCTACCCCATCAAGGCATTTTTCGGGCCGCGGCGTGGTAAACCGAAACGAAACCCTTTGGGCAAGTTTTGTAATAAAAGGTCCCAAACACAATATTTATTTTGGAGCCGATTCTGGCTGGTCGCCCAGTTTTGCAGAGATTGGCAAGGCCTTTGGCCCGTTTGATTTAACGATGCTTGAGGTGGGCGCTTACGGCAAATACTGGCCGGATATCCATATGGGGCCAGATCATGCTTCAAATGCCCACATAGCCCTTAAAGGTAAGCTCATGATGCCTATACACTACGGCACGTTTAACCTGGCCCCCCACGCCTGGTACGAGCCGGTTGAACGTTTGGAGAAATTTGCCAAAGATAAAAAGATAGATCTTTTTGTACCCGAACCGGGTAAGCCCACCGAAGTTAAAGGCCCTTATAACTCGGCCTGGTGGAAAAAGTTTATGTAGGTACAGCCCAAGCAAAAATGCTATCCTGATATCGGTCCAAAAGTAATTGAACCATGTATTGTTCATCCGGTTTATTGCGCTATCTTTAAGTTTAATTACCTGCCTAAACTTACGGATACAGTTCTATGCAAGCTACAACAATTGATGAAATTATAACACAACTGGAAACCATCATTACCGATGCCATACAAACCGGCAGCCGGGCCGGGTATTTTGCTGCGCTGTACCACAAAGTAACCTGTAAAGTAAAAGAGGGAATATTGGCCGGCGAGTTTGAGGATGGCAAAAGAATGGAGCAACTGGATGTTACTTTCGCAAGCCGCTATATTACGGCCTATCATCAATGGCAACAAAAACAGCAACCTTCGGCATCATGGGCGCTTGCTTTCGGCATATTTAATAAACCCCGAAAAATGGTGCTGCAACATTTGCTTATCGGCATGAACGCGCACATTAACCTTGATTTGGGTATCGCCGTTGTTGAAACTGCCCGGGCTTTTAACCAATCATTGACCCAGGTGCATAACGATTTTAATGCCATCAACACCATTTTATCTGCCCTCACATATGAGGTTATTACCGAGCTAAACCAGGTATCTCCATTAATGTCATTAGCCGGTTTGCACGCGCAAAACAACTCCATACTGATTCAATTTGCGCTTGGTAACGCCCGTGATGGCGCCTGGTGCTTTGCCGAAGACCTTTACACGCGAACCGGCCAGGATTACATTAACCTAATAAGCAGCCGCGATGCCGACATCAACAAACTTGGCCTGGGCATTGTTGCCCCGGTAGGGTTATTAAGTTTTACTGTTTGGATAATCCACTTGTTTGAGTGGAGAAATCCGTCAAAAATAACCACCGTGCTAAGCGAGTATAAAAAAGCTTATTTGAAGGTAAATTGATTTTATTGGGGCAACCTGTGTATGTAATAGGTAAATGACTTATCACCTGCTATTTCCCGCAACACGCACCTGCAACAAATTCCTTATCTTTGCGGCACAATGCAATTAACAGGAGAGAAAACAGCGATTTGGGAAAAGGGTTATAACAATTACGGCCCCTGGCTTAAGGAAAAATATAAAGGCCACCGGGTATTCAAAGTAATTGTTGATGGCGGCTTTACCTGCCCCAACCGCGATGGCAGCAAAGGCTATGGCGGCTGTACCTATTGCAATGTTGATTCGTTTACCCCATCAGTCAGCCGTAACGCGCCAACCGTTCGCCAGCAGGTGATAGAAGGTATGGAACGTGCCCGCAAAGGCAACAAGGCCGATAAATTCATCATCTATTTTCAGCCCAATACCAATACCTACGCCCCTGCGCATTATTTAAAAATGATGTACGATGAGGCGCTGAGCTATGGTACCGAAGATATTGTTGGTCTGAGCGTTGGCACTCGCCCCGACTGTATTGATGCCGAAAAAATTGCCCTGCTGGAAAGTTATACCGATAGGTTTGACGTTGACCTTGAAATGGGCATGGAATCGATATACAACGAAACCCTGGGCCAGATAAACCGTGGCTGCAGCCACGAGGAATTGGTAAAAGCCCTTAAACTGGTTGAGAACAGCAAACTGGATATTTGTGTGCACACCATTTTTGGCTTTCCGTGGGAAACCCACGAAATGATGCTGAAATATGCCGATGAGATAAACCGTTTCCCGCAGATAAAATTTGTAAAATTCCATCACCTGCATATTGTAGAAGGATCGGTGATGGGCGTAAAATACAAACGCGAACCGTTTAAACTGTTTGGCATTGATGAATATGCCGACTTTTTATGCGAACTACTTCCCCGCGTTCGCCCTGATATCGTGATCCAGCGACTGTTTGGCCTAAGCGACCGCGAACTACTGATAGCACCAAACTGGGGCCTAAAAAAATCGGAGATCCAATATTATATTGATCAAAGAATCTTGAGCCGGGGTGTGGTACAGGGGAGTGCGTTGTAGTTAAATCCTTAACCATAGCAGCACCAAATTATTTATGGTAGTAAAACTTATACATACTGCGCATCTTTTTGTTGATATAAAAAATCATGGTATACAAAGTGCCGTCTGTGTTATATATTAATTTTTCGGTGTACTTGGTTTTCTGCAAACCAACAACGTCAAACCCTATTATTTCAGTGCATTGATTATAGCGGTTAAATTTGTAGGTGCACCAATAATCCTCGTCTTTTCCAGGTACAATTTTAGATATATTGATAATTTTATCTCCCTGCTCTGTTGTATCTGTGTTCATCTTATAGCTAAAGTCGGGCGTATTTTGTTTGTAGAAGTAGTCTATCACTTCCAGGTTATTATCTTCATTGTAACTGGCCATATTGGATACGTATGTAGGTAAATTATTAGTCGTCTTTGTAATCCGGTAAAGGCGTCCCTTAGCATCATAATCTCTTTTATCACGGTTTACAAACAATGTATCCTGGTTATAACTTACATGATATTGCAATCTGCCTATGCTATCGTAAGCAAACTCATGCGTCACGTTTAAACTTCTGGGATACAACTTTCGCTTAGGGTATTCGTATTCAATCTTTTTGCTAATCAAGCCAAAATCATAGTAAAAATACACGTATTTCTCGTCCAAATAATTGTCTTTATCAAAGTGAACCTGGTCGGTAAGATGCCCTTCATTGTTATAATTGAAATTTATGGCTCCCATATAAGTAGAATCAGCAATACCATGGCCGTTCAGTTTATATTCATACTTAACTCGACGTACAACCTTGTTTGCTATAATAAATTTATTCGGAAAATTATCAATGCCTAAAAATTGTTCTATGATTTCCTGCCCCCGCAGGTTATTAAAACAAAAAAGCAAAAGCAACGATGGTAATAGTTTGCGCATAAAGTCTAGTAAGTAACTAAAGTATAAAATATTTTCTATTTGCAACATTGCTATAGCTATTTTGGCGTGGATAGCAAATAGCCGTGCCTGTTACATTTCTGTTTGGTACCAGTTTTGTTAACCCATAGTTGAAAAAATCCGTCCAAAATTTCTAACTTAGATACGTTTTGTCACAGAGAGCGCAACAAAATTATATTCCAGCACTAACCGGTGTACGCGCAATGGCTGCCTACCTGGTTTTTATATCGCACTTTGCGTATGTATTTGATGAAAAATTTCCTCACTCTGTGCAACGCTTTTTTAACGAGTTCCACATTGGGGTTACAATTTTCTTTGTATTATCGGGTTTTTTAATTGCTTTCAGGTATTTCGATAGCTTTAAGCTTACTAAAGACTGGTTTAAGCAGTACCTTAAAAACAGGGTTGCGCGCATATACCCCATGTATGCCATTTTAACCATAGGGGCGTTCATTGCCTTTTACTTTACCAATAATCAAATTGTTACCGCCGGGCATAACCCCATAGCCATGTTCCTGATGAACATTGTTTTTTTGCGGGGCTTTTTTGATCAGCTTAAATTTACCGGGGTAGCGCAGGGCTGGTCGTTAACGGTTGAAGAATGCTTTTACTTTTCGGCACCGTTCATTTTCCTGATAGCCACCAAATACAAAAAGTTTTATATCCAGCCTATTGCTGTTACCGGCCTGGGCGTAGTGCTTGTATTAATATTTAGCCATGTTAACTGGTATGGCTTTTTTGGCAACTTCACTTTCATGATGTTGTATACCTTTTTGGGCCGGTGCTTTGAGTTTTTTGCAGGCATACAGCTTGCCCTTATTGTGCGCAGGCAAAAGCCGGATGGTAGCAGCAAAAAGAAACTTACCTACCTGGGCTTTTTCCTTATTTTCTTTTGCGTATGGATCATGTCGGTACTACCTATCCCAAAGGGACAGGAAGCCGGCCTGCATAACCCGTTGGGCATTATCACCAACAACTACCTGCTGGCTTTATCAATTACGTTGTTTTTTTATGGTATACTTACCGAGACAACCTTGCTGAAAAAAGTATTGGCAACTCCGTTTGTGGAGCTACTGGGCAAAAGCTCTTATATATTTTACCTGGTACACCTGGGTTACATGTACAACTTTTTGCATTTTGGCTTTAACTGGCTTAATGATTATACTTTTGCACTTTATGATAAATGGGGAGTGGAGTGGCATTCGCCATTTGAGTACGATAGCTTAAACCTTCTGTATGCTTTTATCGTTTTAAATATAATTTCAATCACTTTATTTAAACTAATTGAGGAACCGTTAAATCATTATATCCGTAAATCAGACTTTCTGATTAAAAACAAATCGCGTAAGCCCGAAAATGAGCCGGAAAACATCAATGCTTAGTGAATATAATATGGTGCGTAAATTAAAAAGATACTTTATTTTAATTGGGGCTTTATTTGCTTTTCAGCAGGTATTTGCGCAGCACGATTCGCCGGTTAACCCTAAAAAAGAAGATGACGAAAGCGTATCAACTATATTAAATATTAACAACAAAGACGGCATATTTAATTCGGTTGCATCATTTACCTTCGACGTAAAAAATACCTATGATACCCAACAGGAAGGCACGGTATCATACCTTATCACCGACGAAAAAGGTGTAAAAATTAAAACCCTTTCAAAACCTGTAAAAATTGAAAGAAAAAGCACGGAGCACTACAGCTTTGAAATCCCTGCGCTTAAAACCGGTTTTTATAAGCTTAACATGATGATCAACGTATCTGATTATGACGATACTACCCGACGGGCATTTGGCATCAGGGCCGATGAAGTAAAATCTGCATTTCCAAAACCTGCCGATTTTGATAGTTTCTGGGCTAATGCCAAAGCCGAGCTGGCTAAAGTAAAACCTCAATTTAAGGTAACGGAGGACGTATCACAAAATACCGATAACCGGAGGGTTTTCCTCATCGAAATGAAATCGCTGGATAACCTTACTATCCGCGGGTGGATGACAATTCCTAAAAACAACAACAAAAACAAACAATTTTCGGTACTTTTAGGCTTACCAGGCTACCAGGTTACTTTAAAACCTATTGTAGGACGCGACGATGACCTGGCAATCATCACCCTGAATACCAGGGGCCAGGGCAACAGCCGCGATGTTATACATACCGAACGCGATGCTTTTATATCATACAATATTGAAGACAGGGACAAATATGTGATGCGGGGCGTAATTATGGATTGCGTGCGCGCGGTTGATTTTATTTACTCGCGTAAGGAGTTAAGGCACGATCAAATCCTGGCTACCGGCGGCAGCATGGGCGGCTACCTGGCCATTGCTCTTGCGGCATTGGATAAGCGGGTAACCATATGCTCGGCACAAAACCCCATCCTGAGCGATGTGCACAATTTGGTTGGTACCGTTGAATGGCCAATAAAAGATATCAGAAAATATGTTGCCGGCAAACCTGGTGTAACATTTGACCAGGTTTTGCATAACATGGAATACTACGATACAAAAAACTTTGCAACTGATATTAAGTGCCCTATTCTGCTCGGTTTGGGTTTGCTTGATCCTTACGTGCCGCCGGGCAACGGCTTTGCGGTTTACAACTCTTTAAATACCGATAAAAAAGTTATGGTGTTTAAAGACCTGGGGCACGAGGTGAGCCAAAAATATAAGGATTACGAAGGTGCCTGGATGCGCGATACCTTTGGATTATTTTAAAGATATACCTATGGATAAAAACTTGACCTTAAACAAAAAGCTATTTAAATACCTGCTTGCAGTGTTAATACTAATAGCTTTTGCGCCACGTTACAGCTATGCCGATGGCTTTCCGGTAAGGCCGGGCCGGTTCATTTTATCACCATCGGTAAGTTACTTTTTTGCCAACAAGCAATTCGATTCCACAAGTCACCGGCGGGCATTTGACGACAACGGACGTTTTCATTCTGTTAGTTATGCCTTTTATAGCGAATATGGCATCAGCAGAAAGTTTACCCTATCTGCCCTGGTACCTTATTCCATGAATTACTTTAATACCGATAGTATAACACATGCCATTACCACATCGGGTTTGCAGGATATTGAAATTGGTCTTAAATATTACCTGGCCAACATCAATTACAAATACTACTTCAGCATAAAAGCTACCGGTATTATCCCTACCTACCGCAATAATGCAAGCCTGGGTTATGGATACTACGGATCGGAGCTTAAGCTTGCCTTTGCCGGCAGCGGGCATTTATTTGGCAAACAAAGCTATTTTGTTGCCGAAAATGCCGTGCGCGAATATTTTGGAAGCGAATCTGTTTTCCAGGACAGGTATAACCTAACGTATGGTTTAACGCTTGATAAAAAGTTCAGGGAGCAATTCTCGATAAGTATTGGCGGCTTTTACGCTACCAGCAATAATTCATTTATAAATCCTAATCCTATTATTTCGGCAAATCCTAATACCAGTAAAAATTTTGCGTTTAACCAGGTATCGGCAAGTTATGGCCATGCTTTTACTAAAAACTTATCGCTGTTTTTAACCGGCGGAACTTTTATAACCGGCCGCAATACTGGTGCGGGTACAAGCCTTTCGGCATCGTTGAATTACAGGTTAGATACCCGTTAGTTTTAGCATATATTTAATACAGAATGATGATCAGCCTAAAATCCCTTATCCCGATAATTCAACTCGCCATATTTTTAACGATAGAACATGCAAACGCGAAAACACCTGTTCATAAAGCTGATCAGGAAGTATCAACCACGCTTATAGCAGGGAGTAAAGATGCCGTTTTTAGCAGCCGCGCCAGTTATACCTTCAACGTAAAAAACACTACCGATGCGCCGCAAACCGGTACGGTATCGTACATAGCGGTTACGCCTGCCGGGGTTACAGTTGCAAAAGAAAGCAGGAAGGTAAATATATCCAAACAAAGCAGCAGCCGCTTCGATTTTACCATACCCGAACAAAAACCAGGATTTTATAAGATCAACTTCATGATCAATGTATCTGATTACGACGACACAACACGCCGCGTGTTTGGCATCCGCCCGGAAGAGATCCAATCGCAACATGGTCGCCCTGCTGATTTTGACAGTTTTTGGCAAGCTACCAAAAGTGAATTAGCCACGGTTAATCCGCAATTCAAGATGATCGAAAAAGCCGATCAGGAAACCGAAAACCGCAAGGTTTATTTAATAGAGATGCGCTCACTGGATAATATCACAGTTCGCGGCTGGCTAACTATTCCTAAAAGCACCATTAAAAATAAACGATTTAGCACCTTTTTGGCATTGCCCGGCTACCAGGTTGATTTAAAACCCATGTTGGGAGAGGATGATGATATAGCCATTATGGCCCTTAATGTACGTGGCCAGGGCAACAGCCGCGATGTTATTCACCCTAAAAGGCTCGATTTTATTAGCCTGAACGTAGAGGATAAAAACAAATATGTGCTTCGCGGGGCCATTATGGACTGTATCCGTGCGATAGATTTCATTTATTCGCGACCCGAGCTTGACCCTAAACGCATCGAGGTGTCTGGTGGCAGTATGGGCGGTTTCCTTGCGGCCGCAGTGGCGGGGTTAGACAACCGTGTGCAGCTCATCTCATCACAAAATCCTATCCTGAGCGACATCCGCAACCTTTCTGACCAGGACGACTGGCCTATGTACGATTTACACAAATACGCAGGCGAAAAAGGGATTAAATTTGATAAGGTATTGGACAACCTCGATTATTTCGACATCAAAAACTTTGCGCAAAATATTCAAACCCCTATCCTGCTGGGTATCGGCTTGCTTGACCACCTTGCGCCCCCTAATAACGAATATGCTTTTTACAATCTCATCCCCCGCAAGTACCGCGGCATTATGGTTTTTAAAGATCTTGGCCACGAAGTACCAATGACCTATATCATAAAAGAAGGGCATAGAATGCGCGATAAGTTTGGCTTGTTTTAAAATGTAAATGCTACCGCGGGTTTAGTGAAGCGTAACCCGCGGCAGCATACATAAGTTTGGCTTGTTTTAAAAGTACATTACAGTAAATCCTTCAAATGCTTATAGTTGGCCTTCACGGTGTCCAATACCTCGTCCATATGGCCGTTAAGCATTAATTTGGTCATGGAAACCGCCATGCCTGCAACCTGTTTCAATTCAATTTTCGGTGGCATAGCCAGGGCATTAGGGTCGGTAAAAACATTTACCAGCGCCGGGCCGTCAAAAGCAAGGGCATTACTTATAGCCTGCCTTACATCGCCAGGTTCGGTAACAGTGAAACCTTTAATGCCCATAGCCTGGGAAACCAGTGCAAAATCTGGGTTGTACATATCGGTTTGCCAATCGGGCAGGCCGGCAACTTCCATCTCCAGCTTTACCATACCTAACGATCGGTTATTAAAAACAATAATTTTAACAGGCAATTTGTACTGAACAATGGTTGCCAGGTCGCCCAAAAGCATCGATAGCCCGCCATCGCCGCAAAGGGCTATCACCTGTTGTGCTGGCCGCGCCAGTGCCGCGCCTATGGCCTGGGGCATGGCATTAGCCATCGAGCCATGATTAAAGGAACCTATCATTTGTCGCTTACCTGTAGCATTAATATAGCGCGAGCCCCATACGCACGACATCCCCGTATCTACTGTAAAAATTGCATCCCCGGCGGCAAGTTTATCCAGTACATGAGCCACAAACTCGGGGTGAATTTTATCGGTTTCGCCGCTATTGTCCACGTAGGTTTGCATTTTATCTTTAACATCGGCATACACTTTTAGCTGGGCCTGCAAAAAGCTGTTGTCCTGTTTTTGGGAGATGAGGGGCAGCAGCGCTATTAAAGTATCTTTTACGGTTCCGCATAAACCAACATCAACTTTGGCGCGGCGGCCAAGCCGTTCGGGCTTAATATCTACCTGTACTATTTTACAGTCTGCAGGCATAAAAGGGGTATACGGAAAATCGGTACCCAGCAAAATCAGCAGATCGCACTCATGCATACTGTGGTAAGCCGATGGCAGGCCAAGCAAGCCCGTCATGCCCACTTCATTAGGATTATCATACTGGATATCCATTTTAGCACGAAACGAATAGGCTACCGTAGCGTTCAGCTTTTGCGATAACTCCACCACCTGGTCATGCGCACCGGCAGCACCGATACCGCAAAATATGGTGATCTTATTATAACGGTTAACCAATGCGGCTAATTCATACAAGTCAGCATCTGTGGGGCGGACAACCGGCGCAGGCGTAAAGTTTTGGATTGATGTTTCTATTTCAACGGCATCCATTGCGGCTAAATCTCCCGGCAGGCCAATTACGGCAACACCTTTTTGATGCAATGCGCTTTGAATACCGGCCTGCAGCATGCGCGGCAATTGTTTTGGTGTGGTAGCTATCTGGTTATAATAACTGCAATCATCAAATAGCTTAATGGTATTAGTTTCCTGGAAATAGTTTGTACCAAACTCAAAGCTGGCAATTGTTGATGCAATGGCTATAACAGGTGCACCCGAGCGGTGGGCATCATACAGGCCATTAATTAAATGTACATGGCCCGGTCCGCTGCTGCCGGCGCAACAGGCAAGGCCGTTTAGCTGCGCTTCGGCGCCGGCGGCATAGGCCCCCGCCTCTTCATGCCGAACATGCACCCACTGAATACTGCCTTCGCGCCTTACGGCATCATTTACTTCGTTAAGGCTATCGCCCGTTACCGCGTAAATTCTTTTGATGCCGGCATCTACCAACATCTGTACCAATTGGTCTGCAACTTTTTTTGCCATGTCAATTTTGATTATCTTTTGTATAGCTTAACCAAATTACAGGGCAAGGGTTTTCAATTTATCCCTTATTGCCGATAAAATATTTTATAGGCCATCAGGCTTTTTGCTTATAAGTAGTCGAAACATTTTTCAACATATCAATGATCTCGTTCAGCTTCATTGGTTTGGCTATATAATTATCCATACCGGCCTGCAGGCATACTTCTTTATCCTCGGCCATAGCGTTTGCCGTCATGGCAATGATATAGGGTTGCTGCCTGCTGTTTTTTCTAATATTAGCGGTTGTTTCCAGTCCGTCCATCCCGGGCATTTGTACGTCCATCAGCACCACATCAAAATCGTTTTTTTCCATTTCAGTCAAAACTTCAAAACCATTCTGAACCATTTGGGGCGCGTAGCCCAGCTTACTTAAAATGCGTTGTATCAATTTCTGATTTACAGGATTATCTTCGGCAACAAGTATGCTAAGCGGGTTTTGCACCGCAAAATCAACCGAGAGTATTTGTTTGCTTTTACCTTCAGGCAGCGAATTGTTATTATTTAAATTTAAAGCTATTTGCAGGCTGTTAAATAAGTACTGTTGTTTAACAGGCTTTATTAAAATAGCTGCAAATAATCCCGGAAACTTTTTCCTGCTCTCATCGCCTATTGAACTAAGCATAATAACCGGTATTAATTCATTAATGCTCTTTATCGCTTTGGTTAGGCCAACGCCGTCCATCCCGGGCATTTCCATATCGGTAATAACCAATTGTATACTGCTATCAGTTACCAATTGATTAAGGGCTTCTTTACCCGAAGTAGCTGCAGTAACCTCCATTCCCCAGTTCTCAAGCTGGTTTTTTAAAATCTTGAGGTTGGTTGTGTTATCATCCACAATCAATACCTGCACGCCTTTAAAACCCGCGGTTGTATACATCTCATCGCGCGGCGCTTTAGCATCACTTACCCCGGCGGTAATGGTAAAATTAAAAACCGAGCCTTCTGAAGGCAGGCTTTGAACCCAAATCTCGCCCCCCATAAACTCAACAAGCTTTTTGCTGATTACCAAGCCAAGCCCTGTGCCCCCATATTTTCGGGTGGTGGAAGAATCTACCTGGCTAAAAGGCTTAAATAAATTTGATAACTTATTTTCAGGAACACCAATACCGGTATCCTTCACACTAAAGCCTATCAGTATATTACCGTCATGAGGTTTGGATGCCGCAAAAACCCTTATAAATATTTCGCCTTTCTCGGTAAATTTTATGGCGTTACTTACCAGGTTTATCAACACCTGTTTAAGCCTAAGTTCGTCGCCTACAATGCATGCCGGTACATCAGTATCTATTTCGTAAATTAAATCAATATGTTTTTCGGCAATTTTGGTCGAGAACACATCCATCACATTTTCTATGCTTTTGCGAAGCACAAAATCCTCATGTTCAATTTCAATTTTCCCCGATTCTATTTTAGAAAAATCAAGAATATCGTTAATCACATTCAGCAAGCTTTCACCGCAATTGATAATCGTATCGGTATACTCACGCTGCTCGCTATCAAGATTGGTTTCGGCCAATAATGATCCCATTCCTATTACACCATTCATTGGGGTGCGTATTTCATGGCTCATGGTGGCCAAAAAAGTACTTTTTGCCAGGTTGGCTTTTTCGGCTTCTTCGCGGGCCAAATGCTCCTGGTGTTTTTGTTCGGTAAGCAGCTGGTTAAGCACTTTAAGGTCGTCAGCCTGCTCAAGCAACTTGTCCGATTTTATAGTTAATTCGGTATTTAACGAGTGTAATTCTTCTGATTGCGCCTGTAGCTCTTCGGCCTGCGCCTGCAACGCTTCTGATTGCGTTTGCAATTCTTCGGCTTTATTCGCAATATCGGCAGTGCGTTCTTTAACCTGCTTTTCAAGCGCTATTTTTTGCTTGTTGATACCATCGATACGGTGGCGGTAATAGGAATAAATGCCAACAATAAAAGTTAGCGCCGCCAAAATACGGAACCAAAGCGTTTGCCAGTAAGGAGGCGTAATAATAACCCGAACCGAAGCAGTTTTGGGGTTCCAAAAGCCATCGTTATTTGATGCTTTTACCCTGAATGTATAAGTACCCGGATCAAGATTGGTATAAGTAGCTCTTTTTGTAGCATCGGCAGTTGTCCAGCTTGTATCAAATCCTTCCAACTTGTACGCATAACTGTTATTTTCGGGTATTACATAATTCAACCCGTTAAATTCAAAAGTAAGCGATGTTTGCCTGTAGTTTAAATGCAGTTGCCTGGTTAAAGAAATATCGGTTTTTAATATAGAATCCTTTTCGCCCGGAACGATGGTTTTATTAAAAATCTGCAGCCCGGTAATAAAAACAGGCGGCAGAAAGGTGTTAATTTTGATATTTTTAGGATAAAAAGTAGTGAGCCCTTTGGTACCGCCAAAAAACATTTCGCCATCTTTTGCCCTTAAAAACGAATTGGATTCAAATTCAATTCCTTGCAGGCCATCATGAATATTAAATTTTTTATAGGTGTGCTTATCCGGATTAAACATAGACAAGCCATCATTAGCCGATACCCATAGGTTGCCAAATTCATCTTCGGTTATACCTTTGATCATATCATCAAACTGGCCTGGTTGTTTATTGTAAAGAGCAAACGCGTTTTTTTTCGCATCAAAAAGATACAAGCCCGTTTGGCCAATCCAAAGGCGCCCCTTATGATCGGTAAAAATCACCCGGATATCGGGCTTCTTGGCCAATTCATTAAAATAATGAGAGAACCTCCTGCTTTTTAAATTATAACAGTTTAAGCCGCCGTCGTCGCCGCCAAACCAAACATTGCCGGCTTTATCCTGGTTAATCACAAATACGTTATTCCCCAAAAATTCGGTAACACCATCAGGATCTTTGGTAACACGCCTGAATTGATGGGTTTTAGCATCCAGCAGGTTAAGCCCCCCGCCAAAAGTGCCTACCCACAGGTTGCCCTCGCTATCCTGGAATGTTTTAAATACCATATCCGAGCTAATGGTTGTTTTGTCATTCGGATTATTTTTAAAACGGGTAAACCTGGTGCTCCCCGGGCGGAGCAGGTTTAACCCGCCGGCCCAGGTACTTATCCACAGGTTTTTATCCAGGTCTTCGGTAATATCAAGCACTGCGTCCGAGCCAATGCTTGCCGCGTCGGCCTCGTTGTATCTGAAATGTTTAAATGTTGCTTTTTCCCGGTTAAACAGGTTCAGCCCGCCTCCATCTGTACCAATCCAGATATAGCCCCTGCTATCCTCGCAAAACGACTTAACATCGCTGAAACTTAAACTATTGGGATCTTTTTCCTGCCGGTAAACATTAAACCTGTTGGCAGCAGGGGTGTACAGGCTGATACCTCCGCGACCTGTACCTACCCATAAGTTACCCTGGTTATCTTCAAACAAACCCGAAGCTGAGGTTTGTGCAAGGCTTGTCGGATCGTAAAACTTATGAGTATAATGATAAAAGCTGTCATCAGCCGGGTTATAAAGATTAAGCCCTTCGTTTATGGTACCTACCCAAACATGGCCTTCGTGATCAATGAGCAAACCGGCAAGCGCTATCTCATTACCAGATAGGCTACCTGCCGATCCGGTGATATGTTGATACTGCTTAAAAGAACTATTTTGCGGATCGAAAACCAGCACCCCGGCAGTTTTAGTGGCCAGCCAAAGTTTGCCATCCCGGGCCAGCTGCATTGATTGTATATTGTTAGCCGCGGATCCGAGCTTGTTTTTTACCAGGTTGAATTTTTTGGCAGAGCGGTTGTACACATTTAAACCAGAATCAGTTGCTATCCAAAGCCTGTTCTGCCTGTCTTCTAAAATATAATGAACAGAACCCGCACTAATGCTGTTGCCATCCTTCTTGCTGTGGGCAAAATGTAAAAACTGCTTTGTTTGACGGTTAAAAATATCAAGGCCACCATCTTCAGAAACTACCCATAAAACATGCTGTGTATCCTCAAAAATGCAGGCAATCATGTTACCGCTAATGCTATTCTTATCTTTAGCGTCATGAGTGTAACGTGCAAATGAATTGCTATATGGGTTAAAGCTATTAAGCCCATTTACAGTACCTATCCATAAAATTTTGTTGCTGTCTTCGTAAATATACTTGATCAGGTTGTCACTCAAACTATGTTTATCGCCCGGAATATTGCGGTAAACAACCATCTGCTGTCCATCGTAACGGTTTAACCCATCTTGTGTGCCAAACCACATAAAACCACGGCTGTCCTGCCGCGTTGCAAAAACATAACTGTTTGACAAGCCTTGCTCGATACTTATTTGCTTGAATTTTATTTCGGGCGCTTGTGTTTTACCATCTTTTGGGGATAAAAGGATTGTAAACAATACAAGCCCCCTAACCAAATATGTAAACCATCTGTGCGGTTTAATCATCACGATATAAAAAAAATTAATTTAGCTTTATGCTGTTTTTATACGATTGCATTTGAGTAAAGTTGGCATTAAGTAACATTTTATATATTTATTAAAAAATTGACACATAGGTACATAGGAATAAACACGTTAAAAACTGGTTCAGATTATTAAATTTAATAATACCCTTATGGCACGCATAGTCATTGTAGCTTACAAACCCAAACCAGGCAAAGCCCTGGAGTTGAAAGAACTCACCAAAACCCATGTGCCACGTTTAAGGGCCGAAGGGCTTGTTACTAACCGCGAAGCCGTAATTATGCAGGCAGCTGATGGCACTGTTATAGAAGTTTTTGAATGGTTATCGGCCGATGCCATCAGGCAGGCACATGCCAACCCCGTTGTACACCAGTTGTGGGCCGAATATGCAGAGGTATGCGACTATGTAAACCTAAACAGCCTTGCCGAGGCCGGCAACATGTTTGCAGAATTTAACGCTATTGATTAACAGACTAAAAAACGTGCTATCCAATTAAAACAAATTTTCCATATACCAACAAAGTTTGTGTTTTGTTGTTATGGTAGGGCTTGCACATAAAATATAAATAACGAATTTACTTTAACACCCGGAAATATGAAATTTAGCCTTTTACCAATCATTGCCATTTTAGCTTTTTGTTTTATCGGCCAACACTCGTTTGCCCATGAACAAAAAGATACCGTTAAAAGCAACACCGCTACCATTGAACCCGGCGAAGTACTACCGCAGTTTCCGGGTGGGCAGGATAAGCTTACCGCGTTTATCAAATCAAAATTAAGGCCTGTAAAAGGCGCGTCGGGCAAGGTTTTGGTTTATTTTGTTGTGGAGAAGACCGGAAAGCTAAATCATATTAAAGTGATTAAAGGGCTGAGCGCCGAGGCCAATAAAGAGGCGGTACGTGTTATCAAGCTTTCGCCCAAATGGAAGCCAGGCTCGCAAAACGGCGTTGCGCGCAGGGTAGCCTATACCACGCCGGTTACTTTCAGTTAAAATCGGGCGTTTAAAAACTTTCATTCAGTTAACATAACCGCTTTTTTAATTATGAAGCAAGTACTTAGCGCTGTTACCATCGCTGCTAAAAATTTGCAGCAACTAAGGCTATTTTATACCGGTGTTTTAGACTGGGAAATACTCACCGAAAACGAAAGCGTTTTAATGCTGAAGTTGAAAACAGTTGTACTTACATTATGCACCGAAGCGGTGTTTGCCGGTTATACCGGGATACCGCCGCGCGGCGAAAAGCATACCGGTTGTTATTTCACCATCAATCTTGATTCAGCAAAGGAGGTGGACGATAATTTCATGGCATTGGCCAGCTTAAAAACCACCATTGTAAAAATGCCCG